>CALHLE010000001.1 GCA_938034415.1 uncultured Anaerolineae bacterium
ACTTTGACCATGATATGCGGAGATTTCCACGCTAAAAAAGCGTGGCCCCATTGAAGCGGCGAAAGCGTCCCCTTCGATGCGCGGGCGCACGTCAGATTTCCACGCTAAAAAAGCGTGGCCCCATTGAGGTTTCTCGCCTGCTCCGCAGGCTCGAAATGACGGGCGGGCGATTTCCACGCTAGAATACGCGGCTCCATTTGAAGCTGGGCGCAGGTCGCAGGATGAATCTTGCGTTACGTGTCTCCACGTCCGAAAAGGCGTAGCCCTATTGAAGTCAAAGGGGAGTGGCCCATTGATGGCGATCCGCCAACCTGCCAACGTGTCGCCGTGCTAACGTGCCAACGTGTTAACCTGACAACGCGATAAGTTCATGCGCCGCTGCTACGGCAGAAGCTCAAATGTGCGCAAGGCCAACGCATCGGATGAGCCGGTCGTCGGCAACCGCGCGCCGGTGCGCGGATCATAGACCACGGCCTGAAGGACATACGCGCCAAGCGCCATATCGGCAGGGAGCGCCAGGACACGCGGGTCAGTGATAATCTCCGGCGGCAGCCAGCCGGTGGTGGGCCGCGCACCCTGCCCCGGCTCACCATCCGCCTGCGCCACGATCTGCCCCTGCGCATTCAGCAACTGCACCGAGACGGCGTAGCGCGTCGTCATACGCTCCCGCGCGCGCCAGAACAAGGTCACTTCGAGCGCCTGGCCCGGCGTCAGCGTCGCGGCGCTCAAACCATAGCCGAGCAGCTCCATGCCGGAGCCAAAGTGCGCGTTCAACGGCGCAGGAATATTGGGCAAATCGAGCGAGCGCAGCGGCGCGCCGACCTCCACCCGCCCTAGCGTCACCGGCCCGGCCAGGCAGCGTCCGCCCGAATCCAACAGGCTCACCTGCAAGTCGGCGGGGCCGTTCGCCTCCGGCGGGATGCGCAGCGTGTGCGGCCGGCGCACAACGCTCCCGGCTGCGACGGGCAACCCATTTAAGGGAATCCTCTGCTCGCCCGCCAGGGCAATCTCCAATCTCCAGTCCCCCGCCGCTCCCGCGTTGCGCCAGTACAACACCAACGACAGCTCATCGCCTGCCGTCACCTGCGGGCGCAGGCCATCCACGCCGATGAGCTCAAGCGGGCCAAGCGGCGCGCGGAGGCGTTGCGCCGGCGCCAGCTCCGCTTCGGTGGGCGGGCGCGTGGGCGGAAGGACGGTGACGCGCGCGGCCTCGTAGAAGCGGCCCAGCAACAGGCCGGACGCATCGCGCACCTCCAGGCTGGGCTTGTCCGCCGCGTAAACGCCGACCATCAGCCGATATTCGCCCGCCGGCGTGCCGGGGTATGGCTTGAGCATGTGCGCGTCGGCGGCATAGTTGCCTGCGAGCCAGCGCCTGGTGGGCGCGCCGTTCGGGTGCTGCGAATCCTGCTGGCCGACGATGTGCCCCTCCGCATCCCACAACTGAGCGGCGATGCTGTAATCCGCGTCCGCCGGACCGAGAAGAGTCCAGTACAGCGTAAAGGTGAGGGGGTGGTCGGCAGGCGTGGGCGCAGGCGGGTCAAAGCCGACCAGGCGCAGCCGGTCGCCGAAGTTGAGGTCGAGCGTCTGCGCCGCGCCGGAGACCGCCTGGCCATCGAAGCGCGAACGCCGCCAGGGTGAGTCGAACTGTTCGAGCGAGACGCGCAGGAGGAAGAGAGCCAAAAACAGAACGCAGAAAGCCGGTGGCAGGGCGCGGGGCGCAGGGCGCAGCGACGAGGCGCCGGCCGAACGTGCGAAGACCATCAACATCGGCAGGCCGATGCAGCCGAGGAGCGAGAGCGCGGCGGCAAGCCGGCGCAGCGGCGTATCGCCGAAGAAGACGCGGACGGTGTGCGCGCCTGCCGGAACCGCAACCGTGATGAAGCCAGAAGGCTCGGCGGCGCGGATGGGCGCAGGCCGCCCGTCCACCTCCGCCTGCCAGCCGGGAAAGTAGAACCAGCGAAAGGTCGCCTCGAACGGCTGCGCGGACTCGAAGCGCGCTTCGGCGGCGAGGCGCATCGTTTGTGAGCTTTGCACCGTTACCCCCGGCGGCAGCGACGACCGATCCAGCCGCTCGGCGATGTTCCGTGCCGCGGCTTCCGCCCAGGCCGGATCCGGCGCCGGCAGTTGCTTCACGCCGATGGGCAGAAACTCGCCCGCTGAAGTCAAGCCGAGTCCGCCGGCCTCGATTTCGCGCGCGAAGATGTCCTCAACAGCAGGCTGCGCGGGCGGGAAGCGGGTGACGAACGTCCATGAGAAGCTGGGCAGGATGAGGGCAAGGCATGTGAGGATAGGAAGCCAACCCTCACGCCTCCCCCCTTGCTGTGTGATGGGGAGGGCAAGCGCGCCGACCAGCAACGCCGCGCAGACGGTGGCCGGGCCGAGGAAGCGCCACGGAAATTGAAAGAGCTTGAGCAGCGCAACGCTCTCCCAGATTGGCCGGCTCGCCGCGAGGGTCAACGTCAGAAAGACCACAAGCAACGCGAGCAGCGCCGCGCCGCGAGCGCGGCAGCCGGCGGAGTCGGCCGGCCAAGAACCGTTGCGCAGTTCTCCTTGGCCTGCTTCGCGGGCGCGCGTCAAGCGATCCGGCTGCCGCCACAGCATCAAGCCGCCAAGCGCCGCCAAAATCAACGGCGGCAAACCGAAGGCCGCCGGAACGGTCGGCGGCTCAAGGCGCGGATCGAAGACGAAGGTCGTAGTCAGCAATTGTTCCGGCGTGAGGAAGTAGTTGCGGAAGTCGAGCGTGGCGGGCGCGGTGAGCTGTGTGAGTTGAACCGCGTCAGCCTCAGCAAAGACGGGTAGCCAGAAGAAGGCGGACAGCAACAGGCCAACGGTCAGAGCTGACGCTGAAAGGCCCAAGTGAGCAAGCGGTAAGCCGGTCATGCGCCCGCCCTCAAACTTCAAACGCCCGACTATCTCAACCACGGCCCAAACGACGAGCATCGCCGTCCCGGTAAGCGCACTGAGATTGTGGGTCAGCAGCAGCGCGGCATAGAGCAGCGCCAGCCGAACGAGGGCCGGCGCTGTAGGCGCGCGGAGGGCGCGGCTCAAGCTCCACAGCAGCCAGGGCAGGAGGGCCACAGCCAGTTGTTCGGGCGCGGCGCCGCGTGCAAAGATGTTGAACAGCGTGTATGGCGCGTAGCTATAGACCGCTGCGGCGAGCACGCCTGCCCGCTCGTCGGCGAACCATTCCGCCGCGAACGTCCACGCGCCCCATGCGCCGGCGACCAGCGCCAGCCCTAGCAGCGCGTGAAATGCGAGCGTCTCGCTCAAGCCAAGCAGGCGCAGCGCCGCGCCGAAATAGTAACTGAGCGGCGCGTAGTAGTTGAAGAGGGGATAGCCGTAACCGTAAACGAGTTCGGGCGAGTAGCGCGGCAGCCACTCGCCCTGACGAAGGTGCTGCGCAAACAGGACGATGCGGTAGGTATGCAGGCGACCGTCGGCGCTGCGCGGGAGTTCGGTGGAGAAGAGGGGAAGGAGCGCCGCCGAGGTCAGCGCCAGGGCCAGCAGCAGACGACGAGCGTGAAGCATGCGGCTGGGTCAGCGCAGATGCGCCGGCCGGAGCGGTTGGCCTCGCTTACTCCCAACCGCTCCGGCTCGATCTCGGCTCAGAGCGCCTGGCCTCGGCCAGCGCTTCGTCGGCGGAGACGCCACTATTCGCCCCTCCACCGACGACAGCGCAGCGCTATGGCCTTCGCACGATGGGCAGATAGAGCTTATAGGCTTCAACGTCCACCGTGCTGGACAGGTTGATGCCGGTGTCGGCGTTGTCCACGAAGACCTTCGGCTCATTGAGCACTTGGCCTTCGAGGATTTCCACCTTGACCGTGTAGCTCAGCGTGTGCGAGGCGCCGCCCGGCAGGTTGCCGGCCCAGGTCACGGCGTTGAGCGCAGCCTGCGGCCCCATCGGCGATGCAACGCCGCCGGCGCCGCTCAGCATCAGCACGCTGCTGCCGAAGAAGTTGCCGCCGCTGGCCGAGCCGGCCACATAGGTCGTGCCGCTGGGGATCGGCGCATAGATCAGCACATTGTTGAGCTGGCCGGCGCCTGTGTTGGTCACGGTGACGGTGTAGGTGATCAAGCTGCCCTTGCGCACCACGCCGAAGGTCTGAGTCACGGTGTCCAAGCTGCCGCTGAGCGGCGCGCCGGCCGCCGGCGGGTTGGTGTAGGTCGCTTGGGCGGATGCGAAGCCCACGCCGCTCGCCACGGCGAACACATTCTCGATGGCCGGCGTCAGGGAAGTCAGGGCCGCGCTGACTTGGCCGGAGGCGTTTGTCGTGCCGCCGGTTGGGCTGAACGCGCCCACGCCGGCGAAGAACGACACCGCCACGCCCGGCACAGGATTCCCATACTGGTCGGTCACCGTCGCCACGGCCACGCTCTGGCTGATGCCGTTGGCGTAGATGATGGCTGGCGATAGCGTCAGCGTCACCGTGA
>CALHLE010000002.1 GCA_938034415.1 uncultured Anaerolineae bacterium
GGAGCCACAGCCATAGTGAGCTGTCGCGACGCTGTCACCACCACACGCTGGCAAATCTTCACCCCTCGCGGCACCCACACCCGTCGCACCTGTCCAATCAACCCAACTCGCATCTCGTCAGCCCAGGCTATCCCTGCGCCACCCGCTCTCCTCAACTCAGTCGCTAGACCCCCTCTTCCACCCCTCTTGCGCTTTCACCGATGGCTGCGGGGCTATCGGTCGCGGGGTCTTCTTCCTCAGCCCCAGGCGCGCAATCGCCCAGCGCATCCCGCCCACCTGATGATGACTCTCACGTCGGCAAGAAGCTGAGGGCAGCGCAGCTCAGCGGATCAGCCCGCCGATCTGCACAAACAGCGGCGCGAAGACGAGCGACACTACGCTCATCAGCTTGATCAGGATGTTCAACGAGGGGCCGGAGGTGTCTTTGAACGGGTCGCCGACCGTGTCGCCCACGACCGCCGCTTTGTGGTTGTCGGAGCCTTTGCCGCCCAATTCGCCCGTCTCGATGAACTTCTTGGCATTGTCCCAGGCGCCGCCGGAGTTGGCCATCATAATGGCGAGGACGAAGCCGGATGCCGTTGCGCCCACGAGCAAGCCGGCCAGCGCTGCCGGGCCGAGCAAAATGCCGACGGCGATTGGCGCGGCGACGGCCAGCACGCCCGGCAGCACCATCTCGCGCAGCGCCGAGCGCGTGCTAATGGCCACGCACCGGGCATAATCGGCGCGCGCGTTGGGCGCGCCCTCCTTCAGGCCGACGATCTCCCTAAATTGCCGACGCACTTCCTCGACGATCTGCATCGCCGCGCGGCCCACAGCCGTCATGGTGATCGCGCTGAACAAGAAGGGCAACATCGCGCCGAACAGCAGCGCGCCCAGCAGCCTCGGGTCGAGCAGGGTGAGCTGTGCCCCTTGCAGGCCACTGGTCTGCGCATACGCTGCGATCAAGCCGAGCGCCGTCAACACTGCCGAGCCGATGGCGAAGCCTTTGCCGGTGGCAGCGGTCGTGTTGCCTAGCGAGTCCAGCGCATCGGTGCGCGCGCGCACTTCTTTAGGCAGGTGCGCCATCTCGGCGATGCCGCCGGCGTTGTCGGCCACCGGCCCATAGGCATCCGTCGCCAGCGTGATGCCCAGCGTGCTCAGCATACCGACCGCAGCCAGCGAGACGGCATACAGTCCGCCGTCCGCGCCGCCGATCCGCCCGCCCACGGCGTTGTTGAAGCCGAGCAGATATGCGCCGATCACGGCCACCATGACGATGGCGACCGGTGCCAGCGTCGAGCGCATGCCGACGGCCAGCCCCTCGATGACGAGCGTGGCGACGCCGGTGCGCGAGGCCTGCGCGATCCCTTGCGTCGGCTTCTCGGTGTAGCTCGTGTAGTATTCGGTGAAGTAAGCGATCAACAGACCGGCGGCTAGGCCGAGCAGGATCGCGAAGAAGATCGGCCAGCCAATCGTGCCGTCCAGCAGAATCAGCAGGGCAATGCCGGGCACCACCAGCCCGGATGCCGTCCAGACTGCCGTGCGCAACGTGCGCAGCAGGTCTTCCTGAGAGGCGTTCTCGCGCGTGCGCACCATGAACGAGCCGATCAGCGCCGCGGCGATGCCCACCGCAGCGATAGCAAATGGCAACATCACCGTCGCCGGGCTGAGTTCGCCGCGTGCGGCTCCGACGACAGCCACCGCCGAAGCGGCTACGATTGAACCGACGTACGATTCATACAAGTCTGCGCCCATGCCGGCCACATCGCCCACGTTGTCGCCGACGTTGTCGGCGATCACCGCCGGGTTGCGCGGGTCATCTTCGGGAATGCCGGCCTCGACCTTGCCAACCAGGTCGGCGCCGACGTCGGCCGCTTTGGTGTAGATGCCGCCGCCCACGCGAGCAAACAGCGCGATAGACGACGCACCAAACGAGAAGCCCGTCACTGCGTCAATCGCCAGTTGGTTCATGCCGAACATGAAGAACAGGGCCGACAGCCCAAGCAGGCCGATGCTGACTACGCTCATGCCCATCACGCTGCCGCTTCGGAAGGCCACCCGCAGCCCGGCGTCCAGCGACTTCATGGCGGCGGCAGTCGTGCGCGCATTCGCGCGTGTGGCGATGCTCATGCCGATAAAGCCGGTCAACGCCGATGTGAACGCGCCGATGATGAAGCACACCGCTGTCTGCCAGCGGATGAACACGGTAATGGCGACAGCCACCACAGCCGCGAAGATCACCAGCACACGATACTGCTGCGATAGAAAGGCTTGCGCGCCTTCACGGATCGCCTGGCTGATCTGTCGCATCGTCTCGTTGCCGGGGTCACTACCGAGGATGGCCCGCGCAGTGACGGCGACATAGGCCAGGCCAATCACGCTGACGATAATCGGGAGCAGAATCGAAATCGGAGATGGGGATAGAGACATCGCGCGAGAAGACTCCTTCACCTAGTTGGACGTTGACTGTCGTGCGGATGCGATTCTACCCGTTCGCGTAGAATTAAGGGCGTTGCGCATCGGCGAGTTGACCCATGAGTGCATCCGACAAGGACTACTACGAGATCATGCAGGTGGATGAGATGGCGGAGAGCGCCGTCATCGCCGCAGCCTACAAGGCGCTGGCGGCCAAATATCATCCCGATCGCAATCCCTCTGCCGACGCCACTCGACGCATGCAGGCCTTGAACGAGGCCTACGAAGTGTTGTCGGACCCACACAAGCGCGCCGAGTATGATCGGCGGCGGCTGCCTCGGCGCAATGGCCGGGCAAACGGCGCTTCTCAGCCGGCGATGCCCACACAGACCGTCCTCGCTGACGCGCGCCTGCGGGAACGCTTCGAGCGCGTCGCGCAGCGCATCCGCGAAGTGCAGGAGAAGTCCCTCCAACAGATCCAGACCGTTCAAGAGCGCTCGGCGCAGCAAATTCGCGACATCCAGGAACGCGCAGCGCAGCAGGTCAGAGAAGTCCAAGACAGGGCAGCGCAGCAGATCCGCGAAATTCAGCAGCGCACGGCGGAGCAAATTCGCAGCATTCAGGAAGGTCTGTGACTCGCGGGTTTTGCATGGTCGTCTGCGCGCTGCTCCGAAGGCCGGGCAGCTCATGAAAGGCCGCCTGGCCTTCTAGGTTTTCGCCCAGCTACTTCTCCGGCTGTAACAAGCCATAGTCGCCGCCCTTGCGGCGATAGACCACCTTGACCCGGCTGTCGTCAGCGTGCACGAACACGAAGAAATCGTGGCCCAGCAATTCCATCTGTTCGATCGCCTCCTCCACACTCATCGGCACGATCTGGAACGTCTTGATGCGCACCAGCTTAGGCGGCGGCGCTGCGGATGGGGTTTCTTCTTCGATTGGCAACGCCTCGGCCATGAGCAGTTCTTCGTCTTCGGTCGCGAGAGCCGTTCCGCCGCTGCGCTTGCGGTCTATGCGGCGACCCTTGTAGCGCGCGATGCGCTGATACATCTTTTCCAGCGCTAGGTCAAATGCCTTGAACGGGTCAGGGTCTTCTTCTTCGACGCGCAGCAGCGTGCCGCGCCGGCGCACGGTCAATTCGGCCGATTTCGGCACGTCGCTCTTGGCGCTTTGCCTCGTAAACTCGACGCGCACATCCTCCACGCCGGGCAGATATCGTTGTAGGCGCTCGGCCTTGTTGCGGACATACTTATCGAGGCGTTGGCTGACGTTCATGTTGTGGCCTTGGACTGAGACTTGCATCGTGCTTCCTCCATGTGGTAATTTACTTCGTCCAATTGAACATCTCGTCTTGCGCGATCTTTGGCTTCACGCGCGGGCCAGCGTGAGCGCGACGACGCACTGCGCGCCGGCCTCATACAAGACGTTTGCGCATTCCGCTAGGGTGGCGCCGGTGGTGAGCACGTCATCGACCAATATGAGCGCCCTGCCTTTGACCAGCTCGGGCAGAGCCGCAAACGCGCCGCGTGTGTTCTCCTTACGCGCCGCCGCGTCCAGGTGCGCCTGCTGCTGCGTCGGCCGGATGCGCCGCAGCGCGCGCGCCTCGACCGGCTTTCCCAGTGTCGCGCCTATGTGACGCGCCAGCAGCAAACTCTGGTTAAAGCCGCGCTCCTTCAGTCGCGTCGCGTGCAATGGCACGGGGACGATTCCATCGGCTGACAGGTTGTTGGCTTTTGCGATGGCGCTCATGTGATCAGCGAATGCTTCGGCGAGTTGAGGCTGGCCCTCGTACTTGAAGCAATGGATGCCTTCGCGCAGCGGTGAGCCAAATTTTGCTGCCGAAATGACCGTCAGCGATTGGCCGGATGGCAGTTCCAGCACCGCTTGACTGTCACACGCGCTCAGCCACTGCGTCTGGCCGTTGCACGTGGCGCACCACCAGCCCTCGCCGTATTGACCGCACCCACCGCATCGCGGAGGATACAGCAGGTCGAGGAAGAACCCAAATGCGCGTCGGCTGTGCCCAATTACTGAGGCCATGACGCTCATGCGCGACATACAACGATAGTAAACATGACCTGCCTAAGAAGCAAATAGGAGAGCGTGGCGGCCTCGCCGACCGGCTAACGGGTGACGAGCCGGCTTAAGAAGTCGGTGATAGCCGGACCGAGCAACACGACGATCACAACGATCACGATTGAGAACAGAATCAGAATGAGGGCAAAGTCTATCAGGCTGCCTCGCCCGCCCTCGCCGCTGGGGGGTCTCATAACAACTTAACGCCTCGCGCGCGATTATAGACCTCGCCTATACTGATCGCATGTCGCGCGCGGAATCCCTCTACCGTTTGCAATTGCTCGATTCGGAACTCGACCGTGCCCGCAAACGCCTGAGCGAAATCGAGATACTGCTTGCCGGTAACCCTGCGCTGGAACACACGCGCGCCGAGGCCGCCAGGGCCGAGAAAGCGCTGCGACTGGCTTCGGCCGAACTCAAATCGCTCGAGCTGGATGCCCAAGCGCTCGATGACAAGATCGCCGGCGAGGAACAGCGGTTGTACTCCGGCGCAATCCGCAACCCCAAGGAGATGCTTGACCTACAGCACGAACTCGATGTTTTGAAGCAGCGGCGCGTTGCGCTGGACGAACAGCTCTTGGCGGCGATGGAGCAGGTAGAGCAGCTCCGCGCCGACGAGTTGCGTTGTCGCCAGGCGCTGGCTCAGGCCGAGCGCAACTTTGCCGACGACAGCGCGCACCTACGCGCCGAGCGCGATAAACTCAAAGTCGCGGTTGAGGGCCACTTAGAGCAACGTGAAGCGCTATGTCGCAGCATCTCGGCCAGAGACTTGGACTTGTATGCGGCCATCCGAGCAAAGAAGCCCAACGGCGTGGCGGTTGCGCTCATCAAGGCTGGCGCATGTAGCCAGTGCGGCGAGACGCCTTCCTCGCAACTCGTCCAGCAAGCCCACACCGGCGCTGCGCTGGCGATTTGTTCCAATTGCGGGCGGATTTTGTATGCGCAATGAGGCCGGCTGCTGACGCAGGCTTACCGAAAAGGACGCGGGGCTGCTCGATGAGAGCATCCTCGCCTAAGAGGCGACGGTGGGAATCGAACCCACGCATCAGGGTTTTGCAGACCCTTGCCTTACCACTTGGCCACGTCGCCGGGCGAAAGAAGTATAGCACGCAGCACCCATGCTACACTGATGCGGTGATGAGCGCCGCTTCGTCGCCTCGCGTCAGCGCCGTCGTGCTCACATTGAACGAAGAGCGGCACATTCGCGCGTGTTTGGAGACGCTCGCTTGGGCAGACGCGCGCCTTGTCTTCGACTCGTTCAGCACCGATGCCACGGTCGCGCTTGCCGAACAAGCCGGCGCGCAGGTGATTCAGCATCCCTTCCAGAACTACGCGCAACAGCGCAACGCCGCGCTCGACGCAGTGGAGAGCGAATGGGTGTTTTTCGTGGACGCGGACGAGCGCTGCCCACCGGCGCTGGGCGAGGAAATTCGCGCTGTGATTGCCGCGCCGCAGTGCGATGTGTATGCCGTGCCCCGACAGAACTATCTGTTCGGCCGGCTCACGTTGGGCGCCGGCTGGCATCCGGATTACCAGGCGCGGCTGTTTCGCGTCGGTCGAGCTTGCTTTGACCCGCGCCGTGAGGTGCATGAGGTGGCGCAGCATGACGGCCCGATGGGCTACCTACGCACCGCGCTGATCCATTACAACTACGATACCGTCGCGCAATTCCACATCAAACAGCGCAAGTATGCCGAATACGACGCCGGCATCTTGTTCAAGCAGGGCGTTCGACCCAAGCCGCGCAACTTCGTGTTGCAGCCGCTGCGCGAGTTTCGCCGCCGATTCTTCATTTTGCGCGGCTATCGCGATGGCTGGCATGGCCTGCGCTTAAGCGCGCTGATGGCCTATTACAACTTCGACATGTACCGCCGGCTGGCGCGCATGTGGCGCGAGCAGGATTGGCGAGGCGCTTAGACCAGCGATCGCCCGCCATCCACGAAATACACCGCGCCAGTGGCGAAATCCTCTTCAATTAGGTAGCGCACCGTGCGCGCGACGTCCTCCGGCGAGCCGATGCGTTTGAGGGCAGACTTTTCGATCGCCCATCGCCGTTTGGCGTCGTCGGCGTCGTCCGGCAGCAGAACGGTGCCGGGCGCGATGGCGTTCACGCGCACCTGTGGCGCCCACTCCAGCGCCAGCACTTTCGTGAGCGCTACCAGCGCGGCCTTGCTGGCCGAATGATGAGCGTAGCCCGGCCAAGCTTGAAACGCCGATAGGTCGGTGATGTTGACGATCAGGCCGCGACCTTGCGCGATCATGTGCGGGGCAATGGCCTGCGCCATCATGAACGGCGCTTTGGCGTTCAGGTTCATCTCCGCATCCCACTCTGCCTCACCGATTTCGAGCGCCGGCTTCTTCAGCCAAATAGACGCATTGTTGATGAGGACATCTACACGCCCGAAGCGCTGCAGCACGGCCTGCGCCAACGCGCGCACTTGGTCGGCTTTTGTCACGTCGGCCTGCATGGCGAAGCTACGCACGCCCAGGCGCTCGATCGCTTCTGCTGTGGCGCGCCAGGGTTCGCTTTCGAGGTAGTAGCTGAACGCGATATGCGCGCCGTGCTCGGCGAGGTCAAGCGCCACAGCGCGCCCGACGCGCTGCGCGGCGCCCGTGATGAGGACCACCGATCCCGCGATTTCCATGCCGTGATTGTGCATCACGTTGCGCGATCCCGTTCGGGTAAAATCTTGGCTATGTCAAGCCCGCACGATTCGAACAAGATCTATCTCACTCCCGAAGGCGCGCAAAAGCTGCGCGACGAGCTGGCCTATCTGCGCGATGTGAAGCGCCCAGAGCTGGCGGAGCGCTTGCGTTTCGCCATCCAGCAGGGCGACTTGTCGGAGAATGCGGACTACACAGCGGCTAAAGAAGAGCAGGGGTTTCTGGAAGGGCGCATCTTGGCCCTCGAGCGCATGCTGGCCGACTGCATCATCCTCGATGAGACGGCGAATGATCAGGAAGAAGTGCGCGTGGGCAGCCGCGTCACAGTGGTTGAAGATGGCTTTGACGACCGAGAAACCTTCCAGATCGTCGGCGTCGCAGAAGCCGATCCGATGAACGGCAAGATTTCGAATGCGTCGCCGCTGGGCCAGGCGTTGATCGGCAAGCGCGTCGGGGCAAAGGTGCGTGTGGTGACGCCGGCCGGCGCGACCGTCTTCAAAATCCTCGCCATCGAGTGACGCCGTCCGCTAAACCTCTGCGATGCCTCAACGTACAGCATCGAGCAGCCGGTAATATAGCCCGGCCAGCGGCAGAAACCACGGGTTGCCGCGATACAGGTTGGCCGGCGCGGTGGGGAAAGGCAGGGTGAAGAGTGGATTCTCAACGCGCCGGCCGGCGATGCGTTGCGCCACGCATGCGCCCAGATACGAGAGCAACGCCACGCCGTGGCCGCCGCACCCGAGCGCGTAGTGGATGCCCTCCGCGGTGGCGCCGGCGTGCGGCAGTAAGTCGAACGTGAAGCCGAGCGTGCCACCCCAGGCATACTCGACCGCGATGTCTTTCAACTGCGGATACACCTCCAACATGCCGCGCCTCAGGATGGCCGCGCTCTCGCGCACGGTGTTCGCGTTGGCGGGCACGAAGCCGGCGCGTCCGCCGAAGATCATGCGGTTGTCCGCCGACAGGCGGAAGTAATACAGAAAATTCTTCGAGTCGAACATCATGCGCCGATGTCGGCTGACTCGCTGCGCGAGTTCCGGCGGCAACGGCTCGGTGGCGATGATGTAGGAGCCGATCGGGATGATGCGGCGCTGCAACCAGGGGACCAGGCGCTCGGTGTAGCCGTTCGTCGCGATCATCACCTGGTCGGCACGCAGCTTGCCGCGCGAGGTCACAACATCGAATCCCGACCCGTCGGCGGCGCTGCGCTCGATGCGCGTCACGCGCGTCTCCTCGAAAAGCCACGCGCCGGCGCGTTCGGCGGCTCGCGCTAGGCCGGCGGCATATTGCGCCGGGTTCACCCCGGCGCTCGCCTCATCCACCAACCCGCCGTGGTATAGGTCGGTTTCAATCTCATCGCCCAGGTGGCCCTTATCCACCAGGCGCACCGGGTGGTGGAAGTGCTTTTGCAACAGCTCCGCCTCGCGGATGAAGCCGGCGAAGTGGCTGGGTTTATAGGCCAGCTCAATGTGGCCACAGCGTCGGAAGTCGCACGCGATGCCTTCTTGGTTCACGACCTGCTCGACGTGATTGATCGCGTCGAGCGATGTGCAGAACAGCGCGCGCGCCGTCTCTATCCCGAAGCGCTTGACCAACGCGCCGGCGCTGGCTTTGAGTCCGGTGAGCACCATGCCGCCGTTGCGAGAGCTGGCGCCCCAGCCCAGCGCATGGGCTTCCAGCACGGCCACGCGCGCGCCGCTGCGCGCCAGCTCGCGGGCGGCGGATAGGCCGGTGTAGCCTCCGCCAACGATCGCGACATCCGCGCGCGCGGGCCAGTCGCGCGGCGCAGGCGAGAACGCCTCGACCGTATCCGACCAGAACGAATGCTCTTTCATCGCGGCCGAATTATCGCGGAAAGCCCTGTGCGGCGAGGGGAGCGGTTCTCATCCTTCCACCAGATACTCGAACAGCAGCGTGCCCGCCGTCCAGAAAATGACGATGAAGGCTATTTCGACGCCGATCCAAGCCGCAAATTCACCCAGCGGCAGCCGGTCGAGAAAGCCCGAGGTCGCAATGACGGCGGCGACGAGCAACGGCAGCGCAAGCGGAAACAGCAGGATGGGCAGGAACACCTCGCGGGCGCGGGTGCTGGCCGCCATCGTGGCGATCAGCGTGCCGGCGCCAGCGTAGCCGATCACGCCGAGCAGCACCACCAGCCCTACGCCCGGTTGCATGAGCGTTTCGTCGAACAGGATGGCCATGATCGGCGTGACCAGCAGCGCCACTGCCAGGGTGAAAATGACGTTGGCGATGGCCTTGCCGGCGAAGATGATGCTGCGGTCGCATGGCGCCAGCAACAGCCCATCCATGCACTGGTTGATCTGCTCAGACGACATTGAGCGCGAAAGCCCCAGCGTGCCGGCGAATACCAGCGTCACCCATAGCACGCCGGGCGTGAGAGGGCGAAACGTATCCACGCGCAGCCGGAGCGCAAAGTTGAACATGACGATGGCCATCACGGCGAACACCACCATCGCGGTAGTGGATTCGCGCGTGCGCAGTTCCAGCAGCACGTCTTTGCGGACGATAGCGGCGATTTGGCGTAGGGCAGTCGGCATGGCGCGGGCAGCCTTCAAGCGTCGCTCATAAGCGCGGCGAGCGAACGGGCCGTGATGTCGTCACGCACTTCGCACGCAATGCGTCCGCCCTGTAGGATTAAGGCGCGCGTCACGCCGTCCAAGCCGCGACTCAACTCATGGGTGGTCATGACCACGGCGCGTTCGCCCAGCGCAGCCTCGCGCAGCAGCGCGGATAGGTTGGCGGCCGACGCCTGGTCGAGGCCGGTGAACGGCTCGTCCAGTAAAAGCAGCGGCGGATCGTGCAAGATGGCGCGAGCGATGGCGAGCCGCTGGAGCATGCCGCGCGAAAAGGTGCGCGCCGGATCGTCGCGACGCGGCCAAAGGTTGACGCGCCGCAGCGCCTCTTCGATCCGCCTGGACAGGTTTGCTGCGGCGTATATGCGCCCGTAGAACTCCAGGTTCTCGCGCGCTGTCAGGTCGGGGTAGATCAGCGATTGATGCGACACCAGTCCGATGCAGGCGCGCGCGCGATCGGGATGCGCCAGCGCGTCTATCCCGCCGATGGTGAGCGCGCCGCCGTTCGGTCGGGTGAGCGTGGCAAGGATGCGCAGCAGCGTGGTCTTGCCGGCGCCGTTGGCGCCCAGAATGGCGACGAATTCACCGCGTGAGACATCGAGCGAGACGCCGCGCAGCACGGGGCGTAAGCCATATAGTTTGCCGATGTTCGCAGCGCAGAGCAGCGCGGTCATAGGAACGACGCAGTCGGCGTCGCCGGATTGGCGCGCCGACTGCCGGTAAGTGTAACCGACTCGCCACAGCGGACTGCTTGCGACTGCGCAACTGCGCAGCTGCTGATTGACGTTTGGCGTAGCTTGTGCGATATATGCGCGTTATGAATCTGCGCGACAAAATTGTCGCTATTGTTGGCGGCGCGACGGGCATCGGCAAAGCGACGGCTGAGATTTGCGCCGCCGCCGGCGCAGCGGTGATCATCGCCGACTGCAACGACGCTGAGGGGCGCGCCACGGCATCTGCCGTCGGCGGCGCGTTCTTCCCCATCAATGTGGCCGATGAATCCTCGGTCGCTGCCGCGTTCGCCAACATCGCTGCGCAACATGGACGCCTCGACGCGCTGATCCAAACCGCCGGCATCTTGCGCGGCGCATTCGTGCCGCTCGAAGAGTTCGACCGCGCTACTTTCGAGTCCGTTGTGAACGTAAACCTGATCGGCAGCTTTTTGTGCGCCAAATACGCTGTCCCGCTGCTCAAGAAGGCGGGCAAGGGTGTGATCGTGCTGGTGTCGTCGGGCGCGGCGGTCGGTGGCAGCTCTTCATACGCCTACGGCGCAAGCAAAGGCGGCGTGAACGCGCTTGGCATCACGCTGGCGAACAATCTGGCTGCCGACAACATTCGCGTCAACGTCGTGATGCCGGGCAATATCGACACGGCGATGAAGCGGTCGGTGATCGCCGCCGAGCGAGAACGATTCGGTTCGGGCGGGGAGCAGCAACAGCTCAAACTCGGCGAGCCGGCTGGCGTCGGGCGCATCCTGGCTTGGCTGGCCAGCGACGACGCCGACTACGTGCGCGGCATGATCCAGACGCGCTAGAGGAGGTTGATTGAAACTCGGCGTTGCCGGCCAACTGGCTCGTCCTGACGAACCCAGTGCGGTGCTCTTGCCGCCAGACTGGCGGACGATTGATGCAGCGGCGACGCAGCGCGTGCGCCAGGCCGGCTTTCGCGGCGCGCAGTTGTTCATCCAATGTCCGCTGGAAGCCGACCCGCAGGAGGTGCAGCGGGTGAAGCGCGCCTTCGACGCAGCCGGCCTCGAAGTGGCGCAGGTGAACGGTTGGTACGAGCCGCTGTGCAGCTACGATGACGCCGCGCGCGCGCAGGGCGTGCGCGGCATGCAAGCGCTGGTGCGCATTGGCCGGATGGTGGATGCGCAAAGCGTCTATGTCCGGCCAGGAGGACACAATCCCAACGGCCATTGGTATGCCCATCCGGAGAATCACTCCGCGCGCACGTTCGACAACATCGTGGACAGCCTGCGCCAGATATGTGCCGTGGCGCAAACCGAGGGGGTGCGGGTAGCCGTCGAGGGGCATGTGCTCTCCGCGCTCGACACGCCCCGGCGCGTGCGCGACTTGCTCGACGCAGTGGGTTCGCCGATGCTGAAGTTCAACTGCGATCCGGTCAACTTCGTCGGCACGGTGAAGCAGGTGCACGACACGGCAAGTGTGCTGAACGAACTCTATGATTTGCTGGGGCGCGACATTGCGGCGGCGCACGCCAAGGATTGCCGCCTTGCCGACCAGCTCGTCGTGCACATCGAAGAAGTCGTGCCCGGCACCGGCGCGCTGGATTATGCGCTGTTCATGCGCCGCTTTCAGGAAGCCTGCCCGGACGGCTATTTCATCATCGAGCATCTGCCCAATACGCTTGTGCCGCAGGCGCGCGATTTCGTTCAGGCGGCGGCCTGCCGCTATGGCATCCCCTTGGAGTGCTGAATGACGGGGAGCGGCTTACAACTTCAACTTCATTGAGGGTGTGCAACGACGAGGAAGACTTTACGCAGACGATTTCTCGCGCTTATGGGAACGAGCCTCGCGGCCGGCTCGGCGCTGGCTGCGTGCGGCGGCGATTCGGGTCAGCAGGCTCAGCCTACCGCGCCGCCGCCTGGTTCTGGAGGCGAAGTCTCGCTTTTGCTGGCATCGAAAGGCAGCACGCCGTTCTACGATCGGGAACGCTTAGAGGTCAAGGCCGGCGCGCGCATCACGCTTACGTTCAAGAACGCCGCTGACCCTGGCTCGAATCGGATGTTCAACTGGGTGCTGGTGAAGCCGAACGCCAAGCTCCGCGTGGTGAGCGACAGCCAGTCTGAGGGCTCGCCCGAGACGAGCTACG
>CALHLE010000003.1 GCA_938034415.1 uncultured Anaerolineae bacterium
TAAATGGCTATATATCTCAGGTCTTTCCCGCTTCTCCCAGCGCCAGAGGCGGGGATGGCGTCGGAATTTTTAAGGTTAGCGGCTTCCAAAAGGCCGCCGCAGGAATAAAGTAAAGACATCCCAAGTGGGGCTTCGTCGGACACAACATCCAACCGCGATTGAGAGGCAACCCATGAGTAAAGCCAAATACAGCTCGACAACTCACCCTGAAAAGAAACAACGCCCTATCCTCCCCCCATTCCGAAGACCTTGAGAGAGCGGTCCTCGGTTCGCTGTTGATAGATGAAGCGGCGATCCTCAAGGTAGTGGACATGCTCACCCCCGAGTGCTTCTACGTTATCGGGCATCAATGGATTTTCGAGGCGATGTTGGAATTGTTTAAGCGCAATCAACCGATAGACTTCCTAAACTTGAGGCACTGTCTGGAGAATAGGAGGCATAAACAGCTATGACGACCAAGCGTGCATCCATCATCGGCCTGATGGCCGCAGTTGCTTTGCTGGCAGGGGCATGTGCTGCGCCGCCTGCAGCGGCGCCTCAGGCGCCGGCGCAGCCGGCAGCAACCGATGTTCCTGCGCCTGCGCCGATTCCGGCTGCCAGCCCCAAAGGCGGCTTGCGCAAGAGCAACAGCGGCTATAAGGGCACATTGAACCTCTGGGTGTTGGGCTACACGCCTGGCAACCAGTTCGCTAACCCGTTCGACCTGGCCATCGCGCAATTCGAGGCCGATAACCCTGAGATTAACGTCGAGATCACCGGCTATCCGCCCAACGATGAAGGTTTCACCAAGCTCACTACCGCGCTGCAGAGCGGTCAGGGCATTGATGTGCTGCGCCTGCCCTCCGACCGTCTGCCAGCGTTCGTGAAGGACAACCTGATCGCACCAATTGACGACTACCTCACTGATGCTGACAAGGCCGACATTCTGCCCAACACGCTGGACGCCGTCCGACTCAAGGACGGCAAGGCGTATGCATGGCCGTTGTGGGTTGTGCCGATGGGCATCTACCTCAACCTGGACGTGTTCCAGGAGGCCGGCGTAGCACTGCCGCCGAAGGACTGGACGTGGGATCAATTCGTCGAAACGGCCAAGAAGCTTACCTTCCAGCGGGCCAACGGTGAGCAGGTATATGGCTTCAGCGGCTTCATTGACCCCGGCGTGATCAACACCTGGGGGCTGTGGATGAATGAAGACCCCAGCGTGCGCCCAATCGTAGAGGGCAAGTTCGGCTTCGACAACGAGAAGGCTGCTGCCGGGTTGAAGCGCTTCGCCGAGCTGGCGCTGGTGCATAAGGTGACTCCGCCGGATTTTGGCTCCCAAAAGGACTCGGACGTGAAAGGCGGATTCAAGAACAAGCAGTATGGCATGATTGTGGACGCCACCGGCTTCAGCCCGCAGCTCAAGGCCGATAAGATCAACTTTGCGATTTATCCGCTGCCCAGCGTCAACGGCAATCGTCTCACAGTAGGCGCCATCGGTGTGATTGCCGTGGCCGCCACAAATGACAAGGTGAAAGAGCAAGCGGCAATGGATCTGGCGCGCTACCTGACCAGCGCAGAGGTGCAGGAGGACGTGCCTCCCAGCGAGACGGCAGCCACCGGCTTCTACCTGGCGCCGGCAGCGCGCAGGTCGGTCAAAGTTGCGCCGCCGCTCGACCAGTTTGTGCCGATGCTGGACTACATGTGGATCACGCCGCTGACGCCGGCTTGGCCCAAGCTCACCCGCTTGTTCCACCCGGAGTACCAGAACATCATCTTTGGCAAAGCCGATCCGGCCGAGGCGATGAAGAAGATTGCGCCAGAGGCCAACGCGCTCATCGCAGAGCAGTGACGCATGAGGATTGGGAATTGAGAAACGACAACTGCTGCACCTTTCTCAATTCCCAATTCTCAATTCTCAATTCTCAATTCTCGATGCGCCGTTTCATCCGCAAGCACGGTTGGAGCTACGCCTTTATCCTGCCCAGCTTGCTCACCTTTACGGTGTTCGTGCTGGCGCCGGTGGTATGGGCGTTCATCATCTCTTTCCAGGAGTACAGCCTGGCGCGCGGCGGCGCCTGGGTGACGCCGTTCTACAAGAACTACGTCACGGCGTTCACCCAGTTCGGCGGCGTGTTCGTCAGCGCCATTCGCAACACGCTGGTCTATACCCTGTTCACCGTCACGGCTAACATTCTCATCGGGTTGATTCTGGCCAGCCTGATCCAGCCACTGAGTAACTGGCTGCGCACGTTCTTTCGCGCAGCGTACTACCTGCCGGCCGTGACCAGCGCATTGATCATCGGCCTGACCTGGGCCTACATCTTCAATGCCCAGTGGGGCTTTGCCAACTATCTCTTGCGTCTGGTGGGCCTCCCGCCGGTGCGTTGGCTGTCCGACCCAGACATCGCGCTGGGCAGCGTCACGCTATCAGCGGTGCTCACTGTGCCGGCGACGGCCGTCGTGCTTTTCAGCGCAGCGATGGGCAGCATCCCCCGCGAGTATTACGAGGCTGCCGAGCTGGACGGCGCCGGCCCGATCCAACGTTGGTGGCATATCACGGTGCCGCTCATCAAGTCCACGACGCTCTATCTGGTCGTGATCTACACCATCGCCAGCTTCGAGGTGTTCGAGCGCATCTACGTGATGGTGCCGAGCGGCGTCGGCAACAGCACACAGACCATCGTCACGCAGATCTACAACAACGGCTTCAAAGACTTGAACTTTGGCGTGGCTTCGGCGCAGGCGTTCGTCTTGTTTGTGATGATCGCCGCAGTCGCCGTCTTGCAGTTTCGCGCGTTGCGCAGCGACGTGGAGTACTGAGCCAATCTGGCATGCGTCCGGCACGTTGAAAGGATGGAACGAGCAGCGCCCCCTCTCCCGCTGAGCCGGCGTAAGGCAGCCCCGCGAGTCGCGTGGGGCAAAGTCGGCGCGATGGCGGTGTTGATCATCACGGCCGTCATTGCGTTGTTTCCCATGTACTGGCTGTTCGCCAACGCTTTCACGCCGATCTCGGGCACGCCGCCGCTGACCCCCATTCTTGTGCCCGCTTTCCGGCTCGATAACTTTCAGCGGTTGCTCGGCGGCACAAAATACTACGCCAACTGGATGCTGAACAGCCTGATTGTTGCGCTGACTGTGACGGCCTGGCATGTAGTCTTCGACACGATGGCCGGCTATGCGTTCGCCAAGCGCCGATTCCCAGGGCGGAACGTGCTGTTCTGGATCCTGCTCAGCACGCTGATGATCCCAATCCACGTGACGTTGATTCCGCTCTACATCATCACGCGGCGCATTGGGCTGATTGATACGCTGGGCGGCGTGATCCTCCCCGGCACCGCGGTCGTGTTTGGCATCTTCCTCATGCGGCAATACATCCAGACGCTTCCATCGGAGCTGGAGGAGGCAGCGCGCGTGGACGGCGCCGGTGAGTTCCGCATCTTCTGGGAGATCATCCTCCCGTTGTGCAAGCCTGCTGTGGCTGCATTGGCTATCTTTACCTTTGTGCGTTTCTGGAACGACTTCCTGTGGCCGCTGATCGTGTTGAACAAGGCGCAGAACTATACGCTCACCGTTGGCGTCGCCAACTTGCAGGGCGAGTTCATGACCGATTGGGGAGTGATCTTCTCCGGCGCAGCGTTGGCCGCATTGCCGATGATCGTGTTCTTCATCGCATTTCAGAAATACTTTCTGGAAGGCGTGCGCATGGGCGCGATCAAAGGATGACAGACAAAGGCTCGCGTTCGCCATTGCCGCCATCGCCGACCCATCCTAGAGCATCGCCTGGTTCGTAACATCCGATTGAATTGTTGGCTGGCAGCCACAGGCTCGGAGCGCGATCAGCGTAGCGCCGAGCACCGGCGGCAACTGAGGATCAACGATGTTGGCTTGCGGATTTGCCTCGCGTAGCGCGGCTGCGAAACCGGCGCGCAGGCCGCGCACATGCTCGTACGCGCCGCCTACGGGGGCGATGGGCGCGTCTGGCGGCAATGCCAACCGGCGTTGAACCGCCATCGCTTGCGTCGCCAGGTCGCGCGCCGCCTGTGCCACGATGCTCTGCGCGACGCTGTCGCCTTGCGCTGCGGCTTGCGAGACCAGCGGCGCCAAAGCGGCAAATCCCTTTGCGCCGAAGCCGGAGTCATACACGCGCCGCTTCACGTCGTTCAGCGCTTTGACCTGGAAGTGCTCGCGCATCATGCCTTCGAGCATTGTTGGCTCGCCGGTTCCATCGTGCGCATGAAGCGCGGCCATCAGCCCGCTTCGTCCGATCCACAGCGCGCTCCCCTCATCGCCGAGCAGCCAGCCCCAACCGCCGGCGCGGGCCAGTTCCCCGTCAGCGTTCATGCCAAGGATGTGAGAGCCGGTGCCGCTGATGGCGATGATGCCCGGCCGGCCGCCGTGCGCGCCGATGAGCGCCGCATAGGCGTCGCTGTGCACCGCGATCGCGCGCGCTTCAATCAGCTCGCCGACGATCTGGCGCGCGAGCGCCGCTTCGGGCGAGTCATCTTCGACGCCGGTCAGTCCTAGGCCGATTGCCGCAATAGGCCGCGGTTCGATTCCGGCGTTAGCCCAAGCCGATGCGAGAGTCTCGCGCAGCACCGACGCATGTCGTTCCCGCCCGCCGGCAGCAGCCAAATGTATCAGCCCGCCGCCACGGCCATAGGCCAGCACGCGGCCATTGCAAGTGACCAATGCGCACTTCGTGCTGGTCTGTCCGCCGTCCACGCCGATGACCAGATCAGATGCCATGCACGTTGATTGTAGGCACAGGCCGTTCGTCGCGCGCTCCGATGCGGCGGTCAGGACGCGCTGGTGGTTGGCTTCCGCTGATCGGTGATGCCGGCCCCCTGGCCATCAGCGATGGGTAGCCGCATTTGCGCGTTCGTCACCAGCTGAATAGACTAAGCGAAAGGAAAGAAGCGCGCGAGCGCATTGAACTTGCATCAGGAGCGCAATCTATCTATGGCAAGACCTGTCACACTCTTCACCGGCCAGTGGGCCGATCTACCTTTCGAGACCATTGTAGAAAAGGCCAAGTCGTTTGGGTACGACGGCGTGGAAATCGCCTGTTGGGGCGATCACTTCGACGTTGAGAAAGCGCTGAGCGACGACAGCTACGTGCGCGGGCGATGGGACATATTGAACAAGCATGGCATGAAGTGCTTCGCGATCAGCACTCATCTGGTTGGCCAGGCCGTCTGCGATCGAATTGATGAGCGACACAAAGCCATCCTGCCGCCCCGCGTGTGGGGCGATGGGAAGCCATCGGAGGTGAACAAGCGCGCCGCCGAGGAAGTGGCCAACACTGCGCGCGCGGCTAAGCTGTTTGGGGTCGGAGTGGTGAATGGCTTCACCGGCAGCAGTATTTGGCCGTATGTGTATTCCTTCCCGCCGGTTAGTCCCGCCATGATCGAGGCCGGCTATGCCGAGTTTGCGGAGCGCTGGAATCCCATCCTCGATGTGTTCAAGGCGAACGGCGTCAAATTTGCGCTGGAGGTGCACCCCACCGAGATCGCTTTCGACATTGTTAGCGCCGAGCGCGCGCTGGAAGCCCTGAAGTATCGCCAAGAGTTCGGCTTCAACTACGATCCCTCGCACTTTGGGTATCAGGGTGTGGATTACGTCGGGTTCATTCGCAAGTTCCGCGATCGGATCTACCACGTGCACATGAAAGACGTCGCCTGGAGCAGCGTGCCGACGCCGGCCGGCGTGTTCGGCGGCCACACCAACTTCGGCGACTCGCGTCGCTACTGGGACTTCCGCAGCGTGGGCCGCGGCAACATCAACTTCGACGCCATCATCCGTGCGTTGAACGAGATCGGTTACAACGGCCCCCTGTCGGTCGAATGGGAGGATCCCGGCATGGATCGCGAGCACGGCGCAACCGAGAGCTGCGCGAATGTGCGCCGCTACGACTTCAAGCCCAGCGCGATGGCCTTCGATGCAGCATTCGAGAGGAAACAATAGGAGGCAGACGATGTCAGACGAAGTGGGATTTGTCACTATGGCCGGGCCAAAGGCGGAAGGCCAGGCTCCGACGATCGGCGTAGGTATGTTGGGCTACGCTTTCATGGGCAAAGCGCATAGCAACGCGCTGAAGAAGTTGCCCTACATGATGTATCCGCCGGTGGCTATCCCGCGTTTGGTGGCGATCGCCGGCCGAAACGAAGAGGCCGTCCGAGAAGCTGCCAAGCGCTATGGCTACGAGAAAGCCTATACCGACTGGCGCAAGCTGATTGATGACCCCGATGTGCAGGTGTTTGACAACGGCGGCCCGAACAATGTGCATGCTGAGCCGAACATTGCCGCCGCCAAGGCCGGTAAGCACGTCATCAGCGAAAAGCCGCTCGGCCGCAATGCCGAGGAGTGCTGGGAGATGTGGCAGGCCGTCAAGAAGGCCGGCGTGAAGCACATGGTCGCGTTCAACTATCGTTTTGTGCCGGCGGTGCGACTGGTCAAGGAGCTAATAGACCAGGGCAAACTCGGTCGCATTTATCACTTCCGCGCTTCCTATCTGCAAGAGTGGATCGCTGACGAAAACTTTCCCATGGTGTGGCGCTTGGACGAGCGCGTGGCTGGCAGCGGCGCGCTCGGCGACCTAGGTTCGCACATCATTGATCTAGCGCGCTTTCTCGTCGGCGAGCCGAAAAGCCTGATGGCGCGCACCGGCACGTTCATTACCGAGCGCAACGCCAACGGTGAGCGAGTGAAAGTTACCGTAGATGATGCGTTTGAGGCAGTGGTGGAATACGAGAACGGCGCGCTCGGCACGTTGGAAGCGACGCGCTTCGCGCCCGGGCGCAAGAATCACAACACCTTTGAGATTAACGCCGAGCGTGGCAGCATCCGCTTCAATTTGGAGAACATGAACTATCTCGAGGTGTTCATGCGTGATCAGCCGCGTGAGATTCAGGGCTTCACGCAAGTGTTGGTGAGCGAGAGTTACCATCCGTTCTGGAAGAACTGGTGGCCGCAAGGTCACATCATCGGCTGGGAGCACACCTTCGTGCACGAGTTCCATCACTTCTTCGATGCCATCGTGAACAACACCGATGTCAAGCCGTATGGCGCCGACTTTGAAGACGGCTACAAGAACGCCGTGATCTGCGACGCCATCCTGCAAAGCGCGCGAGAGAAGAAGCAAGTGGACATCAAATACTGAACGGATTTTGCGCCTGGCGCGCCCTTCAGCGCGCCGGGCGCAGCTTCTGGGCAGCAGCTTCGCTGCAGTGTGTCGGAGGAAGGCTTTGAAACTTCGCATTTTCCCCTTGGCGCTTGCCGCTATCCTAGCCGCGCTGGTTATAGCGCTCGGCGGCGCGCCGCCAGCCCTGGCTGCGTCGGTAGGAGTGCGCGGCACGCCAGTGACCCAGGTCGCTGCGCTTGTCAATCTGAACATTCGCTCCGGGCCTGGTTTGCGCTATGCCATCGTAGGCATGCTGCGTCCGGGCCATCGCGTCGCCGTCACCGGGCTAAGCGACGACTACAACTGGTGGCGCATCCGTTGTCCGCAGGGCGGTGTGTGCTGGGTCTCGGCCAACCCCCATTACTCGAAGCCGGTCGCCTGGCGGTGAGGAGGTGAGTGGCGCGATGACTATGGCCGAGATGCGCGCGAGATCGGCATCCTGGGTAGGCAAAGCCCCCGGCTGTTGCCTGCCGAAGTGAAGTTAAGGCGGCGGCGCACCTGTGAGTGGGAGAGGGGCAGGCGGCATTTCTTCGTTGAAGAAGCCGTAGGTCAGACGCGCGATATCGCTGATGAGCAGCGATGTCTCTGCCCAGTCGAGCTGGCCCTGGCCGTGCAGCATTACGGCCACTACGTAACTGCCTTTGGGTGAGCGCACCAGGGCAGCGTCGCCGTGGTTGCGCGCGTCCCACGCCTGGCGGTGGAAGACGACGGCGCTTCCGCTGCCGGCTGCGATCAAGCCCGAAACGCTGTTCTTGGCGATCACGGCGAGCATCTCATCGCACTTCTCCGCGGAGAACGCGCCATCAAATGCCAGGATCATCCCGCCGGAGCCGTTGCGACATTGCTCGATCATCTCCAGCAGGATGCCGATATCGGCGACGGTGGATTGCGCATTGGGATCGGGGTTCGCCGTGATGTCGCCGCGCGCATTAGCCGGCGTCACGATGGTGGGCGGCGCAACGTTGAGCCCCAGCGGTTGCGCCAGGAAGGTATTGCGCAATCCGAGCTTCTGCAACGTGACGTTCACGCGGTCGGCGCCGAGTTGTGCATCGCCGTTGCCCAATTCGCGTAATACCTCGTTGACCTCCGCTGGCCCACCGCGGGCTGAGATCACTTCGAGCCTTTCGCGCAGCGCCGGCGCGATGGGCGGCGTGTTTGTGCGGTAGGCTTCTAGGATGAGTCCTAGCTTTAGCCAACCTGCGCCGGAGAAGGCGACATCGCCGTTGATGGCTAGCTCCTCGCCGCTGGCCAGGTCCTTGATAAAGACCCCGGCTAGATTACCTGCGCGCTCGGTGAACGGTCGAAGCCGCTCCAGCACGGCCGCTTCCAGCGACCGGACGCCTTTCACGCCCAACGGCATGATATCTATCGGCAGATCCACCGCGCGCGCGTTGCCGGATTGCATCGCGGCCAAGATCGCCTGTGATGCCTCGGCTAGGTTGAGCAGCGCGCCGTCCTGGCCTGGCGTCACCGTGCCGGAGGACAAGTTGGGCGCAGGTGGGCGCGCCTCACGGTTGTAGCGCGCGGCCAGCTCGGCCAGCACCCCCTGAAGTTGCGGTTCGGAGTATTGATAGGGCAGCGGGATCGGCGTGCGGGCGCTGTGTTGACGCAAGATGAAAGCCGGCAGCTTGTCCAGGCCTTGCTGTTTAGCAATGACGTCCTCGAGTTGCAGCCGGGCGACCGACTCGTTCAGCCGGAAGCCGATTGCAGCCGGCTCAAGCGTGATGCGCTCATCGAGATAACGCAGCGTCACCGGCTGTTGCAAAGCGCGCGCGACAGCGCCGAGCGCCTCGTCCACCGTAAGCCCGCTCACGTCTAGATCGCCCAGCCGCGTCTCCGGCGGCAGCCGATTGCGCGAGCCGATGAACGCGATCACGTTGGCGACCAAAAGCGCAAAAATTAGGATGGCAGAGACGACAGCGGCGTTTTCCAGTGTGCTGCGGTTCAAAAGGCGTCGTCCCATAAACAGTTGTAGGCGAAATGCGGCGCGGTATACTCGCGCAGGTTACCCGCTGGCGAACAGATGGGAATCGAATGCGTTCTGATACATCATACGGAGTGAACGATGACGCTAATCGAGGCGCTTCAGACCATGGCTGCAAACTTCAATCCTGCGTTGGCCAAAGGCGTAAATGCGGTGATTCAATTGAACGCGACCGGCGATGGCGGCGGCAATTATGCATTGGCCATTGCAGATGGCAAATTTGACGTGAAGGAGGGGGTGGCTGAACAGCCCACCGTCACCATCAACGTGGCTGCGCAGGATTGGATTGACATCATCGGCGGCCGGCTCGACCCGACTAAGGCGTTTATGAGCGGCAAGCTGCGCATTGCCGGCGACCTCGGCCTAATGATGCGCTTCCAACGCATGTTCATGACCGGCTGAGCATAAGACCGAATGGCTGAAGACACGCCCTTCGATGTCCTGGCGCACGCTTGGCGTTTCGGCGAGCCGGAGCAAGTCGCGGGCCTCTGCCATCCCGGCGTCACGTGGATTGTGGATGGCCGGCCATATCACGGCCGCGCCGAGATTAGCGCCTATCTGCGCAGCATCGGCGTTATGCCGCATCGTACGCGCGTCTTGATGCGCCGAGCGTTTCATGACTTGCGTGAGCCGGAATGGTGGGCGGCTGAATGGGCGCTGCGCATCGCGACGGATGACGGCCGCTGGCGCGAAGTGGAACAGGGCGTGATGCTGCGCTTCAGCGCCGGACAGATCATCTGCCTGCGCATCCACAACGACCATCGCAGCATTCGCAATGTAGAAGCCGACGCGCCCCTGCGTGAGGAAGCCTGGCCGCCGGCCATCCCGCTGCGGACGCGCGACATGACCTATGACGAAATCCTAGCCGTGCATGACCGACACGTGCGGCAGGGCTGGGCGCGCGGCGACGCCGAAACTGTCGTCAGTTGTCATGCGCCTGAGAGCTTAATCCAAACGCCGTTCGAAGTCGTGCGCGGTCATGACCAGTTGCGTCGCGCCGTGCGCGCCTACGACGAGAACTATGCTGACACGGCCATCGTTGTGCATCGCGTGGTGTATAGCGGCGATTATCTGGCGATTCACCAGACTTGGAGCTGCACTAACCGCAAAACCGGCGTGCGCGCCGACGATGAAGACCTCAACATTGGCGTGATGCAGGATGGCCGGTTTTGGCGCTGGCGCGAGTACTACGACAGCACCCGGTCGGCCCAAACGCTGGAGCAGACTGTATTCGGCGCGAGGCGCACCGATGGGAGCTGGACTCGCTCAGCGATATAGCGTCTGGAACAACTGCGGCGTATATTCGCGCACGATCTCGCTGGTGATTGCGCCGGCCTTGATGATGTCACGGTAGAGCAGGGCGCTGCGCCGGAACTGGCGCTCCTGCGTGTGGGTGTCCATCGCGACGAGGCCGAACTTCATGCGCCAGCCCTCGCTCCATTCGAAGTTGTCCACGAAACTCCAGTGATAGTAGCCGCGCACGTCATAGCCCATCTGGATGGCCTGCCAGGTGGTGTGCAGATGTTGCACGAGGAAGGCCGGCCGCAGATCGTCATCATGATCCGGCAGGCCGTTCTCGGTGATGTAGATCGGCAGCCTGTAACGGCTGAGCTGCCGGACGAAGATCAAGATGCCTTCGGGATATATCTCGCCGAAGTTGAAATCGGTCATCGCCACGTCTTGCGGGTAGAGGAGCAGCTCGCTGTAGAACGTCTCGCGTTTGGTGCGATCGAACGCGACGCGATGCCGGGTGTAGTAGTTCAGGCCGATCCAGTCGAGCGTGCCGCGCAGTTTGCGCGCGCTTACCGGCGCGCCGCGCGCCAGAATCCAGTGCCAGCGGCCCTTCACCAGCACGTCCATAATACTCTGATTGAACATGCTGTTGAGCGCCCGCGCGATTATTCCATCGAGCAAGTGGCCGGGACGCAAAGGCTGAAAGTAGCGCATATGGTGCGCCAGGCCAACGCGGGCCAGCTTTTGCCGCTCGTGCAGGGTCTCGTAGGCGACCGCATGGGCGATGAGCATGTTGCGCAGCACCTGAGCGGTCAGCGCGGCGTCTTGCAGACCAGGCGGCATGCGCCCGCCGGACAGGTAGCCCATGGTGGCATAGACGTTTGGCTCGTTAATCGTGCACCACAGGTCGCATAGGTCGCCCAATGCATGTACCACTTTCTCGACAAATCGTCGGAAGAGCGGGACGATGACATCGGTATCTTCCCAGGCGCGGCGCTCCTCCAGCCAGCAGGGGTTCGTGAAGTGGTGGAGCGTGACCATTGGCTCGATGCCGCGCTGGCGCAAGGCGAGCAACATGGCGCGATAGCGGTCGAGTGCGGCCGAATCAAATCGGCCCTCTCGGGGTTCGATGCGGCTCCATTCCACGGACAGACGGTGCGCATTCAGGCCGAGTGTGACCATTCGATCGAAATCCGCCTCCGCGTTGTTCCACCAGTTGCAGGCGATGCCGGAGCTGTCGCCGTTCATGATGCGCTCGTGGGTCTGCTCCCATTGCCACCACTGGTTGTTCGTGTTGTTGCCTTCCACTTGGTGGGCAGCGGTTGCAGTGCCCCATTTGAAGTCGGGGGGAAAGTGCAGGGTGAACTCGGACACAGCGTGCAAACGAGCGATGGAGTGACTATGCGGCTAAGCCGGTGGACTTGCGCACTGCGCGGGCGCGGTTGAACAGCCACCAACGCAGCGGAGATAGCACGCACACCCATGCGCCGATATGCCTGACCACCTGCCCTCCGAAACCGCGCTTGAAGCGATATACCCCCCATAGCCCGTCGGTGCGTTTCTCGAAGTTGGCTTCGAGTGTGGCCTCGTCTTCGTCGGGCACGCCCCATAGATCGTAGGTCTTGCAGCCGCGCTGTCGCGCCCAGAGCATCGCTTCCCACTGTAGCAGATAGGTAGGCATCAGCTCGCGATGGTTGTTGGTGCTGGCGCCGTAGAGGTAGGTGGCGCGCTCGCCCAGCGCCGTCACGATCAGAGCAGCCAATGGCTCGCGCCGATACTCGGCGATGAGCAGCCGGGCCGGCGCATCCGCGCCGCGCGTGAACAATTCGAGGAAATCGCGATAGTAAGACAGCGGGTGAATGGCGAACGCGTCGCGTTCTGCCGTCGTGCGCATCATGGCGTAGAACAGCTCGGCATCGTCCACGCCGCCGACGCGCACCGTCACGCCGCGCCGCTTGGCCAGCCCAATGTTGTAGCGCGTCTTCGGCTTCATTGCCGTCAAGATGTCCACATCTTCATCTACGTCCAGGTTGACCCAGATGGTGCGGCGCGGCTGGACGCTGAAATCCACCGGCTTCAGTTTCAAACGTTCGAGCAGGTGACGATCCGACGGCGTGTCGAGCAAATCCGGTTCCAGCACGACGGCAAAGGCGCCGTGATGGCGCGCCAGGCGATAGACGGTGCGCATGGCGGCCTCCGCATATCTTTCGTCGTCCCAGTTCACTACCGGCCCGCGCGGAATGTAGGCGATTCTGCCCAAGCCGTAAGGCAGTGCGCGCATCAGCGCCAACGCCGCGCCGACCGGCCCGTTTTGGTCGCTGATCACGCTGGCTCGCGCGGCGCGCCAACCATGCGCAGCCTTGAGCTGGCCCCACGCCCGGGTCTGCAGAATGTGGCCGTGGGGGTGTCGGGAGACGAAGTTATCCCACTCGGAATCGGGAATTTCGCGCAACCGGGCGCGTGGCGGAACTTGGCGAGATCGCATCCTATGAGCGCACTGTGGAAAGGGCGAAGCACCTTTCACAGGAGTGCTTCGCCCTGCGCAATCGGGGAACAGGGATTTGAACCCTGGACCTCTGCGACCCGAACGCAGCGCGCTACCAGGCTGCGCCATTCCCCGACGATGCTTGGTGATTATACATGGGCTTACTCACGATGTTTGCGCCCGCGACGGGTGCAAAGCAGCCTGCGCATATATTCAATTCAGCCCCCTCAAGCAGTGCGAATATACTACGCACACACGAAAGCGTTGACGCCCGAAGTGGTAACCTTGTTGTCGGCGACGTGAGCGTCGCCAGTGACCTGTCAAGGAGAGTTCTTCATGTCCAATACGATTCGTGAATTGATCCATGCGACCGGAGAGGCAATTGAGATGATCGCCGGCAAGGCGCAGGTGCGGCGCGACGATTCCTTGCTCACTATGGACCTGGGCGTGGAAGTGCGCGACGAGGCCAGTTTGCGCGCCAAGGGGATTGATGTCTTGGTAAACGCCGCAGTGTTCGGCACGCCGGCGCAGCAATCTGCCGCGCGCTGGTTGATCTGGGAGACGGGGCAGGCGCTGGGCATCCGCCCGGCGTCTATCCATGAGCTATACATCGCGCGTGGGCGTAACGCGCTCGACCACACCTTTACCACGCCGGCTATGAACATCCGCATGATGGCCTACGACACCGCGCGCGCGGCTATCCGCGCGGCGGTCGAGGCGAAAGTCGGCGCGTTCATCTTCGAGATCGCCCGCAGCGAGATGGCCTATACCGAACAGCGCCCGGCCGAGTACACCACCGTCATGATCGCCGCGGCCATTAAAGAGGGCTATCGCGGCCCGCTATTCATCCAGGGCGATCACTTTCAGGTGAATGCCAAGAAGTACAAGACCGACGCCGACGCTGAGCTGTATGCCGTGCGCAAGCTGATTGACGAGGCGTTGGCCGCCGGCTTCTACAACATTGACATTGACACTTCCACGCTTGTGGATCTGAGTAAACCGACGCTCGACGAGCAGCAGCGTCTGAACTATGAGCTGTGCGCGCTGTTCAGCGATTACATTCGACGGCGCCAGCCGGCCGGCCTGGTCGTTTCGCTGGGCGGTGAGATCGGCGAAGTGGGCCAGAAGAACAGCGACATCCATGAGCTGCGCGCGTTCATGAGTGGTTACTTAAGCAATATCAAGCACCAACCGGGCCTTAGCAAGATCTCCATCCAGACCGGCACATCGCACGGCGGCGTGGTGCTCCCCGATGGCTCGATTGCCGACGTGAACATTGACTTCGATGTGTTGCGTGAACTTTCCACGGCCGCTCGCGAGGAGTATGGCATGGGCGGCGCGGTGCAACACGGCGCCAGCACGTTGCCCGAAGATGCCTTCGGCAAGTTCGTGCAGGCCGGCGCAATCGAGGTTCATCTGGCTACCGCCTTTCAGCAAATTGCCTACGCCAACTTGCCCAAAGCGCTCAACGATGAAATCACTCAGTGGTTGTTCAAGAACGCTGCCGACGAGCGCAAACCAGGCGACACGGATGAGCAATTTCTGCACAAGACGCGCAAGAAGGCCACCGGCGCGTTCAAGAAGGAGTTGTGGTCGTTGCCCGAAGCCGATCGCGCCCGCGTGCGCGATGCGTTGCAGCAGCGCTTCAGCATGTTGTTCAACCGTCTGGGTGTGGAATGGACGAAGGCGATCGTCGAGAGCTTCGTGACGGTGCGCGAGGTTCACAAGCGACCTGAGGACTTCGGCTTGAGCCAGGCTGTGGCTGAGGACGTGCGCGGGTTGGCGGATTGAACGGTTGCAAGGGTTGGCAGGCTGGGTTGTGCATGTGGCGTAATCGCTGGATGCGCCGTTGAAATTGGGATGGTTAAGCGACGCGTGTTGTTTTTGACGAGTCCGGTGGGACCGCTTGGGTCAGGGGAGGGGGGCGGTGTTGAGACGAATCTGATGAACTTGACGCCCATCCTGGCGCGGCGAGGGCACAAGGTCGCCATCGCCGCGCCGGCCGGCAGCATCCAGCCATCGCCCGACGTGCTGGTGTATCAAGTCGAGGGCAAGCCGCCGCCCTACGCGACGACTGCGCGGCGAGACGCGCCGATCCTCTGCCAGGCTGACGGCGTGCTGGAGCGCATGTGGGAGCTGGCCATGCGCGTTCAGGATCAATACGACGCCATCATCGGCATCAACTACGACTGGATCGCCTACTACCTCACCCCTTTCTTCAAAACGCCGGTCGGCCACATCATCAGCATCGCCTCTACGATTGACGCTGTGGACGAGATCATCCGCGAACGGTTCTACGAATATCCGAATCACTTTGCGGTGAACACCTGCGCGCAAGCAGCCACCTTCCCGTTCATTGACCCCTGTCGCATGATGTCGCTCTACGGCGGCGTTGATCTGGCGCAGTACGAGTTCAACCCCACGCCGCAGCCTCGCCTCAGTTGGGTGGCCCGCATCTCGCCGGAGAAGGGACTGGAGGACGCCTTCGCCGCGGCGCAGCGCTTGCGCATGCCGCTCGACGTGTGCGGCAAGATGCAGCACCCGGAGTATTGGAACGACTGTGTCGCCCGCTATCCCGATGTGGATGTGACCTACCACGGCTTCCTAAGCCAAGACGCATTGCATCGCGTTGTGCGCAACACCAAGGCGATGCTGATGACGCCTCACTGGATTGAAGCCTTTGGCAATGCATGTATCGAGGCGTTGGCCGGCGGCACGCCCGTGATCGCCTACAACGAAGGCGGCCCATCGGAGCTGGTGCAGGACGGCGTCAGCGGCTTCCTCACGCCGCCGCGCGATCTCGACGCCCTCACCGAGGCTGTGCGCCAGGTAGATCGCCTGGATCGCCGGAACGCCCGTAAGCGCGCCGAGCAATTTTCGCTGGAGCGCTTCGCCGATCGCTATGAGCGCTTCATCGAGCATGTAATCTACGGCGACCCCCAAGCGCTCGTCGAATGGGAGCTGCAAGCGTCGCACCCGCACTACTGAACGGTGTGCGGGTTCATGCCAACGCGCACACCGATGCGCGCTCGGCGTCAACCAAGATCAACCGCGCGCGAGTGTCGCCTAGCGCCATTCAAGCTTCGTCCTGTGCGTCTCCGCCGCCGGCAGCGGGTGGGCGTATCGAAAGCGGCCGTCCGCCGACGCGATAGGGATAGGCGACTTTGCGCGGCTGTTTGGGCGCAGGCGGCGGCGTCTCGTTGCGACGCCGGAATCGGATAAGCCATCTGCGCGCGTTTCCTTCGCCCGTTGCAGACGCAACTGCTTCGGTCGCGGCCGGTTCCGCCTCCATCGCCGGCTGGTCAGCAGGGACAAGATCGGGTGCTTCGGATACCGATGCGTAGGCGAGGCTCATCGCCTGTGCGGCGTCGGCGAACTCAGATGATGCGACGACTACCGATGAGAGCGTGGGTTGCGGCATGGGCGGCTGGGAGTATGCTGTTTCGGCCGGGATAAGCAGCGAGACGCGCGCGCGGCGCATCAGCTCGAGCGCAGCTTTGCTTGTGCCCATGGCGAACAGCGCAATCGCAACCAGTCCGATGGCTTGGGCGAACAGTTGGCCGGCTGCAAGTTCCGCGCTCTGTGACAGCAGGCCGGCGACGCCAAAAGCGCCGTTTGCGAATATGCCCGTCGCCAGTAGTCCCACAGCGGCCGGCGCGAAGACCGAAGTGACAATGGCGCTGTCGTCTCGCCAGCGCAACTGCTCATTGACGGCGTAGTAACCGATGGTTGCCAGCAACCCGCAGATGATGCCCAACACAGCGATGACCGGCATCGGCAGCAGTGCACCGCCGCTGGATGTGGCCAGCACGGCCGCTGCAGCTGCTCGGCTGGCGCTCAGCACATCTGGCCGGCGCGTGGTGAAGATCGTGTAGCCACCTGCGGTCAGGATGGCAATGCTGACGGCCACGCTGCTGTTGACGAATTGGCCCATCGGAAGCTCGGGCGACTCCGGCGCAAATGCGCCGGCGAACGCTGGCGCACTGGCCAGGACGAGCAAGGCACCGGCTACGGCGCGCACGGGGAAGTGCACGGCTGGCAACTCTGGTTCATGCAGCGTCAGTTCTCGCCTTGGGATTGAATCGAGCCAGGCGATGCCGGCTGCGCCTATCGCGATCCCGGTCGCAGCAAGATGCCCCAAATCTACCGCGCCTCGGCCGAGGCCGGCGTTTGCACCAAGCGCGTAGAGCCAGCCCCCGCCCCACATCCAACACATGACGAGGGGCAGGATGACGCCGGCGACGACGACGGTGAAGACCGCCAGCGTCAAGATGCGCGCTTGCTGACCCAGCGCCCCGGCTACCAGCACAGCCCCGGCCGCGATTAGTGGCCAGCAGCGGACGAACGCGCGCAGACCTTCCAGATTTGTGGCGCCGTCGAGGAAGAAGCCACTCAAGCCGGCAAAGATCCAGCGCTCCGGCGGCGCGCCGACGCCGAGCGACAGTTCCTGTCCGCCAAATGCGAGCGCAAATCCGAAAGCGACGAACGCCAACGTGGCGATCGCCGCGGCGATGAGCGAGGTGACAGCCAGCCTGCGATGGAGTTGGCTCGGTGTGCCGGCTGAGAGGAGCAACCACAAGCCGACGGGCAGCAGCAGTCCTCCCACCAAATCCGTCTCCATGATTGGCCAGTATAATTTAAATTAATGACTTCCCAGTCCGTGCAGGACAGTCTGACGCTTGCGCGCGCAGTGGTCTCCGCCGCTGCTGACAAGAAGGCCGAAAATATCCTCTTGCTCGATCTCCGCAATCTCTCCACAGTCGCTGACTACTTCGTCGTCTGTTCCGGCGCCAGTGAGCGCCAGTTGCGCGCGATTGCCGAGGGCATCGAGGCGCGGGTGCACAACGAGTGTCACATAGACGCGCATCACATCGAAGGTCTGAACGGCGGCGGCTGGATTCTGGTGGACTATCGCGACGTCGTGGTGCACATCTTCTCGCCCAGCCAGCGCGCCTATTACAACCTGGAGGCGTTGTGGTCCAAAGCGCCCGTGCTGCTGCGCATGCAGTGAAGCGAACCGGTTGTCGGTTGCAAAGCGGCCGACGCGCCTTGGCTGACCATCCGGCAACGCTGCGCGTCAAAACTCCAACTTCTTGTGGCGCATGGCCACGCTCTCGACGATGCCGATGGCGACCATCAATACGACCAGGCTGCTGCGCGCATAGCTGACGAATGGCAACGGCACGCCAGTGACCGGCATTAATCCGACCTGCATGGCCAGGTTGATGTAGGTCTGCAAGAACAGCGTCGCGGCGATGCCAGTGCATAGCAGGCGACCGAAGGTATCGCGCGCGATGATTGCCGTGCGCAGTGCGCGCAAGATCACGATCATCAGCAGTAGCATGAAAATCACGCAGCCGACGAATCCCAGCTCTTCGCCGATCACCGAGAAGATGAAGTCGGTGTGGCGGACGGGGAAGAAACGTAGCTGAGTCTGCTGGCCCTGCAGATACCCCTGGCCTAGCAGGCCGCCGTTGCCGAGCGCGATCAGCGCCTGCTCGCTCTGGTAGTTCGCTCCTGGTTCATCCGTGAGTCCGAGCAGAAGCTCTATGCGGCGGAGCTGATAAGTCTGGAATGAAGGCAACTGCGTCACCAGGAGCACAATAGCCAGGCCGGCAACTGCCATAATGAGGATGTGCTGTCGTTCGACGCCGCCGACGAAGACGATGACCAGCCACAAGAACGCGATAGTGAGCGCCGTGCTCAGGTTGGGCTGTAGCAGGATCAGCACAATGCATGGCGCGACGAGCAAGCCGGAGAGGAGGATGGTTTCCAGGTAGGGGCGTCGTCCTTGCCGGTCGGCGATCAGTTTAGCCAGCACGATCGTCAGCGCTAATTTGGCCAGTTCGCCTGGTTGCAGGTCAAAGCCGCCTAAACTGAACCATCGGCGCGCCCCCTGTCGCTCGATGCCGATAACCAGCACCAGCGCCAGCGCAGCAACGATGCCGATATACATCGGCGTGACAAAGCTCTTGAGCAGCGTATAGTCGAGAATGCTGAAGATCATCAGTATCATCAAGCCGATGACGGCAGTGATGGCTTGATCTAGCCAACTGCGCTCAACGCTGGGGTTGCCCTCGTTGCGCGTGGCGCTGAAGATCATTGCGACGCCAAAGGCGACCAGTAAGATCACGGCGGCCAGCAGAAGCCAGTCGAAGCGTCGCCAGAGCCTAGCGTCCACCATAATTCGTGCAGGTCAGTGCGAAGCCGAGTTGGTTCGCTGATCAGGGCCTTTTGTCTCGCTCTGCGCGCGGCTAGCTGCTTGGCTATCCTTGCCGCTCAGCAGCGGGATGTCCACGAGCAACTTGCTCGTCTTGTCCTCGTGCGTGATGTTTACGACGACGCGTTCGCGGTCTATGTTCACGCGGCGCGAGATCACGGCGACGATGTCGTCCTTGATGAGCGCCAGCATGCCTGGAGGAATTTCGGTGCGGTCGTGTACCAGGACCAACTGGAGCCGCTGCTTGGCAGTTCGTGCGCTGCTATGTTTGTCGAAGAGGCGTTCGAAGAGGTTCATGGCTTTCAGGCGTAGCAAGTTCGGGATTAGCGACGACGATTCGTCTTAAATCGCAATACGTTCATTCCGTTTTGCCGAACAGCCTCTGCCACCATGACGTGGGCTGCGGCGGGGAGAGCGGCACATCCTCGCCGATCAAGCGGCGCGCGATGTCGCGATACGCCATGGCCGCCGGGCCTTTGCCGTTGAACACGACGGGCGTGCCACGGTTGGATGACGACAGAATGGCTTCGTCCTCCGGCACGATGCCGATGATCTCGGTGGAGAGCACATCCATGATGTCCTGCGTCGAGAGCATCTCTTGCCTCTTGACGCGCGCGGCAATCAGACGGTTGATAATCAATTGCACCGGCCCCTTCTGCTGTGATTCCACCAGTCCGATCACGCGATCGGCGTCGCGCACCGACGACACCTCGGGGTTAGTGACCACGAGCACGCGGTCGGCAGGGGCAAGCGCGTTGTGGAAGCCCTGTTCGATGCCTGCCGGCGAGTCAATGATGATGTAGTCGAATTCCCTGCGCAGTTCGTCGCACACCTGAATCATCTGGTCGGGGTTGATGGCGCGCTTGTCGCGGGTCTGCGCTGTGGGCAACAGATACAGTTCTGGCGCGCGCTTGTCGCGGATGAGCGCTTGACGCAGACGGCAGCGGCCTTCGACGTAGTCCACCACGTCGTACACGATGCGGTTTTCCAAGCCCATGACGATGTCCAAGTTGCGCAGCCCGATGTCGCCATCGAATACCACTACCTTTTTGCCGAGCAGCGCCAAAGCTGAGCCGACGTTGGCTGTGGTCGTCGTCTTGCCCACGCCCCCTTTGCCCGACGTGACGGTGATCACTTCCCCTGCCATGGTGTCTTCGTTTGTGCAATCTGCGCGCTGAGCGCGGTAACGACAGTACGACGCCTACTCGAATATGCCGTCAGCACTGTTCCAGGCTACAAAGACAATCTCTTGATCCTCAACGCGCGCCATCTGAGCGCTGCCGGCTTTGCCCCGACTTCGTCGCTTACTCGGCCGTGGCATGCGCACGACGTCGGCGATGCGAATGAAACTAGGTGACATCTCCAGCGCGCAAATTACGGCGTGGTCATCTCCCAAAGCGCCTGCATGCGCCGAGCCTTCCAGCCTGCCCCATACAATAATATCACCGCCTGCAATGAGTTGTGCGCCTGGGTTCACGTCGCCGATCACGACGACGTGACCGGGATGGCGCAGGACTTGGCCGGAGCGCACACGATGCCGGACCAACAATCCATCCGTGCCTTCGGCGTCGCTTGCCTCGATGGGCGAGATGTGTGCTGGAGGTTCGGTTGCGGGTGATGGCGTTGCGGCGATAAACGGCGTGGCTTCGCGCGTTGGATGGGGAATCGGCGCGGGCGCCGGCGCCGGCGGGGCAAGCCGGTCGGCCAGCCCGAGCGCCCGGACGCGCGCGCGGGTAGCCTCGTCTCCAGTAAGCACTGCCCAGAGTGTGACTTCATAGGACTGCAATAGCTCAATGGAGCGTCGCAGATCATCTTCGCTAAGCGGCGTAGCCTTCACATCAAATGCGACGCTGCCGCCCTTGAAGAATCCGGGGTTTGCGCTGAGCTTGGCCTCCAGCTCACGCAGGCGCGTCAGCCATGGCTGATTAGATGAATCGCTGAAGATGACCAGCAGCCCTTGTTTGAAACCTTTGATGGCGATCATTCCGAGTCACCCTGTTGGATCGGCGCCAGCTTATCTTCGGGCACGCCGACGTTGAAATAGCGATTGTAGATGCGCTGAGTGATGGGCGCGGCGACGCCGGAGCCTTGGCCGCCGTTCCACACATACACCGCCATGGCGATCTGCGGATTTTGCGCCGGCGCATAAGAGACGAACCAGGCGTGAGTCGGCAGAACCTGAATGCCGGCATAGCAAATGCCGGTCTGGTATGCCACATCGTCGCAGAACTCCGCTGTTCCGGTCTTGCCGGCATACTCGAACCCTTCCAGGCGCGATCCCCAAGCTGTCCCGCCTTGTTCGTTGACCACACGCCAGAGTGTGTCCTGTATCAGTTGGATGTAATACGGATCAAGCCGAATCTGACGTATCACTTTGGGGGTGAATGGCCTGATCACCTCGCCGCGCTCGTTGAGCACGTCCTTGACAATTTGCGGGTGGTATAGCGTGCCGCCGTTGGCGATGGCCGCCGTCACGTTGGCCATCTCCAGCGGCGTGGCCAGCACGTAGCCCTGGCCGATGGCGGCGTTGTAGCTGTCGCCGGTGGACCACACCTCGCCGATGTTGCGCAGCTTCCAGTTTTTGGTGGGCGCGACGCCCACGCTGTAATCAATGTTCAGCGCGGTTTTCTCGCCGATGCCGAATTCCTGCGCCCACTGGGCGAGCTTGTCGGGTCCCATGCCGGCAATGTTCTCCCTGTCGTCTGCGAAGCCGCCCACGGTCTTGTAGAAGTAGGTGTCGCACGAGTTGCGCAGCGCGTCGCGGATGTTTTGAAAGCCGTGGCCGGTGCGCTTCCAGCAGTAGAACTTCTGCCCCTTGTCGGGGTTGGTGGGGTCGTATTGGTCGGGCAGGATAAAGATGCCGGGATCGTAGACTACCGTGCGTTCGCTCACGGCGCCTTCTTGCAGCAGCGCCGCTGTGGTGATGATCTTGAACGTCGAGCCGGGCGGCACGCGATCTTGCGTGGCATGATTTAACAGTGGCTTATGCGGGTCTTTGGCCAGCGCTTCATATTCTTTCTGAGAGATGCCCTTAGCGAACAAGTTGTTGTCGTAGCCGGGGACAGACACCATGGCAAGGATCTCGCCGGTGTTGGGGTTAAGCGCGATGGCTGCGCCCCGCGGCGCGCCGCGCTCCTTCATCGCTGTGATCAACACGTCGCTGATGATTTGCTGCAGCCGTAGGTCTATCGTCAGCCGCACGCTGTTGCCGTTGACCGGTGGTGTCTCGCTCAACACTTGCAGCTCTTCGAATGACGCATCCACCAGCACGATGCGTTTGCCCTTCTGGCCACGCAATTCCTCTTCTACAGCGCGTTCGACGCCGGTGATGCCGACGCGGTCGTTGTCGTAATCGTAGATCTCGCGCGAGAACTTCTCCGGCTCTCGCTCGATCATCTCTTTGAAGATTTTGCCGGTGTAGCCCAGGATGTTGCCCAGCAGCTCTTTGTAGGGGTATTCGCGCGAGCCGACGGTTTGCACGACCACGCCGCGCATGATGAGCGACTGTTCCTGAATGGCCAGGGCAACCTCGCGCGGCACGTTATCGGCGATCACGGTTGGCTGATAGGGTGCGATGAGCGCATTCTGGCTGATGACCTTGGTGTAGATCTCGCCGGCCGTCACCCCGGGCTGGTTGATCATCGCCGCCAGCTTGTTATACATCGCCATACGCTCGATGCGTTGACGAATCGGGTCATTTGGGTAGCGCACTTGCTGGATAGGGATGATCGCGATCTGATACGCCGGCGCGTTGCGGACGAGCGGCTCGCCGTTGCGATCGTAGATCAGACCGCGCGTGGCCGGCAGCGCTCGCTCGATCACGCTGCGCCTTTCGACCTGTGCGCTGAAGAGCGACTGACGGTTGACCTGCAGATCGAACAGCCGGATCCCCAGCACAATAAACGTGAGAATCACGCCGAAGCCTAGCAGCATCAGGCGAGTCCGCCCTCCCTCGTTGTCGGGCGGCGGTGTTTGGCTGGTGCGCCTGCGAATCGGGATGTCGTCGAGCAACATTAGGGCAGGAATCGTTCTTGCTCGCGGAGTCGCATCTGCAGTCGGGTCAATATGGCGTGCGCTGGAATCGTTAGGATAAGATTGGCCGCCAAGCTGGGCAATATCACCGCTGCGAAACCAATCGAGATATCGAACGTTCTATTCGTCAATCCTAACACAGCCAACGCGGTAACATGGTAAACAACGGTCGTCACCAACACCCAGTTCAAGGTGCGCGCGATGGGGATTGGGATCGGCGCTCGATCCAGCAGCGCGGCGAGCGCGTTGCCGATCATCAGCCCGGCCGTGTGCATGCCGAACGGCGCGCCAGACTGCGCGTCGAGCAGCAGGCCGCCGCCGAACGCCCAGATGAAGCCCTCATCGCCGCGAATAGCTGCCCACGCGGCGCAGATGACCAGCGTCAGGTTCGGTCTCAGCGCGGCCCCCAGCGCCATTGGCAGAAAGCTGCTCTCCGCGATGGCGAACACGGTTATTACGATTCCGGCAATGACATGACGGCGCATTACGCATGATTCTACGGATGCAACCGTCACACTGCGGATGGGATCTCGTTCTGCTCGCCTGACCCGTTATTCCCAAGCATCATGCACCCACGCGACCACACGCCACAAGCACGCGATGATTTTCTTGACAGGCTTCAGGGTTGTGCTATGATTACATCCCGCGCACGAGCCGGAGAGCGGCCGCGGCAAAAGCGATATCCCGAGCGATGTCATGATTTCTCCGCGAAAAATCGAAAAGGGGTATTGACAAGCTGGCGGCGAAGTAGTAATATTGGCGGGCTCAAATCGGAGTACCTTAACAACTAAAGAGTGGCAAAGAGATTCGAGAACGTGAGTGAGTTCGGGTCATCCGTAGAAACAGCGTAGCCTTTAAGGCTACAAAACTTTACGGAGAGTTTGATCCTGGCTCAGGATGAACGCTGGCGGCGTGCCTAACCCATGCAAGTCGGACGATCCCGCAAGGGAGAGTGGCGGAAGGGTGAGTAACACGTAGAAATCTACCTCGCCGGAGGGAATAACCCCTCGAAAGAGAGGCTAATACCCAAAAGGATCCGCAAGGATCAGAGTCCGCAAGGGCCTGGCGAGAGGAGTCTGCGGCCCATCAGCTAGTTGGTGAGGTAATGGCTCACCAAGGCTACGACGGGTAGGGGGTCTGAGAGGATGATCCCCCACACTGGAACTGAAACACGGTCCAGACGCCTACGGGTGGCAGCAGGGAGGAATATTGGACAATGGGGGAAACCCCGATCCAGCAACGCCGCGTGAGGGATGAAGGCCTTCGGGTTGTAAACCTCTTTTCAGGGAGACGAGAAAGGACGGTATCCCTGGAATAAGTCACGGCTAACTACGTGCCAGCAGCCGCGGTAATACGTAGGTGGCGAGCGTTATCCGGATTTACTGGGCGTAAAGCGCTTGTAGGCGGCCCTGTAAGTTGGGCGTGAAAGCTCCAGGCTTAACCTGGAGAGGCCGTCCAATACTGCAGGGCTAGAGGATGTCAGAGGAAGGTGGAATTCCTGGTGTAGCGGTGAAATGCGTAGATATCAGGAGGAACACCCGTGGCGAAGGCGGCCTTCTGGGGCATTCCTGACGCTGAGAAGCGAAAGCTAGGGGAGCAAACAGGATTAGAAACCCTGGTAGTCCTAGCCGTAAACGATGGATGCTAGGTGTTGGCGGATTTAAACCCGTCAGTGCCGAAGCTAACGCGTTAAGCATCCCGCCTGGGAAGTACGACCGCAAGGTTAAAACTCAAACGGAATTGACGGGGACCCGCACAAGCAGCGGAGCGTGTGGTTTAATTCGATGCTACACGAAGAACCTTACCCGGGCTTGACATGCTAGTGGTAGTGAACCGAAAGGGGAACGACCCGCAAGGGAGCTAGCACAGGTGTTGCATGGCTGTCGTCAGCTCGTGTCGTGAGATGTTGGCTTAAGTGCCCTAACGAGCGCAACCCTTGCTGCCAGTTACAAGTGTCTGGCGGGACTGCCGGCCGCAAGCCGGAGGAAGGCGAGGATGACGTCAAGTCAGCATGGCCTTTATGCCCGGGGCTACACACACGCCACAATGGGTAGGGACAATGGGTAGCCAAGCCGTGAGGCGGAGCCAATCCTCGAAAACTACCCTCAGTTCAGATTGCAGGCTGCAACCCGCCTGCATGAAGTCGGAGTTGCTAGTAACCGCGCGTCAGCCATAGTGCGGTGAATACGTTCCCGGGTCTTGTACACACCGCCCGTCACACTATGGGAGCTGGCAACACCTGAAGCCGGCAGCCTAACCGCAAGGAGGGCACCGTCAAAGGTGGGGCTGGTGACTGGAGTGAAGTCGTAACAAGGTAGCTGTACGGGAACGTGCGGCTGGATCACCTCCTTTTACTAGGGAAATTCCCTTAATGCAAATGCGGCCGTTACGGTGTGGGCCGCGACCGAACTCAGTTCTAGGTTTCTTTGCCACTTTTTAGTTGCTGAGGCACACGCATGCAAGCCGCAGCGAGAGGGCGATTAGCTCAGTTGGTTAGAGCATCCCTCTGATAAGGGGAAGGTCTCAAGTTCGAGTCTTGAATCGCCCACTTCACTTCGGGTGATTCGGGCCGGGTCCCTCGGAGTCAGCGGGGACTTAGCTCAGCTGGGAGAGCATCCGCTTTGCAAGCGGGGGGTCAGGGGTTCGAATCCCCTAGTCTCCACAGTCGGCGATTAGAGACTGGCGGTCGCGCTGGTCGCCAGTCTCCAGTCTCCGACTGGAGCGGCACCTTAAAAACTGAATAGGACGCGCAAGCGCGTGAGAACAACGCGCGAGCAAAGCATGATGCAGAGCAAAGGAGCGATGAACAATCGCCCAATGCGGGAGATTCAATTTCTCCGCCTCATGTGAGAGCAAGCTACTAAGGGTGCACGGTGGATGCCTTGGCGCCAAATGCCGATGAAGGACGCGAATCACTGCGATAAGCCTCGGAGAGCCGTGATTAGGCGCTATGATCCGGGGATTTCCGAATGGGGAAACCCGCCAGCGAAGAGCTGAGCACCTCACACTGAATCCATAGGTGTGACGGAGGGAACCGCCCGAACTGAAACATCTAAGTAGGGCGAGGAAAAGAGAGTATTCCGAAAGTAGTGGCGAGCGAAATCGGAACAGCCCAAACCAGTCGGCTTGCCGGCTGGGGTTGTAGGACCTCAATGTAGGACCGCGTAGCCTAGTCGAACTGTTCAGGAAAGTCAGACCAGAGAGGGTGATAGTCCCGTAGACGAAAGGTGAAACGGCCGAGAGGGATCCTGAGTAGCACCGTACACGCTAACACGGTGTGAATCCGCGGAGACCACTCCGCAAGGCTAAATACATTTGGCGACCGATAGTGAACAAGTACCGTGAGGGAAAGGTGGGAAGCACCCCCACAAGGGGAGTAGCAGAACCTGAAACCGTGCACTTACAAGCAGTCGGAGGGCTATACCGCAACCGCAAGGGATGCCTGACGGCGTGCCTCTTGGAGAATGAATCGGCGAGTTAATGTCTGTCGCAAGGTTAAGGCAGTGACAGCCGGAGCCGTAGGGAAACCGAGTCTGAATAGGGCGTTTAGTGGCAGGCATTAGACTCGAAACGGGATGAGCTACTCATGGCCAGGGTGAAGCGAGAGTAACGTCTCGTGGAGGCCCGAACTCGTTAGGGCTGCAAAACTATGAGATGAGCTGTGAGTAGAGGTGATATGCCAATCGAATTCCGAGATAGCTGGTTCTCCCCGAAATAACTTTAGGGTTAGCCCTGATCGTTTAGTAGCGGAGGTAGAGCACTGAACGGGCTAGGGGCCGTAAGGCTACCAAACCCGATCAAACTCCGAATGCCGTTACTCGATAGGTCAGGAGTCGGGCTACGGGTGATGAGATTCGTGGCCGAGAGGGAAACAACCCAGACCGCCATCTAAGGCCCTCAAGTGCATGCTCAGTGGGAAACGATGTGGGACTGTTCAGACAGCCAGGAGGTTAGCTTAGAAGCAGCTATCCTTTAAAAAGTGCGTAATAGCTTACTGGTCAAACGGTCCTGCGCGGAAAATTTAGCGGGGCTAAGCATGCCGCCGAAGATACGGATCCGCAAGGATGGTAGGGGAGCGTTCTGCGAGCGTCGAAGCCGTACGGTGACGAGCGGTGGAGCGAGCAGAAGTGAGAATGCCGATATGAGTAGCGCAAATCACGTGAGAACCGTGATCGCCGTATGCCTAAGGTTTCCGATGCAAGGTCAGTCCACATCGGGTTAGTCGGGCCTAAGCCGAGGCTGAGAAGCGTAGGTGATGGACAATCGGTCAACATTCCGATACCGGCATAGGGTGCGATGGAGTGACGCAGAATGGTAGACGAGCCAGACCGCTGGTAGTTCTGGTGCGAACGCCGTAGGGAGATGAAGCGGCCAGGCAAATCCGGTCGCTGATCCTGAAAGCGAAGCGGGTCCCCAAGCCTAAGTCGTCGAGCCAAGCTGCCAAGAAAACCTTCTAAGCATAACCCTATGTCGCCCGTACCGCAAACCGACACTGGTAGGCGAGGAGAGGATCCTAAGGCGAACGAGAGAACCCTCGTTAAGGAACTAGGCAAAATGTACCCGTAACTTAGGGAGAAGGGTAGCCTGCAGAGATGATGTCATTCGATGTTATCTCTGTGGGTCGCAGATGAGAGGCTCTAGCGACTGGTTAACAAAACCACAGGTCTCTGCGAAGTCGTAAGACGACGTATAGGGGCTGACACCTGCCCAGTGCCGGAAGGTTAAAGGGAGCGGTTAGCGCAAGCGAAGCTGCGAACTGAAGCCCCGGTGAACGGCGGCGGTAACTATAACCGTCCTAAGGTAGCGAAATTCCTTGTCAGGTAAGTTCTGACCCGCACGAATGGTGTAACGACTGGAGCACTGTCTCAACGAGGGACTCGGCGAAATTGAACTAGTGGTGAAGATGCCATTTACCCGCACCAGGACAAAAAGACCCCGTGGAGCTTTACTGTACCCTGGCATTGCGCTAGAACTTCGTCTGTGTAGGATAGGTGGGAGGCTTTGAAGCTGGGGCGCCAGCCTCGGTGGAGCCGACGGTGAAATACCACCCTGATGGAGTTTTGGCCCTAACCGCGCGCCATGATCTGGCCGCGAGACAGTGCCAGGCGGGCAGTTTGACTGGGGTGGTCGCCTCCTAAAAGGTAACGGAGGCGCCCAAAGGTTCCCT
>CALHLE010000004.1 GCA_938034415.1 uncultured Anaerolineae bacterium
CAAGAAGGTGCGGGAAACGTTTACCCAGCTCATCGAATATCGGTTGTACGAGGACCTGCGCCGCGGCTGGCGGCTGGTGTATCCCAACTTAGAACAAGTTGGCCTGCTGACGATCGCTTACGAAGGGTTGGACGAGGTGGCGCGTGACAGCCGGCTGCTGGAGGTCGCCCCGGCCCTCAAGTCGCTGGACGAGGCCGAGCGCCAGGCGCGTCTGCGGGTGCTGCTCGACCACTTCCGCCGCCAGCGCGCCATCGCTGCCTCTGTGCTCACCGAGGAGCGCCAGCGCGAGCTGCGCCAGAAGTGCGAAAACGAACTCAACGAATTCTGGGGGCTGGATCCCGAGATGGACGAACTGCAGCCGGCGACGCGCTTCGTCCTTCGCCCCTCCAACGGCAGCGATAACGCGCGCAGCCTGGGGCCGCGCAGCCGCATCGGCCGCTTCTTGGCGTCGCTGTTCGACAACCGTCCCTTCGAGGAGGCGCTCGTGAAGCTGCTCGAACTGCTGACGGAGCACGACTGCCTCCGCCTGGCCGACTCGTCAGGCGAGGCCTATCAACTCAACCCGGGCTGCCTGATCTGGCGTCTGGGCGAGGGCAACCCGCAGCCCGACCTGCTGTATCGCCGCCGCGCCGAGGCCGAGGGCTACCGCGACGCGTCTCCATCGGCCAATGCGTTCTTCCAGCGCTTCTATACCCAGAGCGCAGCCGAGCTTACCGCGCTGGAGGCGCGCGAGCACACCGCCCAGGTGGTGCGCCCAGGCGAGCGCGAGCAGCGCGAGCGACGCTTCCGCTGGGATCCGAACGACGACGGCAAGGCGCAACTGGGCCGGCGGCTGCCCTACCTGGTGTGCTCGCCCACCATGGAGCTGGGCATAGACATCGCCGACCTGGAGCTGGTGCACCTGCGCAACGTGCCGCCTACGCCGGCCAACTACGCTCAGCGCAGCGGGCGCGCCGGCCGCCAGGGCCAACCCGGCCTGATCGTCACCTACTGCGGCGCCTACACCAACCACGACCAGTACTTCTTCCGCCGGCCGGCGCAGATGGTGGCCGGCAGCGTGCGCGCCCCGCGCCTGGAGCTGGCTAACGAGGCGCTGCTGCGCGCCCACGTCCACGCCCTCTGGCTATCCCATCTGGGCCTGTCGTTAGGCAACTCTATCGAGTCGGTGATCGCCATCGAACAAAGCGATCAACTCGACGAGCTGCCGCTGCGCCAAGATGTAGCTGCCCAGCTTAACCTTGGCGAGACAAGGCGCCGCGAGCTGGCAGCCCGCGCCCGGCGCATGCTGGAGGCCGACCAAGCCCTGCTGGCGCGCGCGCCCTGGTTCAACGCGCGCTGGCTCGAACGGGTGATCGACGACGCGCCGCGCGCCTTCGACCGGGCCTTTGACCGCTGGCGCGAGCTATATCGCGCTGCGGTTCGCCAGCGCGAGGCCGCCCGTCAGGAGGAGGACCGCGCCCGCAGCACCGAGGAGCAGATGCGGGCCAAGCGCAAGCAAGAGGAGGCGCGCCGCCAGCTTAACCTGCTGTTGCAGGTGGACGTGGAGCCGGAGGAGAGCGACTTTTACCCCTACCGCTACCTGGCCAGCGAGGGCTTCTTGCCCGGCTACAACTTCCCGGCGCTGCCGGTGCGCGCTTGGGTGCCGCGCAGCGACGGCGGCGATTTCATCGCCCGCCCGCGCTTCCTCGCCATCCGCGAGTTCGCCCCGCAAAACCTCTTCTACCACGAAGGCCGCCAGTGGGAGGTGGCCGCCTTCACCGCCCCGCCCGGCGGCCTGACGGAGCGCATTCGCCGCCTGCGGCTGTGCCGCACCTGCGGCGCTTTCGCCTCGCCCGACCTCGACCTCTGCCCGCACTGCGGCACCCACTTCGACGGCGCCAACAGCACGCTGGCCGAAGTGCTCGACATGCCCAACGTGCGGATGCGCCGGCGCGCGCGCGTCACCGCCGACGAGGAGGATCGCCAGCGCCGCACCTACAAGCTGACCACCCACTTCCAGGTCGCCCTCGGCGAGGACGGCCACCCGCGCGCGCAAACTGCCGACGTCATCTGCGACGGCCGTCCAATCCACCAGCTCACCTACGCCCCCGCCGCCACGCTGTTGCGCATCAACAGCGGCCTCGCCACGTCGAACAACCCCACCGCCGGCTTCTTAGTGGACTTGCAGAGCGGCGAGATGGTCCAGGCGGACGAAACGGCCCGCCGGCCGGCGCCGGGCAGCCGCCCGCGCGAGACGCTCCACGTGCTACTCGGCGTACAGGCCACCCAGAACATGCTCTTGTTCCGTCTGCCCGCCGCCGAAGATGAGCAGGCGGCGCAGCGCGTCACCCTGCGCCATGCGCTCAAGCGCGGCATCGAGGAGGCCTTCCAGCTCGAGCCGGGCGAGCTGGTCGCCGAGTTGATCGGCGAAGGCGAGCACAGCGCGATCCTGTTCTACGAGGCGACCGAGGGCGGCGCAGGGGCGCTCAGCCGCTTGATCGAAGAGCCGGACGCCCTCGCCCAGGTAGCCCGCGCTGCCTTGGCGGTGTGCCACTTCGACGAAGACGGTCGCGACCTAAAGCCGGACTGCCGCGCCGCGTGTTACGAGTGCCTGCTGAGCTTCGACAACCAGTCCGAGGCGCTGATGATAGACCGCCACGCCATCCGCGACCTGCTGCTCCAGCTCGCCCACAGCCAGGTCGAGCCGCAGCACGCCGGCCGCTCGCGGAGCGAACATCTGGATTGGCTGCTGTCGCTGACCGACGCGCGCTCTGAGCTGGAGCGCCGCTTCTTGCGCGCACTGGCCGAAGGCGGCTATCGCCTGCCCGATGACGCCCAAAAGGCCATCGCCGAGCCGCGCTGCACGCCGGATTTCTTCTACGAGCCGAACGTGTGCGTCTTTTGCGACGGCGCCGTCCATGATGCGCCCGCCCAAGCGGCCCGCGACCGCGACGCGCGGGAGGAGCTCCGCCGCCGCGGCTACCGCGTCATCGTCATCCGCGCCGACCGCGACCCGGCCGCCCAGATCCGCGACTATCCAGAGGTGTTCGGCATAGGCACCGGGCGAGACGACGCGCAAGCGTGTAGCCCGCGCTTGCCCTACTCCCCACTTACCCGACCGAGGGAAGGTAACTAATCCCGCGCGCAGTTGTCGCGGTCGTTGTTCGGGGGCGTCGCCGATTGGCGTTAGAATGCCTTGACACGTGCAACCCGCAACCGCTACGTCTCCGCGCTCTGTGACAAGCGAATTTTCAGTTGAGCGAGAGTGGCATTCCGACCGGCGCAGCCCGGCGCGGTGGATCTTCTCTCACATTTGGCGCTACAAGGTCTATATCCTGGGCATCCTGATCGGCGCGCTGGGCAACGCCGGCGGCGCTGCCGTCATGCCGCTGCTCGTCGGCCAGGCGTTCAACGCCGTCGTCGCCCAACCGCCGGACGGGGCGGCGCTCGGCCTAATCGCTGTGCTGATTGTCCTTTCGCAGATCGCGCGCGCCATCTTGCAGTTGGGCCGCAACTTCTCCTCGGAGATCATCGGCCAGCGCATCGAGCGCGACGCCCGTGACGAACTCTACACCAGCCTGATCGGCAAGAGCATGTCGTTCCACGACCGCCAATCCATCGGCGACATCATGGCCCGTGCGACGAACGACGTGCGCGAAGTCAACCTGCTGATGAACCCCGGCGTCAACCTGGTGGTGGGCTCGGCCGCGTTTCTGCTCTTCCCGTTGATCATCGGCCCGCGCATCCATCCGCAGCTCATCGCCGTGCCGCTGTTCTATGTGGCGGCATATGCGGTCGCGGTCGCGTATTACCTGCGCAAGCTTGCGCCGGCCACCGAGCGCGTGCGCCGCGCCTTTGGCCGGATGAACGCGACGTTGGCCGAGTCCATCGAAGGCATCGAGACGGTGAAAGGCGCTGCGCAGGAAGGCCGTGAGATCGCGCGCTTCCGTGGCGCGGTGGATGCCTGGCGCGCTGCGGCGGTAGGGCAGGGAGATGTGGAGTCGCTCTACTTGCCTTCGCTGATCCTCGGGGTCACAATGGCGCTGGGCTTGCTGCACAGCCTATTGCTGTATCACGCCGGCGCGATCAACGTCGGAGATGTGGTGGCTTACAACGGCGTGCTGATGTTCTTGCAGTTCCCGACGTTCGCCACCCAGTTCGCCTACCCGCAGGTGTCCTCGGGCCTGGCCAGCGCGCGGCGCATCCTGGAGCTGATGAACGCGGAAACCCTCCTCGACGAGAACAAGGGGGGCTATGCGGGCGAGATGCGCGGCGACGTGACGTTCGAGCACGTCACGTTCAGCTATGGCCAGGGCGAGCGGCCGGCGTTGCAGGACGTCACGATCTCGGTCAAGGCCGGTCAGACCGTGGCCATCGTCGGCCAGACCGGCGCCGGCAAGAGCACACTCACCAAGATGATCAACCGCATCTACGATGTGGATGCCGGGCGCGTCTGCGTGGACGGCGTGGATGTGCGCGCCTGGGATCTCGACGCGCTGCGCCGACAAATCTCCACCATTGAGCAGGATGTCTTCTTGTTCTCGCGCACCATTGCCGAGAACATCAAGTTCGGCCGCCCGGACGCGACCCAGGCGGAGATCGAGCAGGCCGCCAAAGCCGCGCAGGCGCACGAGTTCATCCTCTCCTTCAAAGACGGCTACAACACCATCGTCGGCGAGCGCGGCGTCACGCTCTCCGGCGGGCAGCGCCAGCGCATCGCCATCGCCCGCGCCTTCCTGGCCGACCCGCGCATCCTGATCCTGGATGACTCCACCAGCGCGATTGACAGCGCCACCGAAGATTTGATTCAGCAGGCGATGTTCCGCGTGGCGCAGGGGCGCACGACTTTCTTGATCACGCATCGCCTGTCCCAGATTCGCTGGGCGGACTTGATCGTCGTGCTCAAGCAGGGCCGCGTGGTCGCCTGCGGATCGCACGACGAGTTGATGCGCACGTCCAAGGACTACCGCGCGATCTTCGCCGGCGACGAAGAGCGGCCCAAAAAAACCGCCGCGCAACCCGTGGTTTCCCGGGCAAATGGCCAGGTGAGTTAAGAGGAGGGTCAGGGCGATGTTCATGGGGCTTGCCGCCGAGAAGTACGATCGGCAATACAGCGACCGGCAGTTGCTCCGCCGCATGGCGACGTACTTCGCGCCGTATCGGGGGCGATTGATCCGGCTCACCCTCATCATCCTCGCCATCACGGCGATCGGTCTGGTCAGTCCGTTGCTCATCGCGCGCGGCATTGACCTGGTCGGCGCGCAACCCAGCGTCGGCGCGATCGTGGCGTTGTGCGTCGGTTTGCTCGCGCTATCCGTGATCAACTGGGCGTGCAACCTGATGCGTCGGCGGATGACCGCTCGGCTGATCGCCGATGTGATCGGCCAGATGCGCAACGATGCGTTCAGGGCCACCATCCATCACGACATGGCCTTCTTCGACGAGTTCCAGTCCGGCAAAGTCATCGCGCGCATCACCAACGACACGCAGGAACTCTCGCAGGTCACGGTGTTGATCTCCGACCTGATCAGCCAATTCACCATTCTGATCGTGCTGGTCGGCGTGCTGTTCACGATCTCCTGGCCGCTCACGCTGGCGCTGCTGGTCATGGCGCCGGTCGTGGTGTTCTTTGGCTGGGCCTTTCGCCGCGTGGCGCGCATGGTCACGCGCTCCGGCTTCCGCGTGATCGCCGAGGTGAACAGCGCGATCCAAGAGGCCGTGGCCGGCATTCGCGTGGCCAAAACCTTTCGCCAGGAGCAGGCGATCTACGACCGCTTCAGGCAGATCAACCGGCGGTCGTACGAGGTGAACCTGCGGCGCGGCTTCGTGCTGTCGAACGTCTTCCCGACGTTGAACGCGATGGCCGGCCTCGGCACAGCCGTCATGACCTACGTGGGCGGCTTGGCCGCGATCGGCGGGACGGTCTCGGTCGGCGCTTGGTACTTGTTCATCATCAGCTTGGAACAGTTCTGGTTTCCCATGACCAACATCGCGTCGTTCTGGAGCCAGATTCAAGGCGGCTTGTCGGCTTGCGAGCGCATCTTCGCGCTGATTGACGCCGAGTCGTCCGTTAAGCAAATTGAAGATCCAAGATCCAAGGTTCAAAAAGGCGATGCGCAATCGTCAACTCCCAATTTGCGGCTGAGGGGTGAAATCGAGTTCAGGAGCGTGAGCTTCCGTTACAACGAGCAGCAGCAGGTGCTGCGCGACTTCTCGCTGCGCATCGCGCCCGGCGAGAGCGTGGCGCTCGTGGGTCACACCGGCGCGGGCAAGAGCAGCATCATCAAGCTGATCACGCGCTTCTATGAGTTCCAGGGTGGCCAGATTCTGATTGATGGGCGCGACATCCGCACCTTCGATCTGGTCGAGTACCGTCGGCAGCTTGGCTTGGTGTCGCAATCGCCCTTCCTCTTCAACGACACCGTGATGAACAACATTCGCTATGCCCGGCCGGATCTGAGCGACGACATGGTGGAAGCAGTCGCGCGGCGGATTGGCGACGGCGAATGGGTCGCGGCGCTGCCTAACGGCCTGTTGACGCAAGTCGGCGAGCGCGGCCAACATCTCTCGATGGGCCAACGGCAGCTCGTCGCCCTGGCGCGCGTGCTCGCGCAGCGCCCGCCCATCTTCATCTTGGACGAGGCGACGGCCAGCGTAGACCCCTTCACCGAGAAGCAAATCCAGGCCGCGCTGAATCTCATCCTGGCCGACAGCACCTCGATCCTGATCGCGCACCGGCTTTCGACTGTGAAGTCCGTAGACCGCATCATCGTGCTCGACCGCGGCAGGATCATCGAAGAAGGCGATCATGCGACGTTGATGGCGCGCGGCGGCCACTATGCGTCGCTCTACGACACCTACTTCCGACACCAATCCGCCGACTTCAACGCGGAGATGTATCAGAAGCTCAAGGCGTAAAAAAGCCGGCTCCCTGGCGAGGGAGCCGGCCTGCATCCGACTGGTTCGGGCGCGCGCTAGTAGCGGCGGTTGTTGCCGCGTCCGCGCCGGTCGCGGTTATAGCCGCCCTGGTTGGTCGCGCGGTTGTAGCTGCCGTTGCTGCGCTGCTCCGGCGGGCGCGCTTCGCTGACGTTCATGGTGCGCCCCTCGAAGTCCTGCCCGTCGAACATCTTGATGGCCCTGCTGGCTTCATCGGCGGTCTCCATTTCGACGAAGGCGAACCCGCGCGGCCGGTTGGTCATGCGATCCAGCGGGATGGTGACCGATACGATGGCGCCGGCTTGCGTGAAGCGTTCGCGCAGCGCGTCCTCTGAGGCGTCGAAAGGCAGATTGCCAACATACAGTTTGGTGTTCATACGATCCTCCTGCGATCGTTGTGCTGCAGGGCTTTCCCCGCAGCGCGTCAAAGAATTAACCCGTAGGAGATGGCAGGACTGTTTGGCTCAAATCGCGCGATCTGACACAAAAGCGCCGCGGGGAAGGCCGAGGACGTGAAAACTGCGCGGATCGGCTGCTGACTGACCTAACGTGATCCGTAAATCTCTACAGACGTGACTGATTGTAGTCTATCTTCGTCGCGCCGTCCAGGCCGATTCGCATCGCAATTTCCCGACGAACACAAATGCCGGAGCGGCTATGCGCGACTGCCCCCCACTCTACGACTTTGCGCCTTCGCGCTGCTCTGAAGCAGCATCGTAGGGGTTCGCGTCGCGATTTGCAAACGCGCCTGCGCCAGGACGGTATCATTTGCGTCTGTCTTGCGAGGTAACGCAGGATTCATCCTGCTCCTATCTGTCCTTGTGAAGAGGTGAAAGCGCCTTGTAACGCTGGATTCATCCTGCGCGCCGCAAGCATCATTCCCATCCATCTGCCTTGTGAAGAGGTGAAAGCGCCTTGTAACGCAGGATTCATCCTGCGCGCCGCAAGTATCATTCTCATCCATCTGTCTTGTGAAGAGGTGAAAGCGCATGGCTAAAGTTCTGCCTCGCCGCGAAGAAGTGCCGGTGGAATACACCTGGGACCTGGAGAGCATGTATCCCACGCCGGAAGCCTGGGAAGAAGCCTATCGGCAGTTGGAGTCGGAGTTGCCGAACTTGGCGTCTTTTAGAGGCCGGCTGACCGAGTCGGCGCACACGCTGCAAGCGTATCTCAGCCTGGTAGAACGCCTGGGGCCGGAGATGCACAAAATCTACAACTACGCCGAGCGCCAGTTCGACGTAGATACCACCAACCAGGCGAATGCGGCCCGCGTGAGCCGGGCGCAGAACCTGGCCGCGCGTTTTGGCGCGGCGACGGCATTCGCCCAGCCGGAGATCCTCGCTCTCGAACCCGAGACGATCGGGCGCTTTATGGCCGCCGAGCCTAAGCTCAAGCTCTACAAACACTTCTTCGAGAACCTGATGCGCATGAAGCCGCATGTGCGCTCGGCAGAAGTGGAAGAAGTGATGGCGCAGGCCGGCGAAGCGCTGGCGACGCCGGCCAACGTGTATGCCGTGCTGGCCAACGCCGACCTGAAGTTCGCCGACGCGCGCACCGAAAAGAAGAAGCGCGTGCCGGTGGCCCAGGGCAACATTGATGAACTGCTCAGCAGCCCGGATCGGACGCTGCGCAAGAGCGCGTGGGAAAGCTATGCCGATGGCTTCCTGGGCATGAAGCACACCTTCGCCGAAGTGATGGCCGGTAAAGTGAAGGCGACGGTGTTGCGCGCGCGCGTGCATCGCTACCCCGACGCCCTCACGGCGGCGCTTGCGCCAAGCAATATCCCCGCCGAGGTCTATCACAACGTCATTGACGCTTGCAACCGCCACATCGGCATCTGGCATCGGTATTGGGACATTCGACGGCGCGCGCTGGGCCTGGACAAAATGGAAGTGTGCGACATCTTCGCGCCCCTGGCAAAACCGCCGCGCGTCACCTACAGGCAGGCCGTCAAGTGGATCGTCGGCGGGTTGCGCCCGTTGGGGATGAAGTACGTCAACGCCGTCAAGCGCGGCATCACCACCGACCGCTGGGTGGACATCTACCCCAACCAGGGCAAGCGCGACGGCGCTTACTCCGCCGGCACCTACGGCACCAAGCCGTTCATCTTCATGAGCTACAGCGAACAGGGCCTGGGCAGCCTGAGCACCCTGGCGCATGAGATCGGCCACTCGATGCACACCCTGCTGACCTGCCAGACGCAGCCGTTCGTCTACGCCGAGTATTCCATATTCGCCGCCGAGGTCGCCTCCAACTTCAACCAGGCGCTGGTGCGGGCGCATTTGCTCGAACTCGGCCGCGGGCGCGACTTCGAGATCGCTGTGATTCAGGAAGCCATGGACAACTTCCACCGTTACCTGTTTCTCATGCCGATCAACGCTCAGTTCGAGCATTGGATGCACACCACGGTGGAGCAGGGGGGCGCGCTGACCGCCGACGCGATGAGCGCCAAGCTGGTGGAGCTGTTCCGAAATGGCTACGGCGATGCCGTGCGCCTGGATGAGCCGCGCGTGGGCGTGACGTGGATGCAGTTCTCGCATTTCTTTGCCGATTACTACGTATGGCAATACGCCTCCGGCATCAGCGCGGCCAACGCACTGGCCGATAAGGTGCTGAAGAAGGAGCCGGGCGCGGCCAATCGCTATCTCGATTTCCTGAAGGCCGGCAGCTCGATGTATGTGCTCGACGCGCTCAAGATGGCCGGCGTGGACATGACCCAACCGGAGCCGATGGATCGCGCATTCAAGGTGCTGGAAGGCTTTGTGGATCGCCTGGAGAAGCTGGTTGCGTAGCGTGCGAGGTTGCGGAAATCGCGCCGCTTTCACCGTTCACAAACGTTTCGCTACAAAGAAGATGGGCCATAGGGCGCAGACAACGAAGGAAGGAGCGCAGCTCTAGT
>CALHLE010000005.1 GCA_938034415.1 uncultured Anaerolineae bacterium
ACTGCGTGCTCCCGCAACCACTCAGGCCTACATTCCACGCGGCGACTTGCAGCCGCACGCGGGCTGCGCCTGCATCTGCCCGATCGCCTGCTCCGGCCGATTGTTTGTCTTTGGCGACCCTTCCGCCCATTGATCGAATGCTTGCTGTCCTGTGGAGCGGCGTCCGGCTTGAGCCAGTTGATGTTGAACTGGTCAATCGGCGTAACCGCGCAAAATCGGTACGCTCGCTTCGCCGCGCTTGGTCTCGCCGACGCCGTCGCCCCCTCTTGGCCGGCACAAATGTGCCGTCTATAAAGCATTCGGACAGGTCAATCCGGCCGCGGGCATATAGGTCTTCGGCCAGGACGTTGAGAATCTGGATAAACACGCCGGCTTTGACCCAGGCTTGGCAGTATCGATGGCAGGTTGAGCCGGGCGGGTATCGGCTCGGCATGTCGGCCCAGGGTGCGCCGGTGCGCATGACCCCGAGGATGCCGTTCATCGCCTCGCGCGGATGGCGACGTGGGCGGCCTCGGCCGTCGGCCCGCCCGGTGGTGTGTTTCGACAAGAAGCCGGTGCAACGGGTGGGTGAGACACGCCAGCCGCTGCCGGCCCAACCCGCCGCAACGCCTGCCATGCCACAGTGAACTGGCGCTTCACAACCGAGAAGGCCCGCCGGAAACTCCACAGCGCCTCGATGAAGCCGGTCTACAGACCATCATCGCAGAAGCGCAGAAGCAGTTGAATGAGTGGGCTAAAACCAAGTAAGCCGCGCGTTCAAACTCACGCCACACCGATCACTGGGACAGCCGCCGAGGCTGTCCCAGCTCATTTTTAAGACGGCATGCTCCCTGTGACGTTTGCTTTAGCGCCGCCGCGCTTGTCCCTCTCTGGCAAGCCCCCTATCCTAAAATTACGTCATGCGTAAGCCCTGGGCACAACTTATCCCCTTATAATCGCATCCGGCTACCGTATTTTGTAAACGCATTCCCAGAATTCGGCGAGCCCGATTCTGATCGCTCAACCATGTTCAAAAACCTTCTGACGAGACTTGTCGGCAGCGACAGTGAAAAGGCTTTGGCGCGCCTCGGCCCGATGGTCGAGCGCTGCAATGCGCTGGAGCCGGAGATGATGAAGCTGACCGACGCCGAGCTGCGCGCCAAGACCGACGAATTCAAGGCCCGCCTGGCCGACGGGGAGACGCTCGACGACCTGATGCCGGAGGCGTTCGCCGTGGTGCGCGAGGCCAGCCGACGGGTGAACAACATGCGCCACTACGACGTGCAGCTCGTCGGCGGGGCGCTGTTGCATCAGGGCAAGATCGCTGAAATGCGCACCGGCGAGGGCAAAACGCTGGTCGCCACGCTGCCGCTCTACCTCAACGCCCTGCTGGGCAAAGGCGTGCACCTGGTCACGCAAAACGACTATCTGGCCAAGCGCGACGCCCAATGGATGGGCAAGGTGTATCACTTCCTCGGCCTGCGCACCGGCATCATCCAAAGCGCCGGCGACGGCCGCCCCGACGACGCGACCTACGAATTCGACCCAACTTACCCGTCTACCGACGACCGCTTCCTGAACCTGCGGCCGATCACGCGCAAGCAAGCCTACGAGTGCGACATCACCTACGGCACTAACAACGAATTCGGCTTCGACTACCTGCGCGACAACATGACTACCGACCTGGCCGAGTGCGTCCAGCGCGTGGACGAAGACGGTCAGCCGCTGCTCTACTTCGCCGTGATCGACGAGGTGGACAACCTGCTGATTGACGAAGCGCGCACCCCGCTCATCATCAGCGGGCCGGCCGATGAGCCATCCGGCTTATACAAGCGCTTCGCCGAGCTGGTGCGCCGGCTGGAGCCGAGCAAGCACAACGACTTCAAGAACCCCGACGGCGACTACATCGTCGAGGCCAAGAGCAAGAACGTCACCCTCACCGAGCAGGGCATCAGCAAGATCGAGAAGTGGCTGGGCATAGACAACCTCTACTCCCCTGAGCATGCCGAGATGACGCCCTATCTCGACAACGCCCTGCGCGCCCACGTGATCTATCAGCGCGACCGCGACTACGTGGTCAGCGACAAAGGCGAGATCATCATTGTGGACGAGTTCACCGGCCGCCTGATGTACGGCCGACGGTTCAGCGAAGGCTTGCACCAGGCCATCGAGGCGAAGGAAGGCGTGAAGGTGCAGCGCGAAAGCTTCACATACGCCACGATCACCTTTCAAAACTTCTTCAAGATGTACGACAAGCTGGCCGGCATGACCGGCACGGCCATGACCGAGGCCGAGGAGTTCTTCAAGATCTACAACCTCGAAGTCGTGCCGCTGCCCACCCACATCGAATACCAGGCCATGCAGAAGAAGCTGATCGAGAAGCAGGAAAAATTCGTGGATGGCTCGCCGGTCACCGTATATGTCGACCCGAAAACCAACCGCAAGTATTACAAACGCCTGGACTACCCCGATCTCGTCTTCAAGAACGCCGAAGCTAAATTCAGAGCTGTGGTGAACGAGATCGTCGAGACGCACAAGACCGGCCGGCCGGTGCTGGTCGGCACAATTGCCATCGAGACCAGCGAATACCTCAGCCGCATGCTCGATCGTCGCGGCATCCCGCACCAGGTGCTCAACGCCAAGCAGCATGAGAAAGAAGCGATGGTGATCGCCCAGGCCGGCCGCAGCGGCGCCGTGACCATCGCCACCAACATGGCCGGCCGCGGCGTGGACATCCTGCTCGGCGGCAACCCTGAGGGCATCGCCCGCGAGAAGCTGCGCAAGGCCGGCAAAGACCTGACGCAGATCACGCCGGAAGAGTGGCAGGCTGCGCTGGCGGAAGCGACCCGCGAGACCGAGGAGGACAGGAAGAAAGTCCTCGCCCTCGGCGGCCTGCACGTCATCGGCACCGAGCGTCACGAGGCGCGCCGCATTGACAACCAGTTGCGCGGCCGCTGCGCGCGCCAGGGCGACCCCGGCAGCACCCGCTTCTACGTCTCGCTGGACGATGAGCTGATGCGACGCTTCGGCGGCGAGCGCGTCAAGGCCCTGATGGAGCGCTTGAAGATGGAGGAGGACGTGCCGCTGGAGTACGGCATCCTCTCCAAGAGCATCGAACAGGCGCAGGAGAAAGTCGAAGGCTACAACTTCGACATCCGCAAACACGTCGTGCAATACGACGACGTCATCAACCGCCAGCGCGAAGTGATCTACCGCCAGCGCCGCACCATCCTGGAGAAGGACGACCTGAAAGAAAATATCATGGACCTGGTCGCGGAGGAGCTGGAGGAGATCGTCGAGGAACATACCGTCGGCGACCTGCCCGAGAACTGGGACCTCCAAGGGTTGCTCAACCAGGCCCGCGCGATTGTGCCGCTCCCCAGAGACTTCGACCCGGCTCGGTGGACCAAGGGCACGCGCGATGAGATCGTGGACTTCCTCGTTGGTCAGGCCGAACAGCGCTACGACGCCGGCCTGGGCGAGTTCGCCAAAGTCCTGCAGACGCAAATGACGCTGGCCGGCGTCACACTGGAGCAAATGCGCCTGGGCCGCGATCCGATGATGCGCTGCATCCATCGTTGGGTCGCAAAGCACTTCGACGGCCCCCCGGAGGCATTCGCTGCCATCGAGCCGCTCCCCCTGAACGAGATTCCGGCGCAGCATCAACCCGCTGTCGCTCAAGGCTTCTTCGACGGCGTCCGGCTGTTCCGCGATCGCGCCGTGTTGATTCAGACAGTCGATCAACACTGGGTGAAGCACCTGACCGATCTGGACGAGCTGCGCGAGGGCATTGGCCTGCGCGCCTTTGCCCAGCGCAACCCGCTGGTGGAATTCCGCACTGAGGCCAGCCGCATGTATGAAGAGATGCTGGCCAGCATCCGCGAGCAGGTTGCGCACCGCATCTTCAACGTGCAGTTCAACGTCCAGGCGCCGCGCCCCCAACGCCAGCCGCAGCCCCAGGCGCAGCGCGCCGCAACCCTGCCGGTGGGCGCGCGTTCACCGGTGGAACGCGCCATCGAGCGGGGCGCACTGAGGGCCGGCGGCGGCAGCGCAGCGGCAGTCAGCGCCGGCAACGGCAAGCCCAAGCCGGCGACCTCGCGCAAGCTGGGCCGCAACGACATCTGTCCATTCTGCGACAGCGGCAAGAAGGTTAAAGCCTGCCAATGCGAAGGCGCGCGCAAGTGGCGCGGCGAACTGTAAGAGGTGCGATGTGAGCCTGCATGTGAAAGGCGTCTTGTCGCGCGTCGGCATCGGCATGTTGCTGGCGGGGGGCAGCGCCATTTTGCTCATCCTCGCTTTCCCGCCCTACAACCTCTGGCCGCTCATCTGGATAGGGTTTGTGCCGATGATGGCGGCCCAGTTTCGCGTGCTGCCGCCCGAGATTTCCAGCCTGGCGTCGGCCGTTGCCATCGGCGGCTGGCTGGGCGGCTACTTGACGCCTATCTTCGCCGGCAGCGGCCTCTACATCACCTGGCTACCGCTGCTCATCGCCGGCATCAGTTACCTGACCGATAGCGGCGTGCGTGCCTTCCACGAGCGCACCGGCTATCGCTGGTTTGTCCTCCAGGGCGCGCTGAACTGGGTCGGCTTCGAGATGATTCGCAGCTTCGTCCCAATCATGGGCACCTGGGCTTTGTCGCCAACACGCTCCACGGCCAACCGTGGCTCATCCAACCGATCAGCGTCTTCAGCATCTTTGGCCTCGGCCTGCTCATCATGGCGGTGAATTACGCCATCGGCCTGGGGACGCTCTATCTCTTCGACCGGCGCTGGCAGCTCGACCCGCATATCCCGGCCCTCGCCGGCCATGCGGTGCGCAACTGGACTGCCGGCGTGGCCGCCGCGCTGATCCTGTGGATTGCCCTCAGCCTGTCCCTCTTCCGCGTGCCGACGACGCCAACCGTCCGCGTCGCCGCGCTGCACTACGACGCGGGCATGCCCCCGTGGAGCGCAGTGGACAAATTCAGCGAACTCACCCGCCAGGCGGCGCGGGCCGGCGCCCGCGTCATCGTCTGGCCCGAAATCGCCATCGAGGGCGACCCGCAGGTCACCCGCACCGCCGAGTTTCGTCAGTTGGCCGCCGAGAGCAACGCCTATCTGGCCCTGGGCTACATCGCCCCCGTCACCGACGAAATCACGCGGAATGAAGCTACCGTGCTCTCGCCCGAGGGGCAGTTCCTGGGCGTCTTCGGCAAAGACCATCCGGTCGTCTTCGCGGGGGAGACCAGCCCGACGCGCGGCACGTATCCGGTCTACGAAACGCCCCTGGGACGCCTCGGCACGATCATTTGCTACGACCTCGACTTCACCAACACCGCCCGACGCATCACGCGCAACGGCGCGCAACTGATTTTGGTGCCTTCGCACGACTGGCCCGAGATCGCCGCAAAGCACTACACTCACCTCGTGTTCCGCGCTGTTGAGAATCGGGTGAGCCTGGCCAAGGCCGATAACAGCGGCAACGATTCGGTCCTCATTGACCCCTACGGCCGCATCCTCGCTTCCGCGATTACGCCCGGCGGCGACCGCAACGGTCAGTTCGTGCTGGCTGATGCGCCCCTGGGGACGGGCGACGCGCCCGCCGTCTTTCTGGGCGATTGGATGGGCTGGATCGCCCTGGCGGGGATGGCGCTTTTCATCATCTATGACCTTGTGACGAAGGCCAGGGCGAAACGGAGCAAGGCGGCCATAGCCGATTAAATCAACGTAGCCTGTGCCGGACAGCCTTTGTGTGACGTCACCTCTGGCATCAAACACGACAAGGCGCCGGAAATTACCGCGCGCCGTTCTGAGCACCTTCAAGTCAGGCATCCCGAACGGCGCGCGCCTCTTTCTCAAAGGGCGGGGGGCGATGTGCTGCGATGTTGCCAAACTAACCCACACACATCCATACCAAACCAGTGCTCATCCATCACAACCCAGTTGCCACACTGTGCTGCTATGCGCTCCCCGCTTGCTCATAGTCTATCACAAAGGTGATGCAAAGTAAATACAAAACTTGGACAAACCTGGATTTTGCCGCTCTAAGCTCTTTACGGTAACATCCTGCCGATGACCCACACGCTCCTTATCAAGCACGCGGACTGGCTGGTGACGATGGATGCCGGCCGGCGCGAAATCCCTGATGGCGGGCTCTACGTCGAGGGCAACCGCATCGTCGCGGTCGGCCCGACCGCCGCGCTGCCGGAGACCGCCGACGAGGTGCTTGACTTGCGCGGGCACATCGTCCTGCCTGGCTTAATCAACACCCACCACCACATGTACCAGAGCCTGACCCGCGCCGTGCCGGCAGCCCAAAACGCCGAGCTGTTCGGCTGGCTGCGCGCGCTCTATCCGATCTGGGCGCGCCTGACGCCGGAGATGATCCGCGTCTCGACGCAGACGGCGATGAGCGAGCTGCTGCTCTCCGGCTGCACCACCACCAGTGACCATCTCTACATCTTCCCCAACGGCTGCCGCTTGGACGACAGCATCGAAGCCGCGCGCGAGGTGGGCATGCGCTTTCATGCCAGCCGCGGCGCGATGAGCGTGGGCGAGAGCAACGGCGGCCTGCCACCTGATAGTTTGGTCGAGGACGAAGACGCCATCCTAAAAGACACCCAGCGCCTGATCGAGGCGTATCACGACCCGTCGCGCTATGCGATGCTGCGCATCGTGGTCGCGCCATGCTCGCCCTTCTCGGTCAGTCGCAATTTGATGCGCGAGTCGGCCAAGCTGGCGCGGGCCTATGGCGTGTCGTTGCACACGCACCTGGCCGAGAACGATAACGACGTGAACTACAGCCGTGAGCGCTTCGGCATGACGCCGGCGGAATACGCCGACGACCTGGCTTGGACCGGCAGCGACGTCTGGCATGCGCACTGCGTCCGGCTCGACGACTCAGGCATCGCCCTGTTTGCTCGTACGCGCACCGGCGTAGCCCATTGCCCCTGCTCCAATATGCGCCTGGCGTCGGGCATCGCGCCGGTGCGCAAAATGCGCGCCCAGGGCGTGCCCGTCGGCCTGGGCGTGGATGGCTCGGCCTCCAACGACGCCGCGCACATGCTGAACGAAGCGCGCACGGCCATGTTGCTGCAGCGCGTCGGCTTCGGCCCAGACGCCATGACGGCGCGCGAGGCGCTGGAGATGGCCACGCTGGGCGGCGCGCGCGTGCTCAACCGCGACGACATCGGCGCGCTGGCCCCCGGCATGGCCGCCGATTTCGTCGCCTTTGACCTGCGACAGATCGGCTTCGCCGGCGGGCTGCACGACCCGGTTGCCGCCCTGGTGTTCTGCGCGTCGGCGAACGTCGCCTATAGCGTGATCAACGGCCGCGTGATCGTCCGCGAGGGCCAGATCACCACGCTCGACCTGCCGCGTCTGCTGGAGCGGCATAACGCCCTGGCGCGAAAGTTGGTCAACGGGGAGGCGTGAACGGTTGGCACAGGCGATAGACTTCGCGCGTGCGTTTGGCGATCTCCGACCAGGTATAGTCACGAACGAATCGCTCGGCGGCTTCCAGCATGCGACGGCGCTGGGCCGGATCGTTGATAATGCGTCGAATCTCGTGAGCTAAATGGCCAGCATCACCGCTCCGAAACAACGCCAGTCCATCGCAATAGCCAGCAATCTCGCGGTGCGCGTCTACGTCCGATGCCAGCGCCGGCGTCGTCCGGTATGCTAGGCCAGTCACGACAGAGTAGGAGAAGTCGGCATGCGTGTTCGGGTAGATCAGCAGGTCGCTCGCCGCGATATGACGCGCGACGTCCCCCTCGCTCAGATAGCCGGTGATCCGCACGCGCGCCCCCAGCCCTAACTGTTCGATTCGGCGGCGCAGCGCGTCCAGATACCAGCGCTGCGATTCCAGCCGCACTCCGCCGGCGATCAGCAGCACGTAGTCATCTGGCAAGTCCACCAGCGCCTGCAGCGCCAACATGTGCCCCTTGGGTGGCGCAATGTAGCCGAACAGGCAAACAACATGTGCGTCCTCCCAGCCCCATGCTTTGCGCAACGCCCGCGCCGCTTCAAGCGAGGCGGGTTGCACATCGGGCGCGCCGGCAGGGATGATGTGGATCTTGTCCGCTGACACGCCTCGCGCAACCAGATGCGCCTTCAGCCGTGCGCTCAACACGATCACCTGCTGCGCGCGGTCGAAGACATCTTTGTTCAGATAGCGAGCGTATGGCCCGAGCCAGCGGTTGTAGAGTGACCACTTGGCCTGCGCCACCACGTGGCGCAGGCTGCGTCCGGGCACAGCAAGTGGGCCGTCGAACGAGACATGCCGGGTGATGACCAGCGGCTTGTGGATGCGGCTGGCGAAGGCGTCGAAATGATTGCGCCAGGGCAACAAGTAGCCGAAGAAGCTGTATTCGTGTTGCACATGCGCTACATCACCAGTGTTCATCTGTTCGCCCCAACGCACGTAATCGCCGCGCGGATGGGGTCGCCGGTCAAACGGCACAACCGACACGCACACGTCGTCCAGCTGGTTAAGTGCGTTGGTCAGATGCGCCGCGTAGTCGGCAATGCCGCAGCGCACCTGCCACGAGGTGAACATAGCGATCTTCACAATGGAGTTGGCTTCGAGGGCCGCCTCATCCCATTATAACGACCGGCATGTTAATGCGCGAGCCAGCATGCGCGAATGAAATGCCGCACGCTCGATTCGACCGCGCACTACCGAAGCTAGCATCAGGCTAAATTCTCGAGCGGCTAGCATAAGCTGTATAACGCCTTCGGCAAAGCGCCCGTGGTGCTTGCGAAAGTAGTAGCGCAGGCTGTCCACCCCGGCGCGATAGCCTGCCTCCGGCAGTCTGCGGCTGGTGCGCCGCCACAAGTGCATCACCTTCGCATCTGGTACATAGTAGATGGTAAAGCCGGCCTCACCGATGCGTTTGCACAGGTCTACGTCCTCGTAGTAGGCGAAGAACGCCGGGTCGAAGCCACCGGTCGCCTCGTAGGCCTCGCGACGGAGCATCAGAGCCGCGCCAGAGATCTCGCCGACGCGCGCGAGCCGACCGTAGTCGCGTCCCCGCTCCTCAAACACGTTGCGGCGCGCCAGCCGGTAGAGCTTCGTCATATCCAAGAAGACGCTCCACAAAGTCGGCAGCGGACGCCCGGAAGGTTGTAGCGACCCATCTTCGTTCAGCAGCATCGGCCCGCAGGCGCCGGCGTCCGGATGCGCATCCATGAACTTCACCAGCGCCTGCAGCGCACCGGCTTGCACGAATGCGTCGGAGTTGAGCAAGAAGCGATAACGTCCGCGCGCGGCGGCCAGGCCGAGGTTGTTGCCGCGGGCGAAGCCGAGGTTCTCGACGGCCTCGATCACGCGCACGCCTGCAAACGTATCGCGGATAGCCTGTGCTGTGCCGTCGGTCGAAGCGTTGTCCACCACGATCACTTCCGCACTCAGCCCGCTCGTCACAGCGTCGTTCAGCACGGCGCGGACGCATGCGCAAGTCAGCTCGCGCGTATTATGAGTGAGGATGATGATAGACGCATCCATCGCGTCGAGATTACCTGCTGCCGGTTAGCAGCAGGCGCAGGATGCGGCGATACGCCGCGCGTTCATGCGCATCGCGCGCACGCAGCCAGCGCAGGAGCGCACCGACCGAAGCCGCCGTGCGTACGCTAAACGACCACGCCGGCGAGCACCACCGATCTATGAATTTGACGCTGCCCTCATACATCATGTAGAGCCGATCCGACGCAGCGCTCCGGCTCTCCAGATGGGTGACAACGGCTTCCGGCACGAAGGCAACCCGCCAGCCAGCGCGTCGGATTCGCCAGCACCACTCGAGATCCTCACCGTACATGGTGGGGAACAGATCGGCATCATAGCCACCCACGCGCTCATAGACGTCTCGGCGCAAGATGTAGCACGCGCCGCTCAGCCAGTCCGGCTCGGTCACATCTGTGTGCGGATCGCACAATGCCACATATCGTGCCATCCAGCGATTGCCCTTGAAGAGCCGCCACAGCCCAGTCACCTCCATGAACGTCGGCAGAGGCGCAGGGAAGCTGCGACACGAAGGCTGCAACCGCCCATCGGCATATACCAGCTTCGGGCCGGCCAGGCCAACCTGCGGATGCGCATCCATAAACGCGATGAGCGCCTGCAGGGCGCCAGGGTGAACGATCACATCCGAGTTGAGCGGCGCAAGATAGCGGCCGGAAGCCTGGCTCAGCATCCGATTCTGGTTAGCTGCGAAGCCAAGCGGCGCTGCATTCTGGATCGCACGAACAACCGGGAAGTCGCGCACCAACGCGCTGAACGCGCCATCTGTATCGGGTGTGTTATTGACGACGAATACCTCCAGTCCCAACCCGCCGGCTGTCGTAAAGATGGAGCGCAAGCATGCGCGCGTCAGCTCCGGCGTGTTGTGGTTGACGATGCAGATGCTCAGGTCGGGACGCGAGGCAGTCATGGGGCATCCAATCCTCAATCATGATTCCTGTTCATGATCGAGGATTGCGACTTGCGCTCTGATTGCCCAACAGCAACCGCAGGTAGTTGCGATAGTAAAACCGACTGGCGCGGAAGTTCACCTGCATGAGCTTATCGTATGGTCGCATGAACTTAAAGGCAAGCAGCGCAGCAGCGTTGACGAGCACGCCCGGTGTGTGCGCAATCGCCCAGGCCATCCAGTGATCTCGCCAATCCGAGAGCAGCGGCGCGTAGCGCTCGCGGTAGATCTGCGGCGAGTAGCCATCTACGGCGCGTGAGAGCAGCATAACCACCGGGCTGCGCCATGGTTCTTTGCGCGTGATGCGGCGTTTGGCTGCGGCGGAGAGGTGTGGGAATGACCAGATCAGCTTCGGCCATTGCACCATCCAGACCTCGAAGGCCTGTGGTGCCCATGAAGCATTGCCGTAGCGGATGATGACCCACGGTGAGCTAATGAGGCGCGCAGCGCCGGGTAGGGGGCTCTGGAAGAGCACAGCCACATGGACGAACAAGGAGTCGTAGTAGCGCTCGCGGTCGCGCGTTAGCCAGATATCGCGCCGAATCACTATAGATCCGATGAACGACACGTATTTGGCGACGTCTATAAACAAGCGCTCTTGCTCTTGCGCCTCATAAGCGCGATCTTCGGCGATTGGCAACACCCGCTCCTGCTGCAACTCGGCCAGATCGGCCGAGCGCGCCTCGGCATTCACGATGATCAAGCAATAACCCTGAGTGATTGCGTCCAGCACAACCTGGATCGCGCCGGGCTTGAGCAGGTCATCATCAGCGAACAACCAGCAAAACTCGCCTTGAGCTTCCCTTACAGCGCGGTCATAGTTCCGGTCGAAGCCCCCATTCTGCGCCCTCACGTAGCGCAGGCGCGGCGCGCGGCCTTCATAGGCGCGCATCACCTGCTCGGTGTCATCCGTAGATGAGGTATCCACGACGACTAGCTCGACCGTGTCTGCCATCTGGCTGATGATGCTGTCGAGGGTTTGGCCGATAAATGCGGCCCGGTTGTGCGTGGCAATACAGATGGAGAGGATAGGCGCGCTCATAATTTTATGAAGACTATGCCGATTGCACACCCTCGCCGGGTAACTGCGCAATTGCTTCGAGGCGCTAGAAGTGACGCCCCATCCAGATTCGCTTCGCGACAGAAGCGCCGGTATTCGCCCGACCAACACTGCAACAACTCTGTGCGTAGGATGCCGTTGCGCCTTTCGCCACAAAGGGCGTGATGAGCCAGCCGCCGGTGATGCTATAGATGCGCTCGCTCAACATTGCTTCATCGTAGAGATGCTCAAGGAAGTTAGCGCTTCCTTGATCGAGAATCAAATAATCGCGCACTGCTCACCGCGCATCCAGTTTGCGCGCAGCAGCGTGCTGCTTAATCAACGCCAGGTCATGCCTGCCCGGGTTGGCTGAGATGCAGCTTCTCCCTGGTGCGCATACACTTCACAATTGTAACACCGGCGCGCCGACCGCCCGACGATAAAAGGGGATATTTACCATTTGATTCGCCGCGCGCCCTAGCGGCGCAAGCTCAGCCTGCGCCTGTTTTAGCCGAGCGCAGCAGCCGTGCGACGTATTCGCGCACAAACGCATCGGCCTGCCGCAGCTCGTCTAGCGTAATCATGCCAACCAAGATAAAGCCAACCGGCAACAGTGCAAGAATGCCAAGTTTGATGGCGACGCGCACGGGGAAGGTAATCGCCGGCACGAACAACCCAGCGATCAGCAACGCAAACTGCACGGTTAGCGCAGCAACCATACGCCCAATCGGATATGGCAGCGGATAGCGCCGCTGCACCAACACGAACAGGACGAGCGGGGTGACGGCGAAGCCGACCATCGTCGCCACCGTCGCACCCCGCAACCCGAAACGCGGGATAAGCACAATGTTCAATGCGATGTTGACCAGCGCGCCGAGCAGCACGCCGACGCTGACCGAGCGCAGCTGCTTGCCCATCATTGCGCCAACCATGAACACCGTGCTAAAGGCGCTAAAGATGTGCATGTAGGCCAGGAAGCCAACGTAGGGCGCTGCTGGGAAGTAAGCCGGCTGCGTCAGCACAATTAGCATTTCAATAGCAAACAATCCAAGGAACAGGCCGATGAAGAGCACAGCCGCGACCAAGTAGCGCGCCATGCGCACATAGCGCACGTGGGCGAGAGGATGATGCTGCATAGCCAGAGTTAGTGGCATCCAAGCTGTGTAGATCGGCGCCATGGCCACATAAGCCAGATTGGCAATTTTGTTGGCAATGTCGTAGTAGCCTAGCTCAGCCTCGCTCACCCACTGACCGAGGAAGAGCCGGTCAGCTAGTGCCAGCGACCACGCCGACAGCGTAGTCGGCAATAGCACTATCCCGGAACGCAGTAGCAAACCCAGCGCTTCGCGCGACGGCCGGCTGATGAAGCCGCGCATGAGCACCAGAGCGACAACCAACACGCACCCACTCACCGCCAGCGGCGCAAGCAGCATCCCCGTTACCCTCAGCCGCAAGACGACGATCAACAGCAGGTTAAAGATTACTGTGCTGGCCAGAGAAGTCATGCTAAGAAATATGCCCCAGCGCACGCGCAGCGCGCCCTGTGCCGCGTTGACCAGCACTGTCGCCGCCAGGCTAATCCACAACGTCGAGCCGAGGAACTGAACCAGTGATACGTGCGTTCCGACGATTGGCGCGACCGTGCCCAGCGCCGGTGCAGCGACGACAAGGCTGAGGCCAAGCACGAACCCGCTGACGATGACGATGGCCAGCGCGCTGCCGGCGACCTGACCCTGCCAGCTTACTTCACCCGGATGGTCGTTGAAATGCGTTGCAATCGCCTGCGGCAGAGCAAGCATTGCTACTGTGCTCACTGCCGTCACAATCGTCTGCAGATAACTCGACGCACCGTAGTCGTCCACCGTTAGGGCGCGGGTGATGATCGGCGTAAGGATTAGCGACAACACTGGGCCGACCCACTGCACAGCGCCGTAGCCAGCCACCATCTTCGCCAAGCGTTGGAAGAGTTCGCGCAAGGTCGAAAACAATGCCCGTGTCTAAGAAGACACGGACTGGAACTGTTCGGTCGTCTGCTGGATCAGCTTCGCCACGATGTCGTAGCGCCCGAAAGCCGGGATGAAATACGCGCCTTGCACCTGTTCGCGAATGTCGTTCAGGATCTCTAAGGCGATGCGCGCGCCTTCGGTGCGGGTCTTGTTGCCAGCGGCTTCCAAGCGCCGCACGATCGCCTCTGGCATCACTACGCCCGGCACCTCGTTGCGCAGGAATTGGGCATGGCGCACGCTCGCCAGCGGCAGGATGCCGACTAAGATCGGCAGCGTCAGTTTACCGAACATCTGCTCGTAATAGGCGATGAACCGGCGTGCCATCTCCGCATCGAACACCGGTTGAGTCAGCGCGAAGTCCGCGCCGCACTCGATCTTTTTGCGCAGCAGCTTGGCTTCTTTCTCGAAGTCGGTCGGGGTGAGGTTCGCGGCCACGCCGACGAAGAACGAACACGGCTTGCCGATGGACTCGCCCAGCCCGTCTAGGCCGGTGTTGAACCGCTCTTTGATCATCTGCACCAGGCCGGTGGGCACAATGTCGTGATAGTCGTTGGCCTGCGGATAATCGCCGATGCGCGTCGGGTCGCCCATTGTGACGAAGATATTGCGGATGCCCAGTGCATGAGCGGCCAGCAAGTCGCCCTGGATGCGCAGCAGGTTGCGCCCGCGCACGGGGAAGTGCAACACGGTCTCGACCTCCGCGCCGGCTTGCACGCGATACGCGGCGGCCAGGCCGGTCATGCGCATGCGCGCCATCGGGATGTCGGAGATGTCGAGCACCGTCGCGCCGGCCTCCTTCAGCATACGCGCCGTCTCTTCGATGGCCGACGTGTCGGCGCTCTTGGGCGGCTCAACCTCAACCGTAATGACGAAGCGCCCTTCGGCCAGCGCCTGCGCCAGCGCCGTGGGGATGCTATCGTCGCCGAGCGCGCGCGCATGAGTCTCGGCAGCGCGCGCGCTTGCGTCCCGGGCGATCACTACAGACGGCGGCGGGGCCGGCATGAGCGCATCGAGCGCAGTGCGCATGGCTCGCACATGCGCCGGCGTAGTGCCGCAGCATCCTCCTACCAAACGTGCGCCGGCCTCAATGAAGCGCCGTGCGTAGTCGGCGAAGTATTCAGGCGTAGCCGGATAGAACACCCGCGAACCGCGCGCCTCAGGAAAGCCGGCATTCGGCATCGCGGACAGCCCTGGCGCTCCAGGCGTAGCCCCAGCCGCTGCGGCCATTTGGCGCATCACCTCCAGCACGCCCTGCGGCCCCGTAGAGCAATTCGCGCCGATCAGCGCCGGCTGCCATGTCGTCAGCGCCTGGACGGCCTGCAGGGGCGTCACGCCCATGAAAGTGCGTTGCTCGCGGTTGAAGGTCATCTGGGCAACCACCGGCAGATTGCACACAGCTTTGGCTGCGCGCAAGGCTTCCTCGAGTTCCGACAGGTCGGAGAACGTTTCAAGGATCAGGAGATCGGCACCCGCTTCGGCCAGCGCGCCGATCTGCTCATAGAAGGCGCGATAGGCCTCTTCGCGGCTGATGCGGCCCAGCGGAGCGAGGTTGACGCCCAGCGGCCCAACTGCGCCCGCGATCAGGATGTCCGCGCGCACATCGCGCGCGGCCTGGCGCGCCAGCTCTACGCCGCGCGCGTTGATCTCCGCAGCCGAGGCTTCCAGATTCCACGCGGCAAGCCGGAAGGCATTAGCGCCGAATGTGTTCGTCTCCAAGATGTCTGCGCCGGCGGCAGCATACTGGCGATGAATGTCTAAGACGACCTCGGGGCGCTTTAGGTTGAGCGCATCGTAGCACTCGTCAAAGTCGAAGCCACGCGCATACAGCATGGTGCCCATGGCGCCATCGGCCAGCAGCGGGCGTTCGGCCAGGCGTTCGAGGAAGTTCGGATGAGACATCGTTTGAATTGCAGGACTGGGACAAAGCTGCGCATGCCCACTTTGGGCCAAGCTGAGAATCAGCGCAAGGCGCGCGCCGCGAGCAACTGGGGTTCGACGTTGCACACCTGCGGAAGCTTCTCCAGCGCGCCAACGTTGCGCAGCGCGGCAGCCGCATCGCCATCTTCGCGCTCCAGCCAGGCGGCGTGAGGGGCGTAGGGCAGCAACTGGGTAATCACAAAGCCGAGCTTGCGAAATGCCTGAGCATACGCCTGGGCGGACGCGCCCTCATCCAGGCGAACGAAGACCCGGCCGGTCGGCACGACCAACATGCCGCCGTTGCCCTGATAGACGGCGCTCACCTCCTCACCAAACGCCTGCGGCTCTCCCTTTAGGATGACATAGCTGCCGTCATTGTCGTCTTTTATCGTCAGCACGGCGCTCCTTTCTTGAGCGCGCGGGGCGTTCTTGATAGCGTGATAACCCTCGGCGCGCGTATAGACCACCTCGGGGTGCTCCGTGCTGGCGCGAAGGCGCGTCGGGTAGTCCAACAAATGACTCATGACTGATGCCCATGCACACGCAGAATGACGGCGATGCCGCAGCCATTTGACAAGATTATATCGGCCATTATTATCGCTGCATATTCTCAGGCGACGACGCCGAGCGTTCGCCCACTTTGAGCGTTGCGGTCGCGCGCCGTCCACGCAGCAGAGGAGAATTCATGAGCGCATACATCGTCCAGTATGGCGGTAAAGAGGGACAGACCTACAAGCTGGAAGAGAGCAATCATTTCATCGCCGTGCGCACCCGCAGCCGTAATCCGGTCTTTGCGACCGCACCCGGCGAGGGCGCGACGCTCTCCGACGACGCTCGGGCGATCCTTTGCCACTTTGAGCTGGAAGAGCAGTACTTCAACGCCGGCGTGGCCGTGTTACGCGCGCGAACGACCCGCCAGGCCAAGTCCATCCGCGACCAAGCGCGCGCTGTGCTGAAGGGCGAACCGGATGTGCGCTTCGCTGGCCGCGTGCTGATGGACCCGCAATCGAAGGCGCCGGTGCTCTACACCGAGAACCTCTTCGTCAAATTCGACGACGAGGCCAAGGCTACGGCCTGCCGCCAGATCATCAAGAAATACAACCTCGTCATCAAGGCTCAAGTGAGCTACACGTCCAACGGCTACTTCCTCGGCGCGCCGGAGGGCATCGGGCTTGAAGTGTTCGACCTCGCCCAGCGGCTGCTCGAGGACGAAGCCGTCGCGCTTTGCCATCCCGAGCTGATCCGCCGCCGGCGCGACCGGGCAGCCTTCCCCGCCCAGTGGCATCTGCACAAGACCACCATCGGCAACCGAGTGATAGACCAAAGTGCCAACGTTGAGGCAGCCTGGGAGCTTTCGCAAGGCGAAGGCGTGACGATTGCCATCATTGACGACGGCGTAGACATAGACCATGAGGAATTCCGCTCGGCGGGCAAGATCGTCGCCCCGCGCGACGTGACGCGCCGGACAGACGACCCTCGTCCGGGCAACTTCGACAATCACGGCACGGCCTGCGCCGGCGTCGCGTGCGCCAACGGCACCTTCGGCGCATCAGGTGTAGCGCCTAAAGCGCGGCTGATGCCAATCCGGCTGGCCTCTGGCCTCGGTTCGCAGGGCGAGGCCGACGCCTTCGTGTGGGCAGCCCAGAACGGCGCCGACGTGATCTCGTGTAGTTGGGGGCCGGCCGACGGCGAATGGTGGAACCCCAACGATCCGCTTCATAAACAGGTCGTGCCTTTGCCGGACTCCACGCGCCTGGCCATAGATTACGCTGTGCGCAACGGGCGCAACGGCAAGGGCTGCGTGATTTTGTTCGCCGCCGGCAACGGCAACGAGAGCGTGGACAACGACGGCTACGCCAGCTACGAGAAGGTGATCGCCGTGGCCGCCTGCAACGACATGGGCACGCGCGCCGCCTATAGCGACTACGGCAA
>CALHLE010000006.1 GCA_938034415.1 uncultured Anaerolineae bacterium
GTTGCAGTTCTGAGTGGTGTTGTAAGCCATGAGCGTGGCTGACACCGCTATCGTCCCGCCGGCGAGGTTCACCCCAAAGCCGCCGGTGTTGCTGGCGACGGTGGTGTGCGTGAGGTAGGCGCCGCCGGCGAGGTTGTAGAGCCCGCTGCCGGCCGCTGCGCTGTTGCCGCTCAGCGTGTTGTTGACGCTCTCCAGCACGCCGGTGTTGTGCGCGCCGCCGCCGTTGCTGGCCGTGTTATTGACCAGCGCGCTGTTGGACAAGTTGGCCGGGCCGGCGTTGTACAGGCCGCCGCCGTCGTTCGCTCCATTGCCGTCGAACGTGCTCGCGCCGACAAACAGATTGGTCGCCGCCGCAGCGTTGTACAGGCCGCCGCCGTTCTGGGTTGCCTGGTTCGCGCCGAAAACGGCCCCGACCACTTGAGCGTTGCCGGCGTTGTAGAGGCCGCCGCCGTTGATCGCGGTGTTGGTCAGCACCTGAGACTGGCCGACGACGACGAACGCGCCGGCAGCGTTATAAATGCCGCCGCCGTCTTGGTCGGCCTGGTTGTCGGCGATCTGGCTGGATTGGATGGACACGTCAGGGCCGGCGTTGTAGATGCCGCCGCCGTTTTCCACGGCGCGGTTGTCGGCGATCTGGCTGGATTGGATGGACACGCCGCTGCCGGTGTTATAGACGCCGCCGTGATTGGGGATGCTGTCGGACAGGGTGCGGTTGAAGCGCACCTCGCTGTTGTGCATCTGCGCGCCGGGTACGCTGTTGTACCAGCCGCCGCCCTGGCCGGCCACGTTGGTCAGCACCTGCGTATCGGTGATCAGCGCGGCGCTGCCGATGCTCTCCACGCCGCCGCCGCCGCTGAAGCCGGAGGCCGGATTGGCCGTAGCCGCGTTGCTGATGACCAGCGAGGCGGTCAGCGTCAGCACATCGCCGCTGAACACGCCGCCGCCGAGCGCTGTCTGGCCGCCCGCTGCGTAGTTGTTGCGCAACGCGCTGGCGGACACATCCAGCGTGCCATCGCCGTAGATGCCGCCGCCCTGCGCGCCGCCAACAAAGCTGGGGTCGCCCTGCGCGGTGTTGGTCGAGACGGCGCTGCTCTGCACGCTGAGCTGGGGTGTGCCCGACGACTTGACGCTGGCGATGCCGCCGCCGGATGCCCGCACGCCGTCGGCGTAGTTGGCCTCCACATTGCTGTTGGCGATCGTCATGGCTGCATCCACGTTGTAGATGCCGCCGCCAAAGGCCCGCACAGGGGTGGATGGCGAGCGGACGGCGCGGTTGGAGATCACCGCCACGTTTTGCAGGTTGGCCTGGCCGCTGTTCCACACGCCGCCGCCGGCAACATTGATGTTGACGAACGAATGGGCGACGTTGTAGCCCACCCGCCCGCCGTTGATGTTCAGCGGCGCGCCCTGCTGGTAGATGCCGCCGCCGCCGCGGGGCGGCAACATCATCGTTGTGCCGGTGATCAGCGCCGCGTTGCTCAGCACATCGGTGTTGTTCAAGTCCAGCCGTCTGCCGCTCCAGATGCCGCCGCCGCTGGCCGGCTGGTTGAGGAAGGCGCCGGCGGTGTTGCTCAGCACCGTGCCGCCGCTCACCAGCAGGCCGCGCGCCGTCTGGTTGTAGATGCCGCCGCCGTCGCCGTCGGCGCGGTTGTAGGCCACCGTGCTGGTCAGGATCGTCTTGGGCGCGACGCCGCCCTGCGTGGCAATCCCGCCGCCGACGCCGTTGGGACCGTTGACGGTGTTGCTCAGCACTTGGCTGTCCTGCAGGGTGAACTGAGTGGTGTTCTCCCAGATGCCGCCGCCGGCGCGCCCGGCTGCGTTGCTAATCACGCGGCTATTCTGAATCGTGAGCACACCGGCATTCTGATGGCACACCCCGCCGCCATTCTCCGGCATCGTGTTGTTCTGGACGGTCACGTTATCCAGCGTCAGGTTGCCGCCCGATCGGTTGCGCACGCCGCCGCCGCTGAGGAAGCACGGCTCGCCGCTGCCGGTTTCACTGGTTGGGGTTGGGGTGTTGCCGCCTTGAATGGTCAGGTTGCGCAGAACGACAGACGCCGGCTGTGACCCGGGCACCGGGGGCACGATGTCGAAGATGCGGTCGTTCCACCCCGGCCCGGCCTGCACCGTGACGCCGTTCGGGCCGCCGTCAATCGTCAGTGCGCCTGAGACTGAGTCGGCGCGGATATCCAGGTCGAGGTATTCGTTATTGTCGTTATTGGGCGGCGTCGGTGTGGTGTTGGTCAGCGTCACTGTGGCTACTGAAGGGTCAAACACGATTACGTCGGGGCCATAGATGCCGAATCCGACGCAGCCGCCGAAATTAGCATTCGTGTTGGCGGACTGGATCGCGTCGCGCAGGGAGCAGCCTGCACCCGGAGTTGCGTTGAAGAGGTCAACGCCGGTGGTAACGGTGATCGTCGCCGCGCTGGCGACGCCGGCGGAGAAGGTTAACGCGCCGGCGGCTGCCAGCAGCGCGGTGAAGAGCCGGCGCGGCGCCCTCGCGCATATCCGTTGTGCGAATCGAAGAAGATCATGCATCGCTAGATTACTCCTGCGTGCCGCCCGGAATCTGTGGGCGACACTTCACTATGGGCTAACACGAGTTCTGAAGAACTGCCGATCGTTCATTGCGGTTGTTGGGTTGTTGAGTTGCTGTGTTGACGATGTCCCCTCCTTTCGTCGGCGGCGACGGCGCAGCGTTTTTGTCCACCTCCGCCTCCGGTCGGCAAAAGCGCGCTTGGTCATTCCAGCGCGCTCCATTCCGCAGCAACTCTATAAGCAAGCGCGCGGGCTTGGGCGACGGTCAGCCTACGGAAGGCCTACGATTGCCCGTCGAACGCGCATGGCGTCTGGGAGAGGCTTGCCGCCCGCCGAGGCATGCCCGGACACAGACGAAAAGAGCGCGCGCCTCTGCCGGAGGCGCGCGCCCGTGACATCACGCCGCTGGGCGGATGTGCGCGTAATCTAGCGAATGGCCTTCTCCGTCTGTTTATCGAAAATGTGCATGTTGTCGAGGTTGAAGGCCATGCCCATCGTGTTGCCGACGCGAGCCTTGGTGCGCGGGTCCACGCGGGCCAGGAAGGGCTTGTTGTTGGGCGTCATCAGATAGACGATGACCTCGTTGCCCATCAGCTCGGTGACATCCACCTTCGCCTCGACGATGGCCTGATGGATGCCGGGCGGCGCATACTCTGGGTCGTGGATGTCTTCGGGGCGGATGCCGAAGATCACCTGCTTGCCGACGTGCGCGCGGTAGGGTTCTGCCTTGTTTTCGGGCACCTTGACGCGGAAGGCGCCGGTGTCCACGTAGAGGTCGCCGCCGCTGGACGTGAGCGTGGCGTCGAAGAAGTTCATCGAGGGGCTGCCGATGAAGCCGGCGACGAACACGTTGTCGGGGCGATCGTAAAGCGCCTGCGGCGTGTCAATCTGCTGCAACACGCCGTCCTTCATCACGGCGATGCGCGTGCCCATCGTCATCGCTTCCACCTGGTCGTGCGTCACGTAGATGAAGGTCGTGCCGAGCTGCATGTGCAACTTGCTGATCTCCGCGCGCGCCTGCACGCGCAACTTGGCGTCCAGGTTCGATAGCGGCTCGTCCATCAGGAACACGGCCGGGTTGCGCACGATGGCGCGGCCCACGGCCACGCGCTGGCGCTGGCCGCCGGAGAGCTGCTTCGGTTTGCGGTCGAGCAGGGCCTCGATGCCCAGGCGGCGCGCCGCCTCTTTCACGCGCCGGTCAATCTCCGCCTTCGGCACCCGGCGCAGCTTGAGGCCGAACGCCATGTTGTCGTACACCGACATGTGCGGATACAACGCATACGACTGAAAGACCATGGCGATGTCGCGATCCTTGGGCGGCACGTCGTTGACGATGCGGTCGCCGATGTAGATGTTGCCTTCGGAGACCTCTTCCAAGCCGGCCAACATGCGCAGCGAGGTCGTCTTGCCGCAGCCCGAAGGGCCGACGAAAACGAGAAATTCGCGATCCGCTATGGAGATGTTCAAATCGTTCACCGCAATGACGTCCCCAAAGCGTTTAGTCACATGCTCATAAGTCACACTTGCCATGCAGCGATCCTCCCAGGAGCAAAAGCGATACAGCAGGATTGTATACACACCTTCGGCAAGCGTCAAACAAAGACCTGCGCGCCGGATGAGGCGACGTCGAGCACCCAGTAACGCGCGGGCAATCCGCCGGCGGTTGCGAACGCCGATTGCATGGCTTGGCCGATCGCGTCGTGATCTTCCCGCGCAAAGGCCAGGATGCCCGGCCCGGCGCCGCTCAAGGTGACGGCCAGCGCGCCGCGCGCCAGGGCCGCGCGCTTGGCTTCGATGGCGCCGGGGATGGCCGGCAGGCGATACGGCTCATGAATCCGGTCGTCCATCGCCCGCGACAGTAGCGACGCGTCGCCGTTGCGCAACGCCTCGACCACCAGCATGGCTCGCCCAACGTTGAACACCGCGTCGCTGCGCGAATAGTGCAGCGGAAGCACCGACCGCGCGTGCGACGTCATAAAATGAAAGCGCGGCACGCACACCACTACACGGGTGGGCGGCAACGCAACGCGATGCGTGATCACCTCGCCGTCCCGACCGGCGACGATCACCAGGCCGCCCAGCAGCGCCGGCGCGACGTTGTCGCCGTGTCCCTCAATCTCGAAAGCGCGCTTGAGGATGCGCGCCGACCCGGCCGGGCCGTGAAAGCCCTGCGGATCGAGCACGGCATGGGCGAAGATCAACCCGGCCAACACGGCAGTCGAGCTGGACCCCAGGCCGCTCCCGCATGGCACCGCGTTGCGGCATACTATATGGTAAGACTGGCGGCTCGGATCGAACGGGACGAAGGTGGTCAGCTCTTCGATCATCGTGTGTACGACCAGGTGGCTCTTATCGTTAGGCAGGACGTCTTCGCCTTCCCCATGTGATTCCACCGTGATGCCCGCGCCGTCGCCCTGGTGCAACTCAAACGTATTCCATAAATCGAGCGCCAGGCCCATGCAATCGAATCCGGGGCCGAGATTTGCGCTGGTGGCAGGGATGCGGACGGTCAACAGTTTTGTCATCGGTCGTCGCCTGCGCTCGCCACTTTCATGAGTCGCCGAAAAGACAAGCGCGCGAGAGGGCCGGTGTCCTAAGCGATCGCTTCAAGCAGCGTCTCGATCCGTGGTTCGATCGTCAGCGGCGCAGGGCTGCCCTTGATCGCCGTGTCGGGGTCTTTCAAGCCGTGGCCGGTCAGCACACATACGATGCGTTTGCCGCGCGCGTCCAGCCAACCTTCGCGCAGGCCCTTGGCCAGGCCGGCCAGCCCGGCGGCGGACGACGGCTCGCAAAACACCCCCTCGGTTTTGGCGACCAGGCGATACGCTTCCAGAATCTCGTCGTCGCCCACAGCGGTGATGTGACCGTCCGACTCGTCGAGAGCCGCGACCGCTTCGCGCCAGCGGGCGGGGTTGCCGATGCGGATGGCCGTCGCGACCGTCTCGGGGCGTTCCACGACCCTGCCCAGCACGATGGGCGCGGCGCCGGCGGCCTGCGCGCCCAGCAAGCGCGGGCGCTTCGACGCCAGGCCATCGCGGAAGTACTCGGCGAAGCCCATCCAGTAGGAGGTGATGTTGCCGGCGTTGCCGACGGGCAAACACAACCAATCCGGCGCATCGCCGAGGGCGTCGCACACCTCGAAGGCGGCCGTCTTCTGACCCTGCAAGCGCGCCGGGTTGATGGAGTTGACCAGGGCAATCGGGGCGCGCTGAGTCGCCTCGCGCACCATGCGCAGGCCGTCATCGAAGTTGCCGTTGATCGCGATCACCTGCGCGCCGTAGCTCAGCGCGCCGGCCAGCTTGCCGGCGGCGATCTTGCCATCGGGCACGAGCACCACGCACTTCAGGCCGGCGCGTGCGGCATACGCGGCGGCGCTAGCAGCGGTGTTGCCGGTGCTAGCGCAGATGACGGCCCTGGCGCCGTCGGCCACCGCCTGCGTCATCGCAGCCGTCATGCCGCGATCTTTGAACGAGCCGGTAGGGTTGGCAGCCTCGTATTTCAGATATAGCTCAAAACCGCCGCCCAGCGCGCGCGCCAAACGCGGCGCCGGGATGAGCGGCGTATTGCCCTCCAGCAGCGTAACAGGGGGAACCTCCCTCGTGATCTCAAGTCGAGCGCGATAGTGTTCAATCACACCAGGCCATGCGGTAGCGAGGCGCGCGCCAGGTGGCGACTGTAGGGCCATAGCGACGCGATTCTAACATTCGCGCCGCTGAGGCGGTTTGACGCTCGACATCCTTTCAGCGCAGCGCCTTGCCGCGGAACGCCTCAACGCGCCGGTAGCCGCGCCGGTTCATGTAGTCCGCGATGCCGGCCGTCACTTCGCCGAACGCGCCCAAGCCGCAATACGCTGTCGCGATATTCAGCGTCGTACTTCGATGCAGCATCCGTCTCAACGCGCGTTCAGCAAAATCTGCGACAGTTGCGGCATGAAGATCGCCCGTCCAGGAGGAGCATTAGCAGCCGTGCTGCTGCTCGGCGCATGTGCCGCTTTCGCGCCCGCGCCAACACCGGAGCCTACCTTCCCGCCGCGCGCTATTCGCGTTGACTATCCGATCACGCCGCCTGACGTGCCCATGTTAGACCAGGACGGACGCCCGACCAAACTGAGCGACTTCCGAGGCCGACCGGTGCTGATTTTCTTCAGCAACATCCACTGTCGCGAATCCTGTGTGGATGCGCTGCCCCAATTTCAGGCGATTAAGCAGATGCTCGGGCCGCGCAGCGCCGAGTTGACTTTCGTCATGGTGGGCACTGACCGCGTGGCCGATGGGCCGAGCGCCCTCAAGCAGCACCTCCGCCGCTACGACCCGACGTTCGTCGGGCTTACGGCCGAGCGCAGCGACATGCGCCAGCTCGCGCTGCGTTTCGGCATTCACATGTACGAGAACCGCGATGGCGCGCTCGCTCCCCACGCGCCGTTCATCTACGTGCTCGACCGGCAAGGCCGCCTGCTCTACTTTGTGCAGGATGGCGTGGCGATACCTGAGATCGTCCGAATTGTGACCCAGCTGCTCGACGAAAGCTGACGCGGGAGCGCTAAGCGTCATGACGATTCGCGCAACATGGCTTGTGCGTCTTTGGCGATGATCTCGATGGGCGTGCCGAAGGAGTATTTCATCCGCCACTTGCCCTGCGCATCGAGCAGGTAGATGAAGCTGGTATGAGCTACTAAGTAGCTCTCCGGATTGTTGCTCTGGGACGGTTGCTTCTCGAACACCCCATCGAACTCGTAGATCAGCTTCTTCAGCGTGGCTTCGTCGCCCGTCAGGCCGATGAACGCCGGATCGAAAGCCGTTACATACCGGCGGATCACCTCCGGCGTGTCGCGTTGAGGATCCACTGAGATAAAGACGAAATTGACCTGCTCGCCCGCCTCGCCCAGCGCGCGCTTCACCCGGCGCAGGTCTGCCATGGTCAACGGACACACATCCGGGCAGAAGGTGTAACCAAAGGCGATGAGCGTGGGCTTGCCGTGCAGGGCGCTAAGCGGCATCGGTTGATTGTCTTGATTCGTCAGCACAAAGTTGGAAATCGTGCGGTATTGGCTAATAGCAATGCCGCCGGGCGTCGGCGTCGGGACTGGGCCGGTGGCCAGTTGCGGCGCGTAGCTGAGCAGCAAACCGAAGATGACGATGGCGGCCATGCCGCCCAGCACGCCTAGCAACACCTTAAAACCATCGCTCCGGGTATCCATGGCCGATATGTTTGCACGAGAAGATGAGAGCGGCGCGGGAAGTCGGTCAACCTCCCGCGCCGCGATGCGCTCAGGGTTCGCGCACGGTCACATCAACGGAGATGGTCTTGCCCGATTGGAAGGCGAGCGTGAGCTGAAATGCGTCGCCGGGCTTCAGCTCGCGCTTGACGCCCATCAGCATGATGTGATAGCTGGCCGGCCGCAGCTCCACGCTGCCGTTGGCGGGGATTTCCAAGCCGCCGGCGACTTCTTCCATCATCATCATGCCATCCTTCTCTCTAGTCTGGTGCACCTGGATCATCTCGGCAACGTCGCCGGATGCCTTGAGCAACTTGTCGGGCGCGCTGCCTTTGTTCTCGATCGTCATATAGGCGGCGCTGTTCACGCTGCTCATCGCGGCGTCGGTCTTACCCGAACCACCATGACCGCCATGGCTGTGGCCTTCGCCGGCGCCTACCATGCCCATCGTGGGGCGCGCCCAGGCGTCGCGAACCACAATGTCACTCTGCCCGCCTGTATTTTGGGCAGGCGTGGCCGGCGCGGCGCAGGCGACGAGCATCAACCCTGCGACGGCCGCTAGGAGCGTCTTCTTGATCCACATGTTCATCTTTCCCTTTTCTCAAAGAAGCGCAGCCCGTTTGCGGTGGCAAGCGCGCCAGCCGGCTGCGCGACGGCCGCGCGCCTGAATGTCGAATACAGTGGTGAACTATGAGGATGAAGCGGCGAGGCGAGGCGGCGGCTTGGGCGGCTGTAGGCCAACGCAGAGGGGAAGCGACACCTTAAAGGCTGTTAGGCTTGCTAGCACACTCAGCGCAGTAAGCCACAGCCACAGCGCGGGCGCGCATTCCGTCACCGCGCGCATCAACTGCTGCAGGTCATTGAGCGGCGCGCGACCGCCATCCGGTGAAGCGGGCTGATGACGTGACCAAGGCGGATCGCAATGAAAGGCAGGGGCCGGCGCAGCCTGATGCGCGGCGCTCACAACGCGACAAAACGCCACGCACATCAGCGGCGCAAACGCCAACAGCGCCGCGATACCCATGCGACTGAGCGTCCCCCGCCTCCCTGGGTAAGAACGGGCGATCATCCATTTGCTCATGCGAGCCAAGTGCAACGCGCAATCCATTATCCCATTCGGATTGCCGCGCCGTCGTTTGCGCGCCCGCAGGGTCGTCCGATAATCATCGGGCGGAGGCAAGCGAGGCGAAGCATGTATGAGACGCTCGAATCGCTGCGCAGCGTAACGCTCTTTCCCGTGGCGCCTTTGCGCGACGGTGACCTATTGCTGCGCCTGGCCGGAACGGATCCGCTAGACGAAGTGGCAGGCCGCGCGCCCACCTATCGCTTTGACATGTATCTGCAAGGCGTGCGCCACGCTGTGGGCGGCATCAGCCTGCGCATCGCCAATACCGATCACATCGTCAATTACCTGGGGCACATTGGCTACCACGTCGAGCCAGCCTATCGCGGCCGGCATCTGGCCGCGCGAAGTTGCCGGCTGCTGCTGCCGCTGGCGCGCCAACACGGCCTGAACCCCCTCTGGATTACCTGCAACCCCGATAACTGGGCCTCGCGCCGCACCTGCGAGCTGGCCGGCGCGCGCCTGGTGGAGATCGTGGACGTTCCTCCCAACAACCCAATCTACCTGAGCGGCGAGCCGCGCAAGTGCCGCTACCGGCTGGATACGTCGGCGTGACGCCGCATGATGAGAAATGGCATACTCACCGGCGCGTCGAGCCGGACTTCTCATCGTCGCCGACGACGATCTCGGTGAGGTCCGCCTGACATGTCCGCTCTTGGACATCCTTGACCCGCAGGGTGATGGTGTTGCCGGAAATCGCGGTCACCGTAGCGCGATCGGTCACGATGATGCCGTTGTCTTTGTGGCGCCACATGACCGATGAGCCAACGTGGATGCCGCGTTCTTCGGGAGTGCGCTTGTCGCGCAGTTGCTCGGCTTGCCAATCTTCGAAGGTACGGTAGACGCGGGGTTGCGCGGGGTTCAGCGCGATGGATTTGGATCGGGAGTTGCTCATGGATAGTGCCGTTGTAGCGTAGGGTGCCGGTGTTCTCTTTTGCAGAGGCAAGCCGGCTTACATCCGGCGCACGCGACTTGGGCAGCCCCCGGCATACAAAGGTCAAAAGGGCTGCCCTCACCCAGTTTCGTTAGCACGTGTCCTCTACGTTCCAGGCGGCGGCTGCACGAAGAAAGTGACGCTCACCGGCGCCGGCGTAGGCAGTTTGGCGTGCGTGCCGTCTGCCATAACTGCGGTGATTGTGTGGACGCCTGGTGAGAGTGAGAGCGTGCGTGTGTTGAACGGCGGTGCGCCCATGTGCACATATTTGTCGGTCTGGTCGAGCGGGATGATCTGGCCATCGGCGATGGAGTTTGCCGGCACATCTATGAACAGATGCAGGTGCCCTTCGCCGGGTCTGGGCGCGCCCGGCCGCACAAGTCGGAAATTGCGCACTTCCACGTAGATCGGCACCTTTGCCTCCGGCACACGCACGCCCGGCTGGGGATATATGATGCGCATGCTAGGCTCACGCGAGGCCGGCGCGCACGCCGCCAGCACGCCGCCTGTGCCGATGCTGAGCACGACGCCCGCTGCGCGAATGAACTTGCGGCGAGACAAAGTCAACCTGCGTTCACATGTCATAGTCAACCCTCCCAATCAATGATCGAAACTCACTTCACAGCCATCGTGTGCGCGGCAATGCAAAGCCCATTATAAGAACAAACCCGCTTTTGCCAACGCATTCTCAGCAAGTTGTAACCCCTGCCCTATATGATGGTGCGTGTATTCTGACGACAAGGAGGATTCAGAAACAATGACGCGAATGCCCCGAATGATAGTTGCAGCGGTTATGGCAACGACGATGATCGCGCTGTCGGCGTGTGGGTCAACTCAGACGACGCCGACGTCAACGCCGGTTGCGCCCGCCACAGCGCCCGCTGCAGCGCCGGCGGCCAGCGCCCGCCCCCTGTTCATTGACTTCTACGCGCCGTGGTGAGGATCGTGCATGGCGATGAAGCCTGTCGTGAACAGGCTCAAAGAGGAATTCGGCGATCGGGTGGAATTTAGAGCGCTGAACATTGACGAAGCCGGCTCTAAAGAAGCAATGGCGAAATACAAGTTCGTTGGCCAACCCCAGTTCGTCATCGTCGCTCCGAACGGCGAGGTGGTTGCCTCGCGCAACGGCATACAGACCTACGACCGGTTGAAAGCTGATATCGAAGCGGCCCTCGCCAAGCGTTGAGTTGATGCGCGCGTCGGTCAGTCGCCTTCCACACTAGAGAGGGGGTGGAGGGCGACTTTTTATTCTTCAATTTCCACAATTCCCCACCACTCCATCAGCTTGAGCAAGCCGGGTTGCTTGCGGAACCACTCCACCGGGAAGGCCAGTTGCACGATGGCCGTTGAATAGTGTAGGCCGCCTTTGTCTGGCGGGATGAGGTCGTAATTCCAGTTCGCGTCGGCCTGATAGCAAAATCCGCGGCCTGTATCGGCCTCGATTTGCCAATACTCCAGCACATGCGCGGCAGCGTAGCGTCGCCGGAGCGCAGCGCGCTCGTCCTCGCTCACGCCGCTGTGCAGCACGTCTATAGCCAACGCCGGCGGGGCGTAGATCGCATCCGCCTTGACGGACCTGCGTTCGCTGTTCGGCACATAGAGCACGTCCGGCATGAGCGCATCGTCTCCCGCGACGACGCGCGCGCCTTTGCCGATCACTGCGCCGAGTTCATACGCTTCGACGACCACGGTGAGCAGGGTGACCAGCCACGCTTGTAGCTTGGCCTGCAAGACGCTGTAGTTGTAGGTTGAAAGGGACATAGGGGCGTAAATGTGAAAAGTGGAATGCGGTCGTCAATCCTTGATCGCCGGCCAACGCATAGCCTATGGCGGCGCCCCCGGATCAACGTCGGTCAGACGCATCCCATATATGATGGCGCGCTGGTCGCCCCGAAGGCGCTGAAAGCCCATGCGCTCATAGAAGGCGATAGCGTTGAGGTTGCGCGCGCCTACGCCCAAATGCACCGCCGGCGCGCCCAGCGCACGCAGCCGCGCTAAGAAGGTCTCCATCAGCCTGCGGCCCCAACCCTGCTTCTGGGCAACCGGCAGAATGTCTATGTGCAAATGCGCCGGATACGCGCGCGCGATCTCATCTACCGCGATGCCGGCATGGATGGCGCGGATCATCTGAGCGTCGGGCGAGTGGTCGTCCGGCGGCGGCAAGGGATAACGCGCGCGCAGCGCCGGAAACCACTCGCGCTCGCAACGCGCGGCGAATTCGGCGGTGTCGCACGCGCCAAGGATGTAGCCGCATGGCTCATCGTGCTCATCAACCAGGACGAACGACGTCTCCGGCGCGAGCACACCGTAGGGCGCCGCAAAGTAATGACCGAGGAGATCCGGATCGCGAAATCGCGCCGTTGCATCGGCGCCGCTGTCGCCGGTTTTCAGGCAGATGGCGTAGAGCGCGCGCAAGTCGCGCGGTTGATAGGGCCGGATGGCGAAGCGCATAGGGCAAATTCAAGTCTCGTGACGCACCACCGACTCAATCTGCTCGAAGCTGATGCCGGGTTTGCGCGCGATGTCGCGCGCATCGCTCATTTTACGGCGTCGAGATAACACGCTACCGTCTGCTCCGCCGTCCGTTGCCAGGTGAACTGCGCTGCGCGCGCCAGCGACTTCGCGCGCAGCGCGGCGCGCAGCGCATCGTCGCTCAGCACGCGATGCAGCGCCTCGGCAAGCGCGCGCACGTCGGTGGGGTCAACCGTGATGCCGGCCTCGCCGACGACCTCCGGCAGCGACGTGACGTTCGACGTGACGACCGGCGCGCCGCACGCCATGGCCTCCAGCGGCGGCAAACCGAAGCCTTCGTACAGCGATGGGTAGGCCATCACCGCGCACGCGCTGTACCAGCTCGGCAGGTCGGCGTCGCTCACGCGGCCGATCAGCCGGACGCGATCCTGGAGGCCGAGTTGCCGGATGCGCGCGAATACTTCGTCGTACTTCCAGGCCAGGCTCCCCCCCACGAACAACTGGAGACGGGAGAACGACGATTGCGCATTCAGAACGGAGAAAGCTTCGATCAGGCGAGGAAGGTTTTTGCGCGGCTCCAGGCTGCCCAGGTAGAAGATGGCCTGGTCGCCGATGCCGTGCTGCGCCTTGAAGGCGGCAACGACTTCTGGCGGCTGGGGCTTGAAGTGGTCGTGATCCACGCCCAACGGAATAGCGATGATCCTCTCCGGCGCAACGCCCAGATGCTGCGCCACGTCGCGCCGGGTCCACTCGCTGATGGCGATCACGCGCGCAGCGCGCCGGCACGACCAGCGCGTAAATAGCGACAGGTAGAGGCGGTTCACGCGCTTGTGCGCTTGGGGCTGTGTGATGAAGCTCAAGTCGAAGACGGTGACGATGGTAGGGCAGGGCGCGCGCAGCGGCGCAACGAAGCCCAGGCCGTGATACAAGTCGGCTTTGCGTTCGCGCAGCACGCGAGGGGTCTCGGTTTGCTCGATGAGGATGCGGCTGAGCGGGCGTTCGGTGCTGCGCGAGGCGGGGAGGATCGAGAATCGCGAATCAGTCATTGAAAGGCCCTGAGGCGCGACTGTGGGGCTGACGAGCGCCGTGAAGTGCGCCTCCGGGTGACGCGCGGCGACCCCGGCGATTCCCTGTAAGAGATGCTGCGCATAGCGATGCACGCCGGCCTGTCGGTAGCCGGGCGCGCTGCTGAGCAGATACGCGCCAAGGACAATGTTCATGGGTTGTTCCGAACGATCGCGTCGGCGTCTTCGGCGGATGCGCTTATTCTGGCGGCCTGCGAAGCAACAACCAGGCGCCCAACAGCATCGGCGCGAAGAAGATCGCCGCGCTGAGGAGCAAGGCGCTGAATTGGCCGGTGATGCCGAGCACGATCATCCCTGCCAGCAATGGCCCACCAACCAGCAGGCTGCCGAAAAGGCGACGCCACTTCGCATCGCGCGGATCATTCATGAACAGCAATCGTATCGCGCATCGTCGTTGCGTCGCCGTCGCCGATGCGCCGGAGCGCGGCCCGGGCCAGATCGCGCGCGCGCTGCGGCGCATCACCCACGTAGTCAACCGCATCGAGCAGCGCGCGCGCCGCTTCGGGACCGATGTAGCGCGCGATCTGGGCATCGGCGCACAACGAAGCGATCAACGGATTCGGCTCGCCGGCGCTCACCTTTGCCCATGCCGCAAGCGCGTGTTCGCGGATGCGCTCGTGCATCTCCTGACGATTGGCACCCGCCTTCGTGACGGCCATGAGCAATCGCTCGGTAGCGGCGAACGGCCCGTAGATGTGCATCGTGCGCGCGACCTGCGCTTCGTTCACGCGCAGGTCGCGGATAATCCGCAGGGCGACGGCGAGCATTTCGTCCACGGCCAGGAAGGCTTCCGGCAGCATCGCGCGCCGGTTGGCCGAATCGTCCAGCGTGCGCTCCAGCAGCGAGTGAGCCGCGTTGTCCCACGCGACGCGCGGCAGCGCGGCAACCAGCCGGGCCAGCGAATCTATCTTCTCCGCGTTGATCGGATTGCGCTTGAACGGCATCGCCGACGAACCAACTTGCTTAGCGCCGAATGGCTCGCTCCACTCGCCGATCGGCGGTGATTGCAAGATGCGCAGGTCGAAGGCGAACTTGTAGAGCGACTGCGCAACGCCGGCCAGCGCGTTCATCACGCGCCAATCCTGCTTGCGCGGGTAGGTCTGCGTGGCCACGGAGAAGGCGGTGAGACCGAGCTTGGCGAGGACGCGCTGTTCGAGGCGCGACGGATTGGGAATGGGCGATTGGGAATAAGGCTGAGCCTCAGGCAAATCGCTCATCGCCGCTCTGTCGGCGCTCGGCTTTAACAACTCCGCATACGACGCCGATGTGCCCACTGCGCCTTTGAACCCCTTGCCTTTGATGTCGTCCCGAACGCGTTCGACTTCATCGAGGTCTATCAGCAGGTCTTGCAAGTACTGCGCCAGGCGATAGCCGACGGTGGTCGGCTCGGCCGGCTGCAGGTGAGTGAAGGCCATGGCCGGCAGATCGGCGTATTTCAGCACCTTGCCGGCCAGCGTTCGGATCAGCTCGATCAGCGAAGCATGTACCTGGTTCATCGCTTCGCGCAGGCGCAACGCGTCGGCGTTGTCCTCGATGTCCATCGAGGTCGCACCGAGATGGATGATGCCGCCGCCGACGGGACACTGTTCGGCATAAGCGCGCACCTCGGCCATCAAGTCGTGGTGGATCTCGCGCTCGATCTCCAGCGCGCGGGCGATGCTGGCTTCGGTCACCTCCTCCATGTGAGCGCGCAGGTCGTCGGCCTGCTCACGTGAGACGAGGCCCAGCTCGCACTGGGCCTCGGCCAGCGCCACCCAGATTCGGCGCCAGAGCAGCCGCTTGTAGCGCTCGCTCCAGATCGCGCGCATAGCCTCGCTGCCGTAGCGATGAGAGAAGGGCGAAGCGAATATCTCGTTGTTCATTGTTGCCCTTAACGCACCTCGAAGTTGGCGACGAATTGCGGCACGCCCCCTAGCGCGACGCGCACCTCATACAGCCCGGATGGGAATCCGCCCGGTGGCGACCAGGATACATACGCCGTGCCCTGGCCGTTCTTCCCCAGTCGGCTGGAGCGAAAGAATACGCTGCCGCCATTGCGGAACCAGGAATGCCGCAGCAGTGCGCTGGGCGGCACGTCGCGGAAGTCGAAGAAGATATAAATTGTCTCGACACCCCGCGTAAACGTGGTGCCGACGCCGATGGGCGCGCCGCTTGCGTCTACACTGCTGGCGATTGCGTTGAGCGTCAGGCGCTTGTCCGATGCAACTTGTGCCGCGCTTGGGAGCGTTAGCGCGTCCGCCGGCAGCGCCGGCGCGCTGATCAGCGCCGACGTTGGCTCTGGGATGGGAGTCGCCGGAGGCGTTGGCCGCGGCGTAGCAGAGGCGGCAGGTCGCGTAGGCGCAATCTCCGCGTTTGTAGCAACGACCGGTATAACGCTGAAGACTGTTACAGCCGGTATGACGGCTTCGCCGACTTCAGCGCGGGCAACATCGGCATCGGCCGGCGGTAGTGGCGGCAGTGATCGAACAGTTTCATCCGGCAAGGCTCGGCTTATCGCCATCAGTGCGCCGGCCAGCGCGAAGGTCGAGAGCGAGAGGGTCAGCCTTCGCTGGGCGGCGCGCTGCGCGTTGCGGCGCGGGCCGTAGTAAGCGGCTCGTTGCGCCCAACGGGCAACCCAAATTGCGTTGAGAAAGATGAGGAGCGCGATGAGGGCGATGAGGCCTGCCGCGATGCCGAGCAGATTCGACGCGGGAACCACGACGCCAAAATTATACGAATGCCACCGTGCGGGACTTGCCGAGGGCAGACTGCGCGGTGGCCGACAGTTGCAGACGACCGGCGACGAGAATGCAGAACGCGGATGCGGTGGGCAAACCAAATACCTTCCTCACCTAATCATAAGGATTGCCGGTTAATAATTGAGCAACGGTGATTGACCAGCTTAAAGTATTCTTCACGATCAACGACTCGATCGTGCAATTCGTGCACGGCCAGGTCTTCTTCTTGCTGGCGGTGATGATGGGCGTGCAGTGGTTCATGCAGCGCAGCCGGCTCGAGCTAGCCCGCGCCCTGCCCTGGCTGGCCGCGTTCGGCGCGCTGGAAGCGGTCGCCGTGTGGGGCAACGCTTTCATCCCTTTGCAAGAACGCCTGCTGCCGCCGGATACCATTCAGAACCTGCGCTTCCTGCAATTGCTGGTGCATCTGTTGACTTTCGCCACATTGCTCGGCTTCGGCCTGCGGCTGAGTGAACCGGCCGTGCCTTCTTGGGCGGCAGTATATGTGCCCCTGGTGGTGGTGCTCGTCGCGACGGCCATCCTAGCTACCAACCGCGCGCTGACCAGCGGCGTGGACGTGGTCAACAACGCCACAGTCGAAGCGCTGCTGCGCTACGCGCTCTGCTTGCCTTCAGCGCTGCTGGTCGCCTATGGCTTGCGCTTGCAAGCCGGCCGCCTGGTCGGCCCGCTCAAGAATCAGCGCCTGATCAGCGTGCTGCGCGTGGCCGGCTTCGGCTTCATCTTCTACGCGCTGGTAGAGAGCGTGTTCGTGCCGGCAGCGCCGATCTTCCCCGCCAACGTCATTAACACTGAGTTGCTCTTCGAGGCGACTGGCGTGCCGATCGGCATCTACCGCAGTATCGTCGGCGCCATCATTGCGCTGTTTCTGTTCCTGTCGCTGGACGCCTTCCGGATCGAGACCGACCGGCTGAACGAGACACTGCAGCGACAGCAATTTCTGATGACCGAGCGCGAACGCATCAGCCGCGACCTGCACGATGGCACAATCCAGTCCATTTACGCCGCCGGGTTGATGGTGGACGACGCGCGACACACGATTGAACAATTGGCTGCGCAATCCCACAACGGCGCCGGCCCGCTGGTCGAACGCGCGCGGGAACAATTGGGCGCGGTGTTGTCGGTGCTGAACAAGACCAACGAGGAGATACGCAGCTACATCTACGATCTGCGCCGCTCGGTGGCCGGAGATGAAGACCTGGCGCGCGGCTTGCTCGACATCGTGACCGAGTTTCGGATCCGCACCGCGATCCCCACCGACTGGAATGTCGAGGGGTGCGGCAAGGTCCATTTCTCCCCTGAGCAGCGCCAGCATATCTACCAAATCGTGCGTGAAGCGCTGAGCAACATTGCCCGGCACGCCTCGGCTACGCACGCCCAGGTGGAGTTGCGCTACGACAACTGCGATGACCGCTCCGGCGCACGGGTTGTGCAGGTGAAAATTCGTGATAACGGTCGGGGCGTCGTCCAGCCGGCTATACGCGCTGGGCGCGGACTGCTCAATATGCGCGAGCGCGCCGCGCTGCTGAACGCGGACTTCGATCTGGAAAGCGAGCCGGGCAGAGGCACAACGGTAACTTTGGTGATAAAACAGTTGGACGACAAGTGATATGGCGAGGTTGCGCTTGATCTTAGTGGACGATCACGAAGTGGTGCGGATTGGACTGCGCACGTTGTTGGCGCGCCACCCTGACTTCGAGGTCGTGGATGAGGCGGCGACCGGTCAGGAGGCCGTGCGCAAAGCGCTAATGCACCGGCCGGACATCGTCATCATGGATGTCCGGCTGAGCGGCATGAGCGGCATCGAAGCCTGCCGCGAGATCACCCAAGCCGCGCCCAACATCAAGGTGATCATGCTCACGTCCTATGGCGACGACGACACGTTATTCGAGAGCATCGCCGCCGGCGCATCGGGCTATGTGCTCAAGCAAATCGGCAGCGATGAGCTGATCCGCTCGATCGAGAACGTGGGGCGGGGCGAGGCGTCGCTCGACCCAACGACGACCTCGCGGGTGTTTGCCCGCATGCGCGAGATCGCTCGCAAGCGCGAAGAGAGCGCGTTTGCGCTGCTCACCGAGCAGGAGCTGCGCGTGCTGGCGCATCTGGCCGAAGGTCGCACCAATCGCGAGATCGCCGACATCCTGGTGTTGGGCGAAGGCACGGTGCGCAACTATGTCAGCAGCATCTTTGCCAAGCTGCACGTGAACAACCGCGCGGAGGCAGCGGCTTACGCCGCGGCGCACAACATTCGAGATTACCTGTAGCCGCGAAACGCGCCCAGCGCGCATTTCGCCCCTTAACTGTTATGGAGAAACTGCACTACATCAACGGGCAATTTACCCGAGGCGTCAGCACGGAGGTCATCGCTGTGGACAACCCGGCCAATGGCCAAATCATCGGCCATGTGCCGCTGGGCACGCCGGAAGATGTGGACGCTGCTGTGCGAGCGGCCAAAGATGCGTTCGACGCCTGGAAGCGCGTCAGCGCCAGCGAGAAGGCCGAGCTATTGCACGAAGCCAGCCGCAAGATGCGCGCCCACGCCCACGAGATCATTGAGCTGCTCACGCGCGAGGAGGGCAAACCCCTTAGCGAGAACGAGGAGGAGGTCGTCTGGACCTATTCGACCTTCGACTACTACGCCGAACTAGGCCGGCATTCGCGCGGCCGCGTGTTGCCAAGCACCGAGGACGGTGTGCTGAACATGGTGATCAAGGAGCCATACGGTGTGGTGGGTTGCATCGTGCCGTGGAACTATCCGCTGCTGTTGCTAGCTTGGAAGGTCGCGCCGGCGCTGGCTGCCGGCAACACCGTCGTCATCAAGCCCAGCGAGATGACGCCGCTCACCGCGCTGCAACTGTGCGAAGTCGCCTTCGACCATCTGCCGCCCGGCGTGGTCAACGTGGTGACGGGCGATGGACGCACCGGCGAAGCGCTGGTGCGCCACCCAGACGTGCCGATGATCGCCTTCACCGGCTCGCTGAGCACCGGTCAAAAGATCGCCAGCATTGCTGCGCCGATGATGAAGAAGACGCACTTCGAGCTGGGCGGCAAAGACGCCTTCGTGATCGCCGATGACGCCGATCCCGCGCTGGCCGCGCGCGCCGTGGCCTACGCCGCGCTGATCAACGCCGGCCAGGTATGCACCAGCACCGAGCGCGTCTACGTGCCGCAGCGCCTGGCGGCGCACTTCACCGATCAACTGGTGGACTTGGTGAAGTCACTCCGCCTGGGCGACGGCATGGACGCCGATACCGACATCGGCCCGATGATCGGCGACAAGTACCGGCAGAAGGTCATGGATCACATCGCCGATGCCAAAGCCAAAGGCGCCCGCGTGCTGACCGGTGGGCGCGCGCCGGATCGCCCCGGCTACTTCCACGAACCTACGGTCTTGGTTGACGTGAACCACAGCATGAAAATCATGACCGAAGAGACGTTCGGGCCGGTCATCCCCTTGATGACCTACGACAATTTCGAGGAAGCGATCCGCCTGGCCAACGACAGCATCTATGGCCTGGGCGCGTGCCTCTACACCAGCGACGCCAAAAAGGCCCGCCGCTTCTTCGAGGATGTGAAGGCCGGCACGATCTGGATCAACGACCCGTTGACCGACAACTATGCCGGGCCGTTTGGCGGAATGAAGTACACCGGCGGCGGGCGCGAGTTGGGCGAAGAGGGGCTGGACGAGTTCCGCGAGACCAAGCACGTGCACTGGGACATCGAGGCGCGGCCCAAGCCGTGGTGGCTGCCGTATCACAAATAGGTCGTCCACGAGCGACGCGCGCGGCAGTTGCGCAGTCGCGTGTAACACGCAGCGCTAAGCGCCTTGAGTCTTTGCGGCTTTGTGATAAAAACGCGAGTGCAACGATGCTGAAGTACAACCTGCTACACCCTGAAATCCTCGAAGCGCTCGGTGGGGCCGGCCACGGCTCCAAAATCCTCATCGCCGATGGCAACTACCCATTCAGCACGCGAGCGCATCCTGCAGCGCGGCGCGTATATCTCAACTTGGCGCCGGGCTTGGTGAATGCCGTGGATGTGCTGCGCGTGTTGGTGGGAGCAATCCCCATCGAGGCCGCCGACGTCATGCTCACGGCTGAAGGCAAGGAAGCGCCCATCATCGCCGAGTTCCGGGCGTTGCTCCCGGAGGGCGTACCGGTGCACGGACATGACCGTTTTGCGTTCTATGATCTGTGCCGCGACCCCGACACGGCGCTGGTCATCGCCACCGGCGAACAGCGCGTTTACGCTAACATCCTGCTCACGGTCGGCGTGGTGAAGCCGTGAGCTTGGGGCGCCCGATGTGGGAAGCGCATCGGGCGCCTTGCCTTCATCACCTACTTGCTAGCCTCTTTGGCCGTGTTCTCGTACTTGGTCGGGCACTGCAACAGCAACGCGTCGGGCGAATTACCGGCGTAGAACTTGCCGTCGCTGTTCACTTTGCCGGTGACGATCGCGCGCGCTTCGTGCATCAGCGTGTCGGGCTTCACCCCGCGATACACCACTCGGACGCGCTGCGCGTCGGGAAGGTTAGCGGCGAGATCTTCGCGCGCGTGCACGACGTCGAACTCCAAATGCAGCGAATTGGGGTCGTAAACGATGCTATCGCCGACCACCCAGCCGATCAACTTGAGCGACCGATCCGGCGCGATCTGGCCGGCGCGCTGCTTGGCCAACAGGTCGTTGACCTGCACCTCCATGCTGCTGTTGCCCATAATGGTGAAGACCATCACGGCGATCACCGCTGCGATTATTAGGCCGATGCCGAACACGAATTTGGGTTTCATCTGCCACCTCTTCTGCGTTAACCATTGTATGCAATCGGGCTGAGACGCAAGTGAGTTTCATCACGCCATCCGCAGAACGTTTGATGGGTTCTCCAAGTCGGACTCATGGCCGCCAGAGCGTGCCGTCAGGCAGCCGGCTCTGCGTCCAGTAGATCACGCCGCCCTTGAACTGTCCCGTATCGCCGTGGATGGGGTATTTCGCTGCTAGTTTCTCGTCAATGTCGATGCCTAGGCCGGGCTTATCGTTTGCATAAAGGTAGCCGTCGCGCAGCTCTGGGCAGCCGGGGAACACCTCCGGCAGCGGGTCGGGGAAGCCGCTGAACTCCTGGATGCCGAAGTTGTGCAGGTGCAGGTCGAGGTGCACGTTGGCCGCGTGGCCCACCGGCGACACATCCCCCGGCCCGTGCCAGGCCGTGCGCACGCCGAAGGCCTCGCACAGCGCTGCCAGCTTGCGCGCCGGCGTGATTCCGCCAATGGCGCTGATGTGCACGCGGATGAAGTCAATCAACTGTTCGGTGATCAGCGGCTTCCACTCCAGCGGATGGGTGAACAACTCGCCCATTGCCAGCGGCACGGTAGCGTGTTGCCGGATTCGCCGGAACCACTCGATGTCCTCTGGTGCCAGGGCATCTTCCAAGAAGAAGAGCCGATAGGGTTCCAATCGCTTCGCGAAGCGCATCGCTTCGACCGGGGGCAGGCGCTCGTGCACGTCGTGCAGCAGCGGCGTCTCGAACCCAATTCGGCTGCGGACGTAGTCGAACATCTTCTCGACCGACAGCACGTACACGTCCGGGTCGTAGTATTCGCCCGGCAGCGCTCCTTCGGGGCTGCGCGCCTGACCCTTAATGCCGCCGTATACGCCGACGTTGTTGTAGGGTTTCTCCTGCGCGCGCCTGCCGAGGGCTTCATCTTGCTTGGCCAGCCCGCCATAGCCGCCGAGCTGGCAGCGGATGTACATGATGCCCTGCTCCTTGAGGCGATAGACGTTGTCTAGCACTTCCTGTGGGTCGCGTCCGTCGGCGTGGCGATAGACGGCTACGCCGTCCCGGCTTTTGCCGCCCAGCAAGTCGTAGAGCGGCATGTTCGCCAGTTTGCCCTTGATGTCCCACAGCGCTTGATCCACGCCGCTGATGGCGTTGTTCAGCGCCGGCCCATTGCGCCAGTAGCTGTTCTGGTAGCACAGTTGCCAGATGTCCTCGATGCGCGCAACATCGCGACCGAGCAACAGCGGCTTGAGATAGTCCTCGACTGCCGCTTTGACCAGCGTGAGGCGTTGGGTAAAGGTGGCGCACCCGACGCCGTATAAGCCGGCATCGGAGGTTTCGACTTTGACCACGGCCAGGCCGATGCCAGCCGGCGCGGTCAGGATGCATTTGACGTTCGTGATCGTGATTGGCATAGAACAATCCGCTCCAACCTGATTAAACGCGATGCCCGCCACAAAGCAACAGTTCGGGTGGCGAAGGGGCTGCCTTCGCCACCCGATAAGCATCTCTGGATGGGCGCTGAGCCTGGTCGTTTGCCGCGCCGAGCGTCAGATGAAGATGATCTGCGCGCCGTCGGTCATGTCAATGAAGTCGGCAGCGGTGACGATGCCGGCCACGCCGTCCACGAAGTCCTCCGGCTTCAGCCCCATCATGTCCACCGAGAGCTTGCACGCATAGAGCTTGGCGCCGCCGTCCACCAACATCTGCAGATATTCGCTCACCGGCGGCACACCCAGGGCCTGCATTTTGTCCTTCATCAGCTTGGTGGCCAGCGCGGTCATGCCGGGCAATACGCCGACTACATTGGGGATGCCGGCGTTGTCGGCGCGAATGCCCATCATGCTCATCTTCATGCTGGTGTTGCCGACTGGGGCGATCTCCAGATGGTCCTGGCGCGATTTGCGGATAATGTCCAGCCCCCAGAACGTGAAGAAAATCGTCACGTCTATGCCGTTGCCCAGCGCCGCCCAGCCCATCACCAGCGCCGGATAGGCCATGTCAAGCGTGCCTTTGGAGCAGATGAAGGCCATTTTGCGCGTTTCGTCCGTCATTCCGAGCCTCCTTCGTTACACGCATCCTTCTGGCTTGCCCAGCCCTGCGATGTGCGCCACCTTTTTGGCTGGCCCTTTGGGGAAGAGCGCGAACATTTCCTTCGTGCTGATGCCCGTGCCAGCGGTGATCTGCCGCAGCGTCGGCGAACGCCCGTTCACGGCGTTCTGGCGGCACCACTCGATCACCTTCCAATGCTCCGGCGTCAGCTCCGCGATGCCCTCTTCCTTCGCAATTTCGACTGCGATCTCTTTCGTCCATTCGTCCGGCGAGAGCAGGAAACCCTCCTCGTTCACCTGAACGGTCTTGCCTGAGATTACTCGCGTGGTCATATTCACCTCCTAGCCAGGCGCAACTTGCAACCTGTCACTTGTCACCGATAACGCCTATTTCGATTCAGTCGTCTGCGCGCCGATGCTGCTGAGCATGCGCATGGTGAGCGCTAGGCCGCGCCGCACGTTCGGGTCGCGCATCTGCTTCAGGAGCGCACGATACGAAATGTCCACCGGCTCGCTCGCCTCTTGTTCCGCCAGCGTGACGGTGTTGCGCAGGAAGTTCATCACTTCCGGCTGCGTCATCTCCTTCACCGTGCGCAGGATGAGCACGATGTTGTCGCCGAGCTGTTTGACATCCTCCTCGGTAAACGATGTGACGATGTTGTCCACGATGCGCAGGCCGCCCTTCAAGAAGGCGAAGTAGCCTTTGCGCTCGGCTTCGGCCAGCGCGTCGGATGCCCGGGCGAAGGCGTTATTGCCGATCGGCGCGACGACTTCGGCCAGGTCGCCCAGGCTCTCGAGTTGCTCGAGCAACCGCTCGATGTTCGGGCCGTTGCGCAGCAGCCGCTTCAGCAGGCGCAGCAAGTCGGCCAGATCCGCGGCGTCTTGCACCTCTTCGAGTTGCGCAGCGGAAAGATGCAAGGCTTCCTTGAGGATGGGCGTCAGGTCGTGCATCAGCTCGGCGCGCGCCTGGCGCTCGTGCGCTGCGGCCTGCGCTTGCTCGGTCAGATATTGCACCTGCGCGGTCAGTGCGTCTATCTTGCGGTTCAGCTCGGCAAGCGCTGCCGCGCCGTCGGTCGCCGCGGTGCCGTTTTGGATCAACTCGTTCTTCATGTCACCCTCCTCAGTTGAGGCGATGCTTGCCGGCCATGCTCATCAGCGCCGGCAGGGGCAGCGGCTTGCCTTTCAGCAGGATGTGCCAGTACATCCAGCGGAACATCAGCTTGCCCCAGTGGTTCATCTCCGACTCTTCCAACAATGTAAACGGCCCGACGCCGGGCAACGGATAGCGGCCGGGCAGTGGCTCCACGTCGTAGTTGAAGTCAATCAGCAGCGCTTTGCCGAAGCCCGATTCGATAAAGCAATTGGCGTGCCCATCGAACTTGTGCGGCATTTCCAATCCATCAGCGTAGTGGACGAAGTTCTCGGCAAAACACTCCACGGCGAAGTGCGCCGTCGAGCCGGCCTTGGACGCCGGCAAGGCCGCCGCATCGCCCAGCGCAAACACGTTCGGATACTTCGGCGAGACAAAGGTGTGCTTGTCCACCGGCACATAGTTCAGCGCATCGCCCATGCCGGAGCGCGCGATCGCCTCGTCGCCCATGTTGAGAGGTATGCTCACCAGCAAGTCGTAGGCCACCTCCTGCTCGTCATACGAGATGATCTTCTTCGCGTCTGGCTCGACGCGCTCGATCATGAAGTCCGGCACTACCCGGATGCCCTTCTCGTCCAGCATGGTGCCCAGCAGCTTAGAGGCGATTGGCTTGGTGAACGCGCCGGAGAGCGGCGTGGCGTAGATCAACTCGACGCGGTCGCGCATGCCGCGCTCGCGGAAGAACCAGTCGGCCAACATCAGGAACTCCAGCGGGGCCACCGGACACTTGATCGGGTTGTCCACCACGTTCACCACCAGCCGGCCGCCCGGCCACGCGCGCAGGTGTTGCGCGAGGGCCAGCGCGCCTTCCAGCGTGTAGAAGTCGTGGATGGAGCGACGCCACTCGTGCTCGGTTAGGCCGGGCGTCTGATCGGGGCGGATATGCGCGCCGGTGGCGATGACCAGGAAGTCGTAGTCGAGAGGACTTCCGTCTCCGGCCAGCCGCACGCGATTGCGCTCCGGTTCAATCGCCTCTATCGGCGAGAGGATCAGTTCGACGCCAGGCGGAATGAAATCGCGTCGCGGCTTCACCACATCGCGCTTGCCGTAGATGCCGAACGGGATGAAGAGAAAGCCGGGCTGATAGTAGTGCGTCTCGCTCCGGTCTACGAGGGTGATCTTCCAGCCATCATCCAGCAGGTGGCTGAGTCGGTTGGCAACCATGGTGCCGGCTGTGCCGGCGCCTAAGATCAGTAGTTTCTTCATTTCTTTTCCTCCTGGGGCAGCGGCGCCCTGTCGCTCCCCTGTCGAACCAAGGCAATGTGCGACAAGATGTCGGCCACGCGCTGCGCGCCACGCAGTGCCTTGGCCAGTTGTTCGCGGCCGAGGCGATACACACCCTGGACGTTCGCCCTGACGCGCGCCTCGTCGGCGGCGAATCTCCGCGCGAGTTCGCGCAACTGGCCGTCGTCGGGCGGCCACTGCTCCGGTGCGATGCCGCCGATGACCACTGCGCCTTTCAGCTCACTGCCGACGCGGATCAGCCCCCGCGCACCCAACAGGCCCATCTCGCCGACCAGCGCGCGCGGCTCGATCGCGGGCGCTGCAGCAAGTTGCCGCCAATCGCTGACGCAGCGTGCGATGCCGTTGGCGCCTTGCGCAAGTGCAGTGAAGAAGTCGCAGGGATGGCTCACCTGGGTGATGGGTCGTCCGACCATATCGGTCGTCACCATCATCACATCCAGCGCCTCGGCAAACGCATCCTGAATCATCTGGACGCATTCCAGCGGCAATAGCTCGCGCAGCTCACCCGGCGCGCGCTCATCCGGCGCAAGCGGACGACGTTCGAGCGTCGCCAGCGTAGCGCGCTCGTGCAGCCAACGCTCAACCGCATTCGGCTCAAAGCGCCACTGCTTGCCCACGCGAATAGCGGGCAACCGGCCAGCTTCCACCATGCGATAGATCGTCGTTCGATCCACCTTGAGCAGGTCTTGAACCTGATGGGTTGTGAGCAATCCGGCCATTGCAACCTCTCTGCTTTGCCGCTGGTGCAGCGAATGCACGCTTGGCTGATGCATGTGATGCGCATGATGCGCGCGATGGCATCCACTTTGTGAAGCGTTTCACACCTGGCCGGTTGGCTAGCCGATGGGCGAGTCCCGCATCGGCTCTAAAATGTCCGCACGCCTATGTTGAGGATCATGGAGCTTGAGCAGGCAACGGAGGTACTGCTGCGCCGCCCGCCGATTGATGAGATCGTCATCACCGAGGCGATGCGCCGGCGCACAATAGCGACCTTCGGCGAAGACCTGCATCCCGAAGAAGCCGTGCGACGCATCCTGCGCGACGTGCGCGCGCGAGGCGATGGCGCCCTGTTGGACTGGACGCAGCGGCTGGACGGCGTCGCGCTCAGCGCTGATCAACTCGAGGTTGGCGATGCCGAGATCGCTGCCGCCTACGACCGCGTGGACGGCGAAGTGGTTGCAGCGATGGAACGCGCTGCGGAGCGCATCGCCCGGTTTCACGCGCGGCCGGTCGCCCAATCCTGGATGATGACCGAGCTGGGCGGCGTGCTCGGTCAGCTCATTCGACCGCTGGCGCGCGTGGGCGTATATGTGCCGGCCGGCGCGGCGCCGCTGCCCTCGTCGCTGCTGATGACGGCCATCGTAGCGCGGCAGGCCGGCGTCGAGGAGGTGATCGTGTGTTCGCCGCCGCAGCCGGGTTCACGGCTGCCCCATCCGCTCGTCCTCGTCGCTGCCGACATCGCCGAGGTGGACGCCGTGTATGCCGTTGGCGGCGCGCAAGCCATTGGCGCCATGGCTTTCGGCACCGAGACCATCGCGCGGGTGGATAAAGTTTGCGGGCCGGGCAACACTTTCGTCGTGCTGGCCAAGCGCCAGGTGTATGGCGTGGTCGGCATTGACGCGCTGCCGGGGCCGACTGAGACCGTGATTGTGGCGGACGAGAGCGCCAATCCCGCCTGGGTTGCCGCCGACATGATGGCGCAGGCCGAACACACCGCCGGCATGGCGCTGCTGCTCACCCCATCACGTGGCCTGGCCGAAGCCGTCAACGCCCATCTCCAATCCCAGGTCGCGGCCCTCCCTGAGCCTAACCGCAGCGACGCGCGTGACTCGTTCGCTCAGCGCAGCGGCGCAGTGATCACCGAAGACCTGTTGGAGGCAGTCGCGTTAGCCGACGACTTTGCCCCGGAGCATCTGTGCCTATCGGTCAAGGATCCCTGGGCCTGGGTGGATAAGGTCCGCAACGCCGGCGGCGTGTTCGTGGGCGAGCACTCTTACGAAGTGCTGGGCGACTACGTCGCCGGACCGAGCCACGTCATGCCGACCGGCGGCACGGCGCGCTTTGCGTCGCCGCTGAATGTGCTCGACTTCATGCGGGTGATGAACGTAATCGCGCTGGACGAAGCGACGGCGCAGCAACTCGCGCCGGTCGCCGTCAAGCTGGCCGAAGCCGAAGGGCTGCACGCGCACGCCAACGCCGTCAGGCAGCGGGAGAGAGCAGACGGTTCGTGAAGGCCGTGACTCTGTCTCTCACCATCTGCTGCTCAGCGATACAATCGCTCTTGAAATGGCGCTCGCAAACATCATCGGTGCGTTTGGGCTGGCTGGCGCAGCAGGGCTAAACGCCTACATCCCTCTGCTCATTGTGGCCATCCTGGCTCGGCTAGACATGCTTCAGCTCAGCCCGCCGTTTGATGCGCTGGCGAGCTGGCCGGCCATCATCGCGCTGGTCGTGCTCGGCGCCATCGAGTTCGTGGCCGACAAGGTGCCCGGCGTAGATCACGTCAACGATGCCATCCAAACCTTCGTGCGGCCGGCCGCCGGCGCGATCCTCTTCGCCGCAAACACCGGCGTCGTATCGGGCATAGATACAACGCTCGCGCTGATCTGCGGGTTGGTGCTGGCCTCTGGCGTGCATGCGACGAAAGCAGCGGCACGTCCGGTCGTCAACGGCGCGACGATGGGCATCGGCGCGCCGTTCATCAGCGTCGCCGAGGATGTCCTGGCGACTATCGGGTCGCTGCTGGCCATCTTCTTCCCCGTCTTGTTCGTGCTCTTTGCGGCAACGCTGGGCTATCTGGCTTATCGGCTGATCAAGAAAGCGCGCCGGTTGCGCGCGCCGAAGCCGACTGCGGTCTCGTGAATCCACGCTTGCGCAGCGGACGGCCAATGAACGACTGGGACATCATCGGCCACGACTGGGCGGTGCGCCGCTTGAGGCGCGCCATCGAGCAAGGCCAGCTCGCCCAGTCGCACCTGTTCGTCGGCCCGCCGTCCATCGGCAAGGCGACTCTGGCGCTGGCGTTAGCGCGCGCCCTCCTCGGCCACAATGACCGCGCGCGCGCCCTGGTGAATCAGCGCCGACATCCCGACCTGCTGTGGGTCGAGCCGGCCGATGCAGGCGAAGCGCTCAAGGTGGAACAAATCCGCGAGCTGCTACACGCGCTCACCCTAGCTCCGGTCGAGAGCCGGCATCGCATCGCCATCGTCAATGATGCGCACCTGATCACCGAGAGCGGCCAGAACGCCATTCTCAAGACGCTGGAGGAGCCAAACCCATCGGTCGTCATCGTCCTGACTGCGCCGAACACCGACACGCTGCTGCCAACTATCGTCTCGCGCTGCCAACTGCTCAACCTGCGGCCGGCGCCGGTGCGCGCTGTTGAAGAGGCGCTCCTAGCGCGGGGCGTCGCCGGCGAGCGCGCCGCGCTCATCGCCCGGTTGTCGCGCGGCCGGATCGGCTGGGCGCTGCGCGCCATCGAGGACGATGCAACGCTCGAAGCGCGCGCCGAGCGGCTGAGGGACTTACGCGACCTTCTAACCGCCGGCCGTACCCAGCGTTTCGCCTATGCCGAGAAGCTGGCGCGCGCCGAGCCATCCCACGTTGTGCAAACGCTGGAGGACTGGTTGTTGCTATGGCGCGATGTGGCGCGCGCGACCGGCCGCGAAGCCTCGCCCGAAGCGCTGGTCAACGCCGACCAGCGCGACTGGATCGCTCAACTGGCAAATGCCCTTTCGGTTGCGCAAGTGGCGGCGCTGTTGCGCGCCATCAGCCAGACGCTACAGTATCTCGACCGCAACGTGAACCCACGTCTGGCGCTCGACGTGCTGTTGCTAAAGCTGCCGCGCCTGCCGGCAAGCTGAAGCGCCTCGCCCTGCGTTGGCGTCAACTCAACACCACCAGCACCTGGTTCTGCTCGACGGTCTGACGCGGTTGCACTTTGATCGCGCTGACCGTGCCTTCGCGGGGGGCTTTCAGCTCGTTTTCCATCTTCATGGACTCGAGCACCACGACCACCTGGCCCTTCTTCACTTTTTGGCCTTCCGTCACCGGCACCGATACGATCAACCCCGGCATGGGCGACTTGATGTTGACCTCGCCGCTGGTGGGAGTGAATGCGCCGGCGGCCTCCGCCAACCGCTTGGCGCGCTCATCGGCAACCTGCACGTAATACAGCACGCCGTTCAGCAGCACGCGATACTCGCCATCTCCTCCCTCCACCAGCGCCTCGAACGAGCGGTTGTCGATCAGCAATGAATACAGCCCGTCGTCGTCAATCGCGCGGAGATCTAGCGTGCGTTTGACGCCGTCTATGACGACTTCGCCATCCTGATTGATGTCAATAATGTGCGTCTTGTCGCCGATGGTGGTCAGGTAGCGCATAGCAGGGGTAGTATATCGGGTATGCCGAAAGCCGTGATGGTCGCGTCCAACAACGCGCATAAGCTGCAGGAGCTACGCGAGATTTTTGCCCTGGCCGGATTCACCGGTGTGAACCTGGTTGCCCCGCGCGATCTGGGTTTGGCATGTGCGCCGGATGAAACGGGCGCGACATACCTGGACAACGCGCTAATCAAGGCTAGGGCATTCGCCCGCGCATATCGCGAGGAAGCCAAGCGCCGGAATTGGGACGAGCTGTGGGTGTTGGCCGATGACTCCGGGCTGGAAGTGGACGCGCTGGGAGGCCGACCGGGGGTGCATTCGTCGCGCTACCACCAAGATGCGCCGGGCGGCGACGGGTGCGCCGCGCTCCTGCGTGAGCTGGCGGCTACGCCGGATGCGCGACGCTCGGCGCGATTTCGCTGCGTCCTGGCGCTGATCGGCCCGCAGGGCCAAGAGCACATCTTCGAGGGGGTGTGCGAAGGGCGCATCGCGCATGAACGACGCGGCGAAAACGGCTTCGGCTTCGACCCGGTGTTTCTCTTGGACGACGGACGGACGATGGCGCAGCTCTCTTCTACCGAGAAACACCGCATCAGCCATCGCGGTATCGCCGGCCGCCGGGCAGCCGAGTTCTTGCTGCGCTTGGAGGCAGCGTGATCTCGAACCTGGTCTCGCGCATTCGCGGCGAAGTCGCGCAGGCGTTCGAGCCGTTTTGCGGCTCAACGCGCGAGGAAGCGCCGGGGGTGGTGTTGGCCGTGTCCGGCGGCGCGGATTCGTTGTGCCTGGCCGACGCAACGTTGGCTGTTGCGCCGCGTTTGCGCCTGCGCCCTCTCATCGCGCACCTCGACCATGGGCTGCGCGGCGAAGCGTCGGCGTCGGACGCCGAGTTCGTGCGCGCGTTCGCTGCCGAACGCGGCGTGCCATGCGTCGTCGAACGAGCGGACGTCGGCGCTCTGGCGCGCGAACGCAGGCAGTCTATCGAAGTGGCTGCGCGCGAGGCGCGCTACCAATTTCTGGCACGCGCCGCCGAAGCGCATCGCGCCCGCTTAGTGGCGCTGGCGCATCACGCCGATGACCAGGCCGAGACCGTCCTGCTGCGCTTGATCCGCGGCACCGGGCTGCAGGGCCTACGCGGCATGCGAACGCACGATGCGCTGCCGGCGGCGCCCCATCTCACGACCGTGCGTCCGCTGCTGCGCACATCGCGCGCGGAGATCGAGCAGTACTGTCAGGAGCGGCGGTTGCAACCACGCCACGATGCGACGAACGACGCGCTAGACCATACCCGCAACCGGGTGCGCCATGAGCTATTGCCCATCTTGGAGCGCTATAACCCCAACATTCGCATGGCGCTGACGCGGCTGGCCGACGCAGTCGCGTCGGATATGGAGATCGTCGAGCAAGCGACTCAGGCTGCTTTCGAGCGCGTGGCGCAGTCGTCGCATGAGGGCATCGCGTTCGATCGTTCGGCCTGGCGCGCGCTGTCGCGCGGCCTGCAGCGCGCGACCCTGCGCGAGGCCGCGCGGCGATTGCAAGGCGACGTAACCGGCCTGTCGTATGCAGCTATCGAAGAGGCGCGCGATGTCCTCAACAGCGACGCGCCAATCGGCGAAATCGCGCTGGCGCGCGGCGTCAGGATAGACGTGACTAAGCGCGCCTTCATCGTGCGTCATTCGCGGGTGTGATCTCCATATAATCGCGGCAATGGCTGAGCCGGGGGAGCCACTGACTGAACGCGAACTGGAAGTGGTGCGGCTGCTTGCGACGGGCGTCAGCAACAAAGAGATCGCTGCGCAGTTGCACGTCAGCCCGAACACGGTGCGCGTTCACCTGCGCAACATCTTCGCCAAGCTGGAAGCCCAGTCGCGCACCGAGGTGACGATGATCGCCGTGCGCAACGGCTGGGTGGAAATTACGGCGCAGGCCGCACCGCAACCCCTTGTTGCATCCTCCGACTCGCCAGTTGCCGATGCCGCGGCAGCGCCCGACGCGCCGCAGGGAATCCTAGCCGCTGCCCCTGTGGTTCAACCGGCAGCTTCCCCTGCGCAGCCGACGCCGGTCGCCCCCAATCCACAACCGCTGCCCTCGCCCACCCTGTGGCAGCGGGTCGCGTCCCTCGCGACGCTGGTCGCCATCCTCTTGCTCACGGTCATCTTGTTACAGCGTCCCGCTGCCGAGGCCGAATTGGCGTTGGACGACTTTGCGCCGACCGACAGATCGAGCGACCCCGCAATCGTCGCGCCGTCAGTCGAATCGTCGCGCTGGCATCTGCGCGCTTCGATCCGCACGGCGCGCACGCGGCCGGCCGTCGCTGTCGCTCAAGGCAGCGTCTATGTCGTCGGCGGCGAAGTCGGACGCGCGCCATCCGACGAGACGCTGATCTACAACCCACGGCAGGACGCCTGGCGAGAGGCAGCGAGCAAACCGACGCCGGTGATGAACACCGGGGCCGCTGTCATTGATGACGTGTTGTATGTGCCCGGCGGCGCTACGATGGACAGCCAAGCAACCGATCGCTTTGAAGCGCTGGACTTGATCACGGGTGAGTGGAAGGCGCTTCCGCCATTGCCACGTCCTCTAGCCGGTCATGCCGTCGTGGCCTTCGGCAAGCGGATCTATGTCGTCGGCGGTCGCACCCTAGGCGGCCTGAGCAGCGCCACGTTCGCCTTCGACGTGAATTCGGGCCAATGGACATCGCTCGCGCCCCTGCCCACGCCGCGCAGCCAGCTCGCCGCTGCTGTTGTCAATGGACGCATCTATGCGGTGGGCGGCTATGACGGCCGGCGGGAATACGCGACCTGTGAATACTTCCAAATCGCAACCGGCCAGTGGGCCGCCTGCGCACCAATGACCATCCCGCGCGGCGGGTTGGGCTTGGCGCAAGTTGGCTCGACGCTCTACGCCATCGGCGGCGGACTATCGGGCTTCGTCGGGTTCAACGAACGATACGATGCCAACGCGGATAGGTGGACGCCGTTTGAGATGCCGGCGCAGCGGATGGGGGACTGGCGGTACATCGGCGTCGCGTCGTTGCCTACTGAGTTCTACGTCATTGGCGGAGCTACGCGAGGCGTGCCGCTGGCCGATAACTACGTGTATGAAGTGCTGAACTACCGCACCTTCCTGCCGGCGTTCCAGTCGGGCGGAGAGCGGTAACACAGATCGGCCGGGTCAGGCCGTCGCTTCGAGCGCGTTCAGCGGTGAAACGTCGCCCGACTCAAAGTGATGCCACCATGCGCGGATGGTTGAGGCGTCGCCGAAAAACCACCTGCCCCAACCCGGCGAATGTCCCACGCCTTCTAGTTCAAGTGTATCTGCGCCGTCCAGCTCGCTCAGCGCGAGCGGCACCACGCCATCGCCCCACTGCGCGCCGTTGCCGGAGATGAAGCGGTAGTTGTAATAAGCTTCGCGCTGGCGCAAAGCGCCGTTGACTTTGCCTTCGATGTGCCGGCTGCGCACATTGAGATACTTGACCTGCGGCGCATAATACGCGCCGGGGTATGTCTCGTCCACCCATGCCGCGGCGCGCAAGCCTCGGCGCGGCGCTTCCCGCGTCGCCCGCAGCGGACTGCCGATCATATACAGGCGCGACACGCGCTCGTAGCCATGATATGAGCGCTGATGGGGTTTGACCGTCCGGTCGCCGAGATAGGCGCGCCCGACGATGCCGCCGGCGCTGTGACCGACCAGGATGACTTTGCGCGCACCGGTCTGCTTCAGCGCGTGGATGACGGCCGTGTGCGCGCGGTCCACCAGCAAGCTGTAGTCGGTGAGGCCGGCCAGCATCCACGTCACGCGCGTGATGCCGGCGATGAAGACGCGCCGCCCCGCAATGTCCGCCAGCGCGCGCGCCGCAAGGCGGTAGTCGCTCCAATGCGAGCCGAAACCACCGATCAGCACGATGGGTTCTTGAACGCTCATGCTGGGCACAGTCTAACGGAAACGATTAGCCCAACATTAAGGGTGAATTTCAACGTGATTGAGGCGTCTTGCGCCGTTGGCCTATGCGTGCGCTTGGCGGATGACATCGGTGCCTACGTAGGGACGTAGCACTTCCGGCACGACGACGCTGCCGTCGGCTTGCTGGTAATTCTCCAGCACCGCGATCATCGTGCGCGGCAGGCCTAGCCCGCTGCCGTTCAGCGTGTGCACGAATTCCGGCTTGGCCCCCTTCTCCCGGCGGAACTTGATGTTGGCGCGGCGCGCCTGGAAGTCGCCCACGTTGCTGACTGAGCTGACCTCCAGCCACTCGCCGACGCCGGGAGACCACACCTCGAGGTCGTAGGTGATGCGCGAGGCGAAGCCCAAGTCGCCGGTGCACAGCAACTTGACGCGATAGGTCAAGCCTAATTCCTTTAACGTGGCCTCAGCGTCTTCGCGCATTTTCTCCAGATAATGGTCGCTCTCTTCCGGCTTGGTGAAGGCATACATCTCCACTTTGTCGAACTGGTGGCCGCGCTTGATGCCGCGCACGTCTCGGCCGGCGCTCATCTTCTCGCGCCGGAAGCACGGCGTGTAGGCCGTGTAAAGCCTGGGCAGGTCGTCGGCGTCGAGGATCTCGTTGCCGTGCAGGTTGGTTAGCGGCACTTCGGCCGTCGGCACCATCCAGAAGTCCTCCTCGGCATCGTGATACAGGTTGTCGCGGAACTTCGGCAGTTGGCCGGCGGCGAATAACGTCTGCGCTTTCACCATGAAGGGCAAGTAGCGTTCTTCGTAGCCCTGCCGTAAACGCAGGTCGAGCATCCAGGCGATCAGGCCGCGTTGCAGGCGCGCGCCCCAGCCGTTCAACACGTAGAACCGGCTGCCGCTCAACTTCACCCCGCGCTCGAAGTCGATGATCCCCAACTGCTCGCCGATCTCCCAGTGGGGCTTCGGTGGAAAGTCCGGCTTGGGCAGCGCGCCTTCTACCACGCGCAGCAAGACGTTGTGCGTCTCGTCCGGCCCGACCGGCACGCGCGGGTCTGCCAGGTTGGGCAGCGCTGCCGTCAGCTCGCCGAGTTGCGCTTCGATCTTGGCCAGCTCCGCCTCTAGCATAGCAATTTCGTCGCCTACGCGGCGCATCTCGGCCTTCTTCGCTTCGCGCTCGGCTTCATCACGCATGCGGCCGATTTCCTTGCTCACCGCGTTGCGGGTGGCGCGCAGTCGCTCCGAGCGCGCCAGGATCTCCCGTCGCTGTGTGTCGAGCGCCAGGATTTCGTCCACCGGCGTCGGGTCGTTGCCGCGATTGATGATCGCTTGACGGACGACCTCCGGCTCTTTGCGGATCAAGTTGATGTCCAACATATCGGCATCCTCGCATCAAAATTAAAGCGCCCTCGTCGAATCAGGACGAAGGGCGCTCGTGGTGCCACCTGACTTCGCCAGCGCTTTGGGAATTGGCTGCGAAACGTGCATTCGACGCCGATTACCCAGTCGCTGACCTCAAATGTTCGCTAACGGGAACTCCCGTCCTGCTCGTCGCAGGAAGCTCTGCGAGTGGAAGCGCGACCCTTCAGGCTGCCGGTTCGCACCGTCCACCGGCTCTCTGCAAGCGCATCCGGCGCGCGTCTCGCGTCATCGCCGATGCTTGTATTCTAACCGAAAAGACCAACTATGATGACGCGGCATGGTCAGAGCGTTGCATGCATGGTCGCTCGAACCGGAGCAGGCGATCCAGGTTCAGGCGCAACTGCGCGCGCAACTGGTGTTGCGGTGGGATGGCCGCGCGGTGCGCACCATCGCCGGCGTGGATGTGAGCCTGAGCGAGGCGCGCGCGCATGCGGCCATCGTCGTGCTGCGCTATCCCCAGATGACCCCGATCGAGGGCGTGACCGCGGACGCGCCGCTCGTCTTTCCCTACATCCCCGGTTTGCTGGCCTTTCGAGAAGGGCCGGCTATCCTCGCCGCCTGGGAGAAGCTCCGACACCTACCCGACCTCGTCATGTTTGACGGGCAGGGCATCGCGCATCCGCGAGGGATAGGCATCGCCTCGCAGATGGGTCTGTGGCTGGAACGCCCCACAATCGGCGTTGCCAAGTCCAGGCTATACGGTGATTTTGAGGAACCCGGGCCGAACATCGGCGACGCGAGCGCGCTGGTTGACCCACAGACGAAGGAGGTGATCGGGGCCGTCTTGCGGACGCGCGAACGGGCCAACCCGCTGTTCATCTCCCCCGGCCATCTAATTGATGCCGCGCGCGCAGTGGCCTTCGTCATGCAATGCGTGCGGGGCTACCGTCTGCCGGAGCCGACGCGCTGGGCGCACAAGTTCGCCGCAGGCGAAGCGTTGCCGATGGGCGAAGGTGAAGACCCTGGAAACCAGTTAGCGCTTTTTTGATCACTCCGCGCCGGATCGCGCGACGCATCGTTCGTGGCCATGCGCGAGATTACGCGGCGCGCAGGCGATGCACCAACTCGTCGTCATCCAGCACGGTGCGCAAGTCGAGCGTAACGCGGTCGTTGCTGATTCGGGCGATCACGCCGCGCGCGCGCAAGGCGGCCAGGATCTCGTGCGGCGAGCGCGCGTCCGACGTGAGCGCGATCAACGTCGTCGGCAGGGTCTCGCCCGGCAACGACCCGCCGCCCACCGTGCTTTCGCCGTCTACCAATTCGGCCCGCAGGCCGTTCGCCGATAGCCAATCGGCGATCCGCGCGCTCACCTGATGTGCGCGCTGCGCAATGCCGGATTTGGGCATGGCCAACATGCGGATCACCGGCACCTCGCGATGCGCCTCGCCGCGTGCGTAATGCCGCAGCGTCGCCGAGAGTCCGGCCAGGGTGAATTTATCGGCGCGGAAGGCGCGCGCCAACGGATGCTGACGGCAGCGCTCAATCCACTCGCGCCGGCCCAGCATGATGCCGGCCTGCGGCCCGCCCAACAGCTTGTCGCCGCTGAAGGTCACAATGGCCGCGCCGGCGCGCAGGCTATCCTGCGGCATCGGCTCGCGCCGCAGGCCGAACTGCGACGTATCCACGAGCGCGCCGCTGCCCAGGTCGTCCAGCACCGGAACGGAGAACCGCTTGCCGAGCTGGACCAGATCTTGAATGGGTGTCGCCTCCACGAAGCCGACCATCAGGAAGTTGGACGAGTGCACGCGCAGGATGGCGCCGATGCCCGGCGCGCGCGCTTTGGCTTCGAGGATCGCCCGCTCGTAGTCCGCCAGGCGCGTTCGGTTGGTCGTGCCCACCTCGATCAGATGCGCGCCGCTTTGTGTCATGATCTCGGGGATGCGGAATCCGCCGCCGATCTCCACCAGTTGGCCGCGTGAGATCACCACGCCCTTGCCGGCGGCGACCGCTGCCAGCATCAGCACCGTCGCTGCGGCGCAGTTATTCACGACCAGCGCCGCTTCTGCGCCGGTCAATTGGCGCAGCAACTGCTCCACCGCCTCACCGCGCCGCCCGCGTTCGCCGATGGTCATGTCGAATTCCAGCGGGCTGTAGTCGCGCCCAACGGTCAGCATCGCCTCTTGTGCTGCTCGGCTGAGCGGCGCGCGACCGAGGTTAGTGTGGATGATCACGCCGGTCGCGTTCACAACGGTCGGCGGGCGCTCGGGGGAGGATGCTTGCAACAGAGCGCGCGCAGTCGCGATCAGCTCATCGCGGGAGGGGAACGGGGCGCCATCGCGGATGGCTTGGCGGGCGCGCTCGAGCGCTTCGCGGAGCGCATGCACCGCGCGCGCATGTCCTTCGGCTTCGACCAGCCCGTTGGCCTGCGTGAGCAGTTCGCTGACGCTCGGCAACTGCCGCAGCCTGTCGTTCAAGGACATCGCGCGGATTATACGGAGTCCCGTTCGACTATTCGCGTGACTGCGGCGCGCAAGCGCGCGGCCTTTTAACCGCCGCGCTCGATCATGAAGCGTGGGCCGTCTACGCCATGCCGCGCTGCTTGATTGCCTCGTAGATCAACAGCGCTGCGCTCGTCGCCACGTTCAGCGAGTTGATCCGGCCGAACATCGGGATGCGCACGGCGGCGTCGGCCTGGTCGAGCCAGAATTTGGACAGCCCGTATTTCTCTTCGCCGACGGCGATCGCGCAGGGCTGGGTAAAGTCGAACCGCGTGTAGCTCATCGGCAATTGTCCACGTAATGGATTGGGCGTAGTGGCGACGATACGTATGCCGCGCTCGCGCAGCCAGGCCATCGCCTCGGCGCTTGCGCATTGCGCGACCGGCACGCTGAATAGCGCGCCCTGCGAAGCGCGCACCACGTTCGGGTTAGTGAGGTCGGCCTTGGGATCGCAGAACAGAAAGGCGTCTACGCCGGCCGCGTCGCACGTGCGCAGCATGGCGCCCAGATTGCCCGGCTTCTCCACCGCTTCCACGACAAGGTAGAGCGGCGCGCGGCTGCGCGCTTGGGTCAGCCGTCCCAGCGAGAAATCCGGCCGCGCGATCACGGCCAGCCAACCATCCGGCCCGTCGCGATAGGCCATCTTCTCGAAGACCGGCCGTGTGGTCTCGATCACCTCGGCACCGGTGTCGCGCACGCGCCACTGCAAGTTGTCATGCGCATTGGGGCTGCGCGCAGGCTTGAACAGCTCAGGGCAGATGAAGACGGTCTGCGGGCGCGCGCCGCAATCCAGGGCCAGCGACAGCGGATCGAAGCCCTCGACCAGCATCAAGCCGTCGTCGTCGCGCCGGCGCTTGTCGCGCAGCGCCACGATGTGCTTCACGCGCGGATTAGTCAGGCTGGTGATGCGCATACGGAACCACGTGGGCAATATCCTACTGCCGCTCACCGATGTACGGGACGATGCCCGCATTGCCAAACTGCCCCACGTCGAGGACGTTTGCTTGTCCGGCCGGCAGATCCCATTTGTCTCATAGGTTCAAGTGCGATAGTATCTGCAATCGTCTATGAACGCTCCATCTTTCGTGAGCCAGCTATACGACGTGCAACCCGACTTCTTGACGCTCTCCAAGGCTTTATCGTCCGGCTACATGCCCATCGGAGCAACATTGGTGAGCCAAAAGGTCATTGACGTGTTCAACGGCGCCCACCCGGCCGACAACATCTTTACGCATGGCCATACCTACAGCGGTCATCCGGTTGCCCTGCGCGGTCGCGCTGGAGAACATCCGCATCCTCGAGCGCGAAGGCTTTGCCGACCCGCGCGGCGCAGATGGGCGAGTATCTTCAACGCGGCCTGGAGAGCCTCAGCAGCCACCCTTCATACGCGGATGCGCGCGGCGTCGGGATGTTGCGCGGCTTGGAGTTGGTCGGCGACGATGAAAGAGCTGGCGCCTTTGGCAGCGCGCGGGCTGCCTGCTTATGGCTGCGCAAGCGGCTGCGCGACCTTGGCTTGATTACCCTCACGATTCATCCCGGCACGGTGTTTCTGATCGCCCCACCCTTGGTCATCGAGCGCGCAGAGATTGACGCGCCGGTCGAAATTCTGGATCGCGGCTTGCGCGAACTGGATCAGGCCTTGGCAGACTAAAGAGAGCACAAGCGCAAACAGCGCGCTGAGACGCCATGGGCGATGCGCACTTCCTTGCTCCAACGTTCACCGGCGCCTGAGTTGCTGGACGAGCGCGCCTACCATGATCTGGAAGAACTGCGCGGCAACCTGCGCGACATGGCGCGCTATGACCACAGCTTGGGCGTCTTTGCGCTGGCGATGCGACTGGTCAACGCTGCGCTGTCGCCAAGCGCGACCGGCTATACCGGCTTGGATGTCGGCTGCGGGTCCGGCGACTTCATCGCCTACGCCCGGCAAGCTGCGCCGGCCGCGCGCTGGTGGGGTGTGGACGTGTCGCCGGACGTGCTACGCGTCGCGCGCCAGGAGCATCCCGAACTGTTCGTGGTTTGCGCTCAAGGCATGCGCCTGCCGCTCGCCGATGCCAGCGTGGACATGGTGACGTGCATTCACGTGCTGCACCACCTCAGCCCGCCGGAAGCTATCACGCTGCTGTGTGAACTCCGCCGCGTCGCTCGGCTGCGGGTGGTGTGCTTGGACTTGAACCGAAACGCAGGCACGCTGGTCGGCGCTTGGCTGCTGACGCGGCTGACCAGCCGCAACCGACTGACGCGCGCCGATGGCGTGCAGTCGGTCCGCCGCGCCTACACGGCAGCCGAAGCTGCCGACCTCGCCCGGCAGGCCGGCTGGGCTGATTTCGATATTCGCCTCCATGGGCCGTTCCGTTACGCCCTGACGTTGATGCGGTCACTCGCATAGCGACATGAGCGCGCGCGCGATGTCCAGCGCCGCCTGGGGGCGCGCCAGCGCCTTGGAGGCGCGTCGCACTCGCGCCAGGTCATCGGGGTTGTTCAGCCACTGCTTGAGCTGCGCCACAACCGACGCCGGCGTGGGACACCATGCTGCTGCGCCGTGGCTTACGGCATAGTCGCGCGGGCCTTCCTCCTGGCCGGGCAGCGCGTCGAAGATGATGATGGGCAATCCGGCGGCGAAGCCTTCGGCCAGCGTAGTCGAGCCGGCCTTGGTGATCAGCACATCCGATGCCCCCATCCACTCCGGCACGTCGTCCACGAAGCCCAGCACCTGCGTCGTGGGGCCGGCGATGTCCTTGCCCAGCGTCTGGCGCAGCGCCTGATTGCGCCCACAGATGACGACCAATTGCACGGGCAAGCCGGCATGAGCAATCGTCCGCGCCGTCCTGTCCAGCAATCCTGCCCCCTCACCGCCGCCTAAGAGCAGCACAACCGGGAGATCATCGCGCAGGCCGCGTTCGGCGCGCGAGCAGGCCCCGCGCTTCACGCGCGCTTCGAGCGAAGGGATGACCGGTTGGCCGGTGATGATCACTCGCTGAGGCAATATGCCGCGCGCGATAAGCTCTTCGCGCGCCTCTTCGGTGGGCGCCGTGACGACATCGGCGAGCGGCGTGACATGAAAGCTGTGGATATGGCTGAGGTCAGTCACCACGTGAGCGTAGCGCGCATAGGGCGCCCACAGGCGCATGGCCGGCGGGACGAACGGATTAAAGTGCGGCTGGCACGACACATAAACGTCGGCCGGGTGCTCGCGAAATAGCGCGCGCAGGCGCTCACCATCCAGTTTGCTCAGCAGAGCGCCTACCTTCTGCATGCGCTGCACGTTATCGAGCGCAATGTAGTTCAAATAGTGCAACCATCGCGCATGGCTAATTGCGACACGGTAGGTGGCCTCGCTGTGGTTGAAGGGGCGAGGGAGATAGCCGATGGCGTTGATGGTCTCCACGCGGTGTGGCTTGCCGTTGAGTGTCGCAAAGGCTTGCTGAATGCTGTCGGCAGCCGTGCGATGTCCGCCCCCCGTGTCGGAGTACAGAAGCGCGAAGGTGGCCATTCCCGTCGCATTCTAAATCGCCCAATGCAATCAGTCAGGCAATGCCTGCGCCTGCCCCTTGTATACGCGCCTTCCCCCGCCACAAATGCGCTCGCCCATCCCGCCGAGTATGATTAGGCATATCACGTTACTGGCATCGAGGTTTTGTCCACATGCGCAACAAGATCACCATCATCGGCGCCGGTTTCGTCGGCGCGACTACTGCTCACTGGCTGGCCGAACGGGAACTGGGCGACATCGTCCTGCTCGATATCCCTGCTACCGAAACGATGCCCAAGGGCAAGGCGCTCGATTTGGAAGAGGCCGGCCCGGTCGTCGGTTACGACACCAAGATCACCGGCACTACGGATTATGCCGACACGAAGGACAGCCACATCGTCGTCATCACCGCCGGCGTAGCCCGCAAGCCCGGCATGACCCGCGAAGACCTGGTCGGCACCAATCAGAAGATCATCACCGAGGTCGCTAACAACATTGCCGCGACATCGCCCAATGCGATTGTCATCGTCGTCACCAACCCGCTCGACACAATGGCCTATCTGGCCTACAAGATCCTCAGCCGGCATGGCTTCACCAAGAACCGCGTGATGGGTCAGGCCGGCGTGCTGGATAGCGCGCGCATGCGCACGTTCATCGCGCAAGAGTTGGGCGTGAGCGTGCAGAACACGCACGCATTCGTGTTGGGCGGCCACGGCGACGAGATGGTGCCCCTGGTGCGCTACTCGACGGTGGCCGGCATCCCGATCACCGAGCTGCTGCCGCCAGAGCGCATCGAGGCAATCGTGCAGCGCACGCGGCAGGGCGGCGCGGAGATCGTCAACCTGCTCAAGACCGGCAGCGCCTATTACGCGCCGGGCGCGGCGGTCGCCGAAATGGTCGAAGCGATCCTGAAGGATCGCAAGCTCATCCTGCCCTGCGCAGCATACCTGCAAGGCGAATACGGCCTGACGGACATGTACTTCGGCGTGCCGGTCAAGCTCGGCCGCAACGGCATCGAAGAAATCATCCAGATCAAGCTGCTGCCCCACGAACAGGAGATGCTCAACAAGAGCGCCGCTTTGGTGCGCAGCACGATGAGCGCACTGCAAGGGGTGTGAGCGATGGGCCAGTAGCGTCGTCCTTGAAGAGACGTGAGAAGCCTGCGCGCGTGTCTGCTCGACGAGCCGTTGCCACGGTTGATGGCGATGGCTGACTTATGGGATGCGCCGATAGAAGCGACATCGGCGCACGACGTGGCAGGAACGCTGGCGCTCTACATGCTGCAGCGCGACCGGTTGGCAGCAGCCCGCGCGTCACTGCCGCCGGATGCCCGCAGCGCGCTCGATGCCCTGGTGGCCGCGCACGGCCGGATGCCCGCAGCAGCGTTCGAGCGGCGCTTCGGCAGCATCCGGCCTATGGGACCCGGCCGGCTGGAGCGCGAGCGCCCGTGGCAATCGCCGGCCAATGCAGCCGAACAGTTATGGTATCACGGCTTCATCTTTCGCGCCTTCGACCGGCTGAGCGGCGCGCCCACCGAAGTCGTGTTCGTGCCGGGCGATATGCTTGCGCTGCTGGACGCCGAGCCGCACGCGCCTCAAGAGGAATTCACTGCCTCGCAAGCTCAGACATCCGACCTGCGCCCGTCGAAGTGCCTCGATGATGTCGTCACGCTCCTGTGTTTCATCCGCAACCACGAGGTGCGCACGAAGGCCGGCGATGCGTGGGACGCGGCCTCGCGGCGGGCAGTAGCGCCGATGTTGCGCGACCCGGACGGCGCAATCAAAAATGAACCCAACGGCCGTTTTGCCTTTCTCACTCACCTGCTTGCGCGTCTGGGCTGGACGCGGCCGGAGCAGGGCCGGCTACGGTTGACCCCACAGCCGGTCGCCCAATGGTTGCGGAGCGCGCCGGATGCGCAACGCGACGCCTTGTTCACCGCCTGGTTGAACGACCCTGAATGGAACGACCTCGCGCACGTGGACGGGTTAGCCCTGGAGATGACGCACACCTGGTCGAGCGACCCCGCGCGCGCGCGCAAAGCAATTGTCAGCTTATGGGGGAAGTGGCGGGCGGAGCGTGGGGCAACGACGCGCTCAGCCTATGCCGCTTCTCCTGCTCCGTTCCCGGAACAGTCGCTTGTCGCTGATTTTGTCGCATATGTCCATCAGCACGCCCCTGATTTTGCTCGCCCCGACGGGCGCTATGACACGTGGCATGTGCGTGACGCGCGCACCGGCGAATTTCTGCACGGCTTCGAGAACTGGGAGCGCGTGGAAGGGGCGTTGATCCGCTACATCATCGAGAAGCCACTGCGCTGGTTGAGCGACTCAGACGAGGCCGCCCCCGACCCGCCGACGCCGCCCTTCCAGGTGACCGCTGATGGCCGGATCATTGTCGCGCGCCATCTGCGATACGAGCGCTTTCAGGTGGCGCGCGTGGCCGACTGGATCGAGACGCGCGCGGACGCCTACGCCTATCGGCTCTCCCCCCGCTCACTCGACCGCGCGCGCGCGCAGGGCATCCGCGCCGGCCGCGTGATCGAGTTCCTGGAGCAAACCGGCGGTCAGACCCTGTCGGCCGGCCTGAGGCGGGCGTTATTGCGTTGGGAAGAGCGCGGGGCCGAGCTGAGGTTAGAGACGATGGTTATCTTGCGCGCGCAGGACGGCGCGACGATGGACGCGCTGCTGCGTCTGCCCCAGATGCGTCGCCTGGTGGCCGAGCGCTTGGCGCCGCACTGTATTGCTATTCGCCCGCGCGATGTTGAGGCCGCGCGCACTGTGATCGCTGAAAGCGGCCTGCTGGTGGACGCTTCACAGTCTTCTGGCTGCTGAGACGCAGCGCGCTGTCCAGAGGCTTTGTCCGAGTGTATTGCTGGCGAGGGGCAGGCGCAACATGCAAGGTTAGGCGCAGGCAATGCCTGCGCCTAACTCATGTCTCGCCACCGCAGAGACACTTCCCCTTCGTCCCCTATGAGACGGTTATTGAGACGGTTATAATGACATGCAGCCTTATTATGCTGCGTTAGCCGCCTTGCCCTGATGACAATCCGCAGGCCGGTCACGGCGCTGCGTTTGTTGTGTTGGCGAGGCGGCTTTTTGACGCCGGTGCTCTTCGTCCCTTGCTGATGGCGAGGAGCAGGGTCGCCGATCATGGAAAGCAAGCTGGCAGGCATCGAACAGAGATACGAAGAACTCGCGCGACGGATGGCCGATCCGGAGCTGGCCAACGATTATCCGCGCTACGCCGAAGTTGCGCGTCAACACAGCGAGTTGGAGCCGATCGTGCAGAAGTACCGCGAATGGAAGCGCGTTCGGCAAGAGCTGGCCGACAACGAGCTGCTAGCCGAGGGCGAGGACGAGCTGGCCGAGTTGGCGCGCGCGGAGCTGGAGCCGCTGCGCGGACGCGCCGCCGCGCTGGAACAGGAGCTAAAGCTGATGCTCGTCCCCAAAGACCCCCGCGATGACCGCGACGTGATCATGGAGATCCGCGCCGGCGCCGGCGGCGAGGAGGCCGCATTGTTTGCTGCCGATCTCTTTCGCATGTACAGCCGCTACGCCGAGAGCCATCGCTGGAAGGTGGAGCTGATTGACGCCAACGAAACCGGCATCGGCGGCTTCAAAGAGATCATCTTCGCCGTCAAGGGCAAAGGGGCATACTCCCGGCTGAAGTTCGAGAGCGGCGTGCATCGGGTGCAGCGCGTCCCAGCCACCGAGGCCAGCGGCCGCATCCACACCAGCACGGTCACCGTGGCCGTATTGCCAGAGGTGGACGAGGTCGAAGTCAACATCCCACCAAGCGATATCGAGGTCGAGACCTTCCGCTCGCGGGGCGCCGGCGGCCAAAACGTGCAGAAGAACGAGAGCGCCGTGCGCATCATCCACAAACCGACCGGCATTGTCGTGACCGTGCAGGATGAGCGCAGCCAAACGCAAAACCGGCTGCGCGCCATGGCCATCTTGCGCGCGCGGCTCTATGAAATCGAACAGAGCAGGCTGGCTAATGAGCTGGCGCAGCAAAAGCGCGAACAGATCGGCACCGGCGAGCGCAGCGAGAAGATCCGCACCTACAACTACCCGCAGAATCGTGTGACCGACCATCGCATCGGCCTGGACGTGTATCGCTTGCCGGAAGTGCTGGAGGGCGACCTCGACGTGTTCATTGACGAACTGGCCATCCGAGAGCAGGCCGAGCGATTACAGGCGACAGGAATGTGAGGGATCGCGGTCGCCGGTTGAGGATTGAATTGGACGAAGACATTCGCACCACCCTGCGCGCAGCAATCGCTCAGCTTGACGCCGCGCGCGTGGACGCGCCGACCACAACGGCGCGCCTGTTGCTGGCGCACACGCTCGGCAAGCCCAAAGAGTGGCTCGTCGCGCACAGCGATGCGCGGCTCGACGCTGCGGCGCAGCAGCGCTTTAGGACGCTGTTGCGGCGCGTGGTCGCGCATGAGCCGCTCGCCTATGTCCTCGGGCATCGCGAGTTCTACGGCTTCGATCTGATCGTGGATCCGCGGGTGCTCATCCCGCGGCCGGAGACGGAGATGCTCGTCGAGTTGGCGCTCGACGAATTAAAGGCCGCCCAGCTCGGCCCGTCTCCCCTCCTCTCTCGATTTTCGGTCTTGGATGTGGGCACGGGCAGCGGCGCGATCCCGATTGCGATTGCAAAGCACATGCCGGATGCTCACATCCTGGCGACCGACATCAGCGCCGATGCGCTTGCCGTGGCGCGCCTGAACGCCGAGCGGCACGGCGTCGCCGATCGCATCACCCTGTTACAGGCCGACCTGCTGGACGGCCTCGTCGCGCTGCCGCCTATCGTCACGGCCAACCTGCCCTACGTCACGCGCGAGGAAATCGAAGGACTGCCGCCGGAGATCCAAGCGCACGAGCCGCGCATCGCGCTCGACGGCGGCGAAGACGGCCTGGCGCTGGTGCGACGGCTGTTGGAGCAGGTGGCGGCGCGCGCAGCGATGCGCGGTCGCGCCTCTCTGCCGCGCGCGGTCTTTCTCGAGATTGGCGCGTCACAGGGGCCAGCCGCCCTGGCGGCCGCGCGAACCCTTCTGCCGCATGCGCAGGCAGAGGTTAAAAAAGACCTGGCCGGCTTAGACCGCGTATTGGCCATTCGCCTTTCATGAGCGCTGCTTTGCGATAATCGGTTATGCGCCGCCCGCCATCAGTTGCCAACCATTCAACATGAGTCGCCCAACGGTGCCGTTTGCCCTGCTCGCCCTCGACCTCGATGGCACCACCGTTCATCATGACATGACCGTATCGCCGCGCGTGCTGCGTGCTGCCCAGATGGCGATGCAGAGCGGCGCGCTGGTGACGATCGCCACCGGCCGCAACGTGCCCAGCACGCGACCGTTCGCGGCGCTTTTCGGCGTTAATGCGCCGGTCATCTGCCAACAAGGCGGGGTGATCTACGACTACCGCAGCGAAACCACGCTCCTGCGCATCACCCTGCCGCATGCGCTGACGTGCGAGCTGATCGCGCTCGAAGCTCAGCACCCCGAATGGCGCGCCGTCATGTATCAGGACGAGCGCATCTTCGTCAGCGATGGCGAATTCTTCCGGCACATCCATAGCCTGGTCGGCTGCGCGCCGACCGTCGCCCATGACCTGTGCGCCGCGCTCGACGGACGCGACGCCGACAAAGTGCTGTTCGCGGTCGAACCTGACGATGCGCCGCGCGCGCTGGCGCATCTGCGCGCATTGGTCGGCGACCGTGCGACCGTGGTGCAGTCCCATGCCCGCTTCGTGGAGGTCAACCCGCTCGGCGCCGACAAAGGCAGCGCGCTGCGCTGGTTAGCCGGCCAGCTGGGCATACCGCGCGAGCGCGTCATGGCGATCGGCGATCAAGGCAACGACGCCACGATGGTCGCCTGGGCCGGCTTCGGCGTGGCGATGGGCAACGGCAACGACGTGACCAAAGCCGTCGCCGACTGGATCGCCCCCAGCATCGAGGAGGATGGCGCAGCGGTCGCGATTGAGAAATTTGTGCTCGGGAGCGAGCGATGAATTACCCAGGATTCACGCCTGGTCGTTAACGATTCAGACCGATGTTCTTTGCGCGCGACTCCTCGGCCAGGCGCGCTTTGTAGTTGAGCACCTTGTGCAGCAGCGCGGGGTCGTGGGCGGCCAGCATCTGCACGGCCAGCAGCCCGGCGTTCTTCGCGTTGCCGATGGCGACCGTGGCGACGGGCACGCCGGCCGGCATCTGCACGATGGACAGCAGCGAGTCCAGTCCGCCTAGCGCCTGGCTCATCACCGGCACGCCGATCACCGGCAGCGGTGAGAAGGCAGCGAGCATGCCCGGCAGGTGCGCCGCGCCGCCGGCTCCGGCGATGATCACCTTCAAGCCGCGCTCGTGCGCCGTTTTGCCATACGCAGCCATGTCGTCCGGCGTGCGATGCGCCGAGACGATGCGCATCTCATAGGGCACGCCGAACTGCTCGCACACTTCGGCGGCGGCCTGCATCGTCGGCAGGTCGCTGTCGCTGCCCATCACGATGCCAACCAGGGGGGAATCGGGAAGGGAGGAAGTCATGTCGTGCGTCCGTCCTGTAGCCCAGGCGTCGCGGGCGAAGCGCCGATGCGCAAACTCACCATCGGCGTTGCTGGCTCAGCTCCTCGCGTAGCCGCAAATAGGAATCGTAGCGCGCCTGGCTAATCTCGCCGCGTTTAAGTGCGCGGATCACGGCGCAGCCCGGTTCGTGCGTGTGCGTGCAATCCGAGAATTCGCACTGGCTAACCAGCGGCGCAATCTCGCGGTAGTATCCATCCAACTCTTCAGCCTGCACGTCCCAGATGGCGTAGGCGCGGATGCCCGGCGTGTCGGCGATCCAGCTACATTCGTCGAGCTGCACCAGCTCGGGCACGACCGTGGTGTGTCGGCCCTTCTTCAGCGCTTCGCTGATGCGCCCAACCTCTTTGCCCAGGCCGGGCTTAAGCGCGTTCAACAAGCTGCTCTTGCCCACGCCGCTTTTGCCGGTGAGCACGCTGAGCTTGCCGTGCAATCGCTCGCGCAGCCGCGCGATGCCGGCGTGGGCCGGATGGTCGGCGTGTATAGACGTGTAGATCACCTCATAGCCCAACTGCTCATAGATTGCGAACATCGCGCGCGCCTCGTCCAGGCCCACCAGGTCTACTTTGCTGGCCACGATCACCGCCGACAACCGCTGCGCCTCTGCCCCAACCAGATAGCGGTCGAGCATGCGCGGATGGAACTCCGGCTCGGCGCACGCAAACACAAAAGCCACCAGGTCTACGTTGGCGACGATTACCTGGCGGATCTCCTGGCCTTGCTTGCCGCGTGCAGTGAACACCGGATCGAGACGTGACAGTGTGCGCCCGCGCGGCGCGACGGCGATGATGCGCCCGTTCACCAGTCCCTCGCTCTTCACCGGCTCGATTGTTACTCGGTCGCCAACGGCCAACGCATCCTCTTCGTGCTTGCCCTTGGTCAGCCGGCCGGCGGCTTTGCAGACGAATCGGCTGCCGTCGTCGCAGTGCACGGTGAAGAAGCCGCTCTGCGCCTTGATCACCAGTCCGGGCTTAGTCATCGGCCATTGCTCAATCGAAAACCTCGCGATTGCATTGCTTCGCATTATGCAGGGTTTTCAACCGAGCAAGTCGCAACCCCATAGCCCGCGGGGGGCAGGATGGGCAAATGACGAGCAGCCGGCGGCAAGCGGTGAGCTATCCGCCGCGCGACTTCGTCTAGAACACCCAGCAGGCCTCTGCCGAAAAGTGCACCGAGAGCGTCTCCCCCACGCTCGGCATCTGCAGCCGTCGCTCGTTGAACATGTCCAGCGCCAGCGTGTGACCATCTACGTTCAAGTGCACGCGAATGATGGAGCCCAGATATGTCACCGACGCCACCCGTCCGCACAAGTTGTTGAATCCCTCCACAGCGCCCAGCTTTAACTCCTCGGGGCGCACCGCCAGCCGAGCATTCCCACCGTTCAGGCTTCCCAACCGTTTGGTCCGAACAAGCTGAGTGCCCATTCGCACCCATCCATCCGCAAAGTCCACCACCTCCACCGGCAGCAAGTTGATGTGGCCGACAAACTGAGCGACAAACGCCGTGGCCGGCTCGTTGTAGATCTCGCTTGGGGTGCCGACCTGCTCGATCCGCCCTTGGCTCATCACCACGATCCGGTCTGAGAGCGACAGCGCCTCTTCTTGGTCGTGCGTCACGTAAACCGTGGTGATCCCTAGCTGTTGTTGAATGCGGCGGATTTCCTGGCGCAGCTCCAAGCGGATCTTCGCGTCCAGCGCTGAGAGCGGCTCGTCGAGCAGCAACACCTGTGGCCGAATAGCCAACGCGCGCGCCAGTGCCACGCGTTGTTGCTGACCGCCGGAGAGTTGGTGCGGGTAGCGTCCGGCGAACTGTTCCATTTGGATCAAGGCCAGCATTTCTGATACGCGCTTCTCGATCTCGGCCCTCGGCTTGCCCGCCACCTTCAGGCCATACCCCACGTTCTGCGCCACCGTCATGTTAGGGAACAAGGCATAGGACTGAAACACCATGCCCACATTGCGCTTGTGGGGCGGGGCATAGGTCAGGTCCTTGCCGCCGATGAGGATCGTGCCGGCGGTGGGCAACTCGAAGCCAGCGATCATGCGCAGCGTGGTGGTTTTGCCGCAGCCGCTGGGTCCTAGGAACGAGACAAATTCGCCCTGGCGAACGGACAGGTTGAAATCCTCCACCGCGACTGCGCTGCCGAACGATTTGCGGACGTGCACCAGCTCAAGATGGTCCATGCCTCAATCCTGCTATCAAGAAAGTGCGCAAACCTGCGCACGATTCTCTTCCTGCCCCGAAGCGTCTTGCAGACCGCATTCGTATCTGACAGGCGTAACTTTCCCGACTGTAGCAGAGACCCCCTCTACCACAGTGCCGCCGTTGCCGGACGGACTCGCCACGGGTAGGGCAGTTACGGTTGCCAGCCGTTTAAGATTCAGCGCAGCATTGAGGTCGCGATCATGGTGTGCACCGCATTGCGGGCAGTCCCACTCACGGTCGCTCAAGGCCAGCGCATCATTTTTATAACCACAGACCGAGCACAGGCGGCTGCTCGGATACCAGCGATCGGCGACGATCAACCGGGTTCCGTAGCGTTTGGCCTTGTATTCGATCTGCGAGCGGAACAGGCCAAAGCCCACATCACTGATGGCGCGGGCGAATTTGTCGTTCGCCAGCATCCCCTTCACGTGCAAATCCTCGATCCCCACCGCTTGGTTTTCGCGGCAAAGTCGAGTCGTGAGCTTGTGGACAAAGTCCGCTCGGATATTGGCAATACGAGCATGTAGTCTTGCCAATGTCG
>CALHLE010000007.1 GCA_938034415.1 uncultured Anaerolineae bacterium
GCTGAGCGGCGGCCAGCTCCTCCAGGCGCTGCTCGGTGCGTTGCTGAGCGGCGGCCAGCTCCTCCAGGCGCTGCTCGGTGCGCTGCTGAGCGGCGGCCAGCTCCTCCAGGCGCTGCTCGGTGCGCTGCTGAGCGACGGCCAAGTCGGCCAGCGCTTTCTCGACCTGGCGAAAGCGCTCTTCGGTGCTGCGGGCAAATTGCTCTACGGTGGCGGCCAAGTCGGCCAGTGTTTTCTCGACCTGGCGAAAGCGCTCTTCGGTGCTGCGGGCAAATTGATCTACGGTAGCAGCCAAGTCCTCCACCGTCTTGGGCAGCCGCAGAATGTCATCTGTCAGCAACAAGCGGCGCATCTCGGCGCGCCAGCTTGGCTGTTGCTCCAGCAACTTGACAAGGTCGTGGAAATCGGAAACGGTGAACGACATTGGCTTTGAAACCACGACGATTATAGCAGTCGTTATCGCTATAATTTTGACAGCGTCATTTGACAGGGCGCGCTTCTCTGCGGGAGCGAGACGTGGGGGCAAGCATTGCCTGCGTCAGCCCCAAAATACGCCCTTATCAACACCGCAGCCCAAACTAGGCTGGTAACGTCAACCTTGGTGATCATCTGCGCAGTCCACCCTTCTGGGTGTCCGTGGCGCTGTGGCTGGGTAGCTGGGCCGAAGGATTGCCGAGTTGAGCGCGGTTACAATCGCGACATGCACCGCTCGCCGATTGCTTGGTTGTATTGGCTTTTGTTCGTCGTCTGTTTGGGGCTGGTCATCGCGCTGAACTTGCCCTGGTCGGGTTTGCCGCCGCAGGACCCTGGCGCGTTGCTGCGCGACAACTGGTTTTTGTGGGGTTTCAACTACTTCGGCATCCTGCTGATGCCGCTGGCGGGATTGGTGATTGACGACGCGCTGCGCCGGGAGATGCGCTGGCCGCTCTACGTCGTCCCGATGTTCGTCGTCGGGATCCTCGCGCTAAGCGTATACATGGCGCGCCGGCCGGCCGGCGACCTGGCCAAGCGCGAGACGCCGCGCCTGCTCGAACTGCGCTGGCTGTGGTGGGTCTTGTGCGCTGCGGTAATCTTGATCGGCGCATTCTTCCTGCCGCGCGGCTCGCTGCCGGAACTCGTGGACACAATGAGCCGCAACCTCGGCCTGTCGTTCATGTGGTTGGACATCGCGCTCAACCAGATCGTTGCGCTGCCGCTGGCCCAGGCCGACATGCGGCGTCGCGGCGTCGCAGCGCAAGCGCAGACGACTTGGCTGATCGCTATTCTGCTCACCGGCCCACTCGGCTTATGCGCTTATATGGCGACGCGGCCGGGCGTCGCGGCCGACTTCCGCGCGCCAACAGCGCGGGCCGAGCTGTCTTGAGCATTGCGCGGCTCAGGTATGCCCCTTGGGCGTGTCGAAGCGCACCTCAACCGGCTTGCTGTTCACCACGTCCACCCAGCGCTTCACGTCGAAGGTGAGTTCGACCACGGCGCAGGTGGGCAGGTCTTCAATGTCGTCGCTGAACCGATGCGCTAACTCGGTCAACTCCGGGTTGTGGCCGATGAGCATCACTTGCTCGTGCGCGTCATCGAGTTCCTGGATCAGGTAGAGCAGGGTGCTGACTTGCGCGCCGTAGATGCGCCGGTCTATCACGATGGCCTCGCGGTCATAGCCGATCTTTTCAGCGATGAGCTGCGCCGTGTTGACCGCGCGCGCGGCAGAGCTGGATAGGATGAGGTCTGGACAGATGCCGCGCTTCGCCAGGCGTTCGCCCATCTTGGGCGCGTCGCGCAGGCCGCGTGGATTCAGTGGGCGGTCGTGATCGGGCAACGACGGATCATCCCAACTCGATTTGGCGTGGCGAACCAAGATCAAAGTCTTCATACGTCGTCCTCCGGCGCGATGAACTGCCTCGGTTGACGGGATTCATTCCAAGGCGCGCCATAGCTTCTTCCAGGCTTTGCCCTTGATGCGCCGATAGACCTTGGGGAACTCAGCGCGCAGCGCCTCGGCCTGTTGGGCGTAGCGTTGTGAGACCTCGCCAAGCGCGAAGATAGCCTGCGCTGGCAATTCATGTTGCGATGTCAGGCTCAAGCGGCGCATCTCCTCGATGGCGACATGCGCATCCTGGAGCAAGCCGAGCAGGTCTTGCAGCGCTGTCAAGCGCGGCAAATAAGCGCGTATAGCCTTCCGGTAGAGCGGCGAGGCGAATTCCAGCGCGTAGCGCAACCGCTTACAACGAATGCGCAGCGCGTGATATTCGCTCGGCGACGAATCTTGCGCGACCGCGTCGCCCAGCTTGCGCAGCTTATCGTAGCGGCGGCGGATCAGGCCGGGCATCTCCGCGCGAGCCGGCTTCATGCATTGCTCGCTCGCGTCCAAACACGCGTCGTCGCGCAAAAAGCCAGTGAATTCGGCGACCAGTCGCTCATAGCGCGCCGAGTTCAGTCCACGGAGTAGCTTCACCTGCGCTTGCTCGCGCCGACGAGTCAAAAGCGCGATCACGTCATCCAGGGCGTGCAGGGCATCGTCTGCGCGCCATTCGGCCAGGCGCGCCAGTTGCACGTCCAAGTCGCGCGCCTCGCCGAGGAGTCGGGCCACCCAGCGCAGCTCGTCGCGCAGGTGCTGCGCAGCGGACGGCAAATAATCGCGAAAAAGGCTCAAGGCCGCGCGCAGCCGGCGCGTGGCCACGCGCGCCTGATGCACGGCTTCGCTATCTTCGCCCAGCCGCACCGCCGGCTCCCGAGCCAGGAGCCGCGCGAAATGCTCGCGCAGCGCGGCGTACGCTAGCTTGCTGATGCTTGGGTCGTCGCTCAGATGGCCGACGTCCCTGGGCTGGCCGAGGTCGGGCGTAAACGCCGGCCGCAAGCGCTGTGCGCGCAGGCCAAGCTCGAACTTGGAATCGGCCGCCGGACGCAGCCGGCGCGCTGCGCGCATCTCGGCGACGAAGGCCGCCATAGCATCGAGCGCGTCGTTGGATGCGCCATCGGACGAGAGTTCTACCTCGACGCGCTGAAAGTGCGTTGGCTCGCGTCGCAGATCAGCGGCGATGAACACGTCGTCGAGGGCGATCTCTGCCAATCGCGCGCCGTCCTGATACACGCCAATGCGCTGGCGTCGAGTGCGCGCGTCGAACAGGCGGCGCAGCATATGCGCTGCGCGCTTGCCCATCACAGCTTTCAAGCGCCGCCCGACCGGCCCCCGCGCACGAATGACGCTCTGAATGGGGTCGCCGCCGGCGCGCTTGAGACTCAGCGGCTCGTTGATTTCGCGCCGCCGACGTAGCCCGTCCTTCCGAGTGCCGAATGACTTGAGCGTGGCCTCGGCCGGCTCGCCTTCGACCTGCCGCACGCGCAACACGTAGCCCGCGCGAAAGAGCCGCCAGTCGGGCGTGTCGTAGTAGCGATCAACGTGCTCCTTCGGCGCATCAAAGCGCAATTGCAAGTCGCCGGCCTGAGCGCGCTCGCGCAGCCAGCTTTCTACTGCGTCGAGGTCGTCAATGTCGAACTGCCATTCGATTTCCTGTTGACGCTCAGCAGTGTCGGTCGGCACCATATTGCATATCGGAATGCGGCCCAGACGACGCGACGATCTTTCAAGCGCCACGTGAGCGCGCAAGTCGTCGGCACAATATTAGCCGTCAACTTAACTCTTTTCAACCTGTACTGCTTCGTGCCCTGGCGCTCGCCCGCAGGAGCGCGCGGCTTTCACCAATCTAGGAGAAGCGTGCTACATTATCCCGCCGTGAACGCTCGTCCGCGCATTTTGATCCTATATGCCTCCGGCACCAACCGCGACCGCGACGCCGCCGCCGCCTGCGAGCTGGCCGGCGGCGCGCCTGAAATCGTCCATGTCAACCAACTGCGCGCCGGCGAGCGTTGCTGGTCAGATTACCAGATGCTGGTGCTGCCCGGCGGCTTTAGCTACGGCGATGCGCTCGGCGCCGGCCGGCTGGTGGCGCTCGACCTCAATGTGTATTTTGCCGATGAAGTGCGCGCGTTTGTGGAGTCCGGCAAACCAGTGCTCGGCATTTGCAACGGCTTCCAGGCGTTGGTGAAAGCCGGCATCCTGCCCGGTTGCGAAACCGGCGACGCGGCGCAGTGCGCCACACTGGCCCGCAACGCGCGCGGCCACTTCGAGTGCCGGTGGGTCACGCTCATCCCCAACCCAGAGAGTCCGTGCCTGTTCACCCGCGGCCTCAGTGAGCCTATCTACTGCCCAGTAGCGCATGGCGAAGGCAACTTCATCCCACGCGATGAGGCCATGCTGATGGCGCTGCGGGCGCGCAACCAGATCGCGCTGACCTACGGAAGGCAAGGGAGCGTGTTGAGGCGTGAGGAAGAACTAGCAGTTGAAGCTCAGCCATCGCTTCTCGGCTCCTGGTCTTCGGTTGGTTATCCCGACAATCCGAATGGCTCGGTCGCGGACATTGCCGGCATTTGCAATGCGCAGGGCAACGTGCTGGGCTTGATGCCACACCCGGAGAACCACATTTACCCGTGGCAGCACCCACGCTGGACGCGCGGGGAGGGCGGGGGGCTGGGGTTGGCCCTCTTTCAGGCGGCCATCCGCGCGCTGGCCTGCGGCGTTTGAACTGATTCTAGGTGGCTTCAGTTTGTCGGCTGTGCGTAAGCATTGCGCAGCCGGCTTGCGCTGTGAACTGAATTAGAATCCGCTTATGCTGACGAGACTAAGAGCGTTTGCCGAGAAGCATCCTCGGCTGGCGGCGTGGATCGCACTGGCGGCCGGCATGGTCATCATCCTCATCATTGCCGCCCGCGACGTCGGCCTGTTGTGGAACCAGTGGCTGTTCCTGATCCTGGCCACCATTGCGTTGGCCGGCTTGTGCGTGTGGATCATCGGCTGGGAGGCAAACGACGATGCGCCGGCAGCGTCCGAATAATGCGCTCGCTGCTACCCGCTTGCGCGCTGCTCGGCAGCGCGGAACGCCTCCGGGGTATTGACGTTGACGAAGGCAAGCCCTTCCGGGTCGAAGCGGGTGATCTCCTCTTGTGTGATGAAGCGCGTGCGCACGCGCCGTAACCAATCGGCCATCTTTAGCTCGCCGGCATCGAGCGCGGCTTTCATCGCCGGCGCACAGGTCGCCGCGCGATAGACGGCGTGCAGCGCCTCCGGCCCGTTGGCCGTCAAGGGCACCACGGCGTCGCAGCCTTCCGCTGCTAACACTTGGCAGGCGTGGGCGAGCACGGCCGCGTTGACGAACGGCATGTCGCAGGCCACCAGCGCCAGCGCGACCGAACGACAGGCCGTCGCCGCTGTGAACGCGCCGCCCAGTGGGCCGTGGTCGGGCAATATGTCTCGCAGCATGGGCAAATCGAGAAAGCGATATGCGCCGGGGCGGTTGGTGATGAGGATGATCTCGTCCGAGATCGGCCGCACGCGCTCAACCACACGCTGGACGAGCGGCTGACCCAGAAAAGGCATCAACCCCTTGTCTTGCCCCATCCGGCGCGACCGTCCGCCGCACAGGACCGCGACCGTCAAGTTGCGCCGCAGTTCGTCCGTCACGCGATGCACTGCGCGCCGAGCAGCGCGGTCAGTTCCTTGCGCAGTTCCGGGCAGTCGCGCGTGGCGTCATTGGGGAAGTCGAGCGTCACGGCCTTGCCGTTCGCCTGCCGCAGCGTCAGGGTAAACGGTTGATCGCCCCGGTACTTGCGCAGCGTCTGCAATACGGCTTCCAGCTTGGCCACGTCGCTGCGCGGGTCGCCGTTGCGGTGCATGATGATGCGCAGCGGCTCGCGAGCAGCAAAAATGGGGGGCAGGTCCTGCGCGTTGGGATGCGGGTTCTCAACGGCTGCCGGCTCGCCCTCGGCGGCAGGTGCAGGCCGCCCGCCGTCATTCGACCCGTCGAGCAGCAATGCTGCCGCGTTGGCTGCAGGGCGCGATGTGATGGCCCGATCATCGGCAGTTGCATTTGCTTCGATGCCAGGCGCGGGGGCATAGGGGATGCTGACGCCATCATCGGTGAAGCTGACCTCGTCCAAGGCGACTAGGTCATCCGTGCGCAGTTCAGCGCTGTCGATCGCGTCGGTTGAGGATGGTGGTGGCGCGTATGCCGGCTCAGCTTGCAGAGAGTCGAAGTAAGCGTTGATGACTTCTTCGGCGACTGCGTGGTTTGATTCGGAGATGTAGCTATGTGCGGCAGGGGCGTCGTCGGCGCTGCGGGCGATCTCGAACGAATCGCTGACCTTCTCGACTAGGATCTTCGGTGCGCTGCCCGACTGCACCTCGGCTTTGCCCCAAACCAGCAGCGCCTTATCTTTCTGGAACTTGTCCTGGTATTTCTCCCAGGTCTTAGGGAAGATGGTCAGCTCCAGCCGGCCGTACATATCTTCTAGCTCGCCGAAAGCCATCGGCTTGCCGGCCTTGGTGGTGTGGGGGCGGATGGAGCTGACCACGCCGGCCACGACTACCTTCTGCCCGTTGTCGCCCTCGGTCAACGAGGCGCTGGTGTGCGTGATCTGATGCTGAAGCGCGTCGAGTTGCGCCTGGAGCGGGTGCGCGGAGACGTAGGTGCCGAGCAGTTCCTTCTCTTCTTGCAGCAGTTGCTTGCGCGGGATCTCGCGGACTTGCTTGGGCAGGACGATGAGGGCCTCATCGCCGGCGTCATCCAGCCCGCCGAACAACATGCCCTGGCCGCGCTCGGCGGCGCGGCGCGCCGTTGTGGCCAAGCCGATCATCTGATCGACGACCGCCAACAGTTGCGAGCGCGAACCGAAGTCGTCGAATGCGCCGACCTTGATGAGCGACTCGAGCGCCCGTTTGTTCAGCGCCGTCATATCCACGCGCCGACAGAAGTCATCGAGCGACTTGAATCGCCCGCCCTGCTTGCGCGCCTCGACGATGGCGCGCACCGGCCCTTCGCCGACTCCCTTGATCGCCATCAAGCCGAAGCGGATCGCGCCGATGCTGTCCTTGGACTTAAAGTTCGGTGGGGTTTCGATGGTGAAATCGGCGTCGCTGGCGTTCACGCTGGGCGGCAGGATTTTGATGCCGTGCTGTTTGGCGTCGGCAATCAGCGCGGCGATCTTCGTGGTGTTGCCGCTCTCGCAGGTGAGCAGCGCGCAGATGTATTCGAGCGGATAGACCGCCTTTAGCCAGGCGGTCTGGCAGGTGATGGCTGCGTAGTCGGCTGCATGCGCCTTGGGGAAGCCGTAACGCGCGAAGTATTCGATGTCGCCGAAGATGGCCTCGGCCAGTTCTGCGCTGTAGCCTTTCTTGACCGCACCCTCGCGGAACTTAGTCTTGTGCTTCAGCAGTTGCTCCGCGTTCTTCTTGGCGACGGCTTTGCGGATGGTATCCGCTTCGCCCACTGAGTAGCCGGCGATGTCGCGGGCTACTCGCATGATCTGCTCTTGATACACGATGATGCCGTATGTTTCGCCGAGCGCCGGCGCCAGATCGGGGTGGCGATATTGCACCTGCTCTTCGCCGTGCATGCGCCGGATGTAGGTGGGGATGTACTCCATCGGCCCGGGCCGGAAGAGCGCCAGCGCTGCGACCACGTGCTGAAAGCGCGTCGGCTTCATCTGCATCATCAGGTTGCGCATGCCGGTGCCTTCTACCTGGAATACGCCTTGCACGTCGCCTTGTGACAACAGCTCGTATACGCGCCGGTCGTGGATTGGAATGTTGGTCAGGTTCAGCTTGAGGCCGTGACGCTGCTCGATCAATTCGCAGGCCTTGCGCATGATGGTCAGCGTAGATAAGCCGAGGTAGTCCATCTTCAGGAGGCCGATGGACTCCAGGTGCGTCATCTCGTATTGCGTGACGGCGTTGAGCTGCGGGGTGAGCGGCGTGCCGGTCAATCGGTTCAACGGCGCATATTCGATCAGCGGGCGATCGGCGATCACCACGCCGGCGGCGTGGGTGCCGGCGTTGCGCACCGTGCCTTCGACCTTGATGGCGCGGTCGTACAGCTCCCGCACGTGCGGCTCGCTCTCGTAGAGCCGCTTGAGCTCGGGCACCTGCTCCAGGGCCTGCGTCAAGGTGATCGGCTTGCCGGGGATGGCCGGCACGAGTGACGTGATGCGCGACACTTCGTTCAGCGGGATGTCGAGCACGCGCCCCACATCCTTGAGCGCGGCGCGGGCGGCCATAGTGCCGAAGGTGATGATCTGGGCTACGTTCTCGCGACCGTACTTGGCTATCGTGTAATCCACGAGCAGCCCGCGCTGGTCGTCGGGGAAGTCCATGTCAATGTCCGGCATGGACACGCGCCCGGGATTGAGAAAGCGCTCGAACAGCAGATCGTTGCTGACCGGCTCGATGTAGCTCAAGCCGAGCACGTATGACACCATGCTGCCGGCGGCGCTGCCGCGCACATTCCACCAGATGCCGGACTCGCGCGCGAAGCGGATGAGGTCCCATACGATCAAGAAATAGGTGGCGAAACCCATCTCGATGATCACGCTCAACTCATACTCCAAGCGCTGGCGCAGCGCGCTGGGGCGCAGCGCCGGGTTGCTGCGCGACTCCGGTAGCGCGAGGGGCGAGCGGGCGGTAAGGTCAATCGGCTCATCTGCTGAGGCGTCCGGCCCGGCCTGCGCCGGGATGCCGTATTTCTCCTCAAAGCCCTGGTAGCACAGATGACGCAGATAGTCGGCGTCCGACGCAAATCCGTCCGGCAGTTGGAAGTGGGGAAGGTGAAACGTCTTCGCCTTGAGGGTGACGTCGCAGCGATCGGCCACTACGAGCGTGTTGCTCAGTGCTTCGGGCGCAATCTGGCCGAACAGTTCGGCCATTTCCGCTTCGCTCTTCAGATAGTACGAGTCATTGTTGAAGCGCATCCGATTCTTGTCGCTTAGCAGCGCGTCGGTTTGGATGCACAGCATCAGGTCGTGCGCGGGCGCGTCCTCGCGCAGCACGTAGTGCACATCGTTGGTGGCGACCAGCGGCACACTCATCTCCTTCGACCAGGCAATGAGCGTCTCGTTAATCAGCTTGAGTTCGGGCAGATCGTGATCCTGCAGCTCGAAGTAGAAGCGGTCGCCGAACAGGTCGAGGTACCACTGCGTCACCGCGCGAGCCTGCTCGAACTGACCCTGCTGGATCAAACGCGGGATCTCGGCCGACGGGCAGCCGGAGGTGCAAATGAGGCCCGCGCTGTATTGCGCTAGCGCTTCGTGGTCAATGCGCGGCTTGTAGTAGTAGCCTTCCAATTGCGCCAACGAAGACAGTCGCATCAGATTCTTGTAGCCCTCGTTGTTCATCGCCAACAAGAGCAAGTGATGCGGGCTGCGGTCGAAATTGGCATCCTTATCCTGCATCCTGCGCCCGCGCTTGCACAGGTAGAGCTCGATGCCGATGATGGGTTTGACGCCGAGGTCGCTGCATGCATCGAAGAACTCGATGGCGCCATACATCGCGCCGTGGTCGGTCAATGCGAGCGCCGGCATGCCCAGCTCCTTGGCGCGCCGCACCAGCTTCTTGATGTTGCCGAAGCCATCCAGCAGCGAATACTCAGAGTGCACGTGCAGATGAACGAAGCCCATAGCCCACGTGGAGATGCGCAAAGAGGATAGCACAAGTTCGTCGCCTGTGTCGGGATTCGAGGGATGCGCCCGCTGCGCCGATGGCCGGATGCTAGAATCCGGCCTTGCCTCGGAGGGGCGACTTCTATCCGCGATGAGGAACGCTTTCGCACAGCCGCCGGAATACGACTTCCTGTGGAACCAACTTGTCGAACTGCCCTACTTTCGCGCCCTGCTGCGCGCAGTGGAGGCCCGGTTCTATCAGGAACTTCCGGTCGTCGAACCGGTGCTCGATCTAGGGTCGGGCGACGGCAGTTTCGCGGCGCATACCTTTTCCAGGCCGCTTGACGTCGGTCTTGATCCATGGCGCGGCCCGCTGTGGGAGTCGCGCGCGCGCCAGGCCCACAGATTGCTCACGCTGGCCGACGGCGCGCGCATGCCCTTCGCCGATGGCGCCTTTCGGACCATCGTGAGCAACTCAGTGCTGGAGCACATTCCCGACCTCGATCCTGTGCTCGCCGAGTGCTATCGCGTCTTGCAGCCCGGCGGGTATCTGCTCTTCTGCTCACCCTCCGATCACTTTACGGACTGGTTGGTCGGCGCCGTGATCGCCGGCGATGCATATCGCCGGTTCTTCAATCGCATTGCGCGCCACCATCACTGCGACGGCCCGGACGTGTGGCGCGCACGCCTGCAGCGCGCCGGGTTCACTGTTGAACGGATCTGGTACTACTTCTCACCCCATGCGCTGCGCGCGCTTGAGTTGGGCCACTACTTCGGGCTGCCCAATCTCATCTCCAAGAAATTAACCGGCCGTTGGGTGCTCTTCCCAAGTGTGAGGAATCCTTTACTCAGGATGTTAGACCGCTCGCTCAGGCCGTTATACGACGAACCGCTGCCCGAGACGGGCGCCTATCTCTTCTGCGTGGCGCGCAAGGGGTGAGGCAGCGCCGAGACCGATTCGCAGGCTTTGCGCCGGCGCGCCGCTCAAGGCTCGACGATCGCGCCGATAAATATCAGGCTGCCCGTGTTGCTGTCCTCAATCACAAAGCAGAAAGGCCGGTCCACGCGCATGGTGAATGCGTCCTCGGTCGGCATCGCCGAAGTGACGCCCATCTGAACGGACGTCGCCGCCGCGGCCTCGGTGCCGGCTTCGTTCACATCCACATAAGCCAGGTGGCGCACGCGGCTGATGAAGACGACCGGCGGAATCGGCCGCATGCCGGAGAAATCAGCCTTGTAGGGGTCAAAGGCGACTGCCATGCCCATCGCTTGCAGTACGTCGTTCAGCGTGATGTCATACGTCGCCTTAAAGCGGGGGAGGAGCAGTTGCCCTGGCTTAGGGGCGAATTGCGCGCGCCAGGTCGCCCAGTTCTCGCTCGTGAGCATGGATTCGAACTCGGCCAGCGTGCGGCCTTCGTCCGGAAGGAACACGACCATCCGAAGCGTATTACCTGCGTATGGCAGGCGCACGGCTTGAAAATCACTGCCCTTCAGATACTCAAAGGTGCCAGATCGAGCCATGGTCGGCGCCTGCTTCTGCGATCCGTCGAGCAGGTTGAAGGGCAAATCCTGGGTCAGTTCTGCCTTGAAAGGCGTCTGCCACGCGCCGTTGAAGTAGATGGCGCTGATGAGGAACAATACGGCATCTGGTGGGATGTCGTTCACGATGCCTTGAATCTTGCCGTTGGTCTTGTCACTGACCCAGCCGTTGATCACATCCGGCGCGTCGGGCTGCGCGAAATCCAGCTCGCTGATCTCGGCGTCGTAGAAGCGGCGTGTGCGTTGCAGGAAGTCGGCGTTGAAAGGGACGCCGGCCCGCGCCCAGAGCGAGTTGGCGATGGTGAGGACCAGGCCCGGGTCTTCGCGCCTGAGCAGCGCCTGCAGCGCGGCGTAATCGGCGTTCATCGCCTCCAGCGTCGCGCCTTCGTTTCCCATCGCGGCGAGCATGGCCTGCAGCGTCTCGCCGCGCGCGCCGTTTGCCGTCATGGCTAGGGCAATCGCAATGTTGGCCGGCGAGATGAAGACGTTCTTGTCGGCGTCCTGCCGGGCGACTCGCCGAAACAAGTCCAGCGCAAACGTCGTGGCTGCCTGCGTGAATTCCGGGCGGATGGCGTTCATGCCCTGTTGGGTGTGACCGTCGGCGGGCCGGCTCTCGGCCGTTGCGGGGGGCGCAGGTTCGCTCGGCGAGACCGTCGGCGCTTCGCGTGCCGGTGCTACGGGAGGGGCTGCGGCGCAGCCGACGATGAGGCAGAGCGTTCCTGCCAGAAACCAGCGCGCTAGTGGGCTTCTCACAGACGGAACTATATCAGACCAAACGTTTAACGCAGCATGGACCCTCGCGTGTAGGGTGAAATCCCCGCCGATAAAAGAAGCGCCCTCGGCCTATCGGGAGCCAAGGGCGCCGCTGTCAAGTCAAGCAATCGAGGTCACATCTTGGACGCCATATAGGCGGCTAGGTCGCCGACGCGGCACGAGTAGCCCCATTCGTTGTCATACCAGGCGACGACTTTCACCAGATTGCCGCCGATGACGAGCGTGTCCATTGCGCTGAAGATGGAGGAGCGCGTGTCGCCTTTGAGGTCCATCGAGACCAGCGGCTCATCGGTGTAGCCGAGGATGCCTTTCATCGGCCCTTCGGCGTATTCTTTCATTGCCGCGTTCACCTCGTCTTTGGTGACGTCCCGGCTGAGCACGGCGGTGAAGTCCACCACCGACACGGTCGGCGTGGGCACGCGGAAGGCCATGCCGCTGAACTTGCCTTGTAGCTCTGGGATGACCAGGCCGACTGCGCGGGCCGCGCCGGTCTCGCTGGGCACGATGTTCATGGCCGCCGCGCGCGCGTCGCGCAGGTCCTTGGCCGCAACGTCGAGCAAACGCTGCGAGTTGGTGTATGAGTGGATGGTGGTGAGAATGCCCTTCTCGATGCCGAACCGGTCGAACAGCACCTTGGCGACCGGTGCCAGGCCGTTGGTCGTGCATGAGGCGTTCGACACCACGTGATGCTTGGCCGGATCGTATTTGTCGTGGTTCACGCCCATCACGATGGTGATGTCTTCTTTCTTAGCCGGCGCGCTGATGATGACCTTCTTCGCCCCGCCGTTGAGGTGCGCGCGGGCTTTGTCGGCGTCGGTGAACAGACCGGTGGATTCGATCACGATGTCGGCTCCAACGCTGCCCCAGGGGATGGCGGCCGGGTCCTTTTCGGCGAACACCTTAATGCGATCGCCGTTTACGATTAAATCCGAGCCTTCTACCTCGACCGTGCCCTGAAAGCGACCGTAGTTGGAGTCGTATTTGAAGAGGTGGGCGTTGGTGTGGGCGTCCACCAAGTCGTTAATGGCGACGACGTCAAATGCGCCGCGATGATATTCGAACAGCGCCTTCAGCACTTGCCGCCCGATTCGGCCGAAGCCGTTGATGCCAATTTTTGTCTTTGACATGTTCTTCTCCTTTGAGTTGCTTGAGCAATGCTCCTTTGATCAGGTGGTAAGCCTATCACAACCGCTGTTCGGGCGTCCGGCCGATGTGCTCGCGTCGCGGCGTGCTCAGCCTTGGATGAACTTCAAGACTGCAGCGGCGAGCTTGGCCGAATCGTGACGCCAGGGTTCGTTTTCGTCGGCCAAGTCGGCATGGGCGACGGCGACTGCGCTGCCCTCAACCTGCGCTTCGGCCAGGACGATGTCCACACCGCTTGGCGCCTTGAAGTTGGGATTGGCGTAGTTGTTTGCCAACACGGCGTCCACAATGCCCGGCCCAATGTGTCGCTCGATGGCGCGGACGTGGTCGCTCATGCTGAAGTGGTCTGTTTCGCCGCGCTCTGTGGCTAAGTTGCACACGTAGATGCACTGCGCCGGCGTTTCGCGCAGCGCCTGGACGATCTCCGGCACCAGCAGGTTGGGCATGATGCTGGTAAACAGGCTGCCCGGCCCCAAGACGACGAGGTCGGCTTCCAAGATGGCCCGAATGGCCTCCGGATACGCCGGCGGATCGGCCGGCTCCAGCCAGACGCGCTCGATCGGCAAGCCTTTCTTCCCGATGGATGATTCGCCGCGCACCGGCGTGGGCGAGGGCATCGGGCCAATTGCAGCGGGGGCCAAGTCCGGCGCTTTGTACTCGGCGCACAGTGTGACGTCGGTCAAGGTGCTGGGCACGATCCGCCCCTGGCTGGCCACCACGCGGCTCGATTCCAGGATGGCGCGCTCGAAGCTGCCGGTTAACTCGGCCATGGCGGTGATGAACAGATTACCAAACGAATGGCCGCTCAGCCCGCTGCCGTTGCCGAAGCGGTACTGCATCAACTGCGAGACGAGCGATTCATCGTCGGCCAGCGCCGAGATGCACATGCGGAAGTCGCCCGGCGGCAGCACACCGAACTCGCGGCGCAATCGGCCGGAGCTGCCGCCGTCATCGGCCACCGTGACGATGGCGGTGATGTTGGCGGTGTGCTGTTTCAAACCGCGCAGCAGCGCCGCCAGGCCGTGTCCGCCGCCAATGGCGACAATGCGCGGCCCCTGCGAGGTGACGTACTGGCGCACCAATTTCTTGACGATGGGCTGCGTGTCGTTGCCGCGCACCGACTGAATCAGCGTGCGGTTCAGGCGATACAAGCCGAACAAGAAGGCGCCAAGGCCCAGCGCGCCCAGCAAAAACCCGCGCGCCCAGCGGGGGATGAACTGCAGGGTGAGATAGTAGAAGATCGCCGGCAGCGGCGCTTCGCGGTAGATCTCGACCAGGATGAAGCCGATGCCGAGGCCGATCAGCGTCACGCCCGCTATCATCAGGATGAACCAGCGCTTGACGTGCAATCCGGGGATGAACCAGAGCAGGTTAGAGCGATTCAGCAGCGCGTCTTTCATGGAGCGACGCGCGCAATTGTACTCAGCCGGTGTTTCTCAATCCGGCGCTCACCCCGTTGATGGTGAGTTCGATGACCCGGCGCAGCATGGCGACCTCCGGCGTCTCCGCCGTTTGGCCGGCCTGCTTCAGTCGTCGCAAGCGGCGGATCATCTCTACCTGGATGTAGTTGAGCGGGTCCACGTAAGGGTTGCGCAGGCGGATCGACTTTTGCAGTACCGGCTCGTTATCCAACAGCGCGGATTGGCCGGTGATCGCGAAGATCGCCTGGCAGGTGCGGTCGAACTCCTGCCGGATGATGCTGAAAATGCGCTCACGGATGCGTTCGTCTTCCACTAGCGTGGCGTAGAGCGACGCGATGCCCATATCGGCTTTGGCCAGGCTTTGCTGGGCGTTATCCAGCGTGGTCTGGAAGAAGGGCCACTCGCGGTACATCCGCTGGAGCAAGGCGCGCGTCTTGCTCCCGCGTTGCAACATCGCCGCCAGTGCCGTGCCCAGCCCATACCAGCCGGGCAGCACGAACCGACTCTGCATCCACGAAAACACCCAGGGGATCGCGCGCAGGTCTTGCACAGAGCGCGTCGGCCTGCGGAACGCCGGCCGCGATCCCACCTTCAACATGCTGATCTCTGCGATCGGCGTGGCTTGTTCCCAGAACTTCAGAAAATCCGGATCGTCGTGCACCAATGCGCGATATGCCTCGAAGCCGCAATTGGAGATTTCCTCCATCGTCGTCTTCCACTCCGTCGGAATGGTGAGCGGCTGATCGGCGCGTTGCATCCCCAGCAGCACGCCGTAGGTCACCTGTTCCAGGTGCCGGCGCGCCAAGTCAGGGTCTTGGTAGCGCGTGGAGAGCACCTCGCCTTGTTCGGTGATGCGGATCCGCCCGTCCAACAAGCCGATGGGCTGGGCCAGAATCGCTTTTGCTGCGGGACCGCCGCCGCGCGCAATCGTCCCGCCGCGCCCGTGAAAGAGCGTGAAGCGAATGCCGTGTTCCCGACAAACTTCGGCAATTGCCTCCTGGGCTTTGTAGAGTTCCCAGTTCGCGGTGATGTAGCCGCAATCCTTGTTGCTGTCCGAATAGCCCAGCATGATGAATTGCTCGTCGGCCTGCGCGCGCAGAATGTCCCGATAGGTCGGATGGGTGAACATAGCGCGCAGGATGTCCGGCGCATGGCGTAGATCGTCCCGCGTCTCGAAGAGCGGCGCAATGGGCAGCCGCACGCGACACCATGCCATGAGCAGCGCCACCTCCAACACGTCGGACAGCCCATCGGTCATGCTGATGATGTAGATGCCCAGCGCTTCGCGCCCGTAGCGCGCCATGGCTTCGCGCGCGAGTTCAAGCGGCTCCGTCACGCACAGCGCGCCCTCGCTGAGGGGGCCGATGCGATCCAACAGGCTGCTGTTCGGCTGCGACAATTGCGCCGTCAAGAGCGCCACTTTTTGCGCTTCGTCGAGTTGCGCGTAGTGGTCGCAGACACCGCTCTTGGTCAGGATTTCGGCGACCGCCTCTTCGTGCAAAGCGGAGTGCTGGCGCAGGTCGAGGCGCGCCCAGTGCAAGCCGAACACGTCGAGTTGGCGTTGCAGGTCGCTCAGCTCGCCGTCGGCCAGCAGCGCCGCGCGCCCGCGCCGCAAGCTGTCGCTCACGGTATTGAGGACCTCCTTCACTTGGCGCAGCGTGATCGCCGGCGGCAGCGTGAGCGGCAAGGATAGGCTGGGCGACAGCGCAAGCGAGGGGCGCGCAGCGTTGAACGGATACAGCGGGTGCGATTTGGTTTGCTGAAAGGCTTCCTGGAGCTGCGCAGCCAGGCTGGCCAGCACCATCCGGTAGGGCTCGTTGGGGTAACGTTGCGCGATCATGCGCACGCGCGCCGAGGCTGTAGCGCCATTGATGCGCGCAAGCAGCCCCTGCATCTCCGGCGTGATGGCATCCCGGCCGCTCGAGATGCTCAACAAGCGGGACAGCTCATGCACGGCATGGTGAAGCCTGTCAATGGCATGCTCGCGATGCAACTGCAATGTATCGGCCGTGACCTGGGGCGTGACATTAGGGTTGCCGTCGCGATCGCCGCCGATCCAGGAGCCGAACGTCAGCCAACGCGCCGGCGCGCGCACGCCTGGATAGTGCGCATCCAGCGCGGCTTGCAAGTCGGCGTATAGTTGTGGGATCACCTGCCATAGCGTCGCGGTGAAATACCACAAACCGGTTTTCACCTCATCGGTCACCGCCGGCTGCGCCGTGCGCGCGCGGTCGGTCAACCACAGCGCGGCGATCTCGCGCTTAATAGCTGCGGCGAGCGCGCGGTTCTCTACGCTTGAATGCCCACGCTGCGCTCTCGAATAGGATAAGGCCGAAGAGTCGGAAGCCGCAGGCTGGGCATTCGCCTTGAGCAGGTCTGACAGCCGGCGCAGCTTGGTCAGTACCGTGCGGCGCTTGGCTTCGGTGGGATGGGCTGTGAAGACCAGCTCGATAGACATCTGGTCGAGCATAGCCTGGAGCTTCTCCGCGGCGACGCCCTGGCGCTTCAGCTCGATCAAAGCCGCTTCGATGGATTCGCGCACCGGTTCAGCCCGTTGGCCGGTGGCGCGTTCAGCGCGATACCGGCGCAGCTTCATCGTGCGATGATGTTCTTCGCACAGGTTCACCAGCTCGAAGTAGGTGGTGAACGCCATGGCCATTTCGTAGGCTTCGTCGGCGCTCAGTTCGCCGATGGCTACGCGAAGATGCTCCGCCGCTTGTGGGTTGCCGGCGCGGCTCTCCTTAGCCAGTTTGCGCAGATGCTCCTCAAGTGCCAGCACCTCTGGGCCGCTAAGCTCGGCGATCACCTCGCCAAGCAGATATCCCATCTGGTTGATGCTCTCTGCGAGTGGATCGGTTGCGCTGAACGCATTCGCTGGGTGATGCATACTGAAGTTATCGTTTCAACCGGCGTTCGAGCAGTGCGGGCTACGCTGGCTCACGCGCAAATGGTGCGCGGATAAGTGCAATGATACGCCCTCCGCCCCTTTGGCTGCCTCCGGTCGTACAATGTCGGCCACAACGCGCCTATGAAGAAAATTCACAAGAACGTGTTCTATCACGTGACCGCCGGCGGCCTAAACGTGGGGTGCGTCATCGGCGAAGACGCGGTGATCTGCATCGACCTGCCGCCTGATCCGGCCGAGGCGCGCGCCTGGCGGGCGCAGGTGGCCGAACTCAGCAACAAGCCCATCCGCGCTGTGATCTTTACCGCTTCGGATCGGATGAACGCCGAGTCGCTCGCGGCGGTCGGCGCGCCAACAGCGGTCGCGCATGACGCTGCCTTTGCGCCGGTTGTCGCGCCGGCTGAACCTGCGCTCGCTCAGCCCTTCGAGTCTCCCCCACTGCCGATGAGGGGGCTTAACGGTGCGCCGCAGCTCACCTTTAGCGATTCGCTAAGCATCGTGCTGGGCATCAAGCATGTGACCTTTGTGGACGTCACCTTTCAAGGCGGCTACTCGTCCGACGCATGCTTTGCCACGCTGCGCGACTCCGGCATCGTCTTCGCTGGCGATCATGTGGCCGTCGGCCAACCGCCCAATCTGGCGCAGGCGAACCTCGAACGTTGGCTAGCGATCCTGGCTGCGCTGAAGAAGAACCGCACGATCACAACGCTTGTGCCCGGGCGCGGGCCGGCAGGTGAACCGGCCGAGGCCGTGGATGCCACGCTCGATTACATCAAGGCTGCTGTGGTGCGCGTCAAGGCGCTCGTGCGCGCCCATCGCAGCCGTTCCGAAGTGGGTGCGCTTGTGCCCGACTTAATGATGCTCTACGCGCCGAAGATCGCCCGCAGCAAGGCGTCGCCGGCTTACGAAGTGCTGGCTCACGAAATGCGCGCCGGCCTGGAGCGCCTCTACGACGAGCTTCAAACAAAAGGGGAATAGGAGATAACGCAGCGCGGCTTACATCCGCGAGTCGCGCTCTGGCCTTTTTGATTCATACAGACCGATGATTACCGTCGTTGGCAGCTTGAACATGGACTTGATCATCCGCGTGCCGCGCTTCCCCACGCCCGGCGAGGCGATTCACGGCGACGACCTGCAGACGGCGTGCGGGGGCAAAGGCGCCAATCAGGCCTATGCGGTGGCGCGCATGGGTCAGCCGGCGTGCATGATCGGGTGCGTCGGCACAGATGCCTTCGGCGAAGCTATGCTCGCCAACCTACGCGCAGCAGGCGTGGACACACAGGGCGTGATCCGTCGCGCCGGCAGCGCCAGCGGCACGGCCATGATCTTAGTGCATGACGCGACCGGGCAAAACGAAATCGTCGTGGCTGCCGGCGCAAACCGGACGCTGACCGCGGCCGACGTACATGCGGCCGCAGATCGCCTGACTGAGGCGGACGCCGTGATCGCGCAATTGGAGACCAGCCTGGCGGCTACCGAAGCCGCGATGACCATAGCGCGCCGGGCAGGCCGGCGCAGCATCCTGAATCCGGCCCCTTTTGCGCCGCTCGACGACGCGCTGCTGCAGTTGTGCGACTATCTCATCCCCAACGAGAATGAAGCCAGCCGGTTGGCCGGCGTCGAAGTGCGCGACCTGGAGAGTGCGGCCGCAGCAGCCCAGGCGTTACGGCTGCGCGGCGCACGCAACGTGCTGGTGACACTAGGCGAAAATGGGGTGTGGGTGGATGCCGAGGCGTGGCGTGGTCACGTGCCGGCCTTTCCCGTCGCAGCAGTGGATACCGTCGCAGCGGGCGACACATTTATCGGCGCGTTCGCGACGCGGCTGGCGGAGGGTGCGCCCGTGCGCGAGGCTGCGCAATTTGGCTGCGCAGCCGCAGCCATCGCCGTCACCCGGCCGGGCGCGCAGCCCAGCATCCCGAGCCGAGAGGAGGTCGAATCTCTCCTGCGCGCGCATAGCGCTTGAAAGCTGTCGCCGAACAAAAAGGCTCCCGCACGTGCGGGAGCCTTTTCAATGGCGAATGGTCGCAGCGTGTTATGCGCCCTGTTTCTGTCGCTGTTCCAGGTAGGCGACCGCTTCCCCGATCGTGGTAATCTTCTGAGCGTCTTCGTCGGAAATCTCGCCGCCGAATTCCTCTTCAAATGCCATGATAAGCTCAACTAAATCGAGCGAGTCCGCCTCAAGGTCCTCGCGGAACTTTGCTTCCATGGTGACCTTCTCAGGCGCAACGCCGAGTAGCTTTACAGTAAGCGCCTTGACGCGTTCGAATGTGGACTGGTCTGACATCAATCTATTCCTCCTGTGGTGTTCCGTTGGGCATTTTAATCTATCTCTGTGCCACTAAAACACCGCCGCCGGAGAAGGGTTACGGAATCGCGCTATGAAGGATGAACGACGCGCCGATGCAAATGCGCGCGAGGGACATCAATTGGAGACGCGCAAAGCCGATCACATTCGCATTAACCTGGATGAGAACGTCGCTTCGCGCTTGACCAGCGGCCTGGAGCGCTATCGCTTTATGCACCAGGCGCTGCCGGAGATAGACGCGCGCGAAATAGACACGGGCTTAACGTTGTTTGGGCGTCGCCTGGGCGCGCCCTTGCTCATCTCATGCATGACCGGCGGCACGGAGCAGGCGCGCATGATCAACCGCAACCTGGCGATTGCGGCGCAGCAAGCGCGCATTCCCATGGGGCTTGGCTCAACGCGCGCCGCCGTCGTTCGGCCGGAGCTGGCCGACACCTTTCAGGTGCGCGATGTCGCGCCGGACATCCTCCTCTTCGCAAACGTCGGCGCGGTGCAGCTCAACTACGGGTTCAATGCCGATGATTGCCGGCGCGCTGTGGCGCTGACCGGTGCCGACGCCCTGGTCTTACACCTGAACCCGCTGCAAGAGATCCTGCAACCGGAAGGCGACGTGAACTGGAGCGGACTGCTCAACAAGATCGAGCAGGTTGTGCGCGCCTTGCAGGCCGACGGCATCCCGGTCATCGTCAAAGAGGTCGGCTGGGGGATCTCTCCTCGCGTTGCGCGCGACTTGGCAAACGCCGGCGTGGCCGCCATTGATGTGGCCGGCGCCGGCGGCACGTCGTGGAGCCAGGTTGAAATGTTCCGCGCGCGGAACGACGTGCAGCGCCGCATCGCCGAGGCATTCGTGGATTGGGGCATCCCCACGGCCGATTCGATTCGCTACGTGCGCGAGGCGGCGCCCGACGTGATCATCTTCGCCAGCGGCGGTTTGAAGAACGGCGTGGACGGCGCAAAGTGCCTGGCGCTGGGTGCCACGCTGTTTGGCATGGCCCGCCCGTTCCTGCGCGCGGCTACGATCTCCCCAGAGGCGGTCGGCGATGAGATCGCCGTGATCCTCGGCCAGCTCCGCGCCGTGATGTTGTGCGCCGGCGCGCGCGACCTGGCCGCGCTGCGCACCGTCGAGCTGATCCACATGTGAAACGGCGCGCCTCATACGCCGATCTAGCGTAGATATGCGATACACTGTGGTTAGGCCATGTTGATCCTGGATGCCATCCGCGCCTACGTCGAACCCATCGAGCAGCGCGTCCATCTGGGCGAGGTCTTTCAGAATGGCGCCTCCAGCGCGGAACACCCGCACGCTTTTATCACTCACGTCCTCCGGCCGATGTTGCCCTTGCGCTACGGCCTGGAATGGGGCAAGGCGTTCTCGATAGACGACGTGACCACGCGCGCAGACAGCATCTTGATCTACGACGCAGTCTTCGCCTTGCCGATGGGGCGGCTGCTGCCGTGTGAGGGGGTGTATGCGATATGTGAGGTCACGCCGCATCTCGACCAGGAGACGTTCGTCGAACATCTTCAGAATGTGGCCTCGCTCAAGCGCCTGCACCGTGTCAAGGCGACGGCCCACGACGTGACGCCGATGCACCACCTGGGGGTGTTCGGCGCGCGCTACGCGCAGCTCTCCGACGATAAGCTTAACCCCTACCTGGGCTACGTCTTTGCAGCGGAGGCAGCCGCGCCGGATTTGTTGTTGCGGCGCCTGAACAGCTTGATCGAGGAGGATGTCATCCGGCCGGAGCACACTCCTGACGCGATCGTGTGCTTCCGCGATCGGTGGATGATCACGCGCCAGACCCGCACCGGCGACGCTGCTGTGCCCCGCAGCAGCTTCGCTAAGTTTGGCCTGTGGCGGCCGGGCGCGCATTTGATGCCGCTGCTCTACGTGTTGCTTAACGTCAGCCTCTCGCAGATCCAGTTGCGCAACCCTGACCTGCTGCGGCCGCTGACGGCGCTGACGAAGCACAAGTCGGCGCAGTCCAGCGACAGATTCTGAGATCCGGCAAGTCGCTACCGCGCCGGCGTTTGCACCAGCTTGGCGACCACGTCGCGCATGATCGAGCCGTCGGGGTTGAGCACGCGCGCCTTGAACTGCCAATCGCCGTCGTTGGTATCAACCTTTAGCAAAAGCGCGTTGTAGCCCCGCTTCAGCTCGATCGGCGGCAGGTCGATGTCGCGCAGATCGTCGGGCATGTAGCGGCTTACCTTGTTGCGCCAGATCTCTTTGCCGTTCAGCCAGGCAGCCAATCCATCGTCCGAATTCATCCCCAGCAGGCCCTTGCGATCCTCGGGCGATTCGATCCACACGAAGGCATAGGCCACGGTCTTCCGCGATGGCGTGATGTAATTCAGCAGGTTGATGTTGCGCGACGGGCTGCGGATCGCCCAAGCGGTTTTGTCACCAGGGCGGGCGATGTAATTGGCCTCGCCGCCAGGCAGGAGGTCGTCGTCCAGCGTGCCGTAGGGATAGCCGCCGTTTAGCCACCATGCGCGAATGTAGCCATCGCTTGGGAAAGGATAAATGTTGACCTTGGTCGCGGCGAGATTCCCCTTGCCGTCGGTTGCGGTGAAGATGGCCTCGACGAAGCCGTCATCGCGCAAATCACCCGGCATGACGAAGCTGGCCTGTAGCCCGGTCGTGCTGGTGATCGGCGTGGCGCGCCGCCCATCGTAGCGGGTGATGCGCCACTCGGTCGCTACGGCGTTCCTCGCCTCGCCACGCAACCGCACGGTCTGACCGGCTAGATAGGTGTCGCCGTCGAATGGGGCGAGGATGGCCGCCGAGGGCTTATTGCTCACCACGGGTCGGGTGATCGTCGCCAGCGCGCCAAGGGGGCCGCCTTCATATACGATGCGCCGCAGCCCGCCGGAGAAGATCGAGAGATACCACAGCGCGCCGTCTGGGCCAAACTGGATATCTACCGGTTCGCCCATCCGCTTGCCGAACGGAATCGTCTCCTTGAAGCGTCCGCGTTCGTCCAGAACGGTGCGGTTGATGACTTGCGTGGAGTAGTCGCCCCAGAAGAAGTTGCCCTTCATCTCCGGCGGGAAGTTGTCGCCGGTGTTGAAATCGCCTGCTACGACCGCGGCGTTATTCTCGTTGTGGTGATAGCTCAGTTCTTTGGGCGTGGTGTTCTTCACGTTGATTCCACGGCACTCCGGCATGCTTTGGAATTGCGGCACGTCCATGATGCCTTCCACGCATGGCCAACCGAAGTTGGAGCCTTTCGTCGCGATCATCAGCATCTCGTAGGTGTTCCAGCCCACATCGCCGACGTAAGGCAGCTGCGTCTCCGGGTGCAGGGCAAAACGGAAGGGGTTGCGATAGCCATACGACCACACCCGCGAGCGCGCGCGCTTGGGGAAGCGCGGGTCATAGAACGGGTTGCCCGGCACGCCGTTGCCGGTGCGCGGGTCAATCCGCAGCACCTTGCCCTGCAGCGTGTTGATGTCAAGCGCGGTGAGCGCAAGCCTGTCGGGCATGGCTGAGAGTGCACCTTCGCCCAGCGAGACCCAGAGCAGCCCGCGCTTGTCGAACTTGAGTGTGCCGACCGAGTGATTCTGCGTGTAATTCCAGTGGTCGTCGAACAAGACAAAGGCGCTGTTTGGCCTGACCACATCACCTTCGACGGTGTAGCGCACCAGCCGGCTGCGGCGCGGTTCGTCCACGTCTTTGGCCTGGCCCGGCGCGTCCCATGCATACATCAGGTAAATCCAGCCGTTCTCCGCAAAATTAGGGTCGAGCGCCATGCCGATCAGGCCGCGATCTACAAAGCTGTTCACTTCGTCGCGGATGTCAATCAGCGGCCGCGCGTAGAGCACGCCGTCCTTCCACACTTTGACCCGACCGGCTTTCTCGGCGATGAAGACGCGGCCGTCCGGCGCAAAAGTGAACGTCGTCGGCAGCTCCAGGTTTGAGGTGATCGGCTCCACTCTGAATCCCGGCGGCACCTCCAGGGCGCGTATCGTCTTGGCCCGAGATGTGCCTGCGATGAAAAGAGGAGAGCTGAGAGTGATGACGAGTATGAGCGCAAGCGTAAGAATGCGCCGATTGAAGCGTGACACCATTAGCCTCCCGCGTCGGTATAGCGCCGTCAGCTAGCGAATCTCGACGAATACAATATCGTCCGGCCACGGGCGGCCATCGGCCATGCGGGCAGAAAGGCGCTGGCCGGTTTGCCTGTCGTACCAGCCGATGCGCAACTGTTGAGCTTCTGGGGGCAGCGCAATCGTGCGTGTATCACGCACCTGTTCGCCTGCCTCCCACAGGCCGGTGGGGTATTGCCCGTCGAACGGCTCGGCGTCTTGCTGGCCGATCTGTGCGCCGTTTTCATCCAGGATGTGCACGAAAAGCGTGTAGTCGCCGCCCGGCGGCTTCAGCGTGGTCCAATCAAAGGTGACTTGATCCGGTGCGAAGCGTACGCGGTCAAGGCGGATGGCGTCGCCGAACACAGCAATCGGGGGTTGCGCGGGCGCCGGCGCCGGAGCGATCGCCGAGGTGACTTTCACTCGGTCAATCAGGAAGATGCTTGTATTTGCGCCGTCAATCTGTGCGTCGCCGGGTGTCGGGTACAACCTGAAGAGTTTGAGTTGCACCCGGGCCGGGCCGCGCGATGCCGTGGCGTCAATTGGCAAACGGTATGCGTCGCGAAAGTATGCGCCAGGTTGCCAGCGTTGCGTGGCGAAGCGTCCTCCGAAGGGGATGGCCATTTTGCGTCCGATCACCTTGCCGTCTAGGTCGAGCGCTTCTAGCACTACGCGGTAACTCTGGTTGACCGGCGTCAGCGCGCCCCAGTACAACGTCACTTCCAGTTGCTCGCCGGGCGCCACGCGTTTAGCGCCGACCTCGGCGTGCAATAACTCGATCATGCTGTCGAACACGGCCACGCCGGCGCTGGGCAGTCGGTAAGCCGCGACCAGCTCTGTTTTGCGCATCGTGTCGGGCGTGGCGTAGGCTGGCCGCAGCGTGGCGAACGGTGCTGCGACGGCCAGCGCGAGCAATGACCCCGCGCCGACGAGGGACGTTGCGCGCCAAGCGCGCTGCGGCGCGAGCGTCAGCCAGCCCATCGCCGTCAACAGCGCGACCGGTGCGACGCCCGGTATGATCAGGCGGCTGTTCTCCGTGCCCACATAGCTGCGCAACCACCACGCGAACATGGCGATGATGGCGATCTGCCAAATCATCAGCAAGGCAAAGCCGGCGCGGTTGCCCACCATCGGCAGCCGACGGGCGAAGGCAATGACGCAGCCGGTCACGGCTAGCGCCAGCGCAACGAACAGCACGACGTTCACCCAATCGTCGTAGTGCAGCTCGATGCCCAGGTTGCCCCAGTACGATGTGAACCACAGCGGCAGCGTTGCGATGACTTCGCCGATGCTCAGCGGCGGTTCGCGCAACAGCGCCTGGTTTGCTGCCTGGACTTGCGCCCATGCCAACGGATGGCCGTAGTTGAGCAAGTTAAAGATGAACCACCAGCCGGCCACGGCGAAGAAGCCGGCCAGCAGCGCTGCGATTCGCGTCAATCGGCTTTTGCGCGGCGCGACCAGGAAGACGGCTGCCAGCGCCGGCGCAAGCAGGCCCAGCCCTTGCAACTTGCACAGCGTGGCCGTGGCAACCAGCACCCCGAGGACGAAGAATGAGTACGCTGCGCCTTGGCCACGCGCGTTCATCGAGTTGGTCATGCGCGCCATCCACCAGCAGGTCGCCGTGGCGACCAGCGTGATGGCGATGTCGTTGTTGACGATGCTGCTGAGGTGGATGAACTTCGGGTTGAAGGCCACTAGTGCAGCGCACAGCGCGGCTGCCTGCGCGCGTGAAGCCTCGGCGACGGCGCGGCCGGCGAAGATATTGCGCGCCATGGCATACACAAGGACGATCGTCGCCGCGCCCAACAGCGACGACAGCAAGCGCGCCGCTCGCACGGCCCACACGGCGCCCTGATAAGGCCAGTCCTCAGCCGCAGTGTGAATGTGCTGGCCGCGCACGCCGGTGTAGCCCTCGTTGAGCGATGGCTCAAACCAGTCGCCGTTGAGCCGAACCAACTGGTCGAGGTTGCTGCGGTCGAACGGGCTGATGACCAGCGACGCCAGCGCGTAATACAACACCGGCTGCGTCACTTCGTGCGAGGGCAAGTCGCGCTTCAGATCCGGCAAGCGTCCCTCGCTGGCCAGGTAATGCGCATAGCGGAAGTGGGAGGCTTCGTCGGGCGCTTCAAAGATCGGCAGCGTCACGTTGTAGACCATACACAGCGCCAGGAAGGCGACGAGGATGAGGGCGAGGGCCGAAGTGGGGCGATGAAAGAGCGAAATGCCTGGCGCTGATTTCTGGATTTCGAGCGGTGAACTCATTGCGTCAGCCATCGGAACAAGTTGCGCGCATAGGCGCGATTGTCAAACTCGTCGATGTCGGTGCCGGGTCCCGGCCCATTGTGAAAGGTGTTGCGGTCGCAGGTGCCGGCCAGCTTGCCCCCGCGCGCGTTCTCGCGCACCCACGTGCAAGCGACCACATCGCCGGGTTGGATCTTAGCCTGCTCCGCCGGCTGCAAAGCGCAGCCGCTGCGCTCCAGCGGCGAACACTTCGCCAACACTTGTTGCTCGCTGAGGCGCGCCGCCTTGATGAGGAATTGGCTGCTGCCCTCGGTGGCGAACGACGCTACGCCCTGCATGATGGGATGGCTGGTCACGATGTCGGTGATCTGCGTCGCCGGCTGGAAGTTGTCGGGGAACACCTCGATCCCGAATTGCTTCAGGAAGCTGTTGTCGCTGGCCCAGTTGTCCGGGCCGTATTGAAAGTCGGCATAGACGAGGATGCGGCCACCGGCATTGTAATACTCGGTCAACGCGGCCACTTCGCCGGCGTCCAGCAGGCGACCGTTGGAGCCGAGCACGACCAGCGTATAAGGCGACAGCAGCGCCGGCGTGATCGCGGCGTTAGCCGTGAGGATGTATTCGTCCACCGATAACTTCAGATCGCCTTCTAGCACCTCGGCGCGCAGCCGCGAGAAGCTCTCCGGCTTGCTGCCGTCGTCGCGCACGCGCGAGTGCGGGTAGCCAGTCTATGGAATGTGATCGCCGTTGATAAACAACACGCGCTTACGGCCCTCGACGGCCATCCCCGGCAGGTAGGCGCGCGGGACCAGCGTCGCCGATGGCCTGCCTTGGCTGGGCGGATCGGTCGGCGCCGCCGTCGGCTGTGTGGGCGACGTGGCTGCCCCACAGGCTGCAAGGGCGATGCACAGCACAGCGGCGAGCCAGAGTTGAGATCGCACAGCGCTTGGATTATAAGGGTGACGCTCCGATGCTCGCGCGTGGCGCGACTAAAATCGCGCCATGCTTCCCGTCGAACGTCGCCTGCGCGCGCTCCTTCGCGAGCAAGTCGTTGCCATTATTCGCGTCGCCGAAGCCGAGCGGGCGCTGGGGTTGGCGCGCGCCCTGATTGCAGGCGGCTTCCGCTGCGTGGAGGTCACGATGACCGTGCCCGGCGCGCTGGACGTGATCAAAACCCTGTGCGCCGACGCGCCCGAGGACGTGTTGATCGGCGCCGGCACGGTGACCAGCGCCGCCGAAGCGCGCCAATGCATCGAGGCCGGCGCGCAGTTCCTCGTCTCCCCGATCTGCGAGACCGACATCATCCGCCCCAGCCGCGAGGCCGGCGTAGTCGCTATCCCCGCCGGCATGACGCCGACCGAGATCATGCACGCCTGGCGCCTAGGCGCGCACGTGGTCAAGGTCTTTCCCGCAGGCGCCATCGGCGGTCCGGCTTTCATCCGCGCCGTGCGCGGACCGTTGCCTGACATTCCGCTGTGGGTGAGCGGCGCTGTGCAGCCGCGCGAAACGCAAGCGTATCTGGCTGCCGGCGCGCAACTCGTCGGCTTGAACGCTGGCGCGCTCCCGAATTCCTTGGTTGAATCTGGCGACTGGGCCGGGCTGGCTGCTGCGGCCCGCGCCATGCTGGACGAAGCGCGTGGCGCGGCGAAAGTCGCTTGACCGACAGGCGGAGATCCGCTGCGCTCGCGCATCGTCGTCTGGCCGCCAGTTGGCAGCCGTAAGCGGATACAAGATACAATTTGTCGCGTCATCCGCGCGCTGTTGCGAATACGCGCAAGCCATGCTCAGGAGTTTGTTCCGACCGCTTTACTTGTTGTTCGCGATGCTGGTCGTCGGCCTGGCGTATGGGGTGGGCATGCTGGCCTACCACCACATCCACTACCAGAATCGCGTCTTTCCCGGCGTGCGTCTGCAGGGTATAGACCTGAGCGGCATGACGCCGGAGGAAGTTTTCGCCATCGCGCAACTCCAATCCCAGTACTTCCATTTGCCCGCGATCAGCGTGCAAGCCTCCGAACAGCGGTATGTCTTTCGGCCTGCCGACTTCGGCGTCGGACTCGATCCGGCGGAGACGGTGCGCGTCGCGCTCGGCGTGGGGCGCCAAGGTGACTTGCAGACGCAGATCCGCCAGCGCTTTGAGGCATGGTGGCGCGGGATAGATGTTTCGCCCGTTGTGCGGGTGGACGGCAGCGAGATCGCGCACGTCGTGCGGCAAATCGCCAAGCAGACCGAGCGACCGGCCATAGATGCGCGCCTCGTGTTCGAGGGCGGCGTCCCGCGCGCGTTGCCGTCCCAGGTTGGTCGCGTGCTGGATGAGGCAATGGCCGCGCAACTGATCCGCTCGGCGCTGCTGATGAATCGGCCGACGGACATTGTATTGCCCTACAGGAGGGTTGAGCCAAAGGTCGCTTCGGTTGCCGCGGCGGCCGACGCAATCGCGCGCATGGTGAGCGATGATTTGGTCGTGATGGCGCCGCGCTGGGACGACGCCGGCAATCCACTGCCGCCGCTCGAAGCATTCCGCATCCGCAAAGAGGATCTGCTCGACTTCATGCTAATCGAGCAGCCGCCGGATGATCCGGCCAACATCACCGTGCGGATGCGCCGAGAAAAGCTGCGCGCGCTGGTCGAGCCGCTGGGCAAGGCTGTGGCGCAAAAAGCGCAGAACGCGCGCTTTGCGTTCAACCCGTCCACCGGCCAGCTGCGCGCCATCGCGCCCTCGCGCGACGCACGCGCGCTCGACATCGAAGCGACGCTGGACGCGTTAGAAGCCGCCGCGCGCAGCGCCAACCGGACTGTGACGCTCGTCGTCAACAGCACGCCGGCTGCTGTGCCGGCCACGGCCACTGCGCAGGACCTCGGCATCACCCAACTCATCACCCAGGCCACGACCTACTTCAAAGGCTCCAGCGCGGCTCGGCTGAACAACGTGAAGGTTGCCGCGGCGCGCTTCAACGGCGTCGTCATACCGCCCGGCGCGGTCTTTTCGTTCAACGAGCATCTGGGCGATGTGTCGGAGAAAGAAGGCTTCCAGGAAGGCTTGATCATTGTCGGCGACCGAACGGTGAAGGGCGTCGGCGGCGGCGTGTGCCAGGTCTCGACTACAGCCTACCAGGCGGCGCTGCGCGCCGGCTTCCCCATCATCGAACGCTACCCGCATGGCTATCGCGTCAGCTACTACGAACGCGGCATGGGGCCCGGCTTCGACGCATCGGTGTTTTCGCCTTATGCAGACTTCAAATTTATCAACGACACGAACGCCCATCTGTTGATCGAAACGATCTACGATCCGGCGCGCGCGACGCTCACTTTCAAGTTCTACGGCACGCCCGACGGCCGCCAGGTGACAATCAGCCCTGCCACAGTTACCGATGTGGTGCCACATGGGCCGGATATCTACGAGCGCGACACCGAGGGTGAAGTGCCGCCCGGCCAGGCCAAGCAGGTGGATTACGCTGTGGATGGCGCGACGGTCTTCTTCACGCGCGTCGTCACGCGCAATGGCGAGACGCTGATCAATGAGCGCGTGGTGAGCAGGTATGTGCCTTGGCAGGCGGTCTATCGCTACGGGCCAGGTTTCACGCCGCCGGAAGGCGCTATCGTCAGGAATTGAACGCAGCCAGGCGTTGCGCCGGCAGGCCGAGTCAGGGGGCCGTCAAGGCGTTGATGGCCTGCTGAATGTGCGGATCGGCCTCGGCTGTAAAATCTTCCCAGGCTGTTTCGGAGAGGATGTTCGGCGTCACGCCTTTGCCGCGCCAACTATTGTTCTTCACACCAATGTAGTCGCCGGTGGGGACCTGGATGCGCAGGCGCGAGCTGGGCAGCGTGGCCGTGGCGAATTGAGCAATCTGGCCGCTCGTCTGTGTCCCGATGATCTGCGCGCGGCCGAGGTCTTGTAAGAGGCCGGCGAACGCCTCGGCCTGTCCGCTGGTCAGCTCGCTGACCAGCACGGCCATCGGCACTTCTTGGGAGCCGGCGATGCTCTTCCCGGCGATCTCGATCTTCTCTTTCTTGCCGCGCGTTTGTACGATGCCGACTTGTCCGTTCACGAACAAGCTGAGCATCTCGTCCAGCGGGAACTCGCTGCCGCGGATGATGCGCAAATCGAGCACAAGCCCATCTATGTTGCGCTCCGCGCTCAGATCGCGCAGCGCGTTGGCCGTGTCGGCGCGCATCGTGCCCAGTTGCGTCGGATTCGGCGCGATGTAGCCGATGTTCGTGTCGGGCAAGCGCTTGTAGCTGATCGGGCTGCGCGGCTCGACCGGGCGGCGCGTCAAGGTGAGATCGCGCGGCGGCTGACCGGGCGTGCGCACGGTGACGGTGACCTTGCTGCCGGCCTCGCCGCGCAATTTGGGGATCAGCTCGGCGCGCTTGGCGAACGTGACCGGCTCACCTTCGATGGCGATGATGGCATCGTGTGGCTTGATGCCGGCGCGATCGGCCGGGGAATCGGGATACACGGCCAACACCAAGAGGCGATCCTTGCCCTCGCGCGGCAGGTCAATCAAGACGCCGATGCCGGAATACGCTCCTGAGCCGCCAGATGGCGGCTGGCTTTGCGCGGGTGGAAGCACGATCACGTCTTCATCGTTCAGCGCTGCGATGATCTTCTGCAAGCTCTCGACGAAGCGCGCCTCGTTGCCATCGCCTTGTGCGATCTTCAAGCGTTCCGCATCAACTATCGTCTGCCACTCGTCGTTGATGGCGTCGGCGTTGAGATAGGCGTCGCGCAAGCTCTGCACGGCGAAGTCGAAGTCGCGTAGTTGCGCGGCGACCTTGGGCGACACATCCACCGGCGCGGCCGGCGTCACTCGGCGGTTGAAGAGAGTGCCCAATCCGGGGCTGCCCACGCATGCCGTGAGCGTGAGCAGCATCGCTAAACCCGGTCCAACCAACCAACGGCTTACCCTGCTCATCTTCGACTTCGCCTCGCTATTCCCTGAACGCAGTTGCTCAAACTCGAAGATTGTCTGCGCGTCCACATCTGAATGGTGGTGACTGGGACGAGGGCCGCGCGCCTGCCAGGCGTGGCTGTGCTGCAATAAATTATATTGCGGCGCATGGGCGTCCTCGCCTATGCGGTAGCCACATTGGCCTAAGTGGTGGGGGGCTTGAACGCGGGCGTCAAATTGCGCGACGCACAACGGGCATCAAGTCCGTCACAACCCATTCGCTTCTCCGGCGGCGTTCATTCTGCCTGCGCTCATCGCACGCGGCAAAAATTGGTCAGGGTGCCGATTCGCTCGATCTCAACCGTGACTTCATCGCCGTCCTTCAACCACACCGGCGGCTTCATGCCCATGCCCACGCCCGGCGGCGTGCCGGTGGCGATCAGGTCGCCCGGCATTAGCGTCATGAACTTGCTGAGATATGACACCAGCGCCGCCACGCCGAAGATCATCTCGCGCGTGTTGGAGTTCTGCACTACGTTGCTGTTCACCCGGCAGCGGATGGCCAGGTTTTGCGGGTCGGGGATTTCATCGGCGGTGACCAGGCACGGGCCGATCGGGCAAAAGCCATCGAGCGTCTTGCCCAGCGTGAACTGTTTGGCGCTGTCGGTGAGCTGGATGTCGCGTGCGCTCACGTCGTTCACGCAAGTGTAGCCGCCGACATAGGCCAGGGCGTCTTCCTGGCTAACGCGGTAGCACGGCTTGCCGATGACCACGCCTAACTCGGCCTCCCAATCCACCTGCTGCGTCACGTCGGCATACCAGGTGATGACATCGCCCGGATGCGCCAGGGCATTGGCGAACTTGGCGAATACCACCGGCCGCGCGGGCGGCTGCGCGTTGCTCTCTTTGACATGGTCCATGTAGTTCAGGCCGATGCAGATGAAGGAGCGCGGCGTGAACGGCGCGCGCAGGCGCGGCGGAGCCGGCATCCGCCGCGCGGGATCGGCCATCAGCCGCTCGGCCTGCGCCCGCGCCGGGGGATTCGATGCGATCTCGAGCGCACTGCCTACTTCGGTGAGGTCTACGGCGCCGCCGTCGGGGTGCAGTGCGCCCACGCCGGTACGCCCGTCGAGTTCGTAGGTGATGAGTTTCATAGCGTGCGAAGTGTAAGCCAGATTCGCCGGGCTTGCCGGCCTGCTCGGTTTGCGCGGATAATACGCACAGCCGTCCACACTGCGCACGATGCCCCCTTCCCACTAAGGCTCAAACTGAACAGGGATCGGCTCTCGATCCAGGCCAAGACTAGAGTTGATGCACGATATTCCCCTGCTGATCAACATCGCCGTTGCGCTCGGCGTGGCGTTCTTGGGTGGCGTGCTCGCCCGGCGTGTCGGCCTGCCGACCATCGTCGGATATTTGCTCGCCGGCGTCGCCATCGGTCCCTTCAGCCCGGCGTTCGTCGGCGATGTGGAGACCATCAGCCAGCTCGCCGAGCTGGGGGTGATCTTCCTCATGTTTGGCGTTGGCATTCACTTCTCGCTCCGTGATTTGTGGCAGGTGCGCAGCGTCGCCTTGCCAGGCGCGATCTTGCAGATGATTGCTGCTTCTGCACTGGGGTTCGCATTCACGCGCCTGTGGGGGTGGTCGGTCACGTCCGGCTTGGTGCTCGGCGTGGCAGTCTCGGTGGCAAGCACGGTGGTGCTACTGCGCGGGCTGATGGATAACGGTCTGTTGAATACCAAGCATGGTCGCGTCGCGGTAGGCTGGCTGGTGTTGGAAGACCTGGCCAGTGTGCTGATTCTGGTCACGCTGCCGGTGGTCGCGGCGGCCGGCCCGAACGCCGGCGCACAGAACATTGCCTGGACGGTGGTCAAAGCAGGCGCTTTCGTGGCGTTGACGCTATTTGTCGGCGGACGCGTCGTGCCGTGGGTATTGCTGCGCGTTGCGCACACGCGTTCGCGCGAGCTGTTCATCCTGTTGGTGCTGGTGCTGGCGCTGGGCACAGCCATTAGCTCCTCAGAATTGTTCGGCGTGTCGCTGGCGTTGGGTGCGTTCCTGGCCGGGGTGATCATCAGCGAGTCCCCGCTCAGCCATCAGGCCGGCGCCGATCTGTTACCTTTCCGCGAGGCGTTCGCCGTGCTGTTCTTTGTGTCGGTGGGCATGCTGGTCAACCCAGCATACTTGATCGCCAACGCCGGGCAAGTGCTGGCGCTCACCGCGCTCATTGTGATCGGCAAACCGGTCATCACAATCTTGCTGGGGACGATTCTGCCGGCGCCAGCGCGCACCTCGCTGGTCGTTGCTGCCGGCCTCAGCCAGATCGGCGAATTCTCGTTCATCATCGGCCAGGCGGGGTTGAATTTGGGCTTGCTCGATCGCGATCAGTACTCGCTCATCCTGGCCGGGTCGCTGCTGTCCATCACGCTGAACCCGTTCATGTATCGGCTGATTCGCTCGGCCGAGTCGGTTCTGCGCCGCTGGCCGGCATTTTGGCAGCGGTTGGACAAGCATGGCCCGGAGCAGCCGCTGCCGCGCGAGACCCTGAGCGACCACGTGGTGATCGTTGGCTACGGGCGGGTTGGCCGACACATCGTAGATGTGCTCGGATCGCTCGGCATTCCCCATCTGGTCGTAGACTCCGACGCGACGCGCGTCGCTGCCCTGGAGCAGCGTGGCGTCCCGACGTTATTCGGCGACGCGGCGAACTCGGAAATCCTGGCGCATGCGCACTTGCTGCGCGCCCGGGCGTTGGTTGTGGCGCTCCCCGATGAAGCCACGACAGAAATGACGGTGATGAGCGCGCGTCGGCTCGCGCCCGATGTGCCGATCATTGCACGAGCGATCACACCGGACGGTGTCAAGCGACTGGCCATGCTGGGCGCGCAAGACGTGATTCATCCAGAGCTGGAAGGTGGGCTGGAGATCGTCCGCCACACGCTGCTGCGACTCGGCTTGCCGATTCGCGAGGTGCAACAATACGCCGATGCGGTGCGGCGTGAGCACTACGATGTCGGTGCCGGCGCGGAGCGACATGCGCTGCGACAGTTCATGGAAGCCGCGCAGATCCTCGAAATCACGCTCTTTGAGTTAGCAGAGGGCAGCCCGGTCGCCGGCATCACGTTAGCAGAGGCGGATATCCGTGGGCGGACGGGCGCGTCGGTGGTCGTCATCCTGCGCGGGCAGCAGATTATGCCAAACCCGAAATCGCACACTGTGCTGCTGCCGGGCGACCATATCGGCCTGGTCGGTGACGTGGAACAGATCGCCGCCGCCGAGCAGATCATCACCCAACCGGCGCGCATTGAGGCGCGGTCGGTCACCTGATCTGCAGCGCGTATCCGGCCGGCTCGGTGGTGCCTTGCGTCGTGGGTGAGATGGCCAGCACGGCGCTGCGCACCGTCCCTCCGAAGTCGAGCATCAGCACGCCGGCGTTGTCGGTGAGCGTCATGCGTTGGAGCCGGCGCTTGCCGTCGCGGTCGTTGAGGATGACCTGCACCTGCCAACGCTGCGGCAGCCGGTTGCCGATGCGCACCCACCCTTCCGCCTGCCAACCTGAATCGGCGCTGGCGTCGTCGTAGAAGCCGATCTCCGGGATGGCGATGTTGTCCACGGCCAGCCCTTCGCGATTGATCGCGGCGTCGGTGATCATCTCGAAGCGCAGCAGGATCTTCTTGCCGGCGAATTCATCCAGGCTGAGGCGCTCATCTAACCAACGCGGGGCGTCCGTCTGCCCAGTTGCGCCGGACGATCCCGTGTAACCGCAGCCCAGGTTGGCGTTTTGTGGGTTATCGGTGGTGCAAGAGGTGGGCGCGAGCACCTTCCAGGTCAGGCCGCCGTCCTCGCTGGCGGTGACGTAGGCATAGTCGTAGTTCTTCTCCAGCCGATACCATGCCCGGAAGGTGAGGGTAGCGCTCGTGACGTCGGTCAAGTCCACCTCGCGCGTCAGGCGAGTGTTGCTGGCGTCGGCGCGGTTGGACCACCAGAACGCGCCATCGGCCTCGTCGGTCGGCAGCACGGAAACGACCGTCGAGCCGGTGAAGGCGACCGTCACCGGTTGGCTCCCCCTCAGTTCGTAGTAGTGTGTGCCGAACTGCGCCAACCCCTCGCGGACCGCGTATGGATAGTCCCGATCGGTCAGTTCGGCGCGCATCGCCATCGGCGGCACGCGGATCGAGGCGTAGTTGTAGCGATTCGTCCCCGGCTCAATCGCCTCGCGGTTCATGTAGTTGGCGATGGCGAAATCGGCAAACAATGCTTCAAACGTGAGCGGGCTTCCGGTGTCGGGGTTCACCACGCCGGCCTCGGCCAGCACCTGCATTAAAGCCCGCGCGCTGCGCTCCGGCGAGCGCGCGAACTTCCGCAGAATCGCCTCGCCAAAGCGGTCGTAGAGATAAGACCAGAATAGGTAACCTGCACCGTAGTGCGCGCTGTTGCCGCCGGCGCTGCTCTCTTGCCAGGTGTTGAGCTGGGTGTCCGGCGCTGCGGCAAAGTCGTATACCGTCGTGACCGAATCGCCGTAGCCGTTCAGGCGTTCCGCGAATTGCGCCGCCCCTTCTTCCAACCACAGCTCGGGCGCGTGGGTCTGGTTGAAGCTGATCATGTGCTGGAATTCGTGGGCAAGGGTGCTCAGATAGGCTTCGCTGGCCGGATCGGACCCGTTGTAGCCGCGCGCGGCGTGCATGACGAAGATTTGCCCCTCGTTCGAGTCGCTGCGCACGGCCCGCGGATAGCTATCGGGCGAAGAGAAGTAGCCGCCAACCGTGCGGCCCAGGTTGAGGGCATGCACGATGTGTATGCGCGGGTCGCAATCCACGCCCGGCGAGTCCTCGCTGCCGAAGAACTCGCGCGTGCGCGGGTAAATTTGGCGGTCGAAGATCTCCGCCGCGCGGCGCAGCTTGTCCTGGTTCAAGCGCACTCGCGTAGGCGCATACTGCACCCACATGTAAACGTGCTCGCCTTTCTCTTCCAGGCGCGCTTCGATCTGGAACAACTCGTCGGTGTCCGAATTGGTCAGGGTGAAAATGCGCGTCGCGCCGACCGGATACGCTGGGGCAAGCGCGGGACAACTGACTTCGGCTTCCTTCGGCGACACACCTTTGAAGCGGATTGCCAGCTCGGCCAGGTCTTCGCGGGGCAACACGGCGGTGGTGATTGTCTCGATCGGATCGTCGGGCTCGCCGGCAATGGGTTGCGGCGTCGGGCGGATCACCTCGATCGGCGCGTGAGCCGGCTTGCCCTGGGCGACGGGTGGGCTGTCAATATCCGGCGGGAAGTCTAAGACGTGAACAGCCACCCAAGTCAAGCCGACGCCGACGGTGCCGAAGCAGGCGCAAATCAACATCAGTCCGACGATGACGGCGATCCAGGCGTTTCGATTGTTGTTCATGACAGTGGTTCAGAACGACGCCATGGTGAAGCTACTCGTTCTCCCTAAAACAGCGCTGAGGCGCGCCTAACGCCTCGATGAGCCTGATTCGATTGTGGCGTTTCCTGCGGCAAAGCCGAACCATTGCCCGCCGGATCGCAAAACGCCTGGCGATGTCAATTGTTTATCTCAATGCCCGCTCTCTGTGATTCTGTGATATTGAACTTACCGGCGCACGGTCGCGCCAAGTTGTCCCTCGACCGTGCGAATGATTTTGGCGCGCAACTTCTCCACGTCCTTCTCGGTAAGCGTCCGGTCTTCGGCCTGATACGTCAGCGAGTAAGCGAGGCTCTTCTTGCCTGAGCCGATCTGCTCGCCGCGATAGACATCGAACAGGCGCACATCGCGCAGCAGCGCGCCGCCGGCCTGGCGGATCGTCCGCGCCACGGCTGCCGCCGGCACAGCTTCATCCACGACGATGGCCAGGTCTTCAATCGTGGCCGGGAAGCGCGGTAGGTCTCGAATCGCGTAGTCTTGGGCCACGGCTTGGCGCAGCGCTTCCAAGTCGAAATCGGCGATCAGCGCCGGCCGGTCGGTGGGCAGCCCCCATGCCTCGTGCACGCGCGGGTGCAACTCGCCAAAGACGCCCAACAGCATCCCCGATGCATCGCATGTGCGCACTGCGGCCGTGCGGCCTGGGTAGTATGTCGGGTGCGTTGTCGGCTCGTAGGTCACCTCGCCGAGGTGCAGCCCATCCAGCAGCGACTCGACCACGCCCTTCAAGTCGTAGAAATCCATGACAGGCACGCCGTCGGCGTCGCCGGTGCGCCAGGAGGGTTCGGTGCGCGCGCCGCTCATCGCAATCGCCAGGCGTGGCTTCTCCTCGGGCAGAAGCCCATTGCTGCTGGGCAAGAAAACGGGGCCGATCTCGAAAAGCGCCACGCGCGCATGATGGCGCAGGTTGGCCGCGAGTACTTCGAGCGCGCCGCTGACCAGGGTGCGGCGCATCACGGTGCGCTCGGGATTGATCGGGTTGGCCAGCGCGACGTAGGGCCGGTCGTCGGCAGGCATGTTGGGCGCGTAGATGCGCGCCTCTTGTTCCGGCGCGGTCAAGCGATAGGTGACGATCTCTTGCAAGCCGGCGCCTGTCAGCAAGTCGCGCACGCGTTCCTCAAATTCCAGCTCGGGATTGCCGTGGATGGGCGGCAGCGCGTCGGCCATCAGCGTCTCCGGGATGCGGTCGTAGCCGTAAATGCGGGCGATCTCCTCGATGAGGTCGTGCTCGCCCTCGATGTCCAGGCGATGTTCCGGAGTCGTCACCGTCAAGCGCGGCGGTCGGGGGGTAGGCATGGCGACTCCCGGCAGCTCGCTCCCGCCCTCGGCCTCTACCAAAAATTCCAGCGAACGCAGGATGCGCGCCATCTCCCCGGCCGTCATCTCGACGCCGAGCAGCTTATTCACCCGCTCCGGATCCAGGGTGATGCGGACGGGTTGAGCCGGCGCGGGGTAGGCGTCGAGGATGCCCCGGCTGATCACGCCGCCGGCGTATTGCTGCAGCAGGTGCAGCCCGCGCCGCTGGGCGACCATCGCCAACGCCGGATGGACGCCGCGCGAGAAGCGATACGAGGCCTCGCTGTGCAGGTTGTGGTGGCGCGCGGTCTTGCGGATGCTGGTGGGATCCCACGAAGCCACCTCAAACAGCACGTTGCGCGTGGTCTCTTTCACCTCGCTGTCGGCGCCGCCCATCACACCGGCCAAGCTGAGCGGGCCGACTTCGTCGCACACCAGGATGTCGGTCGGCTGCAGATCGCGCGTTTGCCCGTCCAGGGTGGTGAGGGTCTCGCCTGGCTCGGACAGGCGCGTGATGATTGTGCGCATGCCGCTCGTCCCGACCCGCACGGCGTCTAGGTCGAAGGCGTGCGTCGGCTGGCCGAATTCGAGCATGACGTAGTTGGAGATGTCCACGATGTTGTTGATCGCGCGCATACCACACAACGCCAGCCGCCGCTGCATCCAGAACGGCGAGCGGCCGAGTGTGACGCCCCGGACGATGCCGGCGGTGAAGCGCGGGTTCAATCTTGGATTGCGAATCTCGATGCGCAGCTCGCCTTCGATGGGTTCACCCTCGGCGGTGAAGTCCATTGGCGGGTAGCGGACGGTCTGACCGGTGAGCGCGGCGACTTCGCGCGCGATGCCGATGATGGACGCGGCGCGGGCCGTGCTCGGCAAGATGGCGATCTCCAACACGGCATCGCCGAGATAATCGGCCAGCGGCGCGCCGACCGGCGCATCGTCGGGCAGGATGAGGATGCCTTCGTGGTCGTCGCTCAGCCCCAGCTCTTTCTCGCTGCACACCATCGAGTCGTTCTTGATGCCGCGCAGCGTCGCCTCTTTCAAGGTCATGATGACCTTGCCCGCTTTGTGACCGTCGTACAGGCGCGCGCCTTTCAGCGCCAACACCACCTTTTGCCCACTATCGCCGGGCCGAATGTTCGGCGCGCCGGTGACGACCGTGATCGGCTGCCCTGTGCCGTAGTCCACGGTGGCCAACAGCAAGCGGTCGGCGTTGGGATGGCGCTCGACCTTGAGCAACTGACCGACGAAGATTTTGTCGCGATCCCACGGCAGCTCACTGCCGGGCAATCCCACATACTCGATGTGCTCAACCTCGAAGCCGGCCAGCGTCAACTTCTCGGCCAGAACTTCAACGGGCAGGGTGACTTCGACGTATTCTCGCAGCCAGGAGATTGGAACGCGCATGATGATGTGCGGCTCACTTCACTTTGCAAAACGGATGTGAGATTCTAACATTGGCGCATCAGGTTAGCGACGGCTTTCGGCTCGTGCGTTGTTGCGCCACGCGACGGATGCGACTTTCGGCCAGGACGGATAATCAGCCCAATTACAACACCAGGACAACGGAGATGCAATCGTGGCATCAAGATACGCAATCGGCATAGACCTGGGCGGCACGAAGATCCTCGCTGCAGTGGTGGACGCGCAGGGCAACGTGCTTGCTGCGGCAAAGAAGGCGACGCAGGCCGAGAAAGGCCCGGAGGTCGTCATCGCTCGCATTCAGAAAGCGATGGATGAAGCGCTGGATGAGGCCAAGCTCAAAAAAGATCGCATTGTTGCCATCGGCATCGGCGCGCCGGGCATCATAGACAGCGCCAATGGCATCGTGATCAGCCTGACCAACCTGCCCGGATGGCGCAACGTGGAGATCGCTAAGTCGCTGCGGCGCTGGCATACGGTTCCGGTGTCGCTGTCGAACGACGTGCGCGTGGCCGCGGTGGGCGAGCATCGCGTGGGCGCCGGTCGGGGCGTGCACAGCATGATCGCCGTGTTCGTCGGCACGGGCATCGGCGGCGGCATCATCGTCAACGACAAGCCATGGGTCGGCTTTCGTTCGAGCGCCGGCGAAGTGGGTCACATGGTCATCCTGGCCGATGGCCCCTACGCGCCCGGCGGCGGCATACGCGGCGGCATCGAAGCGCTGGCCAGCCGCAGCGCCATTGACCGTGACCTGCGCACGGCCATCGCCGCCGGCCGCAAGAGTGTGCTGACTGACCTGCTTAAGGAGAAAGGCAACGGCGCGATCACCAGCAGCGTGCTGGCCAAGGCCGTGAGCAAGAATGATCCGCTGACGATCGAGGTGTTGCGTCGCGCGGCCTATTACCTAGGCCTACATGCGGCCAGCCTGATCAACGCCTTCGATCCGGAGATGCTCGTCTATGGCGGCGGGGTGATCGAAGGGTTGGGCGAGTGGATAGTGGCCCAGATCCGCGATGTGGCCAAGCAGCACGCCATCAACCGGACTGCGCTGGACAGCGTCAAGATCGTCGAGGCAAAGCTGGGCGAGCGAGCCGGAGCGATCGGCGCAGCGCTCATGGCGTTGGACGCGCTGAAGACCTAACGACGCGGCGGAATGGCGTAACGCACGAGAGCATGAAGCGCCGGAGCACAGCCTGCTGGGGCCAAGCGTATGACGATCGAACTGCAAATTGAGTTGTGCGCGCGCGTCGCCGTGGCAGCGTTGCTCTCATCGCTGGTCGGCTTCGAGCGCGAGCTACAAGGTCATTCCGCCGGATTGCGCACGCACATGTTGGTGGGCCTGGGCGCGGCGTTATTCACCGTGTTATCCCTATTTGCGTTCGAGGAGGGCGACCCCGGCCGCGTCGCGGCGCAGATCGTCACCGGCGTGGGCTTCCTCGGCGCAGGCACCATCATTCAGCGCCGCGACCGGCATACGCCGCACGGCCTGACGACGGCGGCCGGCATCTGGGCAGTGTCGGCGATCGGCATGGCCTGCGGCGTCGGGGCTTACGTGCTCAGCGCCTTTAGCACGTTCTTCGTCCTGTTTGTGTTGATCCTGCTGGCGCGCATCAGCGAGCGGATCCATGCGGCAAAGAGGGGGAAGGGCAGTTCCCCACAAGTCGAACCGCTCGATAGGACCTAGGGCCTGCGCGGAACGCCCGTTGGGGTAGGCGAAGGCAATGCTTTCGCCTACCCGATTCACTTCACGCTGTGCATTTCGGACATCCATCACATTAGCCGTCGGCGGCGCTGCTGCGATAATCCGATCAGACGGCACCCGTTGTTTGAGGAGCGACGAACGACATGACGACGAATACTCTCCCGCGCCGCAGGGTTGGGCGCACCGCGCTGGAAGTGACGCACATCGGCCTAGGCACGGCATTCTTGCTCGGACTCGACGTTGTGAGAGAGGACGCGCCGGCCATCGCTACGGTGCATGCCGCGTTGGACCAGGGGATCAACTTCATCGACACGGCGGCGCTCTATTCGCGCGGACAAGCCGAGCGCGTGGTCGGCGAAGCGCTGCGCGGCGTGCCGCGCGACCGGTTCGTCATTCAGACTAAGGCCGGCCGCTTCCCCAAGCCGGACGGCGGCTCGTACCACGACTACTCGCGCGAAGCCATCCTGCGCAGCGTGGAGAACAGCATGAAGCTATTGGGCGTGGATCGGCTGGATAGCGTGCTGGTGCACGACGCCGACGGCGACAAGTTCAACCGCAGCCAAGGCGCCGGCTTGGAAGATACTTACTTCCGCGATGCGCTCGATCACGCCTTCCCTACGTTGCTCGAGCTGCGCAGCCAGGGCGTGATCGGCGCAGTGGGCGCCGGCATGAACCAGTGGCAGATGGAGTGGGAGTTCGCTAAGCGCGTGGACGTGGATTGTTTCCTGCTCGCCGGCCGTTACACGCTGCTCGAACAGACCTCGCTCGACTTCCTCGAATACTGCCGGCAGCGGAACATCGCGGTCTTCCTGGGCGGCGTGTTCAACAGCGGCATCCTGGCCACCGGCCCACGCGAGGGGGCAAGTTACAACTACGCTGCGGCGCCGGCCCACGTGATCGAAAAGGCCAGGAAGATTGATGCGGTCTGCGCACGCCATGGCGTGCCGCTGCGCGTGGCCGCCTTGCACTTCGCCATGGCGCACCCTGCCGTCACTTCCGTCGTACTGGGCGCGCAGAAGCCCGAAGAGATCATCGCGAACGTCGCGGCGGCGCAGCAGACCACCCCGGCGGCGCTGTGGGCTGACCTGAAGCGCGAAGGGCTGATCGCGCCCGAAGCGCCGACGCCGGTATGAGCGCTCTGGCGCCGATCCTGCTGCTCGACGTTGACGGCACGTTGATCGAAGATCGCGGCTATCGCTGCGCGCAAGTCGAAGCGGCGCGCTTCGTGTGCCGCAAGTGGGGCTTGCCCGACTACACGCCGACCGAGGACGAGATCAACGTCCTACATGCGTGCGGCTTCTCAAATGAATGGGATTCGACCGCGTTCAACGTCGGCATCAACCTGCTGACGCATCGTTGCGGCAGACCGGGCCGCCCCGACTTCGCCGCCTGGGCGATCAAGACGCGCACGTTCACCGGCCTGCCGCACGAGCGCGCCCGCGCGCTGTTGCTGAGCGAAGCGCCGCCTGACCTGCATCCGGACATTCATCGCCTGCTCGACGACGTGCGCGACCCGCGCGTAAGCGAGACGACCCGCCTGCTCTACACCTTCGTGCTCGGATCGGCGCGTTTTGAGCAACACTTCGGCTTGCGGGCCGAAGTCGAGACGCCGTCGTTCCTGGAGACGATGGATGTGCCGATCCTCCACGCGCGCAGCCGGCAGATCATCCGCGCACATCCGGCCAGCGCTTACACCGCGCGCCCCACGCTTCCCCCCGACGGCAGTCGCCCCGGCCTCTATCAGACGCCGGAAGGCGAGATCGCGCTGGCTCAGTTGGACATGGTGGAACTGCCGCTCGTGGGCCTGGGGCCGATGCAGTGGTTGGCCGACGTGAAAGGTGGCTCGATCTGGGACTACGCCAAGCCGGCGCTGGTTCAGCCGATTGCGGCTATGCTGGCTGCGATCGGCTGCTCACTGCGGGATGCCGCCTTAGCGGCCTATGCGTTCGTCGCGCAAGGAGAGCGGGGCGGCGTCGAGCGACTTGCCGGTCGGCAGGTGATCGTCTTCGAGGACAACGCCGGCGGGGTGCGCGCCGCGCGTCAGGCAGCAGCCGCATTGCGGAGCGCCGGCGTTGACATCCAGGTTGTCGGCTTTGGCGTGGCGCGCGCCCCCGCCAAGCGCGAGGCGTTGGCCGAAGTGTGCGACCGGCTCTTTGCGGACGTGAACGCGGCGCTGGCTGCTTTGTAGCTTGGGTTTGCGGACTGGGGCGTTTGCCGTTGCGCTACCCGATGACTCTCGCCGCCTCCGGCGCGAAGCCAATCGTCACAGTCTCCCCGGCGCGCGGCGGCGCAAAGTTGGGGTTGTTCAGCGCGTCGGCGACGAACGCCGAGCCGTTGACGCTCAACTGCACCCGCACGATCGAGCCGAGGAAGGTGACGCCTTCCACCTGTGCCGTAATCCGATTGTTGCCGGGCGTGTCGTCGTTCAGGGTGATCGTCTCGGGGCGCAGGGCGATCGTCACGGCGTCGCCGGGGCGCTTATCGCCAAGCGGCTGGCCGAGTCGCACCGGCTGGCCGGCGACGACTACGCTGCCGTCGGCGCCGGCCACGCCGTGCAGCGTGCTGAGCGTGCCCACGAAGCGGGCGACGAACTCGGTCTGTGGCCGGTTGTAAATCTCGAACGGCGCGCCGACTTGCTCGATGCGTCCGCTGTTCATCACCACGATCCGGTCGGAGAGCGCCAGCGCCTCCTCTTGGTCATGCGTGACGTAGATCGTGGTGATGCGAAGCGCCTGCTGAATGCGCCGGATTTCGTTGCGCAGCTCGTCGCGGATCTTGGCGTCGAGCGCCGAGAGCGGCTCGTCGAGCAGCAGCACGCGCGGCTGAATGGCCAGCGCGCGCGCCAGCGCCACGCGCTGCTGTTGGCCGCCGGAGAGTTGATGGCTATATCGCTTGCCGTAGCCCTGCATCTGGATCAACGCGAGCATCTCCTCCACGCGCTGTTGGATCAAATGCGCCGGCGCCTTCGCCATGCGCAGGCCGAAGGCGATGTTGTCGGCTACCGTCATGTTAGGGAAGAGCGCGTAGGACTGGAAGACCATGCCCAGCCGGCGCTTGTTGGGCGGCGTGTCGGTCACGTCCTCGCCGTCAATGCGAATGCGTCCCTCGGTGGGTTGCTCGAAGCCGGCGATCAGGCGCAACGTGGTGGTTTTGCCGCAGCCGCTCGGTCCGAGGAACGAGACGAACTCACCCTGCTCAACGTCCAGGTCGAACGACTCGACCGCCGTCGTTGTGCCGAACACCTTGCGCAGATGGATCAATTCCAGATAGGCCATGGCGTGTGACGGTATGGTTTTACCTCACTTTTGTTGTGGCCGAATGCGCTCGCCGGGAATGCGGAGTGGGCCGGCGTGTATTCGCCGTCCGGCTGTGCGCAGGCCGGGCAGGCTGGCCGGCAGGATGATGGGAAGAAAGCCTTCACGCTGCGGCGTGAGAGAATGCGCACTATGGCAAAGCAATACAAATCCCCGCCTCCCCTGGTGATTGACCCGGCTAAGAAGTACAAAGCTCGGCTCAAGACCGGCAAGGGCGACATCGTGATTGAGCTGTTCGCCGACAAAGTCCCCAACACGGTTAACAACTTCGTCTTCCTGGCGCGCGAGGGCTACTACGACGGCACGACCTTTCATCGCGTGATCAAGAATTTCATGATCCAGGGCGGCGATCCGACGGGCACCGGCCGCGGCGGCCCCGGCTATCAGTTCAAGGACGAGTTCCATCCTGCACTCAGACACGACGGGCCGGGCATTTTGTCCATGGCCAACGCCGGCCCGAACACCAACGGCTCGCAATTCTTCATCACTCATGTCGCCACGCCATGGCTGGACGGCAAGCACGCCGTCTTCGGCCGAGTGATCGAGGGCATGGACGTGGTGAATGCCATCCCCGAACGCGACCCTGCCCGTGCGCGCCAGCCCGGCGAGGCGTTGATCGGCGTGGAGATCATCGAGGAGTAGCGTCGCAGGCGTCTATGGTGCCGACGGCTGCAGCATGGTCTCGGCGCCTAGGACACCTCTGGCGCAACCCACTTAAGCGCAGTCTTATCTCTTGATTGGCGTCTTCGATTCCGGCGTCGGTGGATTGTCGGTGTGGCGCGAAATCGCCCGGCTGATCCCCGACGCGCCGCTGATCTATCTCGCCGATCAGGCTCACATCCCGTACGGCGGGCGGTCGCTCGACGAGGTGCGCGCGCTCACGCTGCGCGCCGCCGGCTGGTTGGTCGCGCGCGGCTGTCGCGTCGTCGTCATCGCGTGTAACACGGCTTCGGCGGCGGCGCTCGAAGCGTTGCGCGCGACTTTCTCGACCACGCCGTTCGTCGGCATGGAGCCGGCTATCAAGCCGGCGGCGCTGCGCACGCAAACCGGCGTGGTCGGCGTGTTGGCGACGCCGGCCACGCTGAGGAGCGCGCGCTACGCCGGCCTAGTCTCACGCTGGGGGCGCGCCCTGCGCGTGATCGAGCAGCCTTGCCCTGGCTGGGTGGAAGCCGTGGAACGGCTGTCGGTCTGCGAAGCCGCGGAGGATGCCCTGAACCGCCTGGTCGGCGACTGCGTCACCCCCCTGCTGGCGCAGGGCGCAGACGCGCTCGTGCTCGGGTGCACGCACTTCCCCTTTCTCCGGCCATGGATCGAGCAAGTGATCGGCGCGTGGCAATCAGCGCATCCAGGCGCGCATGCCGTGACGGTCATTGACCCAGCGCCGGCCGTCGCGCGGCGCACGCAGCACGTATGGCGAGCACTGGCCGAATCCGTCCACAGTGCAACGCCCAGGCATGAGTTCTGGACGACCGGATCGGCGGCTCAATTCGCACAGGTTGCGGCGGCGCTCATCGGCTGCCGTGTGCAGGCGCGTTCGCTCGCCCTCTAGCACCCGACCAATGTTCGCGTGATAGGTGTGTTAACCTATGCGCGGAAGTATGCAAAGGAATCCATTGGACCTACTCCTGTTGGATCATCTTCTGGCGAAAAAGGCCGACGTGAACCAGCCGGCGGATGCGCCGGCCGAGGGTCAGCAGTCTGACGAGGGGCGCACCGAGTCGCTGGGCGTGCTGCCGATTTTGCCGCTGCGAGGCGTGCTGGTCTATCCGTTGTCCGCGCTGCCGCTGCGCGTGTCGCAGCCGCGTTCGATCCGCCTGATTGACGATGTGACGCTGCGCAAGATGCCGATCGGCCTGGTGGCCAGCAAACATCCTGAGAAGGACGAACCGGGTCCGGAGGATATCTTCACCGTCGGCACGATCGCCACGATTGCGCGCCATTTCAAGGCGCCGGACGGCGTGGTGAACATGATCGTGCAAGGTGCAGAGCGCTTCCGCATCGTTGAGATCGTCAGCGAAGATCCTTACATCGTCGCCAGAGTCGAGCCGCTGCCGGAGACATGGGAGAACTCGCTCGAGATCGAGGCGCTGCGGCGCAACATCAGCGAAAGCTTCAGCAAGATGGCCGAACTGCGCCCCGACATGCCGGACGAGTTGGCGCAGATGATCCAAAGCATCGAGGACCCGCGTCAGCTCACCTACGCCGTCGCCACCTACACGCGCATAGACCTGGACGATGCGCAGCGGCTGCTCGAGATGGACGGCTTGCCGAACAAGATGCTCTTCCTGCTCCAGCTCTTGAACAAGGAGCTGGAAGTGCTTCAGCTCGGCAAGAAGATCCAAACCGAAGCGCAGAGCGAGATGGAGAAGGTGCAGCGCGAGTACTTCTTGCGCGAGCAGATTAAAGCCATCCAACGCGAGCTGGGCGAAGCCGACGAGCAGCAGATCGAGATCAACGCCTTCCGCGAGAAGATCGCCGCGAGCGGCATGAACGAGGAAGCGCGCAAAGAAGCCGAGCGCGAACTCGACCGCATGTCGAAGATGCCGACGCAGGCCGCCGAATACGGCGTGATCCGCACCTACCTGGACTGGATGGTGTCGCTGCCCTGGCAAAAGACCACGCAGGACAACCTGGACATCGCCCACGCGCGCCGAGTGCTGGACGAAGACCACTATGGCCTGCAGGACATCAAAGACCGCATCTTAGAGTTTCTGGCCGTGCGCAAGCGCCGCCAAGAGTTGCAAGCGGCGGCTTCTGAGGTCCAGGACGGCGAGCAGCCGGCGGACGAGGCGCAGTCCGCCAACCTGCAAACTGGGGCCGACTTGATCCGCCGCGAACGCGAGGGCGTGATCTTGTGCTTCGTCGGTCCGCCGGGTGTGGGCAAGACGTCGCTGGGCGCCAGCATCGCGCGGGCGATGGGCCGCAAATTCATCCGCATGAGCGTGGGCGGCATTCGCGACGAGGCCGAGATTCGCGGCTTCCGCCGCACCTACATCGGCAGCATGCCGGGCCGGATCATCCAGAGCATCCGCCGGGCCGAGAGTCGCAATCCCGTCTTCATGCTCGACGAAGTGGACAAGATGGGCAGTGACTTTCGTGGCGATCCAGCCAGTGCGTTGCTCGAGGTGCTTGACCCAGAGCAGAACCGCGAGTTCCGCGACCACTACCTGGATGTGCCGTTCGATCTCTCGCAGACCATGTTCATCTGCACGGCGAACACACTGGAGACCATCCCTGGCCCGTTGCGCGATCGCATGGAGATCCTACAACTGAGCGGCTACACCGAGAACGAGAAGCTGCACATCGCCCAGGGCTATCTGGTGCCGCGCCAGCTCAAGGAGAACGGCCTGCGCCCTGGCGAGGTGACTTTCAGCGACGAAGCGATCCTGAAGCTGATGCGCGAATACACGCGCGAAGCCGGCGTGCGCAACCTGGAGCGCGAGATCGGCAGCATCTGCCGCAGGCTGGTCGCGCGCGCGCAAGAGGGCAAGGTGACGTTACCCTTCCACGTCACGCCGGAGAACTTGTTCGAGCTGCGCGGCAAAGCCAAGTTCTATAACGAAATCGTCGAACGCACGGAGATCCCCGGCGTAGCCACCGGGATGAGCTGGACGCCGGTGGGCGGCGAGATCATCTTCATCGAGGCCACGCGCATGCCGGGGTCGAAGGGCTTCCAGCTCACCGGCCAACTGGGCGATGTGATGAAGGAGAGCGCACAAGCGGCGCTATCGTATGTGCGCAGCCACGCCGGCGATCTGAAGATCGCTCCGCAGATATTCGAGAAGAGCGACATTCACGTTCACGTGCCGGCCGGCGCGCAGCCGAAGGACGGCCCTTCGGCGGGCATCACCATCGCCACGGCGCTGGCCTCGCTACTCACGGGCCGCAAAGTGCGCCACGACGTCGCGATGACGGGCGAGATCACGTTGCGCGGCTCGGTGCTGCCGGTGGGCGGCATCAAAGAGAAGGTGCTCGCCGCGCATCGCGCCGGGCTGAAGACGATCATCCTGCCCAAGCGCAATGAGCCGGACCTGGAGGATTTGCCGCCGGAAGTGCGCGACTCGTTGAAATTCGTCTTGGTAGACCGGGTTGAGCAGGCTTTGGCCGCAGCGCTGATGCCGGCGAAGCGCGCGCGCGAACGGAGCAATGGCAGGACGCGCTCCAAGAAGTCAGAAAAATAAATCGAGCATCGTCTCCTTCGATGCTCGATTTTTACTGGGGCGGCTGGATTCGAACCAACGAATGGCGGATCCAAAGTCCGCTGCCTTACCACTTGGCGACGCCCCAATCACATTTGCATTCTACCATTCACGATAGGTAGGCGAAGGCGCTCGCTCGGCTCGCCGGCCAGTGGCCGGTATCATCGGCCCCTATGGCCATCCTGATCGAACACGTGGACGTCCTCGATCCCACCGCGCCGCGCAGCTTGGCGCAGGATCAATCCATCCTCATCGAAGGCAGCCGCATCTCCGAAATCGCGCCGTCGCGCGACCTTAACCTGGCGGCGATCATGAATCGCGCATCGCCCATCGGCAATCTGGAGGTGATCAACGGCCGCCGCCTGCTCGCCATCCCCGGCTTGATCAGCGCGCACACCCACTCGCCGGAGAACTACATGCGCGGCGCCACGGAGCGCATGCCGCTGGAGCCATGGTTGGTTTGGCTCTACGGCACTTGCGGCGAATACACCGCGCGCGACCATTATCTGTGCGCGGCGATGAGCGCAATCGAGATGCTGCTCGGCGGCGTGACCGGCTCGCTCGACCACCTGTGGCACGGCGGCCCATGGAAGCGCGAGCACCTGGACGCCGCGATGGAAGCCTACCGCGATAGCGGCATCCGAGCGACCGTGGCGCCGATGTACGACGATCACGACTACGTGCTCGATGTCGCCGACGCGCTCGGGCACGACCTGCGCGGCAGCGTCTACGGCTTGTCGCACGGCGGCTATCGGCCCGACCGAGATGACTATCGCCGCGGCGTGCTCCGTGATAACCTCGCCCTGTTCGACGAGTGGATGCGCGACTGGCACCGCTCACACGATGGCCGATTGCAAACCTTTCTTGGGCCGGCCGCCGGCCAATTGGTGACTACCGAGTGCTTGCAATGGTCGCTGGAGCTGGCGCGCAAGCACGGCGCCGGCGTTCACATGCACTGCGTCGAGACGCGCGTGCAAGACTACTGCATCCGGCGCGCGCGCGGCAAAACTGTGATCCACTGGTTGTACGATGAAGACCTGCTCTCGCCTGAAGTGACGCTGCCGCATAGTGTCTGGATCCGCAGCGCGGAAGACCTGGACCGGCTGGCCGAGCGGGGCGCGATTCCCGTGCACAATCCGGCAGCCAACCTTAAACTGGGCAGCGGGCTGATGGCGATGCGCGAGATGCTCGATCGCGGCATCACCGTGGCGCTGGGCGTGGATGGCGCATGTAGCAGCGACAACCAGAACATGTTCGACGCGATCAAGCTGGCTGCGCTCATCCACAATCTGAAGCATCATGATCCTAAGACGTGGATCACGGCGCGCGAGGCGTTCGAGGCCGGGACGATCGGCGGAGCGTCGGCGATGTTGCTGGGCGACCGGCTGGGGAGCTTGCGCGCCGGACAGTTGGCCGATATCGTCTTGCTGGACACTCGCACGGCGACACTCGCGCCGATGAACGACGCCTACGGCATGCTCGTGCACTGCGAGACCGGCGCCTCGGTCCGGCACGTCATCGTCAACGGCGAAGTCGTGGTGCGCGATCGCAAGTTGCTGACGCTGGACGCCGACGCGCTCATCGCCGAGTTTTTTGAGCGCGTGGAAGCGCTGCCCTTTCGGCATCCGCTCGATCCAAAGACGCAAAAGGACGTGGACGACTGCTGGGCGTTCTGGCGCGAGGTGATGCAGCGGGTGGACGTGGGGCACGAATCACCCTAGGCTAGGAAGGCACTCCGAAGCCTCGGTGATGACGCCGTCCAGCAGCACGTCGAAATGCTCTATGGGAATCGCCTCGACCCGTTGCAACTCGAACGCCAAGCCGATCTTGGGCGCGCCAGCGCGGACGCGCTTCAGGAAGCGATCGTAGAAGCCGATCCCGTAGCCGATGCGCGCGACCCTAGCGCTGCTTTTCTCCTGTAGAGGGCCGCAGCCGGGAGCCAGACAGGCAAACGCCACCAGCGGCACGAACGCCAAGTCTATTTCGTCCGGCGACACGGGCTGCAGCACTTTCGGCGCGCGCAGGTCCCATTTGCCGAAGTCAAACGCGCCTGGGTTGAGCGACGTGATCTGCGCGCATGGCGTCTCCTCGCTCCCCTTCACAAAGATCGGCACAACCACCCGCTTGCCGCATGCCAGTGCGTGCGCGATGATTGCGTGGGTGTCCACTTCGCTCTGAATCGAGAGGAAGATGTGAATCGTCTGCGCGAGCCGATACGCCGGCAACGCCATCGCCTTCGCGCAGATGCGCGCGCTCCATTCGGCGCGCAGACCGGCCGGCGCGGCGTCGCGCAGCGCGCGGATCCGTCGGCGGATGTCGGCCTTCGACTGGGGCACAGTGTGACAGCGTGATTGTAAGCTGACGCGCCGCCGGTCGCGTATAGTCAGCAGCCTCAATCATGACCAACGCCATCCTCGTCGTCGGCTGCGTCTCGCTGGACACGCTGCACATCGGCGGCCGCACCTACCAGACCATCGGCGGCGCCGGACTTTATACCGCGCTGGCGGCGCGATGCGTCGGCGCGCCCACCACGTTGCTCGGCCCTCGGCCTAGGCAAATCCCTGCTCTGCTGGCGCCGGTTGCCGAGCGGCTAAACTGGATCGGCCCCGAAATTCCGCCGGACGCGCTGCCGCGCCTGGAGATCGCGCATCACGGCGAAGGTCGGGCGACGCTGGTCGGCGCATCGTGGGGCGCAGAGTCGCAACTGACGACCGAACATCTGCCCGATGATCTCTCGCGTTACGCATTTGTGCATATCGCCGCGCTCAGCTCGGCGCGCAAGATGCTCGACTTCTTGCACGTGTGCCGTGAGCGCGGCGCACGGCGAATCAGCGCCGGCACATACTACCGCATCGTGCAAAACGAGCCGGCGACTGTGCGCGCCATCTTCGAGCAAGCCGACCTGTTCTTCATGAACGAGAACGAGGCGATCGGCTTGTGGGGATCGCTGCGGGTCGCCGGCCGCGTCTCTATGCGCACCCGCGAGGGCGCCCTGCTGTTCATCACCTTTGACCGGCGCGGCGCGATCGTGATCGCCGGAGACCAGGCCACGCCGCTCCCCGCCGATCCGGCGGACGAACTCGACCCGACCGGCGCCGGCGACACCTTCTGCGGCGCGACGCTGGCCGGCCTGGCGCGCGGCGAAGATCCGGTTGCCGCCGCTTCGCGCGCAACTGTGCTGGCGGCGCGCAAGGTCGAACACGTTGGGCCTGCCTTTCTGCTGGGATTGCCCTTGCTCGAGTAGGCAGGCCGGCTGCCGCATTGGGCAGTTGACCGCAATGCAGATGCGCGTCGCCCGACGTAGAATCTCTGCGCTACACGAACCAGTTTGCAAGCCCATCTGTTGAAAGGAAATCCCGACGCCATGAATACCGATTCGCGCTCGATACTGGCTTCGCTCAGAGGATTCAACCTCTGCGCGATTGTCGCTGCGCTCGTTGTCAGCGCGTTGCCCGTGACCACGGCGCGTGCGCAGGGCAACTCGCCCACGCCCACCCCGCCGGCCGGCAACCCTACACCATCGTTCACGCAGACGCCGAAGCCCGCGCTGACCCCCACCTCACGCTCATTGCGTAGCATTCCAACGCCCCGGCTGGCGACGCGACGTATCCAGGAGAATGATGCTGCTGCCGGATACGAGATAGACGTGCGATATGCAGCGGTGAACCGGCCGGCGGACGCATGGCTGCCCTTCAATGTGCTCAGCGAAGCCCAGGCGCGCGAAGTCATCGCCGACTTCAAGACCAAAGTCGCTGCGATGGGCGTCGTCACACAGGCGGCCGCGCCAACCAGCACACTCTCGGCGGAGTGGGAGGCCTTCCGCGCCACACGCGACTTCATCAGCATTCGCTCCACTTACGGCGCATACATGGCGGGCGCAGCGCATCCGACCTCATTTACTCGCGTGATCAACTTCGATCCGCGCACGGGCCGGAACCTCGACCTGGCCGACTTGTTCCGTCCTGGCGCGGACTATCTCGGCGCAATCTCGGCCTACTGCGTGGAAGCGCTGCGACGAAAGGACGTGCTCATCTTCCCTGAAGGTGCCGAGCCTAGGCCGGAGAACTATGCGAATTGGAACATCGGGCGCAGAAACCTGGTGATCACGTTCGATGTGTATCAAGTCGCCCCCTACGCGGCCGGGCCGCAGGAGTGCCAGATTCCGCTGAGACGGCTGCGCAGCTTGCTGGCCAGCCCGAGTCGCTGGTGACCGCTTCGGAGGGTATCTACAGAGCAGCACAGAAATCGCGCACCACTTCGTAAAGCACGCGCACGCCCCAGGCCAGCGCGGAGATGGCCACGCGCTCATCGTGGCCGTGCACCATCTCGAAGAAACTCTCGCCCGGCGCGAACTGCATCGGAGAGAAACCATAGCAGATCGCGCCGAGCTTGGCGACGTGCTTGGCGTCGGTTGCGCCAGTCATCATGTAAGGCAGTGGGATGCCCTGTGGGTCGTGCTGCTTCAGCGCGCGCTCGATCAGCTTGAACAGCGGTGTGTCGAAGGGGAACTCGAGGGCGTCGCCGCTGCTATCCACTTGAAACTCGATCGGCAAGTCGCTGCCCAGCGATTGACGCAGCGCCTCGATCAGCGCGTCGGGCGTGGAGCCGGGCAGGGTGCGGCAGTCCAGGGTAGCTTCGGCGGACGAGGGTACGACGTTAGTTTTGTAGCCGGCGCGCAGGCCCGTGGGCACAACCGTATCGTGTGTGATGGCGTAGAGTTCTGCGGCCAGGCTGGGATCGCCCACGAGGCGGTGCAACGGCACCTCGCGCAGCGCGTCCATGTCCAACCAGGCGCGCAAGGCGATGCCCTGCGCGCCGCCGACGCCTTCGGCCAGGCCGGCGATGAACGCGCGCGACGTGGCGGTAATGCGCGTCGGCAGCCGCATACGCGCCAGCCTTTCCAGGGCGCGCGCGAGATGCGCCACAGCGTTGTCCGCCTGTGGGATGCTGGCATGTCCGGGCCGGCCGCGCGCGACCATGCGCATCCACACGTTGCCCTTCTCCGCCGTCTGGATCGGGTAGAAGCAATGGCTGCCGAGGCGCAGGCTGTATCCGCCGAACTCGCTCAGCGCGTATTCGGCCTGCAGCAGATCCGGGTGCTTTTCGACCAGGACGCCGATTCCTTGGTTGGTATCCGCCTCCTCGTCGGCGGTGGCCGCCAGAATCAAGTCGCGTCGCAGAACCAACTCCCCCTGCCGACATGCCTGCGCGGCCGCGAGAAATACGGCCAACTGCATGGCGGTGATGCCTTTCATATCGAGCGCGCCACGGCCGTACACGAAGCCATCCTTGACCTCGCCGCCGAAGGGATCCATCGTCCAGCGTTCGCGCTCCACCGGAACCACGTCGGTGTGCGAATACAGCAACAGCGGGGCGGCGCTGCCGTCGCCCTTCAGGCGCGCGATCACGTTGCCGCGCTTCGGCGCGGTCTCGATGACGATAGGCTCGACGCCCGCCGCGCGCAGGACGCGCGCGAGATACTCGGCAGCGAGCATTTCGTTGCCCGGCGGGTTCGAGGTGTCCAGGCGGATCAGGTCGCGCAAGTAGCGCACAACATCATCCGCGAGGGACTGCCAATTCGGGGGCGGCGCGATGGACATGCGTTCGCAAGTATAGCGGGCTAGAATCGAGCGTATCCTTGTGCGAGAGGTCTTGCAATGCAGACTACCCTTCAGATTACACGCGCCGAATTTCGCGCCCGCGCTGAGCGTTTGCTGGAGTGCATACGAGCGCAAAAGCTGAGCGGCGTTGTGCTCTTCGATAGCGCGTATGTGCAGTACTTCTCCGGCTTCGCGTTCATTCCCACCGAGCGACCGATTGCGTTCGTGATGAACGCGCGAGGGGAGCAGGCGATGTTCGTGCCGCAGCTGGAGCTAGAACATGCGCGCGCCCAAACCGGCATTGAGCGCGTGGAGCACTATGTTGAGTATCCCTACACACCGCATCCGGCGCATGTGCTGGCCTCACTATTGGCCGACATGGGCATTAAGCAGCGGATCGGAGCGGACAACGACGGCTATCCGTGGATCTTTGGCTATCGCGGTCCGGCACTGAGCGAGACGACCGGCGCGGAGGTTGTGCGGGTGACAGCGTTCGTCGAAGATATGATGATGATCAAAAGTCCGGCCGAGATCGCGCTGATCAAGGAGAGCGCCAAGTGGGGCAACTTGGCGCATCGCTTGTTGCAGCGCTACACACGCCCCGGCGCAACCGAAACCGAGGTCAGCTTGCGCGCCAGCCAGGAAGCCACGCTGGCCATGCTGGAAACGCTTGGGCCGCTGTATGCCTCGCGCAGCCTGTATGGCGACGGCGCATCCGCTGGCTATCGCGGGCAGATCGGACGCAATGCGGCTATTCCTCATGCCCTGGCTAACAACATCACCTTCCAACCAGGGGACGTGCTGGTCACCGGCGCCGGCGCCCCGATGTGGGGCTATAACAGCGAACTCGAGCGCACCATGGCGATCGGCAGCCTGACGGATGAACAGAAGCGCATGTTCGATCACATGGTGGCGCTGCAGGACCTGGCCATCCGGTCGCTGCGACCGGGCGTTAAATGTTCGGATGTAGATCGCGCCGTGCGCACCTACTTCGAACAACACGATCTGATGCTGTATTGGAAGCACCACACCGGCCACGCCATTGGCCTGCGCTACCACGAAGCGCCCTTCCTGGATGTGGGCGACGACACCGAGATCAAGCCGGGCATGGTGTTTACCGTGGAGCCGGGGCTATATGCCGCGCATCTGGGTGGCTTTCGTCACTCCGATACCGTCGTCATCACCGAGGACGGCTACGAGATCATCACCTACTACCCGCGCGATCTGGCGAGCCTCACCATCCCGGTCTGAGAGACGCCATCGCGCCTCGATTTGACACTCTGTGGGAATACGACACAATAACGAAGTTGCGAGTGCGTTGTCTGGCCTGGTGATTCTCTAATCTGCGTAAAGCAGTGCGCTGACAACCCTAAAAAACACTATCAACTGAGGAGGCAAAACCTATGAGTCAATCGTCCAACTCGATCCCTGTTCGATTGACAGCGACTTTTGGTCTTGCGCTGACACTTGTGCTTGCTGCATGTGCGGCGCCACCTCAAGCAGCGCCACCGGCGCAGCCATCTGCGAAGGAAGCGAAGCCGGCTGAAACCGCTGCGCCCGGTCAACCCAAGCCCGGCGGCACATTGCGCGTCGGCACGAACCAGGATGCCGTTGGCTTCGATCCGCACCTGAGTAACGCCACCGCCTCGTATCGCATCTTGGAAAACGTCTATAACCAACTCCTGCGCTTCAAGCCGAATCTGGAGATCGAGGGCGATCTGGCAGAGAGCTATCGCGCGATTGACCCTACGACCTGGGAGTTTAAGCTACGGCAAGGCGTGAAGTTCCACAGCGGCAAGCCACTGACCTCGGCCGATGTCAAATACTCGCTCGAGCGGATTAAAGATCCGCAGGTTAAGTCGCCGCGCAGCTCGCA
>CALHLE010000008.1 GCA_938034415.1 uncultured Anaerolineae bacterium
GCTGCACTGATAATAAGCAACTCCACTTTCTCCATCGGCGCTCCCTCCAACTGATAATGTGGTTGGGTTCCACGTGCCTATACTGAAACCGCCTAGACTCAGCGTCGGGGCGGTGGGTGGCGCATTGTCCACCAGATAAGACACGCTCGCGCCGGTGATTGTTGTATAGCCACTCTTGTAGGTGCCGTCGTAGTTACTTGGGTTGAACTCCAGCCTAAAGCGGGCATATCGCCCTTGAACACCGGATAAACCCACGCTCCAACCAGCCTGGCAGTTTCCAGCAATCCCTGACCAGCTCACCGGCTCAGCCCCACTATTCCACGCTTTGTAGCGCACGTAAATATTCGCGCCGCCGGCATAGTTGGCAATCCCATGGCAGGTGACGGATTGCCAGACGCTGTTCGGCTTGCCGGAATCTATCACGTTGCTGTCGTAGTTGCCAATAGCAGACGTGGGCGCAGACGCATTTTGCTGACGGATATACACAATCGACATTATTGTTGGGCTTGTCGCTGTTTCAGTGCGATTCCCTATCCATATCTGATAGCGATCATTGTAGTCCAGCACTCCAAGCTTGCTGCCTACTACGATAGCACGAGTGGCCCCATTAGGGGCCAAATAATCGGTGTCAAGAAACTGCCCACATAACCAGCTAACTTCAACGCTGTTTCCATTTATAACCCGTAGGCGAGCGCCAATCCCATATTGTGTTGGAGGTGTATATGAGGCAAACTGAACACAAGCGTTTTGGAAGTTACTGCTCTGCTCTTGTGATCCATCATTCCAGACTAGGCTCAATGTGTACCCAGGACCAACTTGATGCCTAACACCAACCCATTTGTTCGATTGAACTTGAATGAGAGCAATGTTTCGCTGACTTCCTGTAGAAAAGCTTGACTCATCATTAGCCCAGCGAATGTAAATATCAGGGTTCGCCGAAAGAGGGGCAACACCGGGAGCAGACACATCACCCAGGTAGCAGCTACCGAAACAGGCTGAAGCACGAGCATTCGGATTTCCACCGGGTGACCACAGATAGAGTCTGCCGCCAGCAGTCACAGTTGTATTTGCTCCTGCGTCCTCCAGGGCACGCCAAGAGTTCGGAGCGGAGGCGTTGATATCGTAGACTGGTGCGGGTAATCCGTTGCCAAACAAGTAGCTGATTGCGCCCAGCACGCGCCCGGATCCTGCAGAGCCCCACTGCGACTCAACACCACGGTCGCCAACACCGCCGACATTTGGTCCGGCAGTAGGATCGCCGTAGAAATCTGCTGTCAGATTTGTCCACGCTGTTGGCCCGGCCATTGTCGGCGTCGGCTTGGGGATAAAACTGATCGCCAGCGCCATCAGCGCGACGGTCAACCACAAACCAAGACTGCGAGAGTGAGACTTCTTCACGGCATGCCTCCTTATGTGATTTGTGAAACGAGACTAACGCTCACGGATACGCTCATCGTGAAACATGATAGGGGGAAAAGAGGACACCGAGAGGGCGAAAATAGGACAACTTTAGGACACAAATAGGACATCTTTTGACATAAGGGTGTCCTTTTCGTGTCCTATTTGGGCAAGACATGCGCAGGCCGCCCATTTCTCGCCCTCACCCCCTTCCCCCTCCCCCAAGATGGGGGAGGGAAAGAAGCCCCTCCCCCTTCATGGGGGAGGGGTTGGGGGTGAGGGAGACAGCCCCTCCCCGGCCCTCTCCGCACGCGGGGAGGGTTGGGGGCTGTCGCCCGAATCGCGCGCAGGTTTCAGCCCTTCTGTTGTCCCCTGCGCGCGGGGACGACCGTCGGCCGAGGTTGATGCGCAAACAATCGAGGGGGAGCGAGCGTCCGGCGATCATCGCCGCCACAATTAGGGGCACGCCCCGCCGAGCGTAACTCAGCAGCCGCGGACAAGCGCAACGGGTTGGCCGACGGCGGTTGCGTGCGGCGGTCGCCCCAAGCGCGCGCACCGCAGCAGCCCTGCCGTATTACGATTCGCCCCATGGATCTTTCCTTGCTGTTCAAAGCGCTCGTCATGGGCATCGTCGAGGGCCTCACCGAATTCCTCCCCATCTCTTCCACCGGCCACCTCATCGTCGCCGGCGCGCTGATCGGGTTCCCCGAAGCGATTGCCGCGACGTTCGAGATCTTCATCCAACTCGGCGCCATCTTGGCCGTCGTCGTTTACTTCGCGCGCGACTTGCTCGACCTGCTGCGGCGGGCGACGCGCGACCGGCGCGCGCGGCGGCCGCTGGTCAACGTGGCGATCGCGTTTGTTCCGGCGGCGGTCGTCGGCGCGCTGTTCAGCCGCTTCATCAAAGACAACCTGTTCAACCCGCTCACGGTCGCGCTGGCGCTGATTGCCGGGGGCGTCATCATGTTGATCGTGGAATGGCGGCCGCGCCGGGCGGCGACGCATCGGGTGGAGGACGCGCATTGGCGACAAGCGCTGGTCGTCGGCCTCGCCCAGGTCGCCTCGCTGTGGCCGGGCTTCTCGCGGTCGGCCTCTACCATCGTCGGCGGGTTGCTGGCCGGCATGGATCGGCCTACGGCGCTGCGCTTTTCGTTTTACCTCTCTATCCCCACCATGCTGGCCGCGACCGTGTTCGACTTCGCGCGCAACCTGGACGCCATCCATCCGACCGAGTTGCCGGCCTTCGCCGTCGGGCTGGCCGCCGCGTTCCTCGTCGCGCTCGTCGTCATTCGGCTCTTTCTCGGCTACGTCGCCCGGCGCGACCTGAAACCCTTTGCCGGGTATCGCATCGCTGCGGGCGTCATGTTGCTGGGGTTGGCCGCCGTCGGCTTCTTCGGATGACGTTGCATTGGACGAATGTCATACCTACCTGTGACAAAACGTCACTGACGGGGCGGGTGTCTCGTGATATATTGCGCACCGGTACAAGACCGCCTTGGCGCGCGTAAGTACAGTCTCGCGCGAGGCGAGGCGGCGCCCGAGCGTAGCGCTCGGCCAGTTGCCAAGGTTGCACAGCGCAAACGACGACTTTGAAGGAGTGTCAATGGCAGAGACAACAGAACCTAAGGGAGCATCGGCGTCTCAACCCGCCGAGGGCGCTCAGCCCGCGGTCGAACAGGCGGCCGGCAAGGTCGCGGATAAAGCGATCGCTGCCGCAGAGGGCGCGGCGAAAGCAGCGGCTGCCAATCCTGCGCAGCCGGCCGCAGGCGCCGTAAAGTCGGCCACGCCATCAGCGGCTGCGAAGCCGACGGCGGCAGCTAAGCCTGCAGCCGCGAGCGCGGCGCCTAAACCGGCGGCCGCCGCCGCGAAAGAGAAGGAAGCGGAGGCGCCGGTCGCCGCGCCAAAAGGCGTGACGCGGCGCGAGTTCCTCAACTACGTGTGGGGCGCGTCCATGGCGCTCTTCCTGGTGCAATTCGGCGGCATCACATTCTTGTTCGCCATGCCGCGCTTCCGCGCCGGCGAGTTCGGCGGCAAGATCACCGTGCGCGCCGACGAGTTCCCGCAGCCCAATCAAGCGCCGGTCTCGAACAACGTCGGCAAGTTTTGGTTGGTGCACACCGACGCCGGCATCAACGCGCTATACAAAATCTGCACCCATCTGGGCTGCATCTTCCCGTGGAGCGACGCGGCGAAGATCTTTGCCTGCCCGTGCCACGGTTCGCAGTTCCAGCTCGACGGCACTTACATCGCCGGACCTGCGCCGCGCGACCTGGATCGTTTCACCTTTGAGGTGCTCGACGCCAGTGGCAACGTCATCGCCGCATCTACGGATGGCCAACCCATCCCGATGCCGCCGGGCGCCGACACCGTGGTCGTCAACACAGGACAGAAAATCTTGGGCAAATCGCATTTCTGATGGAGATTCGAGATCGTGTTGTGTGCTGAGAGTATAAGGAGGTAAGACCCGATATGGCCATTGTTGGACAGAAACTGGTCAAGCAGATTCAGGCCACCGGCCTGAAGGCGACGGTGGCGCAGCGCCTCGACGATGCGTTCACCCGTTTCACGGCGGGCTTGTCGTGGAACGACGTGCGCGGCGTCTTGCGCGGCGACCCCCCGGCCAAGCCGAACCCGCGCGTGAAGCCGCACACCGAGGGGTTCTGGTTCCACATCCGCCCGACGTTCTATCACGAAGCCGTCACCACGCTCTATCCCACCTTCCGCCTGGGACTGCTCTCGGCGCTGTTCTTCACGTTCGAGATCATCACGGGCATCTTCCTGATGATCTTCTACACGCCGTCGCCGTCCTACGCCTACGGCAACATGCTCGACATCCTGACCAACGTGCCGTTTGGCAAGTTCATGCGGGACATGCATCGCCTGGGCGCGGAAGCCATGGTGATCGTCGTCACGCTCCACATGGCGCGCACTTTCATCACCGGCTCATACAAGAAGCCGCGCCAATTCACCTGGTTCACCGGCGTGGTGCTGCTCGGCGTCACGCTGTTCATGTCGTTCAGCGGCTATCTGCTGCCGTGGGACCAGCTCGCGTTCTGGGCTGTGACGATCGGCACCTCGATGGCGGATGCCGTGCCCGGCATCGGCCCGCAGCTCAACCTGCTGCTCCGCGGCGCGCCCGACATTGGCGCCGGCGGCTTGCTGCGCTTCTATCTCTTCCACGTCGTGCTGTTCCCGCTGATCGGCGTGATCTTCGTCGCGGTGCACTACTACAAAGTTGTGCGTTTCGGCATCAGCCTGCCGCCGGAGATGGAGGCCATCGGCGAGGACACCGCCCGCAAGGTGCCCCCGGAGAAGCGCGTGAACTTCTTGCCGGATATCCTCACCAATGAGCTGATGTACGCCGGCGTGGCGTTCGCCGTCCTGGCCATCTCCTGCGCGACGTGGTACTCCGCTCCGCTGGAGCATCACGCCGACCCGCTGGTGACGCCGAACCACACCGTGGCCCCGTGGTACTTCTACTGGTTGCAGGGTCTGCTCAAGATTCCACACATGATCCCGCTTCTGCCCGAAGGCATCGCTGGCGAGGTGGATCGCTTCTTCGCCAACGTCTTCGGCCTGACGCCGAAGGTGTTCTGGGGCGTGATCGTTGGCCCGCTGATGTTCGCCCTGCTGTTCGTCGTGCCTTACATTGACCCGAACCCCAGCCGCCGCTATGGCGACCGGAAGGTGATGCTCACCTTCGGCGCGCTCTTTGCCGCTGCGATCATCTACCTGTCGCTCGCCGGCATCCCCACCGGCGTACCGATCATCGGTTTCGGCTACGTGGGCGGCGACCCGGCGTCGGAAGTGGGGCAGGCCTTCATCCCCGATGAAGGCGTTGGCCCGGTGCGCTTGCTGCCATATGAACAATATGTCGTCGGCAAGTTCACGATTAGCGCACAGCCAAACACTGGTTCGGCGGGACTTGACCGACTGATCCGCGACATCCACAACGACATGGAGGCGCGCAAGGCGCGGCCTGACCCGCTAGGTAAGACGCTCTCTGCCGACGCGACCGGCTCGCTGGAGGTGAAGGAGATTCAAGCGAATCTCAAGCAGGTGATCATTACCTTGGATTACACCGACGTGAACGGCGCTCCAGCGCAATTCAAGAAGTACACCTTCCTGCATGCGCAGTCGGGTTACGCTTCTGAGTAAGGATGGCTTTGATGAGCATCTTTAAGAAGATCGTCACCTTTCGTCCCAGCTTCACCGTACGCATCCTGACCGGCCTGATCAGCATGCTCATCCTGCTCAGCGTGTGCACGTTCATCGGCCTGGCCGATCAAACTCGCTTGAACGTGCGCGCCGCTCAATTTGACGCCCGCTCGATCGAGGCAGGCGCCAAGGTGTACTTTGAGCAATGCGCGCGCTGCCACGGCGTGAACGGTGAAGGCGTCGAGGGCTTGGGGCCGGCGCTGGCCAGCGAGCAGTTCGTCGGGCGGATCGAACTCGTCCGCGACAGCATGCAACTTCAGACGGTCAAGGTGATCAAGCCCAGCGCGCGCATGGAACAGATCGGCTGGACCGGCACGTTGAAGGATTACATCCTCAGCGTGACGGCGTCGGGCATCCCGGTCAAGACCAGTAACGTCTGGGACGTCAATCACCCGACGTTCAGCGAGCGATTCGGCGGGCCGCTGCGCGACGACCAGATTCGCGACGTTGCCAACTTCATCTTGAACTACGGGCTGAACCCGCTGCCGGACGATCAGGCGTTGCTGCCCCCTGCTCCCGGCGAGGGCATGGCGCCGCGCCCGACGCCCGTGCCGCTCACCCCGCAGCAGGAAGCCGGCCGCGAGGTCTATCTGGCCAAGGGCTGCGCGGCGTGTCACGCCATCCGCGGCGTCGGCGCGCAAGGCGCCATCGGCCCGAACCTCACACGCATCGGCGCCGTCTCGGAAGAGCGCATCGCCAGCGATAGCTACAAGACTAACTTGAAGGATCAGCCGCCTGCCACCACCGGCGCCGAGTACATCCGCCAATCCATCCTGTACCCGAATGCCTACATCGTGGCGCAGTGTCCGCAAGGCCCCTGCCTGGCCGGCGTGATGCCGCAGAACTACGCGCAGCAGTTGACGCCGGAGGAGCTGGACAACCTGGTGGACTATCTGAACTCCCTCAGGTAGTCGTCGTCGCGAGTTTCGCACAAGGGCGGGTCGAACGATCCGCCCTTTTCTTTTGCGTCGCCGATAATGGGCGGACCATGTCGCTACTTCGCTCCGGTGCCCTGTTGCGCGTCCTGGTTGGGCTGATGCCGGCGCAGGCCGCGCACTCCATCGCTGTCACGGTGAACATGCTCGCCGCCGTGCAGTTGAGCGGCCAGCGGGATTCACCGCGCTGTCGGCTGTCGGCTTTGCGGTGGCGCTGCTGCCGTTGTTGGGGGTAAGCTTCACCTCGGCGGGGCAGACGCCCGATGCGCCCCGCGCGCGTTAGGTGTCGCCGTCCGCCATCTCATACAATCGCGCACTATGCACGACATCTGCGACCTGCGTTCCTATCTCGACTTGCTCGACCGGCATGGCCAACTGATGCGCATTACCAAGCCGGTCAACATCATCCACGAAGCCGCCGACGTCGGCGCCACCTGCGAGCGGGTGGGCGGGCCGGCGCCGTTGTTCGAGTCCATCTACGAAGACGGCTCCGCAACAGATTCAGGTCAACCTGCCGCCACTTCGGCGCAAGTGTTCAAAGGCTGGCGGCTGTTCAGCAGCGCCGTGGCCAATCAAGCGCGCGTGGCGTTGGCGCTGGGCTGTGGGCAGCACGAGGTGACGGCGACCATGGCGCGCGCGCTTGAGCCGGCCAACGCCATCCCGCCGGTTTGCGTGGCCGATGCGCCGTGGAAGAAGAATCTCATCACCGACCCGGATGCGATTGACGTCCGCCGCTTGCCCATCCCCAAACACGCCGTGGGTGACGGCGGGCGCTTCATTACCGGCGGCGTCGTCGTCAGCAAGCATCCCGAGACGGGCGTAGGCAATTTGGGCTACAACCGCATGGAGATCCTTGGCCCGCGCACCCTCGGCATGAACATCAACCAGTGGCGCGACGTGCAGCGCGCGCACGCCGCCGCCGAGGCGCAAGGCAAGCCGCTCGGCATCGCCGTCGCCATCGGCCTGGACCCGGCGCTGATGATCGCCGCCGGCTGCAAGTATGAAGGCGACGAGAACAACATCGCCGGCGCGATCCGCGGCCGGCCGGTCGAGGTGACGCGCGGCGTCACGGTGGATGTGGACACGATCCCCGCGCACGCCGAGCTGGTGCTGGAGGGGCGCGTGCTGCCCGGCCTGCGCCGCAGCGAAGGCCCGCTGGCCGAGTTCCACGGCTACTACGGCGAGCCGTGGGAATCGCCGGTGTTTGAGGTGACGGCGATCGGCCATCGCGACGATCCCATCTTCCAGACCATTGTGCCCGGCTGGAACGAGCACATCTACATCGGCAACGTGCTGCCGCGCGAGCCGTTGCTCATGCGCTTCGTCCGGCACGCCAGCAAGAACGTGCGCGCGGTACACATCCCGCCCTACACCAACGGCTTCCTGGTGGTCGTGCAGCTCGACAAGAAGACGAACATGGGCGAGCCGCGCAATGTGGCGCTGGCCGCCTTCGCCGCGCACCCCAACTTCCGCGTGTGCGTGGTGGTCGAGGGCGATGTGAACATCTACGACCCCAGCGATCTGCTCTGGGCGCTGACGACACGGGTGGACTGGGGACAGGACGTGTTCACCGTGCCGCGTGCGCAAGGGCACGAGATGGACCCGGCCAACGATAGCAAGGGCATCGGCACGAAGATCGGCATTGATGCGACTTTCGACAAGGGCCGCCGGCCCTATGGCCGGCGCGTGAGTTACCCGATGGTGGAGTTGGCGAAATATCTGGCGGAGTAACCCTGGCGCTGCTGCCCGGCGCGCGAATTGAATCCGTGAGGCAAGATACGGTTGGGCACCGGCGCGGCCTGCGCCGTCTTCTACCACGAACATGGGCTTGCGCATCGCGCGTTGGACCTCAACGTGGTAGAATCCCGCCCGGCGCGAAGCCGGAAATATCACATCATGCGCTTCGATGGTTGAGGCCTGTTCCGCTTGCGGAATCCGAAAACCGCGTGAGAGGCGCAGAGGAATCTAAGGAGAAAACCGCATATGCCCGTTGTCCCCATGAAGGCGCTCCTCGAAACGGGGGTGCACTTCGGCCATCGCACGAAGCGATGGAATCCCAAGATGAAGCCGTATATCTTCACGGAAAGAAACGGCATTCACATCATTGACCTGCAGCAAACGATCGTCGCCATTGACACAGCCGCGGCGCTGATTCGCGATATTGTCGCGCGCGGCGGCACAGTTCTCTTCGTCGGCACCAAGCGCCAGGCGCAAGAGCCGATCATGACCCAGGCGCAACGCGCCGGCCAGCCTTACATCACCGAGCGCTTCCTGGGCGGCACGCTGACCAACTGGCGCACCATCAAATCTCGCCTCGATCGCTTGGCCGAGCTGGAGGCGATGCAGGAACGCGGCGAGCTGGAGCGCTTCACGAAGAAGGAAGCGCTGTTGCTGACGCGCGAGATCGGACGGTTGAACCGGCGCATGGGCGGCATCAAAAACATGCGTCGGCTGCCCGATGCGCTGTTCGTGGTGGATGTCGGCCGCGAGGCCAACGCGGTCAAGGAAGCCAACCGGCTGGGCATCCCCGTCATCGCCATGGTGGACACCAACTGCAACCCCGACGGCGTGGACTACGTGATCCCCTCAAACGATGACGCAATCCGCGCCATCAAGTTGATCGTCGAGGCGATGGCCAATGCGGCGCTAGAAGGCCTGGCGCTGCGCAAGGGCGCGGACGAGATCGAGGCCGTCGCTGGCGCTGAGGAGAAAGCTGCCGCCGTCGAAGACGCGCGCACCGATGAATTCGCGCTGGATGAGGAGACAATGTTGCGCTCGTTCGCCCCTGACCTGGAAGAAGACGAAGAATAAAGATCGGAGTGAACGAAGATGACAATCACAGCGGAGATGGTGAAACAACTGCGCGAACAGACCGGCGCAGGCATGATGGATAGCAAGAAGGCCCTCGAGCAATTCGATGGCGATATGGCCAAGGCGGCTGCCTGGTTGAAGGAGAAGGGCCTGGCCACGGCGGCAAAGAAGGCGTCGCGCGAAGCCAAAGAGGGCATGATCGAGGTGTATTCGCACATGGGCGGCCGGCTGGCCGTGATGGTCGAGGTGAACTGCGAGACGGACTTTGTGGCGCGCATGCCGGAGTTCCGCGAGTTAGCGCATGACCTGGCGCTGCAAATCGCGTCCGCCGCGCCGACCTACGTGAAGAAGGAAGACGTGCCCGCCGAGGTCATCGCGGCGCAGACCGCCAAGTTCAAGGAGGATGCGATCGCCGAGGGCAAAAAGCCCGAGATCGCCGAGCGCATCGCCGCCGGACGCATGGAGAAGTTCTATCAAGACCACGTGCTCATGGAACAGGTCTTCGTCAAAGATGACAAGGTCAAGGTCAAAGACCTGATTGCTGCCGCAATCGCAAAATGCGGCGAAAACATCCAAGTGCGAAGGTTCGTCCGGTATCAGCTCGGCGAAGAGAGCTGAACGATTGAAAAAGGGCATTTCAAATGCCCTTTTTATTTGCAACGCGGCCGGCACGCTCGACGCGCAGGGCGCGGTGTGAAAGGAGGCAAGCGCTATGAACGTCCCCAAATACAAACGCGTGTTGTTGAAGATCGGCGGCGAAGCCTTTGCTGGGCCGGGCGGCATGGGCATCGTGCCGCAATTGGCCGAGGAGGTGGCCGCTAAAGTCCGCGCTGTGCGGCAACTCGGCGTGCAAGTGGTGATCGTGCTCGGGGCGGGCAATTTCTGGCGCGGCAAGGACGGCATCGCCCACGGCATGGACCGCACCACGGCCGATCACATCGGCATGCTCGCAACGGTCATGAACGCGCTTGCCCTGCGCGATGCGTTCGAGCGGCTGGGCACGGAAGCGCGGGTGCAGACGGCGATCGAGATACGCTCCGTGGCCGAGCCTTACATCCGCCTGCGCGCCATCCGGCACCTGGAGAAAGGGCGCGTGGTGATCATCGGCGCCGGCACCGGCAACCCCTACTTCACAACCGACACCGCCGGCGCGCTCCGCGCCGCCGAGACCAACTGCGACATCCTCATCAAAGCCACGAAGGTGGACGGCGTTTACAGCGCCGATCCGCACAAGGACGAAGGGGCGCAGCGCTATGAATTTATGACATACCTTGATGCGCTGAATCAAAAAGTCGGCGTGATGGACAGCACCGCCTTGACTTTATGCATGGAGAACAACTTGCCCATCCTTGTTCTCAACCTCTGGCAGCCCAATAGCCTGGAGCGCGCCGTTCTGGGTGAGAAGATCGGCACGCTGATCACTTCGGGACGTTGATGGTTTGAGCATAACTAGACTGCCAAAATCTACAACTGCGTCTGTGATAGCATTTTGTAGCGCCTCTGCGGATGTGTGCAGGGCGATTCAACTACAAAAGAAGGGGTACTCTGAAATGGCCGACGAAATAAAAAGCGTCATCAAAGAGATTGAGAAGGAGATGGAACGCGCGATCCAGGCGATGGAAGTTGACTTTCAAGCGATTCGCACCGGTCGGGCATCGCCGGCCCTGGTCGAGCGGATCCCTGTCGAGTACTACGGGGCCCAGGTGCCGCTCCAGCAGTTGGCCACGATCACCGTGCCGGAGGCGCAGGTGATTATGATCAAACCGTTCGATCCGACGACGCTGAAGATGATTGAGAAAGCGATCAGCGCTTCCGATGTCAAGCTTGTGCCGAACAACGATGGCAAAGTGATCCGCTTAAACATCCCGCCGCTGACCGAGGAGCGGCGGCGCGACATCGTCAAGTTGGTGCATAAGCGCCTGGAAGAGGCTAAGGTTTCCATTCGCAACCACCGACGCGAAGGCATGGAGAAGTTGAAAGCGTTCGAGGAAAAAGAGCTGATCACCGAAGATGACCACAAACGCGGCAAACAAGAGTTGGAGAACCTGACCCATCGCTTCACTGCGCGGGCCGATGAACTCGGCGCGCGCAAGGAACGCGAAATCATGGAGCTGTGACCAGCATCTATGGCCCTATCCGTCGCAACCTTCAAGCGGTCTTTCACACAGAAAGCGCAGGACGTCGCTGCGCCCCAGGCGGGTGCGCAAACCGCAGCCGCGGCGCATGGCATCAAACACCTCGCCATCATCATGGACGGCAATGGCCGATGGGCCAAGCGCCGCAACTTGCCGCGCCTGGCCGGGCATAAGGCCGGCACAGATAATCTGCGTCGCATCTTGAGGGCATGTAAGGATCACGGCATCAAGATCGTGACCTTATATGCCTTCTCCACCGAGAACTGGCGCCGTCCCGAGGAGGAAGTGAACGGGTTGATGAAGCTCCTCGAGGCCTCGATTGAGAAAGAGCTGGACGCGCTGCACCAAGAAGGCGTGCAGATCCGGCACATCGGCCGCACCGACCGCATTCCCCCGGCGCTGCGCGAGAAGATCCGCTACGCCATTGCCTACACGCGCAACAATACGGAGCTAATCCTGAACGTGGCGATGAACTACGGCGGACGGGCCGAGATCGTGGACGCCGTGAGGCACATGTTGGCCGATGACCTCGATCCGAGCTGCGTGGACGAGGCCACGTTCAGCCGCTATCTCTACACCGCCGATCTGCCCGACCCCGATCTGATCATCCGCACCAGCGGCGAATATCGCGTCAGCAACTTCCTGATCTGGCAGGGGGCGTATTCTGAGTATTACGTGACCGATGTGCTGTGGCCTGACTTTGACGAGAAGGAGCTGCAAAAGGCCATTGAGCACTACCGCAGGCGCGAACGTCGTTTCGGCGGGCTCGTCGGCAAATAGCGCGCCCGCCTTACACGTCCGTATAGAATCCCTTCGTTGCAGACGTCGTCCAACGATCTCGCTGCGCGCCTGATCGGCGGCGCGGCTACCGTCATCATCGCCGTCGTCTTCGGCGCGCTGGGCGGATGGTGGTTCGCGCTGCTTGTTGCGGCCGTCATCGCCCGCGCGACGTTTGAGCTATGGCAATTGCTTAGGCGCGCTGGTTATCACGCATCGCTGGCCGTAGCGCTGGGCGCGGCAGCGGCAGCCTTCGCCGGCGTTCGCCTGCCCAGTTTGTTTGCCCTCATCCCGGCGCTGACGCTGGTGTTGCTCGCATCGCTGGCCTGGCAGTTGCAACGCGCCCAGACGCGCAACTTTGGCGATTGGGCGGTGAGCTTCGCCGGCGGGTTTTACCTCGGCTGGACGGGCGGCCACCTGGCTAAACTGATCGTCCTGCCTCCCGATGGGCGCTGGTGGCTGGCGCTGACGCTGGCCACCCTGTGGTCGGCCGACAGCATGGCCTACGTTTTTGGGCGACTGCTCGGCAAGCACAAACTCGCGCCGACCATCAGCCCCGGCAAGACTTGGGAGGGTTATACCGCCGGCCTGATTGCCAGCACCCTCGCCGGCGTCATCCTCGGCTTGTTTGCGCCCTTTGGCGTGTCCGTCGGCGCCATCGCGGGCATCCTCGTTGGCGCGTTGAGTCCCCTGGGCGACCTGATCGAATCCATGATCAAGCGTCAGGCGCACGCGAAGGACTCCGGCAATGTGATCCCCGGACACGGCGGCGTGTTTGACCGGATAGACTCGCTGCTCTGGGCCGGCGTCGTGGTGACCTATGTTGCGGCGATTGCCTTGGGAACCTTCCAGCTCCCCTGAGCGACATTTCTAGGCGCTACAATCGTGGCATGTGGACGCTGCTGGCGCTGTTGGGCATCTATGCCGGCACTTCGGCCTTGGGCACAAGCATTCGGCTGGGTTGGGTGAGCACGCGCGGCTGGCGATGGGCGCATCATGCGCTCTTCGCCCTGATCTGGCTTGCGCTGGGCGGCGCGGCGGCTTGGGGATTTGCGTTCGGCGCGCCCTGGCGATGGCCGTTGTTCATCGTCGCGCCGTTCCTGATACTGTTGCCGCGCTTCCGCCCGGGGTCGTCGGCGCATTGCTGGACGGCGACGGGCGGGCTGGTGGTGCTGGCCGGCCTGGTCGTTTGGGCGGCTGCCGCATAGATGCCTATCGCGCATTGCGCGACCATGACGCAGGAGCGTAAGGCGCGAATCGCGAACTGTTAAATCCCTAATCCCTAGACCTTAAACCGATGGATCTACTGGAAGCCATCCGCAAGCGCAAGACGACCAACACGCCTTTTCGGCCGGAGCGCATCAGCGATGAGCACAAGCGGCTGTTGATCGAGGCCGCCTCGCGCGCGCCCTCGCACTTCAACAGTCAGCCCTGGCGCTTCATCGTGATCGAGGATCGCGAGCGCATCGCGCAGATTGCCGACATCGCCGGCGATTCGATGAAGCGGCTGATGGACGAGGGCGCGTTCGTGGCGCGCTACCGACGCTACTTCCGCTTCGACGCCGAGGAGTCTATGGCTACGGGCAGCGGCATCTATGTGGACAATGTGCCGGCGGCGCTCCGGCCGATGGTCAGGCTCGTCTTCTCCGAACAAGTCGGATCGCTGCTCAGCAAATTCGGTGCATCCACTATCTTAGGCAACGACCAGCGCAAAATCGTGCGCAGCGCGCCGATGCTGCTGGCGATCGCGCTGGACAGGCAAGAATATCGCCCCGGCGAGCTAAGCGGGCTTTACGCTTCAATCACGCTCGGTGCCGTGATTCAGACGCTGTGGCTGGTCACGACGGCGCTGAATATCGGCATGCAGTTCATCAGCACGCCGCTGGAGGTGGCGGAGAACAAGGCGCGCATCGTCGCGCTGCTCAAGATCCCCGAGACGCATGAGCTGGTGGCGATATTCCGCATGGGCTACAAGGATCCGAGCGTCGCCCGCAACACGATTGACTGGACGAGCAACCAGCGCAAGCCGTTCACCGAACTGGCGCGCTACAACGACTGGGAGACTCCGCTGCCTGAGCCGTTTGCCTCGGCGCGCAGCCTGCTCTGGGGGGATGGGGGAGCGCCGGCGGAACCCTAGCGCAGCGCTCTAATCTGGTGCTTATGGGTTGCCGGTAGATTTAGGTTCCAAATGGAACACATTCTCGTTATTGAAGACGACCCCGCCATTCGCGACCTGTTGCGGCGCGGATTGACCTACGAAAATTACAAAGTGACGACGGCCAACGACGGCGCAAGCGGGCTGGCGGCAGCCCGCGATAATCCACCTGACCTCGTCATCCTCGATTGGATGATGCCCGGCTTGAATGGGCTAGAGGTGTGCATGCGGCTGCGCGCGGCGAGCAACGTCCCGATTTTGATGCTGACGGCGAAGGACTCAGTGCCGGATCGCGTGCTCGGCCTGGAGAGCGGCGCGGATGACTATCTGGTCAAACCGTTCGCCTTCCCCGAGCTGCTGGCGCGCGTGCATGCCCTGCTGCGCCGCACTCAACCGAGCAGCAAGCCGGAGATTTTGAAGTATTCCGACCTGCAACTCGACACCGGCACGCGCCTGGCTAAGCGCGGCGAGCGGCAGTTCGAGCTGACGGCCAAAGAGTACGACCTGCTCGAATACCTGATGCGCAACCCGCGCCAAGTGCTGACGCGCGAGCAAATCCTGGATCGGGTCTGGGGTTACGACTTCGGCGGCGAGAGCAACGTGCTTGAGGTGTATATCCGCTACTTGCGCCAGAAGACCGAAGCCAACGGCGAGCCGCGGCTGATCCACACCGTGCGCAGCGTCGGCTACGTGCTCAGGGAAGAGTAGGGCGCGTCGCGCGATAACCCTCCAGCCTACTTCCGCTGATCGATCGGCACGTAGTGCACGTTCAGCGGGCCGATGTATTCCGACTGCGGGCGGATGAGCACGTTGTCCTTGTATTGCTCGATCACGTGGGCGGCCCAGCCGGCGATGCGCGCGCAGGCGAACATCGGCGTGAACAGGTCTATCGGGATGCCCGCGTAGTACAGCATCGAAGCGCTGTAGAAGTCCACGTTCGGATACAGTTCGCGATGGCGATGGACGGCCTCGACGACCTTGAGCGACATCTCGTAGTACTTGGGTCGTCCCACTTTGCGCCCCAGCTTCTCCGCCCACTTACTCAGGTGTTCTGAGCGTGGGTCGCCGCTCTTGTAGATGCGATGGCCGAAGCCCATGATCTTGCGTTTGGCGGCGAACATCGCGTCAATGTAGGCGTCCACGTTATCCGGCTCGCCGATTTCCAGCAGCATGCGCATCGTGGCTTCGTTGGCGCCGCCGTGCAGTGGCCCTTTGAGTGATGCGAAGGCGCTCGATACGGCCGAGTGCAAATCGGCCTGCGTGCTGGCTACCACGCGCGCGGTGAATGTGCTGGCGTTCATGCCATGGTCGGCCAGCAGGATGAAATACAGATTGATCGCTTGCACGAAGTCCGGATCAAGGTCCGACCCCAACATGTAGAGCGTGTTGGCCGCGTGGCTCAAGCGCGGGTTGGGCGCGATCGGCTCTTTGCCTTCGCGCAGGCGTTGGTAGGCGGCGCACAGCGTGGGGAGTTGGGCGATGAGCCGCACCGCTTTGCGCTGCGTGGCCTCGATGCTGATGTCTTCGATTTCGGGGTCGTAGAACGATAGGGCGGACACCGCCACCCGCAGCGCCTCCATGGGCACGGAATCGCGCGGCAGGCCGCGCAGCAAGTCATATACCGGCGCCGGCAACCACCGGTTGGCCACCAGGCGCGCGTTGAAGTCGGCCAGCTCCGAGCGGTTGGGCAGGTGGCCGTTCAACAACAGGAAGGCGACCTCTTCATAGCTCGCTTGCTCGGCCAATTCGTGGATGTTGATGCCGCGATAAAGCAAGGTGCTGTTTGGGCCGTCTACAGCGCTGATTTCCGTTTGAACAGCAACTACGCCGTCCAGCCCCTTCACGAAGGGTGGCTTAGCCGTCGTCGGGCTGTTGTTAGTTGTGGGGGAAGGGGATGCGTTGGTCATGCTGAAATCCTATGCTTCTTCAGATTGGGCTTTTTGCGCTGCGCCGATGTCGGCGACGCGCTGTTCACCCATGCGTCTGAACGGTAATGGATTATAGAATCGAGTTCGGATTTACTCAGATCGCGCCACTGGCCGGGCGACAGGCCGGCGATCGTGATCGGTCCGATGGCGACGCGCACCAGCCGCAGCGTTGGCAGGCCGACGGCTGCGGTCATGTGGCGCACTTGGCGCTTCTTCCCTTCGCGCAGCACGATCTCGAGCCAGGCCGTCGGCCCGTGCGGGCTGACGGGCTTGCCGCGCGGCGGCAGATCGGGTTCGACGTCCAGCGCGCGCGCTTCGCAGGGCAGGGTGCGATAGCCCTTGATCGTCACACCCTGCCTCAGTTGACGCAGTGCGGCTTCGGTGGGCGCCCCTTCGACCTGCACGTAGTAGGTCTTCGGCAGCTTGTAACGCGGGTCGGTGAGGCGATGGATGAGCGCGCCGTCGTCGCTCAAGATGAGCAACCCCTCGCTGTCGTAATCCAGCCGGCCGGCCGCATAGACCCCTTTAGGCAAACCGAACTCGCTCAGCGTGCGCTTGGGCGGCAGGTCGCTCGCCGCGCGGTCGGCGCGCCCAGGTTGCGCCTCGTGGGTGAATGACGACAGGACGCCAAAGGGCTTGAAGAAAGCGATGGCGCGAGACATGCGTTTGGTATCATCTCCAAAGTATGTCGGAAGTCAAGACTGCTCCTTCATCCGAAGGTGCGCACGCGCCAAAAATCATCGCCAAGTTCTTCGTTGACGGACAGGAAGTCGGCATGCTGGTTTTGAGTCCGAAGCAATTCAGCACCGGCAGCACGGGTTTCTTCGCCAACGGCAAGGTGTCGCTCGGCGATGACGCCGAGAAGGGCTACCAAGCGCAGGTGCAACTGGTGCGCATCGGCAGCAAGCTGAAGTAGCGATCGCGAGGAGCAGGCCAAGCATGAGAATACTCGTCACCGGCGGAGCCGGATTCATCGGCTCGCATGTGTGCGACCGGCTGATTGCCGATGGCCATCACGTCATTGCGATGGACAATTTCATCACCGGCTCGCGCAACAACATCGCGCATCTGATCGGCCATCCGCAATTTGAGTTCATCGAGTGCGACATTATCGAGTCGTGCTGGGTGCAGGGGGCGCTGGATGCCGTGCTGAACCTCGCCTCGCCGGCCAGCCCAGTCGGTTACCTCGATAATCCCATCGAAACGATGCTGGCGGGTTCGCACGGCACGCACAACGCGCTGGAGTTGGCGCGGCGCAAGGGCGCGCGCTTCCTACAGGCCAGCACCAGCGAAGTCTACGGCGACCCGCTGGAGCATCCCCAACGCGAGACTTATTGGGGCAACGTCAACCCAATCGGCGTGCGCTCGGTATACGATGAAGCCAAGCGTTTCGCCGAGGCGTTGACCATGGCCTATCATCGCAAATTCGGCGTGGCGACGCGCATCGTGCGCATCTTCAACACCTATGGGCCGCGCATGGACATCGGCGATGGCCGGGTGGTGCCCAACTTCGTCGCTCAGGCCGTGCGCAACCAGCCGTTGACCGTCTATGGCGATGGCAGCGCGACGCGCGCGTTTTGCTACGTCAGCGATTTGGTGGATGGCATGTTGCGCTTACTGTGGAGCGATGAGGTTGAGCCGGTGAACATCGGCAGCCCTCACGAGATGACCATCCTCGAATTCGCCCAGGCCGTGAAGGCGGCCGCCGGCCCGGAATGCACCAGCGAGATCGTGTTCTGCCAGCCGCGACAAGAGCGCATCGCCGACGATCCCCAACGCCGCCGACCGGATATCACCCGCGCCCGCGCCATCCTGGGATGGGAGCCCAAAGTCTCGTTGGAAGAAGGGCTGCGCAGGACGATAGACTACTTCCGCGCGTTGGCGCAACAGCCGACGTGACGGCTGTTGCCGGCGGCCGACGAGTCCGTCGGCGACATCGCCTTCGGCGAGTCGCCGACCGAGTCACTTGCCCTGGCCTATCCCTACCTCGCGGATCTGCTCCTTGCCGCGCACGGCGTCCCAGATGCGGTTGATGCTCCACGCGCCCTGAATCAGCCGGGTGAATGACGCCAGGCGATAGGCCACCACGTCGTCGCGCAGCCGGTCTAGTTCTTCGGTCAACGCCTGCTCCATGCGCGCGGTGATCTGCCGGGGATTAAGCGCCTCCGCGCCGTCTTCCTTGCGCACGACGAAGGGCTGCCCGACGCTGATAAAAGCGTCGGGCTTTTGCTCGCCGATGAACTCGTAGCGCAGGGCGATGGGATACAGCGCGCACGCGCCAACCTGCTGCGCCGTCTTGCTCGCGATGCGGCCGACACCCTGGTAGAACCTCAGCGGTCGCGCGTCGTTGGCGCGGATTTCGCCCTGTGGAAAGATCAGCAGGGCACGGGGCGCTGCGCCGCGACGCGTCGCGGCGGTCAGGAGGCTGACGGCGTAGTTCAGGCTCTCCACTGCGCTTCGCGGGTCGCGCCGGTTGACCGAGAACGCGCCGCACCAACGGAAGAAACTGTAACGCGAAAGCTGGATGTCCTCGACTATCACGTAGCCGTCCGTGCGCCAACATTCCTCGTTCAAAGCCATCACCAGGTGCGCGTCCCACCAAGCGCTGTGGTTGCCAAACATGATCAGCGGGGGAGAATCCGATCCTGGCGGCGGCGCGGCCTGCCTCAGGTAGATGCGGTGAAATGCTGACTTCAGCGGCGCCTTAATCAAGAAGGCGTAGATCAGCCGGTTGAGCAAGGGGTTCTTGCGAGCTGTGAGCACGTCCAAAGCTATGGTACACGATTTGGATGAGCGCCGGTTCATGTGCGGGCAGCAGCCGCGCGGCGCAGACTGTGTCGGCGCGCTCAGCGGCGCTGCGCTAGAATCCGCAATGACACAGCAAATTGCGTAATGCAGCGTCGCGCGAAGACCCATGGTGGCGAGTAGCTGCTTTCACGCAAGTTGCAAACATCCCGTGCCAAGAAGAGAGGAGTTTCCAACATGAACAGACAGCGCATCATCGGATTGTTTGTCACAGCAACGATCGCCCTGTCCGCCTGCGCGGCCCCGCCGGCTGCACCTGCAGCGCCTGCGGCGCAGCAACCGACCACGACCTCCGGCTTGCCCGATCTGGGCGGCCGCGAGATCACCATCGCCATCGAAAACGCCTACATCCCGTTCAACTACATCCGGTTGGACAACGGCCAGGCCGAGGGCTGGGACTACGACGCCATCGCGGAGATTTGCAAGCGGCTGAATTGCAAGCCCGTGTTCCGGGAGATCGCCTGGGACGGCATGATCGCCGCCGTCGCCGCCGGCCAGTTCGATATGGCGGCTGACGGCATCACTATCACCGAAGAGCGCAAGCAAAGCGTGGATTTCTCCGACGGCTACATCAAGGTGGATCAGCGCCTGGTCGTCCGCGTGGATGAGGACCGCTTCAAGAGTGTCGAAGAGTTCAAGAACGGCAACTTCAAGCTGGCGACGCAGAAAGGCACAACCAACTATGCCGAGGGCGTCAAACTGGTCGGCGAAGCGCGTGTGATCGCGTTCGACGACTTCGGCTCGGCGGTGCAGGCGGTGATCTCTCAGGATGCTGACGCGGTTATCATCGACGACGTGGCCGGCCAAGGCTACGTGGGGGTGAATGCCGACAAACTCAAGCTGCTCGACGGCATCGTCAGCGAGGGCCAAGAGCTGGGCTTCATCTTCCCCAAGGGCAGCGACCTGGTCGGGCCGATCAACGCTGCGCTGAAGTCCATGCGCGAAGACGGCACCTTGCAGCGCCTGCAGGACAAGTGGTTCCCGAAGGGCCGCCAGGTGATCGAATACGATCAGATTGGCCCAGGCGCCTATGGCGACCCAACGCCGACGCCGCAGCCGTGATGACCGAAGGGCACTTGCGCGATCGCTCGCATTGAGTACAACAAGCGCGCAGCCGAGCAAGAAGCCGGTTGCGCGCTGTTTTTCATCATGTCGCTGACTACCGGGCCGCAGCAGCCTGCGGCCATCCCGCTCGACCCGACAACGGATCACTCGGCGCAGGGCCGGTTCGTTGACCGCATGGCGAACTGGCCATGGTGGCTGCTGATCATCGTGTTCTTCGGCGTGCTGATCGCGTGGAATGCGATGACCAGCGAGCTTTACGCCGCAATCTTCAGCCGGCTGCTGCTGGGCATCGGCGTCACCATCTTCACCACGTTGGTCGCCTACAGCCTGGCCATCGTCATTGGCCTGACCGCCGGCCTAGGCCGCGTGTCGCAAAATCCGCTTGTCTTCAACGTCGCCACGCTGTACGTGCAGGTCATCCGTGGCGTGCCGATCCTGGTGCAGTTGCTGGTGATCGCGTTCGTCATCGTGCCCATTGTCATTGACGGCGTCAACCTGCTGGGCAACGCCCTAACGCCGATATTGGGCGCTGATAACTTTCTTTTGCGCACCAAGCCGCAGGATGTGCCATTCTTGACCCGCAGCATCATCGCGCTGGCCATCGCCTATGGCGGCTTTCAGGCGGAGACCTTTCGCGCCGGCATCCAGTCTATCAGCAAAGGGCAGATGGAGGCGGCGCGCTCGCTGGGCATGAGCTACTTGCAGGCCATGCGCTACGTCATCCTGCCGCAGGCCGTCCGGCGCGTGCTGCCGCCCTTGGGCAACGACTTCATCGCCATGCTGAAGGATTCGTCGCTGGTGTCGGTGCTCGGCGTGCGTGACATCACGCAAGAGGCGCGCCTGTATGCCGCAGCCTCGTTTCGCTTTCTGGAGACCTACACGTCGCTGGCCTTCTTGTATCTGGCCATGACCATCGTGCTGTCGCTAGGCGTCAAATGGCTGGAGAACCGCTTGAACAGCGAAGGCCGCGCTCAAGGCTGAGGAGGATGAGCGCCATGCAGCACGATGAACCGATGATCGTCATCAAGCACCTGGTCAAGCAGTTTGGCAACCTGCGCGCGGTGGACGACGTGAGTCTAACGGTGGGGCGGGGCAAAGTGACCGTGATCATCGGCCCCAGCGGCAGCGGCAAGAGCACCGTGCTGCGCTGCATCAACCACCTCGAGACCCCCACCAGCGGCGAGATCTGGGTGGATGGCATTCACCTCACCCATGACGCGAAGAACATCAACGCCGTGCGGGCCGAGGTGGGCATGGTGTTCCAGCAGTTCAACCTCTTCCCGCATCTGACGGTGCTGGAGAACGTGACACTGGCGCAGCGCGTGGTGCGAAAGCGCAGCGAAGCCGAGGCGCGCGACATCGCCATGCAACAGCTCACCCGCGTCGGCATCCCGGAGAAAGCGAATGCCTATCCCAGCCAACTCAGCGGCGGCCAACAGCAGCGCGTGGCCATCGCGCGTGCCCTGGCCATGAATCCGAAGATCATGCTGTTCGACGAGCCGACCAGCGCGCTCGACCCGGAGATGATCAAAGAAGTGCTGGATGTGATGCTGGAGCTGGCGCGCAGCGGCATGACCATGGTGGTGGTTACCCACGAGATGGGCTTTGCGCGCAACGCTGCCGACGAGATCGTATTTATGGATCGCGGCCGGATTGTTGAGCAGAACACGCCTGACGCGTTTTTCACCAACCCGCGTGAGGAGCGCACGCGGGCGTTCCTCAGTCAGATTCTGCGCTGATTACACCAAGCCTTCGTCCAGTGGCCGACGGCCGAGCTTTTGACGGTTGGCTTCGGCGCGCGCCTCCGGCGTCATCTCGGCCGACGGGTCGGCGAACTGCCGGTAAATCGCCTCGCCGTATTCGGTCGTGCGCACCACAACCGGCATGGGCACGGCGTGACCCATGATCAACGCCTGTTGCTTGCTCTCCAGCGATAACAGCACGTTGCGCAGATGCGGCGCGCCGCCGATGCCGGTGAAGACCGCCCTGATATCTTCCTCGTCGCTTAGTGCACAGGTGATGCGGGTGCCGATCTGGCTCATCACCTCGGCGTCAATTTGGCTGGGGCGTTGATCCACAATGAGCAAGGTCACGTTGTATTTGCGCAGCTCGCGCGCAATCGTGCCGAAGATGGTCAAGTCGGCCACGTCCGGCTCCAGGAACTTGTGCGCCTCTTCGATCGCGATGACGAGTTTCTTGGGCTCCTCTCCGCCCCCGCCCTCTGCGGCTTCCTTCATCTCGACGTAGCGGCGGTGGATGCGCCGGGTGAGGAAGTTGGCGACGAAGACGTAGGCTGGCAGGTCGTTGCCATAGCGCCCGAATTCCACCACCACGCTCTCGCCACTTATGAGATGGTTCAGCACCCGCTCGGCGAAATCCTCGGTCACTTTTCGGCGCAAGAAGTCGAACTTCAGCAGCCGGCTAAGCCTGCGCTGTAGGGCGTAGTAGGTGTACTCGGCGATCTTGTTGCTGTCGAACAATTCCTGCACTTCCTCGGAGACGTCGCTGCTGAGCAGTTGGTGCACCCAGTTGTTGGGAAAGCGGCGCTTGAGCACGTGCAAGGCATTCACCTGCACATCGTTCAGGTTGAGCACGCCGCGCAGCGTCTCGATGTCTTCTGGCTCGATCTGGTCATAGCCAATGTGCAAGGCGAAATCCGGCCGCGAGCCGCGCGATTTGGACGACTCCTCGTCCAGCGTCGCGATGACCACCTTGTGGCAGATGGCGTTGAGCTGTTTCAGTCCCTTTAACTTGCGCCCCCCGTCACCTTTGAGCGTGTACCCGTAGTCGTTGTGCATGTCGAAGATCAACACGCTGGCCAGGTCGCGCCGGATGATGCTGGCAAGCAGCGGCAGGGTGAGGAAGGTCTTGCCCGTGCCGCTGCGACCAAACACGGCGCTGCTGCGCTCGATCAAGCGTTCCAAATCCAACCTGATCTCGATGCTCTCGTCTTCGACCGAGGCGCCGATGCGATATGCGGTGCGCTCGTCAGCGGCGAAGATCTCTCGCACTTCGTCGGGTGTGGAGCGGTAGGCGACAGCGAAATGCGACGGCACGCTCTTCACTGGCTTCGCTTCGCCCTGGCCTTCCTTCACCAGCATCGGTTTGACGTGCAGCACGCTATAGGCCACTGTGCCGCGGTAGATCTCCAGGCGCGGATTGCCGGGGTCCGGCGGTGATTGCGCCAGCAGGTCGGCGTCGGTCACGTCGAGCTGAATATCGGTAACCAGGCCGAAGAACTTACGGTCGGTCTGACCCTTGATGGTGACGTAAGAGCCGGCGGCTACGCCCTCAACGATCAAGTCATCGTCCAGTTTGACGCGAAGGTTGTCGTTGAGCGAACCGCTGATGACGACGCCAAGGCGCGCGGGCGATACATCGCGCTGTGGCCGCGCCAAATCGCTTGGCGCGAGGGGGTTGAGTTCTGAGAGTAGATCTGCTGTCATGGCATGTCCTCCTGAAGACGGCGCGAGGCCAAGGTTAGCCTAACCGGCTCAGTAAACTGTCGAGCCGCGCGCTGTCTTTAGCCAGCAGTCGGGCTAGTTCGCGGCCGCACCTGCGCAGAAAGGCTTGCGGATCGTTGTGCGTCTGAGATGCAAGTCGCAGGCTGGCGGCCAACAGCTCATCGCTCGGTATGTCACGCGCATCCAGCACCAGACGGAAAAAGTCAAGCTTCTGGGTGAATTCCTTCACCTCGTCTGCGCTGCAACTGAAGACCTCATTGAGCGTGACCGGCGGCTGTGGCGGGAGGGCCTGCCGAATTGCGTGGCCTGCCTCGTTGCCTTCGCGGTAACCAACGCATAACACGCTGACCTCGATCGGCAGGCGCCGGCTGCGCTGCCAGGCGATCTCCTCGGCCTTCACCAGGTCATCCTCGGCGATCGACAACATGCGCGTCATGCCGTCGTCCTCGATAAGGATGTCGTAGATCAGCCCGAACACCGTGGCTGCTTTGTGCTGAATGTGCGTCTTGACAAATGCGCCGAAGATCGGCACGTCTTCCCTCGGCACGCGCGTGCCGAAGATGAAGGAGCGCGTGTTGGCGCGCAGGATTCTGCCGTTGATTTCCATATCCGAGTCGAACAATTGTTCTAATTATAGCGCACGCCGACCGGGAATCAAGGGAGGCGCGAGATATGGGCAGGCGCTGCCTGCGTCCATCTGGCCGACTTGCCTGCGTTGCACCTGAAATGCGAACGGGACGAAAATACAGGGCATGACAGAACACTTCGACGTCATCGTGATCGGCGCCGGCGTGATGGGCAGCGCTGCCGCTTATCACCTCGCTAAGGATGGCCAACGCACGCTGCTCATCGAGCGCTTCGAGATCGGCCACACCCTCGGCAGCTCACACGGCGAATCGCGCATCTTTCGCTTCGCCTACAACAACCCCGACTATGCGCGGTTGGCGATGCAGAGCTATCCGCACTGGCGCGCGCTCGAGGCCGATAGCGGCGAGCCATTGTTGGAAGTCATCGGCGGCCTCGACCTCGCGCACGAGCCGGCGCATCACCCCGACGTGGACGCTGTGGCCGACGCGCTGACTCAGGTTGGCGGGAGGTTCGAGCGGCTGGACGCCGCGCAAATCAGCGCGCGCTACCCGCAGTGGCGCTTGGGCGACGCGGCGATTGCCGTGTTCTCGCCCGACTCCGGCTTCTTGCGCGCGACGCGCTGCGTGCAGGCCATGGTCGCGCAAGCTGCCAAACACGGCGCGACGGTGCGCGAGCGCGAGGCGGTCAACGCGATCGCCCCCGGCCGGCCGGTCGAAGTCGTCACCGACGCCGGTCGATATCGCGCCGACAAATTGATCATCACCGGCGGCGCCTGGATTAACGAGCTGATCCGATACGTCGGCCTGCAGTTGCCGGTGCGCATCGAGCAAGAGCAGGTGACGTACTTCACGCCGCTGCGCAACGCCGAGCACTTCCGGCGCGGCCGCTTCCCGATCTTCATCCACTGGCGCAGCCCGATCCCCGCCTACGGCTTCCCGATGATTGACAAACCGGGGGTCAAAATCGGCTTTCACCATGAGGGATACTTGGTGGATCCCAACGCGCCGCGCATGGCGCGCGATGAAACCACCCGGCGGGTGCTCGATTACGCGCGCGCGCATCTGCCCGACGCTGCCGGCGCGCCGTTCGAGCCAACGGCCTGCCTCTATACGACTACGCCCGATGAGGATTTCGTGATTGACTTCGCGCCGGACTTCGATAACGTGGTGATCTGCTCGGCTTGCAGCGGCCACGGCTTCAAGTTCGGCGCCGGCATTGGCCGCGCGCTGGCCGACCTGGTGGAGCACGGCGCTACCGAGATGCACATCGGCCATGTGCGGTTGCGCCCATTCGCTACGGGATCCCCAGCTCAATGAGGTAGTAGATCAGGTCAATGTTGCCCGGCGAGTAGCCGAAATTGGTCAGAATTGCGGCGGCTTCGCTGCGGTGTTGCATGTCGTGAAAGACCATGTGCTTCAGGCAATGCTCCACCGTATGTTGGCGCGTCTGTGGGTTGACCATCGTCGTATAAGTCACGACGCGCGTGAGGTCGCCGTCGTTTGAGCCGGCGATATATTCGCGCATGTGTCGCTCCTCCGTTTGCCAGCGGGACAGCAGCGCCGACGGGTCGGGGAACTCAACCGGCTTTAGCGCGGCAACGGGTGAAATGCCGTGCCACAGCCGCATGCGCCAGGCTCACTCGAAATTCAAGATGGGAACGAGCGTGCCGCGCAAACTGCCTGCGCTGAAGCTGGGGGGTGAGGTGCGGCGAATTGCTCGCCGCTCAACTGAGCGGCTCGGTCGAGGATGCGCCGGTTGGCCCAGTAGTTGTAATCGAGCAATAGCGCAAGGTCTTTGGCGTTCATGCGGCTACTCTATCACTCATCTTTGCTTGCGCAACGACTTTGCAAATGACATCGCGCGCAAGTAGAACAGTGCTTCGCCCCGCATGCCGATAGAATGCGCCTATGCCTATGTCGAGCGAGCTTACAGCAGCGCCCATCCCTAAGCCGCCCATCGTCGAGCTTCTGGAACAGCGCATCCTCGTGTTGGACGGCGCAATGGGCACGATGATCCAGCGCCATCGCCTGCAAGAGGAGGACTACCGCGGCGAGCGCTTCCGGGATCATCCTGTTGAGCTAAAGAACAACAACGAGGTGCTCAACCTGACGCGGCCTGAGATCATCCTCGACATCCACCGCCAGTATCTCGAAGCCGGCGCCGACATCATCGAGACGAACACCTTTAACGCCCAGGCCATCAGCATGGCCGACTTTGACATGTCCGACCCCGTGCTGATCCGGGAGATCAACCTGGCGGCGGCGCGGCTTGCGCGGCAAGCCGCCGAGGAGTTCATGCGACGCGATCCGTCGCGGCCGCGCTACGTCGCCGGTGCGCTCGGGCCGATGAATCGCACCCTCTCGCTCAGCCCAGATGTGAACGACCCCGGCTATCGCGCCGTCACCTTCGACCAGGTGATGCAGGCGTATTACGACCAGGCCAAGGCGCTAATCGAAGGTGGGGTGGATTTGTTGCTGCCGGAGACGACCTTTGACACGCTCAACCTCAAGGCAGCGTTATTCGCCATCCAGAAGTTGTTCGCCGAGGGGGTGCGGCGCGTGCCGGTGATGGCCAGCGTGACGATCACCGACCAGAGCGGTCGCACGCTGAGCGGCCAAACGGTGGAGGCGTTCTGGGCCAGCATCCACCGCGCGCCGTTGATCAGCATGGGCATCAATTGCGCGCTGGGGCCGGACGAGATGCGCCCATACATTGAGGCGATGGCAAAGACCACGCAGACCTACGTGTCATGCTATCCGAATGCCGGCTTGCCTAACGCCTTCGGCGGCTACGACATGACGCCGCAGAAGTTCGCCGATGCCGTGGGCGAGTTCGCCCAGGAGGGCTGGGTGAACATCATCGGTGGCTGCTGCGGCACTACGCCGGATCACATCGCTGCCGTCCGCGAGGCGATCAAGGGCGCGCGCCCGCACGTGCGCAATCGCCCGACGCATCGCACATACTTCAGCGGGCTTGAACTGCTCACCATCGAGGATGCAAAAGAAGCCTCCGGCGAAGCCGGCGCCTCCTCTCCGTTCTCGGCGCTCAATTCTCGATTCCTGTTGATCGGTGAGCGCACCAATGTCACCGGCTCGCCCAAATTCGCCAAGCTCATCAAGGAGGGCAAGTTCGAGGAGGCGCTGGGCATCGCCCGACAGCAGGTGGAGAACGGCGCGAACATCCTCGACGTGAACTTCGACGAGGGCATGTTGGATAGCGAGGCGTGCATGACCAAGTTCCTCAACTTGCTCATGGCCGAGCCGGACATCGCGCGCGTGCCGATCATGATTGACAGCTCCAAGTGGAGCGTGATCGAGGCGGGTTTGAAATGCGTGCAGGGCAAGTGCATCGTCAACTCGATCTCACTCAAAGAAGGCGAGGCGGTCTTCAAGCATCACGCCGAGATCATCAAACGCTTCGGCGCCGGCGTGGTGGTGATGGCCTTCGACGAGCGCGGGCAAGCCGACACCTTCGAGCGCAAAATCGAAATCTGCAAGCGTGCTTATGACATTTTGGTGCATGAGGTGGGCTTCCCGCCCGAGGACATCATCTTCGACCCCAACGTGCTGACCGTGGCGACGGGGATTGAAGAGCACAACAACTACGCGGTGGACTTCATCCGCGCGACGCGCTGGATCAAGGAGAACCTGCCTGGCGCGAAAGTCAGCGGCGGCATTAGCAACATCTCGTTCAGCTTTCGCGGCAACAACAAAGTGCGCGAGGCGATGCACAGCGCCTTCCTGTATCACGCCATCCGCGCCGGCCTGGACATGGGCATCGTCAACGCCGGCCAGCTCGCCGTATACGACGACATCCCTAAAGATCTGCTGGAGCGTGTGGAAGACGTGCTGCTCAACCGCCGGCCGGACGCAACCGAGCGCCTGATCGCGTTTGCGCAAGCCATGAAGCAATCGGAAGAGGGTTCTTCCGGCTCGTCGAGCAGCGATGGCCAATCCGCCGCCGGCTGGCGCGCCTTGGATGTGGACAAGCGGCTGGAGCATGCCTTGGTCAACGGCATCGCCGACTTTATCGAAGCCGATGTGTTAGAGGCGCTGGCGCGCTACGGCAGCCCGCTCGCCGTCATCGAAGGCCCGCTGATGGCCGGCATGAACGTGGTCGGCGACCTGTTCGGCGCCGGCAAGATGTTCCTGCCGCAAGTGGTGAAGAGCGCGCGGGTGATGAAGAAGGCGGTCGCCGTCCTGGAGCCGTATATCAAGGGCGAACGCCAGGCTACTGCCTCGGCCGCCCCGCGCGACATGGGAACCGACAGCCCCGAGTTGAAGGCGTCGAAGGCCAAGATCGTGCTTGCGACGGTCAAAGGCGACGTGCACGACATCGGCAAAAATATCGTGGGGGTAGTATTGGGCTGCAACAACTATGAGGTGCACGACCTGGGCGTGATGGTGCCGGCGGAGAAGATTCTGAAGACGGCCCGTGAGATCGGCGCCGACATGGTTGGCCTGAGCGGCTTGATCACCCCTTCGCTCGATGAGATGGTGCACGTGGCGCGTGAGATGGAGCGCGAAGGGTTTGCCGTGCCGCTGCTCATCGGCGGCGCGACGACCAGCAAGGCGCACACCGCGCTGAAGATCGCGCCGGCCTACTCGCAGCCGGTCGTGCATGTGCTCGACGCCAGCCGCGCCGTCGGCGTGGTCGGCGCGCTGGCCAGCGCCGACCTGCGCGACGCCTTCATCAAGCAAAACGCCGAAGAACAAGAGAAGCTGCGCGAGCAATTCGCCGGCAAAGGCGACCGCCGGCCCCTGCTTCCTCTTGCTGAGGCGCGCCGGCGGCGCTTCCGCTGGACGCTGGAATCCCACGACTTCACCAGCGAGCCGGCTTTCATCGGCGTGCGAGTGATTGAGCCGGCCCACATGCCGCTGCGTGAGCTGGCCGATTACATTGATTGGACGCCCTTCTTCCAGGCCTGGGAGTTGGCCGGACGCTTCCCCGACATCCTGAACGATCCGGTGGTCGGAGACCAGGCGCGCAAGCTATACGAAGATGCGCAAGCGCTCCTCAAGCGCCTGATCCAGGCCGATCTCGCCCATCGGGCCAACACTCACCGGCGCGGTCATGCCGATCCCTTGCCTCGGATTACCGCGCGCGGCGTCTATGGCCTATTCCCGGCCAACAGCGTCGGCGACGACATCGAAGTGTACGCCGACGAAGCGCGAACTACAGTGCTCACCACCTTCCACACCTTGCGTCAGCAACACGATAAGTCGGGCGAGGCTGCAAAGGACGACGTCTCGAATGCGCCTGCTGCGCTGCATCGTTGCAATCTCGCCTTGGCTGACTTTATCGCGCCCAAGGAGAGCGGCGTGGTGGACTACATCGGCGCGTTCGCCGTCAGCATTCACGGCGCTAAAGCGCTGGCCGATGCGTTCAAGGCCGACGGCGATGATTACAGTGCCATCCTGGTCGAAGCCCTGGCCGACCGACTGGCCGAGGCGTTTGCCGAGCGCTTGCACAAACAGGCCCGCGATGACATGGGCTATGGTCTGAGCGAGCAATTGACAAACGACGATTTGATCGCGGAGAAGTATCGCGGCATCCGGCCGGCGCCGGGCTACCCGGCCTGCCCTGATCACAGCGAGAAACGGCTGATCTGGGCGCTGCTCGACGTGGAGAAGCACACCGGCGCCGTGCTGACCGATAGCTGCGCCATGCTGCCGGCCAGCAGCGTCAGCGGTTGGTATTTCTTCCATCCGCAGGCTCGCTATTTCGGCGTGGGCAAAATCGGCCGTGATCAGGTCGAAGACTACGCGCGGCGCAAAGGCATGAGCATCGAGGAAGCGGAGCGCTGGTTGCGCCCTAACCTCGATTATTGAACCGACAAGGCGCGGCGTCTGCCGCAGCGAGCGGCGTTGTGCGGCCGTCTCGCTCAGATGCGCTGGCCCGAATCGAAGAGTCGCGCGTGCTCGGCGAGGGCGAACCGGTCGGTCATGCCCGCGATGTAATCACACACGGCCCGGCCGAGCGACAGACGCTCGATCTGATGGCGCGCGCTCTCGGGCATGTTGCGCGGCTCCTTCGTGTATGCCCGAAAGAGGTCGCTGACAACGCGCTCAGCTTGCCTGGCCATGCGCAGGACATGCGGATGATCGTATACGCGCTCGTGCAGAAAGCGCTTCAGTTCTCGGTTCATCTGCTCCGCCTCGGCCGAGTAGCCGACCAGCGGCGCCGGCCAGCGGCGCACATCATCCACGCCGACCCGTGAGCCGTGCCGCGCCAGCAATGCCTCAATGCGGCGCGAACTCTCCACCAGTAGATCGGTCACAACGAGGTCAATCAACCTGCGAATGATGCGGTGACGCTTGATGTCGGTGAAGGCCGCCTCGCCATCTACCTGCGCCGCTTCGCTAGCGCGTTGCCACCAGGCCAGCGCCTTCACGTCCTCTTCGCCGACCAGTCCGGCGCGCAGCGCGTCGTCCAGGTCGTGCGCGTTGTAGGCCAGCTCGTCCACGATGGCGGCGATCTGCGCTTCGAGCGTGCCGCGCAATTCCGGCCAGTAGTCGGGTGGCGCTTCGACGGGCAGGACGTCTGCATTGTGTTTGAGGATGCCCTCTCGAAATTCATGGGTGAGGTTGAGGCCGGGGAAGTCGGGATAGCGGCGCTCCAGCTCGGTGATGATGCGGAAGCTTTGCCGGTTGTGATCAAAGCCGCCTTCCGAAGCCATCAGCGCATTTAACGCGCGCTCGCCGGAATGGCCGAAGGGTGGGTGACCCAGATCGTGCGCCAGACAAATGCCCTCCACCAGGTCTTCGTTTGCGCCGAGCGCGCGCGCGATGGTGCGGCCGATCTGCGCTACCTCCAACGTGTGTGTGATGCGGGTGCGGTAGTAATCGCCTTCGGTCGTCACGAAGACTTGCGTCTTACCCTGCAGGCGGCGGAACGCGGTGGTGTGCAGGATGCGTTCGCGGTCGCGCTGGAAGGCGGTGCGGTACGCCGCTTCTGGCTCAGGGTGCTGCCGCCCGCGCGATGCGGCGCTTTTCATCGCATAGGGCGCGAGCGTCAATGCCTCGAGCTGTTCGAGTTCTTCGCGCGTTCGCATGGATAGAAAATAAAAACCCCTCGCAGGGCGCGCGCCCTGCGAGGGGTTGAAGCGGCTTATACCGAGCGATACTCGCCTTCGACTACGCCTTCATCGCTCTTGCCGTCGCTAGAAGGCGTCGCCCCACCGGCGCCGGGCTGCGACGCATAGGCGCTCTGGCCGATGCGCGACATCGTAGCCTGCAACGATTCACTAGCCCGCCTGATGCGGTTGATGTCGTCGCTCTTCAGCGCGTCGCGCAGGTCGTTCATCTTGCCTTCGGCTTCGGCGCGGTCGGCGCCGCTGACCTTGTCGCCCAGGTCGCGCAGCGCCTTTTCGGCTTGATAGAGCGCCTGGTCGCCGGCGTTGCGCGCCTCGGCCAGCTCCTTGCGCCTGCTATCGGCGGCCGCGTTGCGCTGCGCCTCTTCCACCATGCGCTCGATGTCCTGCTTGCTCAGGTTTGTGCTGGCTGTGATGCTGATGCGCTGCTCGCGACCGGTCGCCTTGTCCTTGGCGCTGACGTTTAGGATGCCGTTGGCGTCGATGTCGAACGTCACCTCGATCTGCGGCATGCCGCGCGGCGCGGGCGGGATGCCCTCCAGCCGGAACTGGCCAAGCAACATGTTATCGGCAGCCATCGGACGCTCGCCCTGGAACACGCGGATGTCCACTGCGCTCTGGTTGTCCTCCGCTGTGCTGAAGATTTCGCTCTTGCGCACCGGGATCGTGGTGTTGCGGGGGATGAGCACCGTCATCACGCCGCCGAGCGTCTCCACACCCAGGCTGAGCGGGGTGACGTCGAGCAGCAGCACGTCCTTCACGTCGCCGGCCAACACGCCCGCCTGCACCGCTGCGCCCACGGCCACCACCTCATCCGGGTTGACGCTCTTGTTCGGCTCCTTCCCGCCGGTCATCTCCTTGACCAGGGCTTGCACCATCGGCATGCGCGTCGCGCCGCCGACCAGCACCACTTCGTCAATGTCGCTCACCTTCAGGTTGGCGTCCTTCAGGGCCTGCTCGACCGGGCCGCGCAGGCGCTTGACCAGCCCTTCGCTCAGTTGCTCGAACTTGGCGCGGGTGAGCTTCATCAGCAGGTGCTTCGGGCCGGTCTGGTCGGCGGTGATGTAGGGCAGGTTGATCTCGGTCTCCATCATCGAAGACAGCTCGATCTTGGCCTTCTCCGCCGCCTCCTTCAGCCGCTGCAGCGCCTGCCGGTCGTTGCGCAGGTCAATGCCCTGCTCCTTCTTGAACTCGGCGATCATCCAGTCCATGATCACCGCGTCCCAGTCATCGCCGCCCAGGTGCGTGTCGCCGCTGGTGGCCTTCACCTCCACCACGCCGTCGCCCACTTCGAGAATCGACACGTCGAAGGTGCCGCCGCCCAGGTCGAAGACCAAGATGGTTTCATCCTTCTTCTTGTCGAGGCCATAGGCCAAAGCCGCCGCTGTCGGCTCGTTGATGATCCGCAGCACTTCCAGGCCGGCGATCTGGCCGGCGTCCTTAGTGGCCTGGCGCTGTGAATCGTTGAAATAGGCCGGCACGGTGATGACGGCCTTGGTGACCGGTTCGCCGAGGTATGCCTCGGCGTCGGCCTTCAGCTTGGCCAACACCATCGCGCTGATCTCTTGCGGCGTATAGGTTTTATTGGTGTTCGGGATCTTCACCTGCGCATCGCCTTTCGGCCCTTGTACCACCTGGTAGGGCACGCGCTTGCGCTCGCCCTCGACTTCATCGAAACGACGCCCGATGAAACGCTTGATCGAAAAGATCGTATTCTCAGGGTTCACCACCGCCTGGCGCTTGGCCGCCTGGCCGACCAGCCGCTCGCCGTCCTTCTTGAAGGCGACGACCGACGGCACCAGATTGCCGCCCTCCGCCGTAGGTATGACAGTCGGGCTGCCGCCCTCCAGCACGGCCACCACGCTGTTCGTGGTGCCCAAGTCAATGCCGACGATTTTTGCCATCTTCTCTTCCTCCACACTTTCACTTCACGCGACGATTTCGCGAAGGTTTCTCCGCTTGAGACGCCCTTAACCTTACGCACAGGCCGTTAGAGATATAACGGCTTCGCGTTAGCGTTGTGTTAGCAGGCTGGGACAGCTCGCAGAGGCGTTGAGCTACCGCCTCCGTCGCTCAATGCGACAAAATCTGCGACAAGAAGAGCTTGGTTCGGGCTTCCTGCGGGTCGCCAAAGATCTGTTCGGGGGTGCCGCTCTCGACAATTTGCCCCTGGTCGAAGAAGTACATCGTGTCGGCCACGGCGCGCGCAAAGCCCATCTCGTGCGTGACCACCACCATCGTCATGCCGCTGTCGGCCAGCTCGATCATCACGTCGAGCACCTCTTTGATCATCTCTGGGTCGAGGGCGCTGGTCGGCTCGTCGAAGAGCATGATCTTGGGCTGCATCGCCAGCGCGCGCGCGATGGCGACGCGCTGCTGCTGGCCGCCGCTGAGCTGGCCGGGGTACTTGCGCGCCTGTTCGGGGATGCCGACGCGCCTGAGGAGCTGCATGCCGATCTCCTCGGCCTGTGCCTTCGACCACCCGCGCACCCAGATCGGGGCCAGGGTGATGTTGTCCATCACCGTCAGGTGCGGGAAGAGGTTGAATTGCTGGAAGACCATGCCGGTCTCCATGCGGATCCGCTCGATGTCGCGCACGTCGTGGGTGAGCGGGATGCCGTCCACGATGATCTCGCCGCGCTGATGTTCTTCGAGCCGATTGATGGTGCGGATGAAGGTGGACTTGCCGGAACCGGATGGCCCGAAGATCACCACGACTTCACCCTTGCGCACTTGCATGTTGATGCCGCGCAGCGCGTGATAGTGGCCGTACCACTTGTGCACATCGCGGCAGATGATGATTGGCTCGTTCGGTTGATTGTGTTCGGTCATAGCTCAGCGATCGGTTCTGCAACTTCAAACTGGCGTCTTGTGCAAAGCCCCGCAGGACGTGAACTTGGGGTTACCTTCCTACACTCAATCGCGCTTCCAAGCGCTGGCTGAAGGCAGACATGAGATAGCAGAATACGCCATAGACCAGCGCGACGAACAGGTACACCTCGGCTTGCAGTCCAAGGAAGTCCGGCTGGGCGAGCACCGCCTTGGCGATGCCCATCAAGTCGAGCAGGCCGACGATGACCACGAGCGAGGTGTCCTTGAACAAGGCGATGAACTGTCCGACCAGGATCGGGATGACGGCTTTGAGCGCCTGAGGCAGGATGATGAGCAGCATCATCTTCCAGGTGTTCAAGCCCAGCGCACGCGCCGCTTCGTACTGCCCACGCGGGATGGCTTGCAAGCCGCCGCGCACGTTCTCGGCCAGGTAGGCCGCGCTGAACAAGACGATGCCGGCCATCGCCCGCACCACGCGGTCAATGGTCACGCCGGGCAGGAAGAGCGGCAGCATGAGCTGAGCCATGAACAACACGGTGATGAGCGGCACGCCGCGGATGACCTCGATGTAGATCACGCAAAGCGCGCGCACGATCGGCAGGCTGGACTGCCGGCCCAGCGCAAGCAGCACCCCCAGCGGGAAGGAGAACACGATGCCCACCACGGTGAGCAGCAGGGTGAGCAGCAAGCCGCCCCACAGATTAGTGGTCACCAAGGGCAGCGGCCCGTCTGCGCCGCCGAAGCCGCTGATCAGCAGGATGACGAGCGGGAAATAGACCACCCAGCCGATGATGCTGATGCGTTGTAGCTGCGCGCCGCGCCAGCGGCTGAGCGCAAAGCCGACCGCGCCAGCGACGCCGACGATGAGCAGCGCGACGCGCGCTTCGTCCTGTGCGAGGATGGCCAGGAGAAACGGCAGCGCGCCAAAAGCGATTGCGCCGGCGCGCTGGTTGCGTCCCCAGATGCCCCAGGACAGCCCGATCAACAAGGCCAGCAAGATCACACAGGCCCAGGCGCGCCATGTCGCAGCCGCCGGATATTGCCCGACCATGAACAGCCGCAGGTTGGTCGTGATGACCTCCCAGCGCGCCTGCGTGAATGCCCATTCCAGAAAGCCGCGCAGCAACAGGACGACGATGGCGCTAAAAATCACCGTCAACAGCGCGTTGTACCAGGTGCTAAATAGGTTCTTGCGCAGCCAGCCCAGCGCCGTGTAGCGCTCGGTTGGCGGCGGTAGCACCTCGGCGCGCGAGGGAAGCGAAGGGGTGGTCGCGCTCATCGTCATCGCTCCACCAACCGCACGCGGCGGTTGTACCAGTTCATCAATAACGAAGTGAGCAGGCTGACTGACAAATACACGCCCATGACGACCACGATCATTTCCACAGCCCGGCCGGTCTGGTTGATGATGGTGCCCGATACGGCGAACAGGTCGGGATAGCCGATCGCCACGGCCAGCGAGGAGTTCTTCGTCAGGTTCAGATACTGGCTGGTGAGCGGAGGGATGATGACCCGCAATGCCTGAGGGAACACCACCAATTGCAAGGTGCGCCGGCCGTTCAGCCCCAATGCGCGCGCTGCCTCTACTTGCCCCTTCGGCACCGACTGGATGCCGGCGCGCACGACTTCGCCGATGAAGGCCGCAGTGTAGATCACCAGGCCGATCAGCAGCGCCATAAACTCCGGCGTCAACACCAGCCCGCCGCGAAAGTTGAACGCGGCGATCTGCGGCGTGGTGATCGTCAGCGGCGGCTGCGGCAGGGCGAGCCACCCGATCACGGCTATGGCCGCAAACGTGCCCAGCGCCGGCAGCACGATCGGCTTAGGTCGCCCGCTGCGCTCTTGCCAGAGGCGCAGCCCGGTCGCCGCCAAGGCGGCCGAGCCTACCGCGGCGATGATGATATAGAGGTAGATCGGCCAGGTCTCCGTTGGCTCGCCCCACGGCATGGCCACGCCGCGATTGCTCAGGTAAATCGGCCCCAGGCTGATGGCTTGCCGCGCACGCGGCAATTTCAGGAAGAAGGCCGTGTAAATGAAGATGAGCAGCACCAGCAACGGCACGTTGCGCATCAGCTCGATAAACAACCAGGCCAGCCGGTTGACCAGCCAGTTGCTGGAGAGCCGGGCGATGCCGACGATGACGCCGAGCACCGTCGCCAAGACGATGCCCAGCACGCTGACGAGCAGCGTGTTGAGCAAGCCGACGAGCAATGCGCGGGCGAAGGTATCGGCGTTGGTGTAGCGGATGAGCGATTCGCCGATGTCAAAGCCGGCAGCGTTGTCGAGGAAGCCGAAGCCCAGCGCGATGCCCTGGCGCTGCAACGAGGCGGCCATGTTTTGGACTAGGACGAAGGCCAGGCCGGCGACAATGGCCAGGACGATGAGCTGCGCGGCAAACTGGATGAAGCGATCGTCGCGCCAAAACGCGCGGCTCATCCTCGGCGGCGAGTCGGGAGGTGGAAGCGGAACGTTCGCCATACCTTGGGGCGCAGTTATAGCCAGTTTCGGCGAATTCGCAACATCCCAGCGCTGCCAAAAGGCGCGGCGGGCGGCAGCGCAGCGCGCGTTCGCAGCCGGCCTGGACGTGGTGATGGACCGCTGCGTCAAGCTGGAGCACGCGCGCTTCCGAGGCGGCCAGCACTCGATCGGCCTGAAACATCGGCGTCATCAGTGCGAAGCGGCTGCGGCCGGGATGATTCAATTCAGTCTGCGGCTGCTTCGTCTTCGCCCGGCGCCGGCGGTGTGTCGCCCGCGCCGCCGAGCGTCGCGCTGTCAGATGCGCCCTTCCGCGCGCTGAACGCCGCGATCAACTCGCGCCATTGCTCGTCCAGTCCTTCATCGGTGACGCCGTAGAACACCACGACTTTGCCGCTGGCGTCGCGTATCGCCAGATCGGAGCGCATCTTGCCCGCGCGCATCTCGCGCGTGAGCACGGCGCGGTCGCCTTGCCATTCGATCTCCTCCGGTCCGCTGGGATGATCGGCGAACTGCGTGATGGCATAGTGCCATAGGTCGCGCGCGCTCTTCATCGTCACGTTGCGAATGATTGAATTGTTGCGCAGGTCGCGCACGGTGAAATAGACCACGCCGCCGCGCTCTTCCATAGAAAGCACCTGGACGCCGGTCTTGGGTGTGCCTGGGAGCGCCGATGCGCCGTTGTTCTCCGCCGGCAGCGGCTGCGCGGCAATCGTCACGCTTGTCGGCTCGGTGGGCCGCGATTTGTCTCGACGCTCGCGCTGGGCTGGCGGCTGCGGTGGCTTGACTGCCGGCTGGTTTGGCTGCGGCGGGCGCTGTGGGTGCTGCTGTTGCGGCTGCGGCTGGGGTTTGCGCTGCTCATGTTGGCGTCGCTCTGGCTGTGGCTGCGACGGCTGCTGTGAGCGACGATCGGGTTGCGGTTGCTGAGCAGGCGGGCGTTGTTCTTGCGGCCTCGGCTTCTCATAGCCGCGCCGGGCGATGGCCACAATCTCATCGCGCGTCGCCGGGCGACTCTCCGCGTCTGCGCGCACGAAGAAACGCTCGCCGTCCAGCACGTAGGGCGCATCCTCGCCGCGCGGCACCTGGATCTGCAGCACGCTGGCGCCGTCCAGCGCGCGAACCTGAACCGGGGCTAGAAGCCTCGGCGCGATGCGCTTCTCCATCTCGAGCGACAACTTCTGCAACACGTCGGGCGCATCGGATATGCCCGGCGCTTTCTTGTTGGGCTTGGCGTCGCAGCCGATGAAGATATTGCCTCCTTCACCATTGGCCATCGCGCAGATGTCACGCAGCACGGCGGCGAACCGATCGCCGCGTTTGGGCAATGACGCATAAAAGGCGACCGTGGCGCTCGGGCCGCGCTCGCGCGCCTTCACCAATTCATCTTCGGGCAGGTCCAGCACGTCGAATACCGGCCGCACGCGGCTGAAGTCCTGGCTAAGGAACACGTTGCGCAGCGCCTCGAAGCTGACTTCGTCGAGTTGGATCTCCGTGGCGCGTTCGCCTACGCCCAATCGCTTGGCGTTCTCCTTCGAGGCGGTCAGCCGGTGGGCGTCGCTGCCCTGGATGGCGAACATGCGACGCGGATACTCCGGCTTGACGCCGGTGAACAAGTGCGCGCTAGAGTAACGTCCTCGGTCGAGGTCGGTGAACTCGATGGCGTGCAAATGCGGGTCTTGTGTGAAAGCGATGCGCGTCTGGCCGCCGAGATCGCGCCCGCGCATGGCAACGCCGTTCGACGAGTTGGCATGCGCGGCGATCGCGATGCCGCCAGCCTCGTCAATCGCCTCGTAGGCCTGCAGCACATCGCTGGTGGCGCCGGCTTCGGTCAAGCCCTTGTCCAGCGCATGGCCCGGCACGCGCAGGTCCATCAAGATGTGCTCGATGTCGCGCAGCGGCTTATCCGGCGGAAAGATGCCTAAGATGTGAAATCCGAACGTGGCTGTGAATTCAAACCCCGGCAGCACGAGGATCTTCTGGAGCAGGCGGCGGTACTCATTCAGGCGCGCCAGCTCGTCTGGACGGATGCGGTCGAGCTTCTCCAGATATTCGAGATGCTCGATCTCGTTCATCATGTTGCGGTATCCGTTCACCGTGTTGTGATCGGTGAAGGCGATGATGCTGAGGCCGCGTCGCTCGGCTTGCTTCAGGATGTCGAGGTAGGTGATGTTCGGTTCTTCGTAATCGTGCGACGCCGGGGTGTGAACGTGCAAATCAACGCGCTTCCATGGACTGTCGGATGGCGATGCAGGTAGCAGGGGCTTTACCTCGGGTGCGCTTGCCGCGACCTTGCTCGCGCGGTTGCCGCGGCGCGACGATGTGCTGCGCGTGGATTTGGGTTCGGATTTCGATTTCTCGGATTCTAAGTCTGTCGCCTGGGTCGTCTTGTCGTTTTGCGATTCGCCCGATGCTACAGTGGTGGCTTCTTTCTTCTTTCTGGCCATAACAGCGGTCACAATGTTCAGTTCAAAATTACAGGCGCCGGTAGCGTTCCGGAGGGAATACCGCCCAAAATCAAAATTCGCCGGCGAGCCTGAAATTCTCTGTCGCATTCGACCCCAGCGAGATGAGCAAACGCTGAGTGAGCGAAAGCGTCCTTTTCGACCATTATACAGACCGCCAGTGTGCTGATCGTTGGTCGAACCAGGACAGACGCCGATGAGTCGTCCAGCTCATGTAGCATAGAGGAAGACACATGCGCACCAAAATCGTTTGCACCCTTGGGCCGGCCAGCGAGGACGAAACAGTCCTGCGAGGCATGATCCGCGCCGGCATGGCCATCGCGCGGTTGAACTTCTCGCACGGCAGCTGGGCCGACCATGAGCGGCGCATCGCCCTGGTGCGTCGGGTAGCTGCCGAAGAACGCGCCAGCATCACCCTGATGGGCGACTTGCAAGGGCCGAAGTTTCGCATCGGACGTTTGGCCGACCAGGGCATTGCGCTGCAGCGCGATCAGCAGGTCATCTTCAGCGATCAACCGAATGGTGAAGCCATCCCGCTGCCTCACCCCGACCTGTTAGCCGCGATCCAGGTGGGCCAGCGCATGCTGATTGACGATGGGGCAATTGCGCTGACCGTCGTGCGTCGCATTGACTCGACCACGATTGCGTGCCGCGTGCTCAACGGTGGGGTAGTAACGTCGAACAAGGGAGTGAGTGTGCCCGGCCTAAAGATCGTTGCGTCGGCGCTCACGCCCAAGGACCGCGACGATGTGCAGTTCGCCATCGCGCAGCGGATGGATGCGCTGGCGATGTCGTTCGTGCGCAGCGCGGAAGACGTTTATGAGCTGCGCCGGCTTATCCAGGATTGCGGCGGGAACCAACTCATCGTCGCCAAGATCGAGAAGCCCGAAGCGCTCGACGACTTGACGGGCATTGTGCGCGCCAGCGATGTCGTCATGGTGGCCCGCGGTGACTTGGGCGTGGAAGCGGCGCCGGAGGAGGTGCCGTTCTACCAAAAGCGGATCATTCTGACCTGTCTGCGCGCCGGCAAGCCGGTCATTACTGCTACGCAGATGCTACAGAGCATGATTGCTTCGCCGCAGCCCACGCGCGCCGAGGCCAGCGACGTCGCCAACGCAGTGCTCGATGGCGCCGATGCGCTGATGCTCAGCGGCGAGACGGCGGTGGGCGCATTTCCTGTGCAAGCGGTGGAGGCCATGGCCCGCATCGCTGCGCGCGCCGAGGCCAGCGTCGTCTATCGACCTCGCACGCCTCTGTCGGAGTTGCACGAGGCGCTGGCCGATGGCGACAGCGCTGACCATAAAACCGACGCCATCACCACCGCTGCGGTGCGCATCGCCGAGACGGTCGGCGCGAAGGCCATCGTGTGCGCGTCGGCGTCCGGCTTCACGGCGCGCATGATCGCGCGTCACCGCCCTGCGGTGCCCATCGTATGTCTGACGCCCCACGATCGCACCAAGCGTTACGCAGCGTTCATGTGGGGTGTAGTGGCAGTGATCACAGAGACGCGCAGGACGGACGCCGATACGCTGTTCGAGGCGGCGTGCGACGCAGCGCAGTGGCTGGGCTGCGCGAAGCCCGGCGATACCATCGTCGTCACGGCCGGCTTGCCGCTGGGCGCCGGCTCCGGTCACACCAACGTCATCCGGCTGATGGAAGTTCGCGCGTAGGCGTCTCCGCTACAATGGCGCGGTCCGCTATGCGCACCACTTCCTTGCTCTTTGTCCTTGGGTGCTATGCCTTCGTCAGCCTTGGTGTGAATGCGGCATTGCTGGGTCCGGCGTTGCCAACGCTGGCTACCAGAGCGAATGCCGGCCTCGACCGCACCGGCTTGATCTTCGCCTCGATGTCGCTGGGCTATCTCACGTCCGCCCCGATCATCAACACGATAGGCGCGCGCATGGGCACACGCGCCATGCTCATTGTCAGCCCGCTAGTGGTCATCGGCAGCATGGCGCTGCTAGCGCTCGGCGCGCATCTGAACGCCTTCTTTGTGGCGACCTATCTGCTCGGCCTGGGCCAATCCGGCTCACAGGTGGCTTACAATGCCATGTTTGGCTTGCAGGCAGAGGGGGGACGCGCCTCGGCAGTGCTCAATCGGCTCAATGCGTTCTTCGGCGTCGGCGCGCTCATCGGGCCGCTGTTCGTAGCAGCGAGCTACACACTCATCAACGCGGCGACGTTGGCGTTTTGGATTGCGGCTGCGATGGCGCTGCCGCTCACGCTGGGGGCGCTGTGGGCGCGCGATGGGCTGCGCCATTCGTCGCCCGCGCGCGCGACATTGCCAGACGGCGGCGCAGCGCGCCGCTTATTGACCTCGCCGGCAGCGTGGGGATTATGCGTCGTGATGGGGTTGTACGTCGGCTGTGAAGTCGCCTTCAGCGGATGGGCGACCGAGTTCACCAGCCGCATGACGGGCGCAGGCACGGCGCAAGCTGCGGTTGCGGTGAGCATCTTCTGGGCGGCGCTGGCGCTCAGCCGTTATTTCACCAACATCGTCGCGCGCCGTATTCCGCCCACGGTGTTGATCGGGTTGCTCTTTGCGCTGGCCATCGTCGGGTTGGTGGTGATGCTGCTGGCCGGGCAGGTGAGCGCCGCAGCATGGGCAGGAGCGTTTCTGGTGGGCGTCGGCTTCGGCCCGATCTATCCTACGCTCATCGCCATCGGCATCCAGCGCTTCCCGTTTGCTGCGCAGATGATCGCCAGCGTGCTGACCAGCACCGGCGCGCTCGGCGCGCTTTTCTTGCCGGCGTTGATGGGCTTCGCGATGGATGCGTCGGCGCTCGGCGCGGTGAGCGCATGGATGATGCTGGCCGGAGTGCTGGCGCTGGTCATCGGCCTATGGCAATTCACGCGCCGTGCCCTGGGTCGTGAGGATGTCGCGGCACTGCAAGCGCGCGCCGCGTAGTTCCCGGCGTCGTCGCGCGTTGATCTGCTGACTTAAACGTGACCTTCTGGCCTCATCTAGCTCAGCCGCGTCTCACCCGTCCCTGTTAGAATCCACTCGTCAGTTTGTGCATATTAGCGCGCAATGTCGCGCACCCTGCGTTTGCGCTGCCTGTGGAGATGAAATGGCTGTCACCGAAAAGGAAGTGATGTCCGCGCTTTCGCGCGTGATCGAACCCGAGTTGCATCGAGACCTGGTCTCGCTGAACATGATCAAGGATCTACAGATCCGCGGTAACGACGTCTCGTTCAAGATCGAGCTGACCACGCCGGCCTGTCCCCTGAAGGACGTGATGGATAAGGCGGCGCGGGCTGAATTGGGCAAGATCCCCGGCATCGGCAAAATCGAGATCGGTTGGACGAGCAACGTCGCCGCCAACGCGCGGATGCGCAGCGCGCTCAACCTGCCCATCAAGAACATCGTCGCCGTCGCCAGCGGCAAAGGGGGCGTGGGCAAGACCACCGTCGCGGTGAACCTGGCCGTCGCGCTCGGCCAAACCGGCGCAAAGGTTGGCCTGCTCGACAACGACGTGTATGGCCCGAACGTGCCGCTGATGGTCGGCCTGCCGACGGCCGAGCTGTTGCCGGACGGGCGCGCCATGCCCAGCGTGGCCCAGCAAAACGGCAAGCTCGTCCCCGAGGAGAAGTTCGGGATCAAGATCTTCAGCATTGGGTTTATCTATCCTGCCGAGTCGCCCCTGGTGTGGCGCGGGCCAATGTTGCACAGCGCCATTCGCCAGTTTCTTCAGGATGTGGACTGGGGCAACCTGGACTATCTGATCGTGGATATGCCGCCCGGCACAGGCGACGCGCAGCTCTCGCTGGCGCAGACGGCGCAGGGCGTGATGGGCATCATCGTCACCACGCCTCAATTGGTCTCCATGGGCGACGCGCTCAAGGGCTTGGCTGCGTTCGAGCAGCTCAAGATTCCAATCATCGGCGTAGTTGAGAACATGGGGCCATACACCGACCCGGCCACCGGCAAAAAAGTTGCTATGTTCGGCGAGGGCGGCGGCGAGCGCTTGGCTGCGATGAAGCAGGTGCCTTTCTTGGGCAGCGTGCCGCTCGACCCGGCCATCCGCGTCGGCGGCGATAGCGGCCGACCGATCGTCGCGGCGTATCCTGAGAGCGAAGCGGCCAAACGCCTGATCGAGATTGCCAAGCAGGTCGCGGCGCGCGTCAGCGTGCTGAATTTCCAACAAAACAACGTCATCCCGATCTCGATCATCGGGTGAGACGGCCCCGAAGGGCAACGGCTGATTCGCCGACGCGCGCGTCGCTGGCGTCTCTTGCGAATCAACGCTTAAATGTCTAGCATGGACGCTACGGTCAAAGAGCCTTCGATGTTCGACCTGCCGGAATGGACGGGCGTCTATCCACCGGAAGAGCAGCCGCCACAGGCTAAGCCGCGCCTGGTCGGCGTGCGCTTTCAACGGGTCGGCAAGATCTATTACTACAGCGCCGAGGGCTTCGATGATTTGAAAGTTGGCGACTGGGTGATTGTGGACACCGCGCGCGGCAAGCAGATGGGGCAAGTGGCCACGCTCAAGCCGCCAAAGGAAATAGGCGGCCCCTACAAGCGCATCGAACGCCGCGCTACGGGCCGCGACATGGCCATGCGCCACTACTACGAGAGCAAGGAACTCGAAGCGATGATCGCTTGTCGCGCCGAGAGCGCCGCGCTCAACTTGCCGATCAAAATCGTGCGCGCCGAATACAGCTTCGATGGTCAGACGCTCACCTTCCTCTATTCGTCCGATCAGGAAGAGCGCGTCGAAGTGAGCGCGCTGCGCGAGGCGATGAGCCGGCTCTATCGCGCGCGCATCGAGACGCGCCAGATCAGCCCGCGCGAAGTGGCCAAGATCCTGGGCGGCATGGGCGCGTGTGGCATCGAGGAGCGCTGCTGCTCGCGCTTCCTGACCGAGTTCAGCCCAATCTCGATCAAGCACGCTAAGGAGCAGAACCTCAGCCTGAATCCGCACGACATCACCGGCATGTGCGGTCGCTTGCGTTGCTGTCTCATCTATGAGTACGAGCAATATGTGGAGGCGCGCCGTCATCTGCCCAAGCTCAAGTCCATGGTCGGCACGCCAATGGGGCCGGGCAAAGTAGTTGAGATCTTGCACCTGCGCGACTCGGTGCGCGTGAAGATCGGCGAAGGGCCGGAGGCGCGCGAGGTGGAGTTCCATCGCGAACAACTCGTCCCGTTGGAGGAATGGAAGCGGCTGCAAGAGAAGGCTGCCAGCGGGACGTGCGACCGCCATCAGCACGGCGAATGCAACTGCGGCAAGGGTGAGCCGCGCAAAGCCGAGCCGTCGCAACCAACCCGGTCGGATGAACTCCCGCCGGCGGCCAAGGCGTTTATCGAGGCCAATGAAGCGCAGCAGGAACAGGGGCAAGCGCGCCCGAACCGCGCGAAGCGGCAGGAGCGCAAGCAACACGGTGAGCGCCGGCCAACCGATGTCGGACGCCATCAGCCGCGCGCCACAGATGCCGATAGCGCAGGCGGCGCGCAGCGCAAGCGCCGGCCGCTGCTCCGCCGCAAGCCGGGCAAATAGCCGCTCATCATCCCCCACATCCCAACAGCCCAGCTCGGCCCGCGAACCGTGAACGTCCTCGTCATCATCGCTCATCCCGACGACCCCGAGTTCTTCGCCGGCGGCACGATCGCCCGTTGGTGCCACGAAGGCCACAACGTGCGCTACGTCGTCGTCACCGGCGGCGAAAAGGGCAGCGACCAGCCCGATATGACGCCGGCTCGGCTCTTGGCCATCCGCCGCGACGAGCAACGCAACGCTGCCGCCGTCCTGGGTGTGCGCGATGTCACCTTTCTCAGCCACGTGGACGGCGAGCTGCTGAACACGCTAGACATACGGCGCGATCTGGTGCGCGAAATTCGCCGGGCGCGCCCGGATATCGTCCTAACGACCGACCCACAGACGCTGCACTACGGCGCGATGCGCGTTAACCACAACGACCACCGCGCCGTCGGCCTGGCGGTCTGCGACGCAATCTTCCCGGCGGCGAGCAACCGAATGTACTTCCCCGAACTGCTGGCGGACGGCTTCGCGCCTCATGCGCCGAAGGAGATCTACTTCGCCGGCCCGGCTCGGCCGAATGCGCTGGTGGATGTCACCGATTTCATCCAGGCCAAGATCGAGGCGATCCGCATGCACGCTTCACAAGTTAAAGCGCCGGACGAGCTGGAGTCGCGCATCCGGCAGGGGCTGCTGCGCATGACCGCCGACGGTCGCATCTTTTTCGCAGAGGCGTTCCGGCGCATCTTGCTATAAGCCTCGGGACGGATGAGCGCATTTCCGGCAAGGGGCAGGCGCAAGTACTGCCCCTCGCCTGTCCATATCTCGCCCCGGCAGAGCAATGCACCCTGACGGACGACGCGCGCAGTCGCCGTGCTAGAATGCACAACTGGTGTTATCCTATAAATCGTAATCCGAAATAATCTGAAATAATGATGATTCGATGAGATGAACCGATCAGCGCTGCCGCACATCGTGGCTGAGACGGTTTACTCCAATGCACCCGAGCCGATCGCGTTCCGTAGGTGCATGGCCTGCGCCGCATTGGGCGCTTACTGAAGTCCATAGAGGGTAACGCTATAACGCGAGGCGCATATATGAATGGGCCTTCTATGCATCGAGAATCCGATTCGAGTGCCTCGGGCGCTTCGGATCCCGGTTTATCAGGCTTGACAGAGACGCCGGTCATTGACCGCATCCCTCGGCTGGCCGATAGAAAGCACAAGCCACCGCGCTCAACCCGCGAAACCCCACGCACGCAGTTCCTGCTGCCGACGACGCGCGCGGGTTGGCTGAAAGTGATCGGCGTTGCCTTCGCCGCCGTCTTGTCCGTAGGCGCGGCGCTTGTGAGCCTGCGCCTGCTCAGCGCCAATGATTGCAGCGAATTCACGACCGAGCGGACGACGGTGGCTGCCGAGGACTTTCAGATTCAGGTGATGCCGAGCGATCTGACCGGCAGCTTTGGCGTGAAGCTGGGCGTCTTGTCGTTGGCCGACCTCACTGCTGCGTCTCGTGACGCCGAGCTTCAAGCTGCTGCCTCCGGCCTGCCATCTGGGTTAACGATTGTGGGCGACCCGGTCAGGGTCAAAACCTGCAGCGCCGATCCCAAGCGGGCGACGCTGCGCATGAGCATCCCGCCTGGCGTGGAAGCAGACACGAGTTTGGATTTGTATGGCTGGGATAGCCGAGCGCGTGCGTGGGCGTGGCTCGGCGGCGAGTTGGATGCGGCGTCTCGAACTGTTGTGGCGCATGTGACCCGCGTGCCTTCGCTCGTGGCGTTAATGAGAGTTGCGCCCATTCCGCCTGCGCTCGGCGTCGAGCTGCCGCCGGCGTCCCGTGATCCGACGGCGATCGCCCAGTCTATCCCGCCTGGCGCCGGGATCGGCTATGCCACTGGCCTCTATCTGGGCGACCGCAGCAGCATCGTCGGCGACCCGGGTAGGTTGCTGCGGCCAAGCAGTGTGCCCCTGAGGGTCATCCCAGTCGTGCGCAACTGGGGCGCGCAAGGCGAAGTCAACCGCACGCTGCTGCGCGCGATGCTGGCCAGCGAAGCAAGCCGCGCTGCGCATGTGAACGCGCTGATTGGTCTCGTCGCGGCCGGTGGCTTCGAGGGCGTGCAGATAGACTATCGCGGCGTGGAAGCGGCGCAGCGCGACGCCTTTTCGCAATTCATCGAGCAACTCGGCGCGCGTTTGGCCGAGCGTGGCAAGATCCTCAGCGTCGCCGTCCCTGCCCCCGCGCTCACGGACCCAACCGGCGTGTTCGACTCGTTGGGCTATGACCTGTATCGGATTGGCCAAGCCGCTGCACTGGTGCAGCTCGATTTAAGCGCCAACCCTGAGGTGTGGTGTACCGACCGGTTGGATCCGTTGATGACATGGGCGGTTGGCCGTGTGGATCGCCGTAAGCTGCAGGTGATCCTCCCGACCCTGAGCGTCCAGAAAGATGCCAACGGGCGGGTGAGGCTGGCCGGCCTGGAGGAGGCGCTGGCTGTTCTGGGTGGGCTGCAGACCGTAGCGCCCGCCGTTGCGCCTGGCGCCAGCGTCAGGATGTGGTGGAGCGGCGATGTCGAACCGTCCGATGCGCGCTATGACCCGACCGGTCAGTTCTACTCCTATAGCTACGTAGATGAACGCGGCATCCAGCAGACGGTGTGGCTGAACACTGCCGCCAGCTTTAAGCGCACGCTGGAGCGCCTGAGTCGGCATAACATGCGCGGCGTCACACTGCGCGGGCTGACGCATCCCGGCAACGATGACGGCGTGATGCAAATTGTGGATGGCTTCATGCGCGGCGACCTGGCTTCGGTGCAGGCGCCAGAACCGGTGATCAAAGTGTCGTTTGGCGCCGGCACGCCGTTTAGCCTGCTGCTGAGCCAGGGCGCAGAGGCGATGATCGTGCAGGCGCCTGGCGGCGAGGGCCAGTATGAGATCACTTCTGCCTTTCAAAGCGCGCGGGCGGTGACCTTGAACCCGGCGCGTGTGTTGGTATCCAAAGATGCGCCCACTGACGAAGGCGGCGCAGATGCGGCGTCTGTTGCGTCGGCTGCTGCGGGTCAAGCGTCTCAAGGCGCTGCGTCTCCCATGCCCGGCGTAAACGCCGAGCGATTCGAACTCGGCGGCCATGTCAACGACCTGGCCCACGCCGCGCAGATGAAGACCGCAGGCATGACCTGGGCGCGCACCGAGGTGCGCGGCGAAGCCGTGCCCGAGGCATTTATCGCCGAAGCCAAAGCCAAAGGATTGAAAGTGCTCGTCACCGCCGTCGGCGATCGCAGCCGCGTGATGGATGTCGCTTACCGCGATCAATGGGCGCAACACCTGGGCAAAATCGCGGCTGCCGGCGCGGATGCGATCGAGGTGTGGAGCGAGCCGAACTATAAGGCGGAATGGCCGGCCGGTCAGATCAGCGGTGCGTCTTATGCCGACCTGTTGAAGCGCGCTTACTTTGCCATCAAACAGGTTAATCCCAATGTACTGGTGATCAGCGCCGGACTGGCGCAGACATCGGGCGTGTTTGCCGGCGGATGCGCCGAGGACGGCTGCGATGAGTTGGCCTTCCTGAACCAGATGGCCGCCGAGCGAGCTCAGGATTACATGGACTGTGTGGGCATCCACTACACGTCTGGCTTTGAGTCGCCCAGCGCGGTAGGCGCGCTCCATTACTCTCAATATTACGAGCCGCTGCGCAACGCGCACTATGGCGCGTTCAACGGCGCCAAGCCGGTGTGCTTCACGGCGCTGGGCTATGTGACGGCGGATGGGTTCCCTTCAGGCATGCCGGCCAAGTATTCGTTTGCCGCAGGCACGACGTTGGCCGATCATTCAGCATGGTTAGCCGAAGCGGCTAAGCTCTCCAAAGCAAGCGGCAAGGTCCGTTTGATGATCGTGTGGAACGTGGATGCGACGGAGTGGATTGCGGATGATCCTTCTCGAAACATCGAAGGTGATCCTCAGGCAGGCTACGCCATGATTCGACCTGACGGCACGTGTCCGGCTTGCGAAGCTTTGCGCAGCGTCATGAAATGAGCCGATACACCTTCAACCCTAAGCTCGACCCCAGTCGGGAACGCAATCGTCGTTTGCTCGTCAGCGTCGCCGCATTAGGCGCGACTGCGTTGTTTGCCCTAGCGCTGCTCGGCTTCGGCATCTGCTTGTTGACCGGCGGGTGCGCGATCGGCAGCACAGGAGCGGCTGAAGAACCCACGCCGTTCGTCCCAGAGGTGACCATCTTTGCGCCGCAAGTTACACCGCCGACGAGCGGAGTTTCGGACAGCGCGTCGGCCAACACTGCGCCGCCGCCCGCTGCAACCATGGATCCGCGCGGGAAGATCGAAGGCATTGACGACTTTGTGTGCCCCAACCCGCGCCCTGCGCCGGCGCGGTTCGGTTACGGCATCCAGAGCAACTGGCCGGTCGGCGACATCGGCCTGTTCAACTCCATCATGGCCGAGCAACTGAAGATGGACTGGACGAAGGCACAGGTGCGCTGGACGGACTTTGAGCCTAACGGTCGCGGTCAATACGAGCTATACAAGTGGCAACTGCTGGACGCCTTTACCGCTGACGCCAATAAGAAAGGCTTGCACATCTTGTTCGGCGTGCTCGATGCGCCGGCATGGGCGCGACCCCGAAACGCCAACCCCGCGCGGCCGGACCTGCTTGGCCCACCGGATGACTACGAGGACGCGCGCATCTTCATCGAGAAGCTGCTCGCCCGCTACAAGGGCTGCGTGCAGGCCATCGAGGTGTGGAACGAGATGAACCTCGACCGCGAGTGGACGGTCGCCTCCCGCCAGATCAAAGCCAGCGATTACGTGGCTTTCCTGGATGCGATTGTGCCCACCATCCGCGCGATCGACCCGAGCGTCATCGTGCTGATGGGCGCTCTCTCGCCAACCGGCGCGAACATCACTCAAGATGGTGTGATGCAGGTGGTGGATGACCTGACCTACATGGATCAGTTCGTCGCCGCCGGCGGCCCCGCCCGCGTGGACTGCATTGGCGTGCACCTGAACGGCTACAACATGCCGCCCGATAAGGAGTGGAACGAGGGCTACAACGATCCCACGGCGACCTTCCGCGGCCCGTTCGACTCGCCTCATCCGTCGTGGTCGTTCAAGAGCACGATGCGTCTGTATCACGAGAAAACGCGAAAGCCGCTGTGCGTGACCGAATTCGGCTGGGCTTCGATGGAGAACCTCAAGCGCTCAGACGGGTCGCCCGTGCAAGGCGCGCCGCCTGGGTTCGGCTTTGCGCTCGACAACACCGAGCAAGAGCAAGCCGACTGGATCGTGCAAGGCTTCCAGATCATGCGCGATAGCGGCTATGTCAAGTTCGCCATCGTCTTCAACCTAGACTACATTCAGAAAGTGGGCGGCGAGCCGGATCAGGAGAACGTCGCGCCGTATAGCATTACGCGGCGCGATGGGTCGCCGCGCCCGGCTTTTGAGGCGCTGAAGGCCATGCCGCGCTAGCCTGGTCGCCCGCCTTCAGCCCAGCTAACGATGAGACGAGCACGCCAGGCCGCCTGGATGGTCGTTGCGGCGTTGGTAGCCGCATGCGCAGCGCCAAACGTCATGCGTCCGCCGCCGCAGGCCGAGTCGGCGCGGCCCGTCGCGCCGCAATTTCCTCCGCCGCGCCGGGTCGAGTCGCCCGGCTATGGCTTTGAGGCCTATCTGTGGTGGAAGCCGGAGATCGCCACGCGCGACTTGGGGCTAATTCGCGAGGCCGGCTTCAAGTGGGTCAAGCAGACCTTCGCCTGGCGCGACATCGAGATTGAGCAAGGCATATACGACTGGAGCCGCGCCGATCAGGTCGTGTTCCTGGCGACGGAGGTCTTCACGCGCAATTTGATCGCGCGGTTGGATCGCGAGCCGTACTGGGACCGCCGCGACTATCCACTCGGCCAGGGCATCGCCGCCGGCCCACCGCGTCACCTTCAGCATTTCTTTAACTTCTGCGCTGCCATCGCTGCGCGCTACAAAGGCAAGATCGCCGCGTATCAGGTCTGGAACGAGCCGAACCTGGCGCGCGAGTGGGGCGGCATGCCTCCCGATCCGCGCGCCTACGTCGAGATGTTGAGGGGATGCTACCTGGCCATCAAGCAAGCCGACCCCGATGCACTCGTGATCAGCGCCGGCTTGGCGCCGACCGGCACTGGCCCGCCGCTGGCCATGCCGGACGAGCAATTCCTCATCGCGATGTATGAGGCCGGCGCAGCGCCCTACTTCGACCTGTTGGGCGTGCATGCGCCCGGGTTCCGCGCCGCGCCGGAGACGCCGCCCGGCATGGCCGTCAGCATCCCTGAGCTGGGTGGGCAGCGTTTCTTCGCCTTCCGCCGCGTCGAGGACTTGCGGGCGATCATGGAGCGCTTCGGCGATGGTCACAAACAAGTTGCCGTGCTGGAGTTCGGCTGGACGACCGATCCGGTCAACACGAACTACGCCTGGTTCGCCATAGACGAGCAGTTGAAAGCGGACTACATGGTGCGCGCCTTTCGCTGGGCCAGGCAGAATTGGCAGCCGTGGATCGGCCCGATGATCGCGCTCTCCATCCCGCAGTTCGACTGGACGCCGCAGAACGAGCAGTACTGGTGGGCTGTTGTGGATCCGCACTATCCGGAGACGCGCACGCGCCCGGCCTATGAGGCGCTGAAGGCGATGGACAAGTGATCCGGCCATGCGCTGCGTGTTCGATGTCCTCGACGGCGCGCCATTGTGCGATGCGTTCAGCCTGTCCGGGCGCGCCATCCCGCGCATCGTCGGCGAGTTCTGGACGGCGCGGCAGCGGCAGGCCTGTTCGCTCCACGAGATCTCCTATCGCGCTTGCTTCAAGCCACAGCTCCCGCGCTACTTCATCGAGCGGCTGACCCGACCCGGCGACATCGTGTACGACCCGTTCAGCGGGCGCGGGACGACGGCTGTTGAGGCGGCGCTGTTGGGCCGACGCGTCATCGCCAACGACGTGAACCCGCTCAGCGCCATCCTCACTGCGCCGCGTTTGCGCCCGCCGACGCTCGAAGCGGTGGCTGACCGACTGGCGCGCATTCCAGACTCCGTGCAACGCGCCGAGATCGATCTCTCGATGTTCTTCCATCCGGATACCGAGCGCGAGATCGTCGGCCTGCGCGGCTATCTGGCGGCGCGCCGCCAGGCCGGCGCGGAAGACGACGTGGACGCCTGGATTCGCATGGTGGCGACCAACCGGCTGACCGGCCACTCGCGCGGCTTCTTCTCGGTCTATACGCTCCCGCCCAATCAGGCGGCCAATCCCGAGCGCCAGCGCCGCATCAACGCTCGCTTGAATCAGCAACCCGAGTACCGCGACACGCGGGCCATCATCTTGCGCAAGACGGCGAGCCTGCTGCGTGGGCTTACCGAGGCGCAGCGCGCGAACCTGCGCGCCGCAGCCGAATCGGCGCTGCTGCTGACCTGCGACGCGCGAAGCACGCCGGCCATCCCGGACGGCAGCGCTCAGCTCACGGTCACTTCGCCGCCGTTTTTGGACGTAGTGCAATATGCCGCAGACAACTGGCTGCGCTGTTGGTTCAACGGAATTGCGGTCGAAGAGGTCGCGCCGCGCATCACGCTGTCACGCACGTTGCAATCCTGGTCAACTGTGATGCGTGCGGTCTTCGACGAGCTGCATCGAGTGACGCGGCCGGGCGGCTGGGTGGCGTTCGAGGTGGGGGAGGTGCGCGGGGGGCGCGTGCGCCTGGATGAACATGTCGCCCCGATAGGCGAATCGGCCGGCTTCGCCTGCGCCGCGATCCTGGTCAACCAGCAGCGCTTTACCAAAACTGCCCACATCTGGGGCGTGGCCAACAACGCCTGCGGCACAAACACCAATCGCATCGTGGTCTTTCGCAAAGAGTGATGACCGCAGGACAACGCCGGCCGTCGCTTGCGCCGGCCTAAATAATTTGGCTACATAAATAAGGCTGTCGTAGCGGGTTGGACGTGATAACTTCGGGTGCCGAACAGGTGTGGTAGGGTTGAAAGTGAAACGTTACGCTGCTTTCTCCTTCGGGCCGCGAGCGCGCGCCGGGCGAGACAGTCGTGGCGTCACTTTGCAGCGGACGACAAGCCAGGCAGCTTGTCGCCGAACCGGACGTTTATCGTTACCCGAACAGAGATGATTCGTTTGACACGGCAAACGCTCGAAAAGTATCAGGTCTTGATCTATTTTGTGGCCGTCGGCAGCGGCCTGATCGTCGGCATGGCTCAACCGATGTGGCTGGGGACGCTGGAGGCCATGCTGCGGCCCGTCCTTGCGTTGCTCCTTTACACCACCTTCACCCAGGTGCCGCTGGCCCATCTGCGCGAGAGCATCGCTGACCGGCGCTTCATCCTCGCCGCCGTGGTGGGCAACTTCCTCATCGTGCCGGCGCTGGTGGCCGGCCTGGCGCAATTTTTGCCGGGCGACGTGGCGATTCGCCTTGGGGTATTGATGGTGCTGCTGGTGCCCTGCACCGACTGGTTTATCACGTTCACCCATCTGGGCGGCGGAGACACCCGATGCGCCATCGCTTTCGCCCCGGTCAGCCTGCTGCTGCAAGGCCTCTTGCTGCCGTTGTATCTCTGGCTTTTCCTCGGCGAGGCGCTGGGGGTGGCGATGGTGTGGCGCGAGATGCTGATCGCCTTTGGCAGCCTGATCCTGTTACCATTGTTGGGCGCTTGGCTCACCGAGCGGTGGGCCGAGGGTGAGCCTCGGCGGCGCGGCGTACTGGGCAGGCTGTCTTGGTTTCCGTTGCCGCTCCTCGCCGTGGTCGTCTTCATCATCGCAGCAACGCAGGTGAACCTGGTGGCGGGATCGCTGGCGGCGCTCGGCCGGTTGCTCCTTATCTTCGTCGCCTACTTAGTCCTTGCCGGGCTGATCGCCCGCGGCCTGGCGCGGGCCTTCCGCCTGCCGACGGCTCAAGGCCGCGTGCTGGCATTCAGCCTGGGCACTCGCAACTCGTTCGTGGTGCTGCCGCTTGCGCTGGCGCTCCCCCCGGCTTTTGGCCTAGCAGTCGTCGCCATCGTCTTCCAGTCCCTGGTGGAATTGGTCGGCATGGTCACGTATCTGTGGTGGGTGCCAAGGCGGCTCTTTCCCGAGGCCGCCCGCAGCGCGGCCCAGGAGGACACAACCCGGCGCGGCGCATTGGCCGATGCCGTCAAGCTGTCCGGCCAGGGTGAGTATCCGCCGCTACCGACGCGCTCTGCGCGACAGGCGCAGCATCTCGAGGGGGCGGAATGAGACTCGGAAAGCGCTCAACCTCGCGGCGTCAATGTAACTTCTTAATCTCTTCGTCGAGCTGAGCCAGACGGCCTTCGACGCTGTCTTTGAAGCGGGCCAGCGCTTCGGAGAACGCATCGGTCGCCTCCAGCAGCTCGTTGGCCACTTGGCTGGGCGACTTGAGGTTGAGCAGGTTTGTGGGGTCGGGCAGCGGGGCAAAACCGACGAACGCGCCGTCGGCGTCGCGCACGGCCGAGCGCACGCTGATGATTGCATCGCGGTTGATCGGCCCGTAGATGTGCGGGAAGCGCGGCGCACCGTCCGGCGCAGTGTCGCTGACCGATGCTTCCGGCGGAAGCGGAGCGCCGCCCTGGGGTGGAGCCGGCGCTTCCCAGCGCACCTCGCTGGTCAGGCGCGCCTCGTCAATTTCCAGGACGACGAACTCGCCTGGCCGGTCTTTGTAGAAGGCGTTGGCGATGCGCAGCAGGAGGTCGTCGCCTTGCGTCGCATGGATGAAGCCCTCGCGTGCCAAGCTGTCGGCGCGGTAGGGTTGGTCGGCCGGTGTAGCTTCCCAGTCGGCGCGCGGGGCAAGGTGTAGGATCATTTGGCGTCCTTGAGCTTCTCTTCGGGGTCGAGCATGGCCGGCACGGTGGCATGGCGGCGGGCGATGTAGGCCATCACGACGCTGAACACGTAGAGCAGCAACAACGGCACCATGACGATGCTCATGTTGACGGGATCGGGCGTTGGCGTGATGAGCGCAGCCAGTACGGCGACGATCACCACCGCCCAGCGCCAATGCCGCTTGAGCACGTTGGCGTTGATCACGTTGGCCTTGGCCAAGATGAAGATGATCAATGGCATCTCGAACGCCACGCCCATCCAGAACATCACGCCGGCGACGAAGGGGATGTAGTCATCTGGCGTCAACGCGACGTTGAAGACGCTGGGGAAGATGCCGGTGAGGAAACCCACCGCTGCCGGCAGCATGACGAAAAACGCGAACGTCGCGCCCAAGATGAACAGCCCAAATCCGAACGGCAGGCCGATGAGGATCCAGCGCTTCTCGTGCGGCAGCAAGCCGGGGAAGATGAAAGCCAGGATCTGATACAAGATGAATGGCAGCGCTAGGATGGCGCCGGTGGTCACCGACACCGTGAAAACGTTGGTCAGCGGCGAAGTCGGGCTTGTCACCAGAAGCTGCTTGGCCGGGCCGTAGGGCGCGAGCAGGATTTTCAAAATCTGCTCTGCGAAGGCCAGCCCGACCGCCGTGCCTACGGCCAGCGCGATCACCGCCTTCAGGAGCCGATCGCGCAGTTCGCGCACGTGCTCGAGGAGGGTCATGCCCTCTTCTTCTTGTAGCTCGCCCATCGGTTGAACGTTTTGCGCCATACGTCTGCCTAGATAGTTATACACGATCACCCACGCCAGGGGTTATCGTCGTCCAGCCGATCGGTGCGGATCGTCGCGCCGACCGAGGCCCAGGGGTTGTCATCCGGCAGTTCGATCGGGATGTGGTCCTTGGAAGCGAGCAGGGGCGGAAGTACAACGCGCGCGCCATTCGATACATCGGCCGGCTGCTCGGTCGCGGTGGTCAGGTCAGCGTGAGATGCCGGGGGATGCGTTGCGGGGTGGGGCGGCGCAGGTAGAGGAGCGGGGGTGTTCAAAGGCGCGGCGGCGCCGTTCAGGCCGTTCGTCGCTGCTGGCAGGGTCGGTGTGCTCGGCGGCGGGTTCAGGCTGGCGGCCCTGCTGATGTCGTCGGCGTAAGGCTGCAGGATCGCGCGCAGGTCGGCTGCTTCTCGGATAGCCTGCACCTCACGGCGGATCTCACGGGTCACCTCGTCAAGGTCCTGGGCGATGGGTTGCAGTTCGCCTTTGAACTCCTGGGTGAAAGCGATATACGTCTCGCGCAGGCGGCGCAGGGCAGCGCCCAGGCCGCGCGTAAACTCCGGCAGGCGCTCTGGCCCGAACACGAGGAAGATCAGGATCAAGATGAACAGCACCTCCAGCGGGCCAATGCCGAGAATCGTTCCGTTCATAGATTTGCCGCGGCGCCCAATACGCCGTTCACGAATCGTGAGCTTGTCTCGCTGCCGAATTCCTTTGCGACGTTCACCGCTTCGCTGATCGCCACCTGCACCGGCACCTTGCCTTCTCGCATCTCGTAAAGCGCAATGCGCAGGATGTTGCGGTCAATCGCCGAGAGTTGTTCGGCCGGGAATTTGGGGGCCAGCGCGTTGATGATCTGGTCAAGAGACGTCGCCTCGCGCATCACGCCCTGCACCAGCTCGATGGCGTATTGGCGCACTGCCGCCGGCCATGCCACCTCTGCGAGGTGGCGATTCAGCACCTCATCGGCGGGGTGGTGCGCCGTGTCCGCTTCGTAAAGCGTCTGCAAGGCGAGCACGCGCGCGTCATGCCGTGACATCCTCGAAATATACGTCCACTGCCGATACGCGCAGCCCGATGATCTCCTGAACCGCCTGTTGCACTTCCGACTGGATTGACCGGCCCAGCTCGATCAGCGAGACATCGTGCGCCGCGGTGAGATGCAGCTTCACGCGCACTTCGTCGCCGTCCATGCTGACCTCAACGCCTCTGTAACTGTCGCGGGGGCGTAGGGCGCGTGTGTGATCCACCAGCCCGCGCACGCCCGGCATGGCGAGCACGGTGTTGCGCACGATGGTGCGCACGACGTCGGGCGAGATCGTTACCGAAGATTGGGCCATCGCATCATTGCATGACCAGGCCGCCGTCCACGCTCAAGACTGCGCCGGTGATGAAAGCGGCCTCGTCGCTGGCGAGGAATGATACCGCATAGGCGACTTCTTCGGGCGTGCCGAACCGGCCCAGCGGCGTGGCTTTGAGAATGGCTTGTTTTTGTTCCTCGGTGAGCGCCTCGGTAAGCGCAGTGGGGATGAAGCCCGGCGCTACCGCGTTCACGGTGATGTTGCGCGAGCCGAGTTCTTTGGCCAGCGACTTGGTGAAGCCGATCACTCCGGCCTTAGCTGCCGCGTAATTGGTCTGACCGCCTTGGCCGGCCAACCCAACGACCGAGCTAATGTTGATGATGCGCCCGCTGTGCGCGCGGATCATCGGCCGGATGGCCGCCTTGCAACAGTTGAACACGCTCTTCAGGTCGGCGCCGATCACCGCGTCCCAGTCTTCTTCGCTCATGGTCATGAGCAGCGTGTCGCGGGTGGTGCCGGCGTTGTTCACCAAGATGTCGAGCTTGCCGAATGCATCCAGCGCGGCTTTCACCAATGCGGTGGCCTCGTCCAGTCTGCTCACGTCGGCCTTGAAGGCGATGGCCGCGCCGCCGGCATCGGTGATGGCTTTGACCACGTCGCGCGCTGCGGCTTCGCTGGTGTTGTAGTTCACGACCACCGAGGCGCCGCGTCGGGCCAGTTCAATGGCAATCGCGCGCCCGATGCCGCGCGATGCGCCGGTAACGATGGCGGATTTGCTTTGCAGTTGTCCCATGTCGTGCTTGTTTGTGTAGGCGCGCCTGTGCGCCGAGCGTCATCCGATGGCGCGCGTCTCTACATCTGTGACGATGCGCCGGATCAGCCCGCACAAAACGTCTTTGGGGCCCAGCTCGACGAAATGCGTCACGCCCTGGTCGCGCATGAAGCGCACGCTCTCCACCCAGCGCACGGGCGCGGTGAGCTGTGCGGCCAGCTCGGCGCGGATGTCGTCGGGATGGGTGATCGGCTGCGCCGAGGTGTTGGCCACGACCGGCACGGCCGCCGGCGCGATCGGCGTCGTCTCGACAAGTCGCGCGAACTCGTCAGCAATTTCGGCCATCAGCGGCGAGTGCGAGGCGACGCTGACGTTGAGCGGAATGACGCGTTTAGCCCCTTTGGCTTTGGCCAGGGCCGAAGCGGCTTCGACAGCCATTTTGCCGCCCGAGATAACAATTTGACCCGGCGCGTTGTCGTTTGCAACGACGACGCCCGGCGCGTGCTGCCGAGAGGCTTCGTGGCACGCTGCGCGCAGCGCGTCGGCGTCTAGGCCGATCACCGCCGCCATGCTGCCTGGGGCGCGCTCGCCCGCTTCCTTCATCAGCCGGCCACGCTCACGCGCCAGCTTCACGCCATCCTCGAAGGCTAACGCGCCCGCCGCGCACAACGCGCTCAGCTCGCCCAAGCTGTGGCCGGCGATAAAGGCCGGCGCTTCGATCTCGCCGGAAAGCCGCACCATCTCGTGCATTGCGATGCTGTGGGTCAAGATGGCGGGCTGGGTGTTGATCGTGTCGCTCAGTTCGGCTTCTGGCCCGTGCCAGCATAGGTGAGAAAGTGGGAAGCCCAGCACAGCGTCGGCGCGCGCAAAGATGCCTTTGACAATCGGCCGGTGCTGCGCCTGCTCCAGCCCCATCCCCACAAATTGCGACCCCTGGCCGGGAAAGACGTATGCGGTCGTCACGTGTTCGACTGAAGGTGCTCCGGAGCGCGGTTACTTCTTGTCGCCTTTGGCGTCGTCGCCGATGCGGACGACCATGCGGCCCTTGTAGTAGCCGCAGGATGGACACACGATGTGCGGTGGCTTCATCTCGCCGCAGTTGTCGCAGGCGATCAGTGGCACGGGTGTGAGATGGTCGTGTGCGCGTCGCCGATGCGTTCGGCCCCATGAGAACTTTCGCTTTGGTAGTGGACCCATGTCTCAAAAAGCTCCTTCTACGTCGGACGGCGCGCCGAGCGGTGCGCGACAGCCGTCCGTTCTTCTGGTTACAAAGGCGCGTTATTCTAACCCACGTTGTCGGCGATTGCGGATGATCATCCCGGCGCAGGTTGCTCGCTTCTGGACTAGCCTGCTGGTCGGTTGCCTGTGATTTATGAGGCGGTGGGAGTCGTGGGCGGGCTGTCTGCGGCGGTTGCGCTGGCTGCTGCTTCCGAGGGAGCGGCCTGCTGGACATTGGTCGCGGCCACATCCGGCGCGCGATCAGCTTGAGGGGCGGCTTGCCCGGCGCGCGCCGTCTCGAATGGGTCTTCGCCCCATACCTCGGCGAACATCAGCGATACGATGTCGCGGGCGAACATCATGAGATCGGCGCCGGCGGCGCGCCCCTGCGCTGAGTTCAGCGCGTAGTTCAGCGCGGCCATGTCGGCGAAATACACGTCGTGGATGAGGTAGTAGGGCGGCTCGCCGCGTGGCGCGCCCAGCGCGCGAGAGACCGACGTGCGCACAACGCCCGGCATGGCGGCGATCAGCGGCACGTGACGGTGCGCAAAGTGATCCTCGAAGGCTAAGATGTCCGCCGGCCGGCGAAAGAAAATGGTGAGCTTGACCATGGCTGACGCTTAAGTGTAACCCCGAGCCGGCGCGCTACGACCATAGCCGATCCCACGATCGGTCGGCGTCCCAATAAGTGCTCGGCTCAAAGTAGCCGGCCGGATCTCCGGGCGTGAGATGCGCGCGGATCGCTTCCTCGTTCAGGTCAATGCCCAGGCCGGGGCCTTCCGGCACCGGGATGTAGCCGTCTTGAATGATCGGCTTGGGTATGCCGGTGACGAAGTCGTCCCAGTAGGGTAGGTCGGTGAAATGATGCTCGAGCGCAATGAAGTTCTCGGTGGCGGCGGCGCTGTGTACGGCGGCGATGGTGGAAACCGGCGAGCCGGCCATGTGGATGGCCATGCTGATGCCGTATTCCTGCGCTAGGTCGCCGATCTTCTTCGTCTCCAGGATGCCGCCAGCCGTCGCCAGGTCAGGATGGCACACCGAGATCGCCTGCGCCTCGAACAATGGCTTGAAGTGGTCGTGCAGATAGATGTCCTCGCCGGTGCAGACGGGCGTCTTCAGGTGGGTGCGCAGCAGGCGCCACTGCTCGGTGAGCTGCCATGGCACCATGTCCTCCAGCCAGGCCAGGTTGAACGGCTCCAGCGCTTCGCCTAAACGCAGGCAATCCTCGACGCCGATGTGGCCGAAGTGATCCACCGCCAGCGGGATCTCGTAGCCGATTACGCTGCGCACCTGCGCGACGTACTCGACGAGGATGCGGATGCCCTTGTCGGTCAGTCGGATATGGGTAAAGGGATGCATGACCGTGCGCGTATCCAACATGCCGGCCGGCGCACACAGCGCGCCGGGGATGTCGGCCAGCATTTCGATCCCTACATCCATCTTCAGGAAGGTGAAGCCCTTGTCTATACGGCCCTGTAGCTTCTTGCCCATCGCCTCGCCGGTCGGCTCGTTGGGCGTGTCGCAGTACATACGCACTTTGTCGCGGAACTTGCCGCCGGCCAACATGTAGCACGGCACGCCGTAGGCCTTGCCGGCCAAGTCCATCAGCGCCATCTCGACGGCGCAGACGCCGCCGCCCTGGCGGGCATGCCCGCCGAACTGTTTGATCTTGCGGAACAATTTGTCCACGTTGCATGGGTTCTCGCCGATCAACAGCCGCTTGAGCATCAGCGCGTAGTTCTTGCTGGCGCCGTCGCGCACTTCGCCGATGCCATAGATGCCTTGATTGGTGTCAATGCGGATCAGCGGGCACATCCAGCCCGTCGGCGTGAGCTGCAGCGCCGCCGCGCGCACATCGGTGATTCTCAAGTCGCTCGGCCGCGAATAGGTGCGGACGTTGTCCTCAATTCGTTTGGATTCCATGGTGAATCTGCTTTAAGGCTGAGTCTGGGTTACGGGCGGCGCGGCAGTGCGCACGCTGCGACCTTCATGCGTAGATCCACAAACCGTTCTGCTGAGTGCCGCAGAGGATCGTGCCGTCATCGCCGACCCACAGCGCCAGCGGGTCGCGCGGCATACGGCCCTCGGTGCGCTCCCAAGTCTCGCCGAAGTCGGACGACAGCGCAACCACCATCGGCGTGGCAAGGGCGATCTTCGTCCCATCCGGCGATACGGCCAGCGCGCTGGTGGGGCCGGAACTGAACGCGCTGCGCTTGCTCCAGGTTGCGCCGCGGTTGGTCGAGTGATAGAGGCCGCGCGATTCGCTGCCTACGATCAGCGCGTTGCGTGCAAAGGCGATGCCGGCCAGCGGCAACGCTGCCGGCTCGATGGGCGATAGCCGCCAGGACTCGCCGCGGTTTGTGCTGTAGAACAGGCCGCCGACGACGGCGACGAAGAGCGTGCCGTCCACGGGGAACATCGGCGAGAGCGCGATCGCCGTCACTTCGTGATCCGGTAGGCCGAAGTTGCGATAAACCCACGACCGGCCGCCATCGGTGGATCGCAGCACGCCGTGCGCTGTGGTCGCTGCGAAGGCGACGCCATCGTGGTCGAAGGCCGGCGAGGCGACGATGAACGCGATTTGCGCTGGCTCGGGCAACGCGCCGGCCGTCCAGCTTGCGCCGCCGTCGCCGGAATAGGCGATGCCGTCGTTGGCACCTACCAGGATTAGGCCGGCTTCGGGCCAAGCGCTGCCGCACGCGGCGACGGCGGTCAGCGATATGTGCTTCAGCGGCTCGGCGATCGGCTCGCACGCTTCGCCGCCGGCGTAGCGCCACAAGCCCTCGTTTGTGCCGAGCAGCCAGGCTGGCGAACCACCCTGCTGTGCGATTGCAAAAATCGTCTTAGGACTTGTTAAGTTTCGCCATCTTCGCATAAACTAACCCGGAACTAGATGCACTTGCCTGGCGTCTATATCGCGAGCCGAGTTAATGAGTCGGAGGCTGACCGGCAAGCGTCGGTCGGGATGGATGCACACAGTGCATCGCGCATGCGCGTTGAGCGGCCTCCTACGTCGTCAAGGGTGATTTACGCGGAGCGCGTGTGCTCCGCAAGTTGAGTTGAGTTGAATAGACGCGCGAGCGAGAGGGATGCGCATGAGAGTGTTCAAGCGGTATGGTTGTCGAAATGTCGTCGGCATCGTCGTAGGGACTATTCTAGCCTCGCTGCTCGCAGCGTGCCAGTCGCCGTTCCCGCCGACGCCGCCCGCGCCGACGGCGACACCGGCCAAGCCGCTGCCGTTCATCACCGTTGTCCCTAAACGGGTCACAGCCGGCGAAGTGGTGAATATTGTTGGTTCGGATTGGGACGCAGGCGAGGAGATCACCCTGGGGCTGGTCTCCACCGTGCCCACGACGGGCACCGGCTCGATCGTCCTCGCCGTGCTCCGCGCCGATCCGAATGGCCGATTCGAGCTGGCTACGACAATTCCCGCGCAGACCCCGTCGGGCGTTTGGCAGGTGTACGCGCAAACTCGCACCGTCGGCCGCTTTGCCACGGATACGCTGACCGTGCTGGTTCCTACGGTAACGCCCGCGCCGCCCACGCAGACGCCTGCGCCGACGCAGACGCCGACGCGCGCTGCGCCCACGCGCCCGCCGCAGCGTCCGACTCGGACGCCGGCACCGCCCACGCCGGCGCCGACCACGATCGTCCTGCCCCCATTCACCGAATGGCGTGGCGAGTATTACGCGAACCCGAACCTGTCCGGCCCGCCCGTCATCATTCGCAACGATGCGGTGATTGATTTCAACTGGGGCTACGGTTCGCCCGACTCGCGCATCCCGACCGACAACTTCTCGGCCCGCTGGACGCGCACGCTGGAGTTCGCGCCGGGCACCTACCGATTCACCTTCCGCGTGGATGATGGCGTGCGCATGTGGCTGGATAACGTGTTGATGCTAGATGATTGGCGTGAGGGCGCGGCGCGCGATGTCTCGACCGACGTGACGCTAGGCGCGCGCCCATATTCCTTCCGCATCGAGTACTTCGAGCGTTCCGGCGTTGCGTCCATTCGCTTTAGCATCTTCCAGTTGCCGCTGGCTACCCCATCGCCGTCTCCGACCCGCACGCCGACGCCTGTTCCGGCATCGCCCACACCGACGGCCACTCCGGCGCCACCCACGCCGACGCCTGTTCCGCCGACGGCGACCGCGACACCCATCCCAACGCAAATTCCGCCGCTGCCCACCGCCACGCCGATCCCGCTGCCGACGTTGACGGCCACGCCGATCCCGCTGCCGACGCCGACCAGCACGTTCACGCCGACGCCGCGACCAACGGCGACGTTCACGCCGCAACCTACCGACACGCCGGAGCCGACGAGCACGCCTGCGCCGTCGCCGACGAGCACGTTCACGCCGGCGCCGCAACCAACGGCGACGTTCACGCCACAACCTACCGACACGCCTGAGCCGACCAGCACGCCGACGGAAGAACCGGCGACGCCCACCCCGACGCCTACATCTACGTCCACGCCCACGCCTACGCCGACGTTGACCGCGACGCCGTCGCCGACGGCGACGGCTGTGTTGAGCCAGAGCGTGCAACTGCAGGTGACGGGCGAGCGTTGGCCACCAAATGCGCGCATCTCGATCAGCCTGAGCGAGGAGCCGGACGGCTCGGACGCGACGTTGCTCGGCCGCATACGCGCCAATCGCAGTGGGCGCTTCACCTTCACCTATGAGTTGGACGAAGCGCCGGCTGTGCCGCTCTACGTGGTGGTGGAATACCGGACTACCATTCGCGTCGTGGTGCCGGTTCAGGGCGCGCCGTAGCAATCTCCCTCGGAGCAACGCACATGCCCAAAGTAGACTTCTCGCCTGCGCGAGATGGCTTTCTGTTCGGGAACTATTTTGTCAATCAGATCGCCGACATTCCCGGCATCGGCAAATTGCAATCGGCCGGCCGGTGCGGCGGTATGTCGTACTGCGCGCTCGATCACTATGCGGCTCGGCGGCCGCTGCCGAGGTTCAAGCCGAGCGACTTCGGCGATAGAGGCGTGCCCCCCGATGGTCATCCGCTGGCCGATTACATCTACCAGCGCCAGCTTGACAGCTTCCTCACCCTCAGTGCGATCAAGTTCATCACATGGACCCTCGCGCCGGACGCGGGCAACTTCTTTATGCGCGGGGTGACGGATCGCACCAAAAACGAAGAGTTTAAGAAGCTGCGCGAGGCGATAGACCGCGGCGCGCCGGTGCCCCTGGGCCTCGTCGTTGCGCGCAATCTGAACGACCTAGGGCGCAACCATCAAGTGGTCGCCTACGGCTATGACCTCGACGCGAAAACGCAGCACATGACGGTTTACATCTATGACGTGAATTGGCCGGGACTGGAGATTACGCTCTCTTCGGGCAGAAACGACGCCGGCTGGTTCGAGTCAAGCCCAGGCAAGGAGCAGTGGCGCGGCTGGTTTGTGCAGGACTACGCGCCGCGCCGGCCGCCCCCCAATCTAGACAAACCCCTGCTCGAAGGAGCGCGCAAGGTCAGCGGGGTTGTCGAAGAAATGGCCCAGCCGAGAGGCCGGCGCAATCACATCACCGTTACGCTCAAACGGCTGGCCTTCTTTAACCCTGAGGAGCCGGACTGCGCGGCCGAGCTTGCGCTTGAATTTCGCATCGGCAATCAGACGGTGCGTTGGCCGGCGCGCGGCTTTCGCAAGGTGAAGCACGGCGCGAAGTTCAGGCTGGATAGACGGGTTGAAGTCGATGTGGTACACGACGACGTGTTGGAGATCACCGGCCGGATCGCCGCCGATGTGATCCTGACCGACACCGATGACTTCGACGCGTTGGACTACTTCAACCTCGACCAGAACGCTGTCGCCGGCTTCTTCCGTCAGCGCTTCACCCGCGGCGACAAATGGGGCAGGGGAGCGCACAGTGTGCACAGCGAAGGCGGCCCCAGCGGGTACATGCTCGAATACACCATCGAGTGAGCCAGAAAGAGACATCCATCACGCCGATTGAGCGTCATGTTGCGCGGGAAGCGCGGGCTTCAGCCCGGCAGATTGAGCAGCCAAGTCGCCAGCGAGAAGTAGATCAACACACCGGAGATGTCGGAGAGCGAGGTGATCAGCGGCGCGCTGGCTGCGGCCGGATCCAGTTTGAACTTGCTCAGGAGGAAGGGCAGCGATAGCCCGATCAGGCTGCCGACGATGACGATCAGCAGCATCGTCAGCGCGACGACAGCAGCAACTTCTGGGCCGCCGCGGAACGCGCCGATCGGCAACACCGCCAGCGCCATCGTTGCGCCCAGCATGCTGCCGACGAACAGCTCGCGCCCCAGCAGCTTGCCCCAGTCGCTCAGCTTCACGTCCCCGGTGGCCAATGCGCGCACCATCAGCGTGGCCGATTGCGACCCGGCGTTGCCGCTGCTGTCTATCAGCAGCGGCAGGAAGAACACCAGCGCCACGACCGCGGCGATGGTCTCCTCGAACGCAGCGATGGCTGCGCCGGAGAAGATGTTCATGAAAACCAACGCCAGCAGCCAGCCGATGCGCTTGCGATAGATCGTGAAAATGCTCAGCTCCTTGTAGTTCGCCTTGAGCGGCGCGACGGCAGCCGCGCGGTGGAAGTCCTCCGTCGCCTCCTCCTGCGCCACGTCGAGCACGTCGTCAGCGGTGACGATGCCCACCAGCACGCCATCCGAATCCACTACCGGCAGCGCGTCCAGGTCATAGCGCTGCATTACGCGCACCGCTGCTTCGCGGTCGTCGGAAGCGCGCACGCTGACGAACCGGCCATCCATGATTGCCTCAACAGGCTCGTCCGGCTCGGCGAAGATGAAGCGCCGCAACTCAAGCGCGTCCACTAGCCTCCAGCCCTCGTCCACCACATACACCACGTTGATCGTCTCGCTGCTGCGCCCGCGCGCGCGAATGTGCGCCAGGGCCTGGCTGATCGTCCATTGCCGGCGCACCGCTACGTAGTCCGGCGTCATCAACCGGCCAACGCTGTCCTCCGGATAGCCCAGCATCTTGCGCGCTTCGGCTAGGTCTTCTGGACTGAGCAAGTTCAGCAGCTTCTGGCTGGCCCGTCCGGGCAACTCTTCCAACAGCGCGGTGCGATCGTCGGGGCTGAGGCCGGCGAGCAGTTGCCGCGTCTCCTCGTCCGTCAGCTCTTTGAGCAGTTGGTTTTGCTGTTCGGTCGTCAGATAGCTGAAGACTTCGCTGGAGATCGCGCGCGGCAGCACGCGGAACACAACGGCGCGTTCCGTCTTGGGCAGGGCGAGCAACAGGTCGGCGATCTCCGGCGCCGGCCAGTTGGCGACGGCGTCGCGGACGGCGGACCAGCTCTTATTTGCGATGAGGGCCTGGATGTCGGGGGCGAGGGCTTCGTTGAGCATCTGCGTTTGAGATTTATCGTGTGATCTTCTTCACTACCTCCACGCCGTTCGTCCACATGTTGTAGAGGAAGATCGCATGTAGCAGGTCGCCATCGTGTGCCGGGATGCCGAGCTTCTGCGCCGTCTTCACCGGCGTGTCGTACGTCTGCACGCAGTTCTCCGGCACGATCACGCGCGCCTCTCGCTGCTGGTAGGCGTTGGCGCGTAGGCGCAGATGCATGGCGAGCTGATACGTGCACAGGTCGGTGCAGTCGCCAACGACGATGAACGTCGTCACCTCTGGATGCGCGTCCAGCCAGCGGTCGAGGCCGGTGTTCTCCGCCGAAGAAATAGAGTTCTTCTCGAATACGACGAATTCGCTGGCGAAGGGCAGCTTGAGCAACTCCGGCGCAGTTTGCGCTTCGATGTGGCCGCGCACGCAGTGCGGCGGATACTGCTTAAACTCCACGGCGTCCGGCTCGTGCGCGTCCTGCGTCAGGATGAAATGGCGCACGCCGGCGTCGTAGCAATCGCGAAGAAGCTTGACGATGGGCTTGACAATGCCCTGCACGCGCGGGCTGGCCAGCGGGCCGACGGTGCAGAAGCCGTTGATGATGTCCACCGAGGCCACGGCGGCCCGCGACGGATCACTGATCAACTTCGACAGCTTCGCCGTCGGCAGACGACTCAGCCAGTCCTCGACATAGGAGATGAACGGTCGGGATCGCGTTGCCAGAGACATGGTTGCCCTCCGAGGTGATGAGATTGTTTGATGCGCGCAATTCTAACGACTGTCGGTCGCAGCTTTCGCCGAACGGGCCGGGCTGGCCGAAGTCCGCGCCGGGCAGCCGGAGCCTTGGTCAAGCGCGTGAGGAATACGCAGTCGCGCGCCGCACGTACAATCCCATCGCAATGACCGTGCTCTGGCAGCCCTCGGATGCGCTTCGGCGCAACAGCAACCTGCGGCATTACATGGACTGGCTGGTGCAGTGGCGCGCGCTGACCTTTGCGGACTACGACGACTTGTGGCGCTGGTCGGTGAACGATCTGGAGTCGTTCTGGGGCACGCTGTGGGATTACTTTGGCGTGCGCGCATCGCAGCCGGCCGGTCAAGTCCTCGCCCGGCGCGACATGCCCGGCGCGCAGTGGTTCCCCGGCGCCAAGCTGAACTACGCCGAGCACGCCTTCCGCAACGCCGCCGGCGACCGGCCGGCGTTGATCTTCCGCACCGAGACGACGCGCCTGCGGCCTGAAACCAGCGCGCTTTCGTGGGATGAACTGCGTCGCGCAGTGACGGTGGTGGCTGCGGCGCTGCGCGAGCAGGGCGTCGGCGCCGGCGACCGCGTCGTCGCCTACGTCCCCAATATGCCCGAGGCGGTGATCGCCTTTCTAGCCTGCGCCAGCCTGGGCGCGATCTGGTCGAGTTGTTCGCCGGACATCGGCGCGTCGGCAGCCTTAGACCGCTTCAGGCAGATCGAGCCAAAGGCGCTGTTCGCCGTGGACGGCTACGTGTACAACGGCAAACCCAACGACCGGCGCGGCGCAGTCGTCGAGCTGATCCGTTCCCTGCCGACGTTGCGATGCGTGTTTCGCATCCCTTATCTGGAAGGCGATGCCCGGCCTTTCACCGATTCGGTCAAGGAAGTGGCTTGGGATGACGCCCTCGGTGCGATGCGACATGCGCAGGACGAGCTGCGCTTTGAGCCGGTTCTCTTTGACCATCCGCTGTGGGTGCTGTATTCCAGCGGCACGACCGGCCTGCCCAAGCCCATCGTGCACTCGCACGGCGGCATTTTGATCGAGCACCTCAAAGCGCTCTCCTTTCACCTCGACCTCAAGCCCAGCGACCGCTTCTTCTGGTTCACCACGACCGGCTGGATGATGTGGAACTTCGTGATCGGAGGCTTGCTGGTCGGCAGCACGGTGCTGCTCTACGACGGCAGCCCGGCGCGCGATGAGATGGGGGCCTTGTGGCGCTTCGCCGAAGAGACGGGCATGACCGTCTTCGGCGCCAGCGCGGCGTACATCACCGCGTGCATGAAGGCCGGCATCGAGCCGCGCCAGCGATATGACCTGGGCGCGCTGCGTCACATCGGCTCAACCGGTTCGCCGCTGTCCGAAGACGGCTTCCGCTGGATCTATGCGCACGTCAAGCCCGACGTGTGGTTGGCTCCGCTGAGCGGCGGCACCGATGTGTGCACGGCCTTTGTGGGCGGTTGTCCGCTGCTGCCTGTGCGCCTGGGCGAGATGCAATGTCGCTACTTGGGCGCGCATGTGCAAGCTTTCGACGAGCAGGGCCGGCCGCTCGTGGACGAAGTGGGCGAGTTGGTCGTCACCGAGCCGATGCCTTCGATGCCGATCTATTTCTGGAACGACCCGGAGATGCGCCGCTATCGCGAGAGCTACTTCGAGATGTTTCCGGGCGTATGGCGGCATGGCGACTGGGCGAAGATTACCCCGCACGGCGGCGTGATCATCTACGGCCGCAGCGATTCCACCATCAACCGGCAGGGCGTGCGCATCGGCACCAGCGAACTCTACCGCGTGGTCGAAAGCATGCCCGAGGTGTTGGATGCGCTGGTGATTGACTTAGAGATGTTGGGCCGGCCGTCATACATGCCGTTGTTCGTCGTATTGCGCGAAGGCGCTGTGTTGGACGCAGCGCTCGACGCGAAGATCAAGCAAGCCATCCGCACCGAGCTTTCGCCGCGCCAAGTGCCCGACGACGTGATCGCCATCCCCGAAGTGCCGCGCACGCTGAACGGCAAGAAGTTGGAGGTGCCGGTCAAGAAGATCTTGCTGGGCGCGCCGCTGGAAAAGGCCGTCAACCTGGGTTCGGTGGCCAACCCGCAGGCGTTGCAGTTCTTCGTCGAGTTCGCGCGCGCGCTCAACCGCGCGGACGCGCCGAATCCTGCCGCCGCCCGGTGACGTTGACGCGCTCAGGCGCTTTCCCATCCTGTTGAAACACGATGTCGCTCGAAGATAAGACTGTTCTCATCACCGGCGCCGGCAGCGGCATCGGCCGCGCCTGCGCGCAGGCCTTCGCCCGCGCGGGCGCGCGCGTGCTGGTGCATGACATCACGCCCGAGGCGCAGCAAGTCGCCGATGCGCTCGGTGCGGCCTTCCTGCGGGCCGATCTGTCGGATCAAGAAGCGGTCAAGTCGCTTGCGCAGTCGGCGCTGCAAGCCGCCGGCGGCCGTGTGGACATCCTCATCAACAATGCCGGCTTCCAGCAGATTCATCCGGTGGAGGAATTCCCCGAAGCCACCTGGAACAGGATGATCCAGGTGATGCTGACCGCGCCGTTCCAGTTGATCAAGTATCTGTTGCCGGCGATGAAAGCCAATCGCTGGGGGCGCATCATCAACATCAGCAGCCTGCATGGCGTGGTCGCCAGCCCGTTCAAGAGCGCCTACATCAGCGCCAAACACGGCTTGATGGGCCTGACCAAGACGGTGGCGCTGGAAGCCGCAGCATTTGGCGTCACCGTCAACGCGATCTGCCCGGCCTACGTGCGCACGCCTATCGTGGACAAACAGATCGCCGATCAGGCGCGCACGCTGAACATCCCCGAAAGCGAGGTGATCGAGCAGGTGATGCTCGGGCCGGCGGCGATCAAGCGGCTGATCGAGCCGGACGAAGTCGCCGAGTTTGCGCTGTATCTCGCCTCGGACAAAGGCGGCATCATCACCGGCGCGGCGCACATGCTCGATTTGGGGTGGACGGCGCGCTGAGATGCCTTACGTCTATATGTTGCGCTGCGCCGACGGATCGCTCTACACCGGCATCGCCAAAGACGCCGATGCGCGGCTGAAGGCGCATCAGGCCGGGCGCGGCGGGCGTTACACGCGGGCGCGACGGCCGGTGGCGCTGGCCTGGCGCTGCGAGGTGGCGACGTGGCGCGAGGCGATGCAGCTCGAGCGCGCCATCAAACGCCTGCCCCGCGCTAAGAAGCTGGCGCTTATCGCTGCGTCATCGGGGCAATCGGATTAGCCAAGCCGAAGTCGCTCGAGCGGGCGAAGACGTTACCGGCTGGGCATTTGCGGCCTCGGCGTTGTGCGCAACCAGGCCGGCAGGCCGCGTTGATAGACCCACCATTCCGCCAGCAGCAGCACCAGCGCAATGCCGGCCAGCCAATGCCAGAACTCGCGCTGCGAGGTTGCCCGGCTTTCGACTTGTTCAGCGTTCGCGTTCGTGCTGCCGACTTGCAAGTTGGGGTTGGGCGCGATGCGAGACTCGCTCACGTTGCTGAAGTTCACGGCGAAGGCGCCCTGCGCTTGGCCCGCGTCGAAGGTGTAGATGCCCGGCCGATCCGTCTGCGCGAAGCCGCGCCGGCCGGCTACGACCTCCTCGCCAGAGGGCAGCGTCACTCGTGTGTTCTCCGGAATCGGCACCACTTCGCCCGGCTTGACGTTGAGGGGCACATTCAGCCCTTGCGCCGGCGCCAGCCATTCCACGCTGTTGGCGATCAGGATCGGGAACGCGATCTGCAACGGCAGATCGCTCCGGCGCAGGTCGAAAGTGATGAGCACCGCGCGCTGTAAATCATCCTTGGCGCTTTCGCCGGCGAGCACCAGCGGGCCGCCTTGGCTCTCGATCACCGGTCGCAACCAACCGGGCGCGTTCACCCGCTGCGCATCCAGGACGTTCACGCCGCGCCAATCCACGTTGCGGGCGATGGGGTGCGCTTCGGTGCGCACGTAGTCGGTGTTGCTGAAGACGCCGCTGGTGGTGAACACCGACTGTGCGCCGATCAGCAGCGCGTTGGCCCGCGCCGGCAGCGTGACCGTCATGTTGTCCAGCACATAGAGGTCGTATGTTTGGGCGTCGGGCGGCATCGTCGCGGCCCGCGTCACGCGCAGGCCGGGCAACGACGCCAGCGCTTGTTCGAGGAAGCGGTTGCCGCGCGTCAGCAGCAGGGCGTGGCGCGTCGTGTTCGCCGTGTTGACCGCGTAGGCGGCGTCGTCCACAGCCAGGAAATTGCGCTGCGCTTCGTCAATGCGAGCGTCTACGGCGACGGCGTTCGGGTTGATGTTGCCGATCGTCCATTCGGCGAATGCGCCGGCCGGCACGTTCAGCACGCGCGCATCCACCAGCGCGCCGTCGGCGCGCAGCGACACCAGCACGCGCTCGTCCTGTGACCCGCTGTTCGTCACCCGCACAAAAGCCGAAAGGCCGCGCAGGGTGCGGCGCAAAGTCAGCGCGGAGATGGCGACGTTGTCGCCGCTGTTCCCGATTGGGATGAAGCGCGCTTTGCCAGGCAGCAGGCCCAGGTCGTCGGCGTGCGCGCCGTCGCTGAGCACGAGGGTAGTGGTATCCTCGTCGCCCGCGCCGGTGGCGACGGCCAGGGCGATGGCCGCGCTCCAGTTCGCTGCGTCCAGCGAAGGCCGGGCCGAGTCGAGCGCATCGAGCAGTTGCGACTTATCGCTGGTCAACGCGCTGAGCGCGCGCGGCGCGCCGTCCACCAAGATGAGCGTCATTTGGTCATTAACGCCCAGGCCGTTGATCAAATCACGCACGCGCGCCCGCGCCGCTTCAAATCGCGAGGGCGCAACATCGGTCGCTTGCATTGAAGCCGACGCATCGAGCAACACGATGGATCGTCCGCTCACCGCGCCGGGCACGTTCACGTAGGGCCGGACGAGCGCGAAGACGAGAAAGGCCAGCGTGATCAGTTGCAGGATGAGCAGCAGGCTACGCCGCAGGCGTTGCCACAGCGTGTTGGCCTCGCGATCCATCGTCGCCTGTCGCCACAGCAGCGTGCTGCTCACGGTCTGCTCGCGCCGCTGCAGCCGCAGCAAGTAGAGCAGAATGATCGGCACGGCCAACAGGGCAAACAGGAAGGCCGACGGATTCAGCAAGTCCATTTGCGGTTCTCGATTGGCAAATTGCCATCAGTGGTCGCGCCCATGCTTCGCAACCATCACACAAGCCATTCTGCGCGCCTCAGGTCCTTTAACACGATTTGTTCGATCGGCAGCGAGGTGTCGGTGAGGTGGTAACGGCCGCCGCGCCGGCGCACCTGGGCGGCGATCGCCTCGCTCCACGCCGTCAACCGCTGGCGGTATTGGCTGAGCACGGCGTCGTCCAGGCTCATGTCTTGGTGGTTCGCCGTCTCCACGTCCTTGAGCCTGAGGTCGCCGGTGAATTGCGGGTCGAGTTCGTCGGCGCTGAGCGTGTGCAACAGGTTCACATCTAGCCGGCTGTTGCCCAGCGCGTTGAACCCCTCGGTATAGCCGCCCTCGTCCAGCATGTCGCTGATCAGGATGCACAGGCCGGGGCGCGCGTCGAGCGCGTAACGCTTCAGCCAGGCATTCAAGGGCTGTCGCCGGCCGGTCGGCGCAGCGCGCAGGTCGCGCTTGTCGGTTGCCGAGACGCGCTCGACGAAAGCGATGAGCGCCGCAGCGGAGGCCACGCCGCGCTTTGGCCCAAAGCGCTGGAACGAGCTGGTCTCCAGCACGACTTTGTCGCCGGAGGCCAGCGCGACGTAGCCCAGCACGACCGCGAGCTGCGCGGCGCATAGCCACTTCTGCGCAAGGTGTTGGCCGTCAGCTTCCTCGTCCGGTTGCCAGAACATGGATGGGCTGTCATCCAGCAAAATGTGCGTGGTGAGGTCTTCCTCGTCCTCGAACAATTTGATGTAAGGGCGTTCTAGCCGGGCGTAGACGTTCCAGTCCACGCGGCGCGGGTCGTCGCCGGGGGTGTAATTGCGGTAATCGGCAAACTCGACCGAGCGCCCGCGCTTCACGCTGCGCCGTTCGCCGGTCAGCGAGCCCACGCGCCGACGCGGCGCATTCAGGCGCAGGGTGCGCAGCGACTGAAGGAACGCCTCGGACAGCACAGCGCGATTCTACGCGCAGAAGCTTATAGCTAGGCGAGAAGTCGGACGCTGCCAAGCCAAATTTGCGATTAGGAATCTGCTGATGCGGGGATTCAGATGCGCCGCAGTATCTCCGCCGCGACTTCCTGCGTGGCGGCCTGGCCGCCCAAGTCGGGCGTGCGCGCGCCGCTCTCGATCGCGCCGTACACGGCGCGTTCGATGCGTTCGGCGACGTCGGCCCGCTTCCAGTAGTGCCGCGCCAACAGCGCTGCGCTCAGGATCGCACCGCAAGGGTTGGCGATGCCTTTGCCGGCGATGTCGGGCGCGCTGCCGTGCACCGGCTCAGCGATTGCCACGCCCTCGCCGAGGTTGAGCGAGGGCGCCACGCCCATGCCGCCGCCCCACACGCTGGCCACGTCGCTCAGGATGTCGCCGAACAAGTTGGTGGTGACGATCACATCGAACCGCGCCGGCTTCGACGCCAGCATCATCGCCGCCGTGTCCACCAGCATCTCGTCAATAGCCACTTCGGGATAGCTCGCGCCCACGGCGCGCACGGCGTCGCAGAAGAGGCCGTCGGTGACCGGCAGTATGTTGGCCTTGTGCACAATCGTGACGCGCTTGCGCTCGCGCTGGCGCGCCAGCTCGAACGCCACGCGCGCGATGCGCTCCGACGCTGCGCGGGTGATCACGCGCTCGGCGATGGCCTCGTCGCCTTGCAGCCGTTCTCGGCCGACATATAGTCCTTGCGTGTTCTCGCGCACTAAGATCAGGTCCACAGCTTGTGGCCGGCCGATCATCTGCGATGCCTGAGACCACACGATGCGCGTTGGGCGCAAGTTGGCATACAGGTCGAAGCGCTGGCGCATCTGGATGATTGGGCTGCGGTAGCCCTCGACCTTGCGCGACGGTGAGGAAACGGCTCCAAACAAGGTCGCGCCGCAAGCGGCGATCTGGGCGATAGTCTCATCGGGCAGCGCATTGCCGGTGCGCTGGAAGCAGTCCCAGCCGGCCTCGGCCTCGACCGTGGTCAAGCCGGGCAACGCGTGTTGCAGGGCTTCGACGGCGTAGGGGATCACTTCGCGGCCCACCCCGTCGCCGGGAATAACGCAGAGGCGGTAGGTCATGATGGGCGATTGTATCGTTCACCCACGATCGGCCGGCTTTCGAGTTGAGTCCTACGTTAAACTTACATGCCTACAGAGGAAACCAAACCTATGAAACACATGACAGTCCGAGACGCGATGCACAAGGGCGTCGTGAGTTGCGATTCGTCCATCAGCGTGCGCGATGCTGCGCGCATCATGAACGAGAAAGGGCTGCGCTCGCTGGTGGTGGTGGACTTCGATTGCGCGCTGGCCGGCATCATCTCCGAGACCGATATCGTCGCGGCGCGGCTCGTCCACGAGGGCGGCAAGCCCTGGGATCAACTCACCGTCGGCGAGATCATGACCAACCGCGTGCTGACGGTGACGCCGGACATGTCGCTGAAGGAAGCCGCCAAGATCATCATTGACCACCGCATTCACCGCGTCGTGGTGGCCGAGCCGGACGACATCTGTAACCCGATCGGCATCCTCTCGCTCGGCGACATCATGCGCTATCTGGAGCGCGTCGAGCGCGAGGAAGCCGACCAGTCGCCGGATCGAAGCTGAAAGCGCGAGCGGCGACGAAGAGTAGCCGATGGCATTGCCATCGGCTACCTGGGCTTGGTGTGGTCTATTGGATGATGCCGGTGCGCAGGGCTTCCTTGACCTCGCCGATGGCTTTGGTCACCTGGATGCCGCGCGGGCAGGCTTCGGTGCAGTTGAAGACGGTGCGGCAGCGCCAGACGCCATCCTGCGCGCTCAGGATCTCCAAGCGCTGCTGCGCAGCCTGGTCGCGGCTGTCGAAGATGAAGCGGTGCGCCTGCACGATGGCCGCCGGCCCGACGTACTCGCCTCGCGCCCAGAACGACGGGCAGCTTGTGGTGCAAGCCGCGCACAGGATGCACTTGGTCGTGTCGTCGTAGCGCTCGCGGTCTGCCGGCGACTGCAAGCGCTCGCGGCCGTTCTCCGGCAGCGGGTCGTTGTTCACCAGATACGGCATCACCGCGCGGTAGTGCGCAAAGAACGGCTCCATGTCTACGATGAGGTCTTTGATCACCGGCAGGCCGAGGATCGGCTCGACGGTGACCGTGTCGCCGTCTTTGGCGATGTTCTGAATGAGCACCTTGCAAGCCAGCATGTTGCGGCCGTTGATGCGCATGGCGTCGCTGCCGCACACGCCATGGGCGCAACTGCGCCGCAGAGCCAGCGTGCCGTCCTGGTTCCACTTGATCTCATGCAGCGCGTCGAGCACGCGATCGGTGGGTTCGACCTCAACTGTGTAAGTCTCCCAGTGGGGCTTCTTGTCCGTCTCCGGATTGAAGCGCTTGATCTTCAGATTGATCTTCATCGGAATCGAGAACGCGGCGCCGAGGATTGGAAACGCTCGCAAGCGCGAGCCTCAAATCCTCGGTGTCAATACTTCCTTTCCTGTGGTTGGATGCGCGTGATGCGCACCGGCTTGTACTTCAGCGTGATCGTCCCATTCTTCCAGGCCATCGAGTGCTTGAGGAAGTTCACGTCGTCGCGGTTGGGATAATCCTCGCGGTAGTGGCCGCCGCGGCTCTCCGTGCGCGCCAGGGCTGCGAAGGCAGTGACCTCGGCTAGGTCAAGCAGCGCGCCTAGCTCCCAGGCTTCCATCAGGTCGGTGTTCCACTTAAAGCCCTTGTCGTCAATGCGGATGCGCTTGTAGCGGGCTTGCAGCTCGTGGATCTTGTCAATCGCCTCTTCCAACCCGGCGCCGGTGCGATACACGCCGACCTTGTCATCCATGACCGCCTGCATCTCTTTGCGGATGGCATGAGGGCGTTCGTTGCCGTTGTTGTTGCGGATGCGGTCAAGCTGCGCAGCGCCCTCTTTGGCCGCCGCGTCGCGGTTGATGGGGCGGAACGATGCCTGCTTGCAATACTCGGCCATGGCGATGCCGCCGCGCTTGCCGAAAACCACCAGGTCCACCAGCGAGTTCGTGCCCAGCCGATTGGCGCCGTGCACGCTGACGCAGGCCACCTCGCCGGCGGCGTAAAGCCCTTCCACGATCCGACCGGTTTCATCGGCCAGTACACGTGCGTCGTTATCGGTAGGGATGCCGCCCATGGCGTAGTGCGCCGTCGGCTGAATCGGCACCGGCTCCTTGATCGGGTCAATCCCCTGGTAGACGCGGGCGAATTCGATGATGTCGGGCAGCCGGGTCTCCAGGTAATGCGCGTCTATGCGCTTGGGGTTGCCATCTGCCTCGAAGTACTTGTTGATCTGCTCAGGGCGGAAGTCCAGATACACGTAGTCTTTGCCGCCGATGCCGCGCCCTTCGCGGATCTCGGTGTAGATGCAGCGGCTGCAGATGTCGCGCGGGGCGAGGTCTTTCAGGGTGGGCATGTAGCGCTCCATGAAGCGCTCGCCCTTGTCGTTGATGAACACCGCGCCTTCGCCGCGCGCGGCCTCGCTGAGCAAGATGCCCAGCTTGTACACGCCGGTCGGATGGAACTGGAAGAACTCCATGTCCTCCAGTGGCAAGCCGCGCCGCAACACTGCCGCCGGCAGGTCGCCGGTCAACGAGTGGGCGTTGCTGGTGACCTTCCACATCTTGCCGAAGCCGCCGGTGGCGATCAGGGTCGCCTTGCTGTGGAAGACGTGGATCTCGCCGGTGGCCAGTTGTACGGCGACTACGCCGTTGCACTTGCCGTCCTCGATCAACACGTCAATCACCTGGAACTCATCGAAGAACTTGACGTTGTTCTTGATGCAGTTCTGGTAAAGCGTCTGGAGGATCATATGGCCGGTGCGGTCGGCGGCGTGGCAAGCACGCATGACCGGCTTTTTGGTCTCGTTGTTGGTGTGCCCGCCGAAGCGCCGCTGGCTGATCTTGCCGTCGGGCGTGCGGTCGAACGGCAGGCCCATGTGCTCCAGATCAATCACCGCGTCAATCGCCTCGCGGCACATGATGTCCACAGCGTCTTGATCGCACAGGAAGTCGCCGCCTTTGATCGTGTCGTAGGCGTGCCACTCCCATTTGTCCTCTTCCAGGTTGCCCAGCGCGGCGCTGATGCCGCCCTGCGCCGTGCCGGTGTGCGAACGCGTGGGATACAGCTTGCTGATGACGGCGGTGTTCACACTCTTGCTGGCATACAGGGCCGCCATCAACCCTGCGCCGCCTGCGCCCACCACGAGCGCATCAAACTGATGATACTGAGGCATACCAACTCCTAAAGTAAGTGATTGAATGATCCGCGCTTGTCACCGCACTTCCCGAACCAACAACACACGTTGTATTGTAACAACGGGCGTGCTAGGTTGCTTGGGATCGAAATACACCGCGTTCTTCTTCTGGTTGGGATCGAACAGGCTCATCTCCAACGTGTATTCGCCCGTCGGCAGATCCGCCGGCAGCGCGAAGCGCACTGCGCTGGTTTGCACGTGCCCGGCGCGCCAACGATAGCCGAGGATCGCTGGTGCGTTATCCACCTGCAAGATCATCCGGCCGTCAGGCGCAAACAACTTGACGAACGGCGCGAAATACCACGACCAGTGCGGCTCGGCCGGCGGCAGCCCCACCAGCCAGTCATGCGTTACGGTGATCGTCTCGCCGGGATGCGCCGCAGCCGGCGTGCGCAGCTCCAGCAACCGCCAGCCTTCGCCCAGGTTGACGGTGAACGTGCCGTCCGACGGGCGCAGGGCCGATTCGAGCGGCAGCGCGCGATAGAGCATCAGCATGACCGGCGTCCGGTCGGTGCGCTTTTGGCCGGGGATGGGCATCGGGAATGCCTCGGCGCGCGCCGGCGCAGGCGATTCGGCCATCAACAGCGCGCACTCGCCGCCCTCCGGCCGCACTTGCCAGACGCTGGATGCGCCCTTGATGTGGATCTCCTCGGCGCGCGTTGGTTGGGCATCTCCGAGCAAACTGGCCAGCCAGCGCGCGTCTTCCTGGGCGTGAAGCGTGACGCAGCCAAGTGCGCGCCATCGCTCGGCCAGGCGCATTTGCCAGAGAAGCGGCAGGCTATACAAGCCGTCGTGATGGTAAGGGAAGCGCGCTGCGGCCTCTGCCTCGCCGAGGGCGTTCCACCAGGGGATGGCGACGGCGACGACGGCGGCAGGAGAAGCCAAAGCCAAGATCGCGTATCGCGTCCTGCGCGACACATGGCGCGCTGCGCGCTCGAGCAACGCAAACGGCGCGCCGGCCAACGCATAAGGCATCGGCGAGGTGAGCAGCAGGTAGAACACGTGCACCTTCCAATCGCGCATGACGGCGTTCGCAATCAGGAAGGTCGTCAGGATCGGCAAGACAAACCAGCCGAGCGCGATGCGGCTGGTTAGCGCGCGGGCCGGATTCGGGCGAGATCGGCCGGCGGCCCGAATCGCCAACATGCCCAGCCCGATCCAGAGGAGCGCATCAATAATCGTTGCCCGTGCATCGCTCCAGCGGTCGCGCAGCTCGAACATCGGCGCATCGGGTTCGACGAACGTGTTCTCGAAGTCGCGCCCGCTGGCGATGCGCAGCGCATGGTTGATCGGATCGAGATTCAGCCGGCCGGCGCGGGTCTCCTCGTTGAAGGCGTGAGGGTTGTTGACCACGGCTGTGAGCGAGGCGCGCGCGCTGATGACTGCGCCGGCGTAAACCAGCGCGCTCAAGACGCAGGTGGCAGTGCCAGCGGCCGCAGCGCAGCGCAGGCCGGCCGACCATCGGCCTGACCTATGCAGATGAAGCGCGCCGATGAGCGTCGCAGCGACCAGTTGGGCGAGCAGGCCGGCGGCAACCAGGTATGTGTGCAGACAGGCAGCGGCCCAGGCGAACGCTGTGAACAAGTGCTTCGGCTTGCCGCGCGCCAAGCCATTCATCGCCAGCCATAGCGTCAGCGCGCCCATCGCTTCAAGCGGCCCCTGCAGCCATGCCCCGCGCGCGACCCAGGCCGCCCACAGGCTCACGCCGGCGAGCAAGCCGGCCACGAAGGCGGCCCATCCGCCGAACAGTCGCCGCGCCAGGTTGAAAGCGACTGCGGCCACCAGCGTGCCCAGCATCGCATTGAGCGCCGTGGCGACATACGCGCCAGGCTCAATGGCAGTCAGTAGCGCATAGAAGTAACTGGCGCCGGCCGGGTTGGGCAGATTGATGCTGGCCAGCAGGCTGGCGGCAGGCAGTTGGTCGAAGCGCCCCTCGGCGACCGCTTGACGGATGAACAAGCCGAGGCCATGCGGGTAGGCGCGGTCGTAGTTCTGGCGCACGTGCTCCAGCCCGTGCATCCGGAAGGCAAACGCCATCCCAATGACGAGCAGGGCAGGTGGCCATACCGAGCGCCACCTGCCTTGTGGTGTCCGACATTCGTCATCGGCGATAGCGCGGATCACCGTGCGCGCATGCTGCTCAGGGACGGCGCGCGTGCTTATCGCAGCGCAGCCTCGCCGCCGGCGGCTGCGCCCATGAACAGCGCGAGGATGCCGCCCAGCGAGATGATCGCAGCGATGGCCACCACGACATACATCAGCCCTTTATAGGTCGCCGGACGGTGGCCGAAGTAGTCGTAAGCGACCTGGCGCACGCCGTTGATGCCGTGCGCCACAGCCAGGATAAGCATCACGGCGTAGTAGGCGCGCCAGATGAGCTGCTCGACCGTGACCGGCTGGCCGGTGATGCCCCAACGCAGTTGCGTGCCGGCGAACTCAATCTCGTGTGTGCCGATGAGCACGTGCTGCATCCAAAAGTGCGATAGTGCTAGAAAGACCAAGGCTAGGCCGCTGTAGCGCATGAACATCCACAGGGCCAGCTCCAGGCGATTGCGGGTTTGCGGGATCGGCTGCACCTTGCGCACGGTGCGGCCGGGGGTTACAGTGGTAGAAGCCATGGCTATGCTCGCTTGGGATTACCTAAGGCCATGCGTCGCGTAGTAACTGATGGACTTGAACGCCATGATCGCGATAGTCGGCGCAAGCAGGATGAGGGTGATGATGACCGACCAGCGGGTGGCGACTTCTTGTTTGTCCCACAGCGCCGGCCGCAGCTCGAGGATGGCGATGCGCGTGCCGTTCACGGCGTGAAAGATCAAGCAGGCGGCCAAGACGATCTCGCCGAGGGAGAACAGCGGCGTCTTATAGACCGCGAGCATCGCTTCGTGCAGCGGCGGATTGAACGTCGCCATGCTCATGCCGAAGATGTGCGTGCCGAGGAAGATCACGACGCCTAGGCCGGTCACGCGGTGCAACAGCCAGAGGACGTGGCCGCTGCCTCTGTAGCGCAGCGATTCGCGCGCAGTGGTAATCAGGGGAGTTAACATCTCAACAACCTCTTCCACAGAATCAATCCGATGCTGTGAAGTATATGCCGTCTACGGCGAGGATGCACGTCGCGCTGTCCGAGCGTCAGCCGCCGCCGGATGCCGTCTGCTACTCCTCCACCTGAACCTCGCCGATGAACACAACATCGTCCGGCGTGCCGGTGGCGAATCGAGCGCCGTCGGCGGTGTAAAAGCCGGTTGCGATGCGCAGCGTGCCTTGCGCGTCCGTCGGCAGCGTCGGCCGAAAGGTCTCGCGCACGCACTCGCCGGCGTCCCAGAGGTCGGTGGGGTACTCGCCGTTCAGCGGGGCGTGGTCGTCTTGCCCCACGAGCCGGCCGCTCGCGTCTAGGACGTGCACAAATGCGGTCCCGCGCTTGGGTGTGGGTTGCATGACTTCATAAGTCAGGGTGACGGCTATGGTCTCACCGGGGCGCGCCTTCGCCGGCAGTTGCGCCTCGCGCAGCCAGATGCTGTCGAAGTGGGCGAGCGGCGGTTGCCAGAACACCGGCAGCGGCGGCGCTGTGCCGATCTTGAAGCGACCGACGATGGGCGCAACAGGCCGGCCTGCGCCATCGGTGGACGAGAGGACTTCCGTAACGCTAACCGGCCGAGGTGCCGTCAGCGGCTCAAACGGAAACACCGTCACGTGTAGCTTGCCGAGCGCCGGCAGCCGGGGGCAAGGCTTCTCCAGCAAGATGTCGTAGGCGTCTACGAACGTGTCGCCGGCGCGCCAATTCGTGCTGGGGTAGTTGCCGAGGTTGGGGAAGGTGGCAATTGAGCCGAGCACTTCGCTATCGCGCCCCAACACGCTGACGCTGAAGGCGTGATGTCCCACTGTCGGGCGCAGCGCGCGCCAGGTCAACTTTACCCGCGCGTAGTGGCGCATACCCTCGCGGTCGGGCAGCAGGGCTGTCTGTGCCGTTGCATCCACAAGCTGCACCAGGTCGCCGAAGGTGAGCAGTGCGTTGGCGTCGCTTGGCGCAATGAGGCCGGGCCGGTAGCGCGGCTGGATGTAGGCGAACGGCACAATCAGCGCGAAGGTCGCCAGGCAGGCCGCAATGCCGTAGGGCAGTTTGCGCGACGCAGAGGCCCATCGCTCGCACAGGACGCTCCACCCAAAACCGAGCAGGCAGGCGTAGGACGTCAGCGCCGGCATCAGGTAACGCCCCGGCATCAGCGCCGGGTCTTGATAGAAAAGCGCGCGATACAGCGGCAGCGCCATCATCGAAAGGCCGAGCATCAGCAGCACGACGATGGCCGCGCGCATCGCGCGTTCGGCGCGGCGATAGCCAATTGCGCAGCCGACCGCGCCGACCAGCGTCAAGACAGCAAACGCCAGATACGCCCACTCTGGCAGGCCAACGTTGCCCCAGCCGAACTTGCCCCAAAACGTGCGGAAGGTGTTGGCGAATAACTGCGGCAGCCAAGCGTCGCGAATGGATACCCATACCCCTTCGCCGATGACGCTGGTGGGCGCGACCAGGATGGGGTTGTCCGGGTTGCGGTCGGTCAGCAGCCGGCCGTAGCGCGCCAGGTTGTAGCCGAGGTAGGGCAATGCGATCACGGCGAATGCGCCGAAGACCAACGCGCCTCGCCGGAGCAGGTGGCGCGCCGGCCAGGCTGCGCGCCAGGCGATGAATGCCAGCGCCAGCGCTGCGAAGCCGATCAACGCGAGGGCGCTGTTCTTGGACAGGAACGCCAGGCCGAGGGCGAGGCCGAGGCGTAAGGCATCCGCATCGAACGTCGCGTGTTGCAGATTGCGTTCGGCCTGTTGCGATTCGTAGCCGACGCTTGGCGTTTCGGAGCGCGCGGGGGATGGGGGGCGCGATGCGCCATGCGCAATGCGCAGGATGTGATGCGCTACCCCAGCTCCCATCGCAGCGACCATCGCGTCGTTGTTGACCATCGCGCCCATGAAGATCACCTGGGGATTGAAAGCGGCGAGTGCCGTGCTGAGCAGCGCCGCCGTCGAGCCGGCGCCGAAGATCAGGTTGGCGCTCGATGCGATCAAACAGACCGTCAGGCCGGTGAGCAATGCCGAGATCGCGCGCGTCGCATGCAAGGCGAGGATCGTGCCATGCCAGGGGAAGGCTTCCTCCGGCTGTCGCAGCATGATGCGAAAGCCGCGCCGGTTTGTGCCGTCGAGCGCAAAGTGATTGAACTCCGGCTGCACATCGTCGCTGCGGTCGGCCCAGAATGTCAGCGCGGCTGCGACGAGGTAATACAGCGGCGGCTGGTGCGATTGATCGAACAGCGCCTTGTCGGCAGCGAGAACATCGGGCAGGCTGCGCGTCGCAACGAGATGGTTGACGTAGGCGAAGTGGCCGGTCTCGTCGTGCGCTTCCCAGGGCGGGTTGATGGCGCCATAGATCAATGCGAGCGCGACGTGCGCGACTGCGATGAGCCACTGCAGGCGCGTCAGTTGAGTGCGCGGCATGCCAGGATGACGTTACCACATCGGGCCAGGTGGATAAGTGAGGTTGGCGGGACAACGCGCACTTCGCCCAGGTAGATGCGGTCGTCCTGCAGCCGTCTGCCGTCGCGGTCGAATGCGGGCAAACGCGTCAGGTCGGCGGCGTGATACAGGCCGACGAACAGGCGATACCGTCCTGGCGGCAGCTCGGCCGACAGCGGCAGGGTGTACGAGTCATCGAACGTGACGCCGGCGCGCCAGCGCGTGGTGGGGAATTGGCCGCCCAGCGGCGGCGCGTCGCCTTGCGCCCACAGCGCGCCGCGCTCATCCACCAGATGCACGAAGGTCGTATGCGGGTCCGGCGTGGCGCCGAGCGTCTGCCAGGTGAGCGTGACCGTCAACGGCTGGCCGGCCGTGGCCTGCGGCGCAAAGCGGGCAGCTTGAAGCCAAGCAACCTCGCCTAGCGCGGCGATTTGCGCGGAGCCGAGCGTTTCGTCTGCGTCTGGCCTGGGAAGCAGCGTTGCGCCGTCGAACAGCGGCGGAGAAGGGTTGCCTTGTCCATCGTCGCCCGGTATGACGTCGCCGCTGCCACGGTTGTACAGCGCGAACTGAACGCGCAGCGTGGCCGGCGCTTCGGCGTCCTCCGGCACGACCAGGTCCACGTCGTCGCGCCACATCTGGCCGGCCTGCCATTGGC
>CALHLE010000009.1 GCA_938034415.1 uncultured Anaerolineae bacterium
AGCGCCTGCTCGATCTTCTCGTAGGATTGGGCGTAGGCCATGCGCACGTGTCCGGCGCCGCCTGCGCCGAACGCGCTGCCAGGCACCACGGCGACTTGCTCCTCCAGCAGCAGCTTTTCGGCGAACTCCTCGTCGCTCATGCCGGTCCGGGCGACCGAGGGGAAGGCATAGAACGCGCCGCGCGGCTCGAAGCAATCCAGCCCGAGGGCGTTGCACCCGCTCACGATCAGCTTGCGCCGCCGGTCGTATTCGGCCACCATCCGCTGCACATGCTCCTCGCCTTCCTGGAGCGCGGCCAGCGCGGCATGTTGGCCGGTGGTCGGCGCGGACATGATGGTGTACTGATGCACCTTGCGCATCGCGGCCAGCAGCTCCGCCGGCGCCGCCGCATAGCCGATGCGCCAGCCGGTCATCGCGTAGTCCTTGCTGAAGCCGCCCAGCAGGATCGTGCGCGCCTGCATGCCCGGCAACGCGGCGAAGCACACGTGTGCCACGCCATACACTAACCGGTCGTAGATCTCGTCGCTGATGACGACCAGGTCGTGCTGCTCGGCCAGGCGGGCGATCTCCATTAGCCGCGCGCGGCTCATCACCGCGCCGGTGGGGTTGTTGGGGTAGCCGATCAGGATGGCCTTGGTGCGGGGTGTGATGCGCGCGGCGACCTCTTCGCCCGTCACCTGGAATTCGTGCTCGACGCGCGTCGGGATAGGAACGGCCACGCCGCCGGCGAAGGTCACCTCCGGCGCGTAGGACACAAAGCACGGCTGCGGCACGATCACCTCGTCGCCGGGGTCAACGATCGCCGTCAAGGCCAGATACATCGCCTCGCTCACGCCTACGGTGATCAGCAGCTCGGTCTCCGGGTCGTACTCCACGCCATACAGCCGGGCCAGATGCGCGCTGAGCGCGCGGCGCAGCTCGAGCGTGCCGGAGTTGCTGGTGTAGGCCGTCTCGCCGCGCTCCAGCGACGCGATGCCGGCGCGAAGGATCGGCGGCGGCGTGACGAAGTCCGGCTCGCCGATGCCCAGGGAGATCACATCGGGCATGGTGGCGGCGATGTCGAAGAAGCGCCGGATGCCGGAGGGGGGGACGGACGCGACGCGCTGAGAGATGAAGTTGCGCATGATGAAACCTGGATGCTTGCGGTTCGGATCGCTCAAAGCGATTCGAGCAGTGATTGACCAACCGGATTATAGAAGCGCTCGCGCAAAGCGGCCGGAGCGCAGTCACCGCTTCACCCAACCGAGCAGGCCCAGGGCGATGGCCGCAAGCAGCGCCAGCGCGGCCAACAGGCGCGTCGGCGTGATCGGCCCGGCGGCCGGCGGCGCGGGCGCGGCGACGGTTGCCGCCGGTTCGCTCGCCGCCTGAAAGGAACGCTGCGCCGCATCCGCGCCCGCGGATTCAACTTCGGCCTCCGGCGCGACGGCGGCTTGAATCGGGGCGGCCGGCAACGCCTCACCCTGCATCGGCTGCGCCGCCGGCGCCATCTCGGCCGGCGGTTCAGCGGGCGTCGCCAACGCGCGCTGCGGCGGCATCTCCAGAGCGGGCGCAGCCGCCGGTGCGACTGCGGGCATTGCGGCGAAGGGCGCGGGGCGCGTCAACTCGGATGCCGCCAGCGCCACGAAGAGCGCCGTCGCGGCCAGCGAGCCGAGCCGCAAGAGCCATGGGGAGAACAAAGGCCGTCGCCGCTCGGGCGCGGCCGGCTTTCGGCCGACGTCGAGCGGCAAGATGAAGTTGCGCGGCGGTTGCAGCGCCGGCAACGCGCGCGATTCTCGGACGAGCAGACGCGTCGCGGCGACGCGGCGCCGCAGCGGCGCGTCCCGCGCCATCCGCGCTTCGAGCGCAGCGCGCTCGGCCTCGCTCAGCCGGCCATCCACGTAAGCGGAGATCAGCTCGTCCTCGGTCATTGCCCTTCCCCTTACTGACGAAACTCGTCGGGCAGCAGTTCCTCGTGGGCTAACAAAGCGTCGCGCAGCTTGGCGCGCGCCCGGCTCAGCCGGCTTTTCACCGTGCCGAGCGATACCTGCATCGCCTCGGCGATTTCTTCGTAGCTCAAGCCTTGAACGTCGGACAGCACGAACGTGATGCGTTGATCGGGCGGCAATTGCAGCGCCGCGCGCGCGATGAAGCGGCGCAGGTCGCTGCGCTCGGCGGCGTGCAAGGGATCCTCGTCGTCGGCGGGTAACACATCGGCCAGGCTGCGCCCCTCGTCGGCCTCGTCGCCGCCCTCCAGCGAGGCGGCCGGCCGGCGTCGCGCGTAGCGCAGCGCGTCGTAGCAGGCGTTGGTCACGATGCGCAGCAGCCAGCTCTTGAACGAACCGCCGCGATAGCTTTTGATGTGGGTGAACGCCGCGAGGAATGCCTCTTGCGTCGCGTCGGCGGCCGCAGCCGGCTCGCCCAGGATGCGATAGGCGACGTTATAAACCTGCGACTGGTAGGCCAACACCAGTTGGTTGAATGAGGCTACATCGCCGCGCTGCGCCGCGCGGATCAACCCCGCTTCATCCATCGGCCCGATTGTGCGGCTGCTCGGCCAGGATGTCCAGCAGGGCGGCCAGCCCCAGCGTGTAGCTGCGCCAGCCGAAGCCGGCAATCACGCCGACGGCCACCGGCGAGATGAACGAGTGGTGTCGGAAAGGCTCGCGCTTGTGCACGTTCGAGAGGTGCACTTCGACGCAGGGCAGGGCGACCGCGCTAATTGCGTCGCGCAGGGCGACGCTGGTGTGCGTCAGGCCGCCGGGGTTGATCAGGATGCCATGCGCCCACGCGCGCGCGTCGTGGATGGCGTCAATCAAGGCGCCCTCGTGGTTCGACTGCGCGATGCGCAGCGCGGCGTTGCGCTGCGCGGCCAGCTCGCGCAAGCGCCGGTTGATGTCCTCCAGCGTGACGCGGCCGTACACGTCCGGCTCGCGCAGGCCGAGCAAATTCAGGTTGGGGCCGTGAAGCACCAGAACCGCCCATTGTGCACCGGCCATCGAGGAACCGGCGTCGCCCGCCGGCTGCGGCTCGGCCGGGCGCTGCGACCTATCCGCTGCGTTCTCCATGTGGGCCTCCGGTTTTCTCATCTCAGCGATGCCAGCGCGTCTTGCGCCATTGTCTCCGGCACGGCGTCGCACACGAAGGCGTCGCCCGGCGCGCGCAGCAGGACGAAGCGCAGCTTGCCGGCGCGCTTCTTCTTGTCGCTCAGCATGTAGCGCCACACCGCGTCCGGCGCAAACGCCAGGCCGTCGAGCGCATCGCGCGCGTCGTCGAGCGCGGTGGGCAGGCCGACGCTGCGCAGCAGGCCGATCACTTCGGCCACCAGCGCGCCCTCGCACACCCCCATCGCATGTGAGAGCCGCGCAGCGCAGACCAGGCCCAGCGCCACCGCCTCGCCGTGCTTCAGCCGAAAGCCGCTCCACGCCTCCAGGCCGTGGCCGAAAGTGTGGCCCAGGTTCAGCAGCGCGCGCCGGCCGCGCTCGAACGGGTCGGCCTGCACAATCGCGCGCTTGAGCAGGATGGCGTCTGCCAGCGCATTGAGCAGCGCTTGGCCGCGCCCGTCGCTCAGCGCGCCGCTTGTCGCCGCCTCGCGCAGCCGCACATAGGCCGCGCCGCCGCTGAGCAGGGCGGCTTTGACGATTTCGGCCAGGCCGCAGCGCAGCTCGCGCGGCGGCAGCGAAGCCAGCGCGCTCAGGTCGGCCACGACCAAATCGGGCTGCTTGAACGCGCCGACCAGGTTTTTGCCGAAGTCGGTGTCCACGCCGACCTTGCCGCCGATGCTGGAATCGGCCATGGCCAGCAGCGAGGTGGGCACTTGGACGAGCGGCACGCCGCGCAGGAAGGTGGCCGAGGCGAAGCCGGCCGTATCGCCCACCACGCCGCCGCCCAGCGCGATGACGGCGCTCGCGCGCTCCATGCCGCGCGCGCTGAAGGCGCGATACATCGCCTCGACGCTGGCCAGCGTCTTGTGCGCCTCGCCGGCAGGCATGACGTGCAGGAAGCCATCCAGGCCGGCGCGCGCCAGCGCGCGCAGCGCGCGCTCGCCGTAGTGCGCGGCGACGTTTGCATCGCTCACCACGGCGAACGGCGGCGTCCAGCCGCGCCCGGCCAGCATGAACCCCAGCGCATCCAGCACGCCCTCGCCGATGACGATGTCGTAGCGCGCGCCGGCTTCGGGCACGTCCACCGCGATCCGGGCGCGCTCGCGCCGGTAGGCTTCGCACGCCAGCGCGGCGACTTCATCGGGCGTGCGTTGAGAGGTATCTATGGCGTAGTGCAACTGGGCGTATTTGGTCGCGCGCTCGCGCAAGAGCTGTGTGACGCGCGCGGTCACGTCGCCGCCGCGCAGCATCGGGCGCTCGGCGGCGGCCGCCTCGCCGCCCACGCGCTGCACGATGACCTCCGGCGTCGCCGTGAGGCACACGCCGACGCCGCTGCTGAGCAGCGCCGCGCGGTTGTCGTCGTCCACGATCATGCCGCCGCCGGTGGCGATGACGCAGTTCCGGCGCGCGCTCAGCTCGGCGACGAGTTCGCGCTCGCGGGCGCGAAAGTAGCCCTCGCCGCGCGAGGCGAAGATCGCCGGAATCGGCATACCCTCGCGTCGGCTGATCTCCTCGTCGGCGTCTATGAAGGCCAGCCCAAGGCGCTGCGCGCAGAGCCGGCCGACGGTGCTTTTGCCCGTGCCCATGAAGCCGGCCAGGATGAGGTTGCGAGGATGGGCGGCGATGTCTTCACGCATCTTTGGCGATCACTCATAGCCGAAGCGCCAGGGCAGGGCGTCCATCGGCAGAGCGTCCAGCCGCAGCCGACGCAGCGCTGCGAAGCGCGGGCGCATCTCGTCCAGCGAGTCGCCGCCCAGCTTCTCGACGAGCGCATCGGCCAACACGAAGCACACCATCGCCTCGATGATCGGGACGGCGCGCGGCACCTGGCAGAAGTCGCTGCGCTCGTATTTCGTCTTGACCATCCGGCCGGTGGCTAAGTCCACCGAGTCGAGCGGGTTGAGCGTGGTGGCGATGGGCTTGAGCGCGGCGCGCGCGACGATCGGCGCGCCGTTGGTGATGCCGCCCTCCAGCCCGCCGGCGTGGTTGGTGCGCTGGCAGATCGCGCCGTCGGCGGCGTAGAGCTGGTCTTGGGCCTGGGTGCCGAGCCGACGCGCCTCGGCGAAGCCGTCGCCGATCTCGACGCCCTTGACGGCGTGCACGCTCATCACCGCCTGCGCCAATCGTGCGCTCAGGCGACGATCCCAATGCACATGGCTGCCGAGGCCGGGCGGCACATGCAGCGCGACCACCTCGACGACGCCGCCCAGGGTGTCCTTCGCGGCGATGACCTCGGCGATGCGGGCGCGCATGCGCTCGGCGGTGGGAGGGTGGTAGCAGCGCACGTCGCTGGCCTCGGCCTGCGCGAAGCGCTGTAGGTAGGTCTCGGCGTCCACCGCAGAGGCATGGTCGGGCGTCTCCACTTCGCCGATGCTGAGCACGTAGCCGCCGACGACGATGCCGAACTGTCGCAGCAGCGCGCGACAGGCGGCACCGACGGCGACGCGCACGGCCGTCTCGCGCGCCGAGGCGCGCTCCAGCGCTAGGCGCAGCTCGCGATAGCCGTATTTCACTGCGCCGGTCAGGTCGGCGTGGCCGGGGCGCGGGATGGTCATCGGCTCAATGTCGCGGTCTTTCCATTTGGCGTGGTCGAGGTTCTCGATGACGAAGGCGATCGGGCCGCCGGTAGTCTTGCCGGCCATCACGCCGGCGGTGATGCGCGCGTGGTCGCGCTCGATCTTCATCCGTCCGCCGCTGCCGTAGCCTTGTTGGCGGCGGGCCAAGTCGCGGTCAATGTCCTCGGAGCACAGCGGCACGCCGGCGGGCATGCCTTCGAGGATGGCGGTCAGCGATGGGCCGTGCGATTCGCCGGCGGTGAGAAACCTAAGCATCTTGAAGCGCCTCCCGCATGATAGCCGAAACGCGCGCGGCCGGCACGCCCGTCCACCGCTCGAACGCCGCCGCGCCTTGCTCGGCCAGCATGCCGATGCCGCCGATGGCGCGCGCGCCGGCGGCCTCGGCCTGCCGCATCAACTTCGTCACACGCGGCGTGTATACCAGGTCGTAGAGCGTGGCGCCGGCCGGGAAGGGCGCGCCGTCCGGCCATGGCGATTCGTCCTCGCGCGGCCACATGCCGGCGGATGTGCAGTTGACGATCAAGTGCACCGCTTGACAGGCCGGATCCATCGGCGACGCCACGACGGCGCATCGCTCGCGCGTGGCGATCGAATGGGCCAGGTCGTCCAGCAGATGCTGGGCACGGGCCGGCGCGCGGTTGTATACCCACACGCGCGCCCCCCGCAGCGCCAGCGCATAGACGACCGCCCGCGCCGAACCGCCGGCGCCCAGCACCAGCGCCCGCGTGCCGGCGTGGACATCCACGCCGTGAAAGGCCAGGTCGGCCAGGAAGCCGATCCAGTCGGTGTTATCGCCCAGCAGGGCGCCCCTGCGCTTGAAGATGGTGTTCACCGCGCCGATGGCGCGCGCGTGTGCGCTCACCTCGTCGAGGTAGGGCATCACCGCCTGTTTGTGCGGGATGGTCACGTTGCAGCCGGCGACGTCCTCGCGCTCGCCCAACTCGCGCATGCGCGCCGGCAGGGCTTCCGGCGGCGTGTCCCACAATTCGTAGCGCCAGCCGCTCAACCCGATGTGGGCGAACGCTGTGCGCTGCATCTGCGGGCTTTTGCTGTGCGCAACCGGATGGCCGATCAAACCAACGATCATGGCGTAGCTCGCATGGGATGGCGAGTAGGTCAGCGGTCGGCGACCAGCGACGCTAGGTCGCGAAAGAACGCCGGGTAGGTCTTGGCCACGCACTCCGCGCCGAGGATTTTCGTCTCGCCTTCGGCGCGCAACGCGGCGATGGCCAGCGCCATCGCCACGCGGTGATCGCCCAGACCGTCCACCACTGCGCCGCGCAGGCGGGCCGGCCCTTCGACGACGAAGCCATCTGCCGTCGCTTCAATCCGCGCGCCCAATTTGCGCAGCTCGCCGACGAACCCTTCTAGCCGGTTGCTCTCCTTCACGCGCAGTTCCTCGGCGTCGCGGACGATGGTGACGCCGTGCGCCTGCGTCGCGGCCACGGCGAAGATGGGGAACTCGTCAATCATGCGCGGCGTCAGCGCGCCGCCTACTTCGACGCCGCGCAACTCGCCACCGACGACTTCCACATCGCCCACCGGCTCACCGCCTTCCTCGCGCAGGTCGGCCATATAGATTGTCGCCCCCATCGCCCGCAGCGCGTCAAGCAGGCCGGTGCGCGTCGGATTCAAGCCGACTTCGACGAGGCGAAGCCGCGCGCCGGGCGTGATCGCCGCCGCGACGATGAAGAATGCTGCCGAGGAGAAATCCGCCGGCACCAGCATGTCCAGCGCGCGCAGCGGCCTTTGCGGCGGATGCGCGGTGATGCGGCCGGCCTCCCCTTCGGCTTCTACGGTGACTTCGACGCCCATGGCGCGCAGCATGCGCTCGGTGTGGTCGCGCGTCGGCGCCGGCTCGCGAACGGTCACCGGCCCATCCGCATATAGGCCGGCCAAGAGCAGCGCGCTCTTCACTTGCGCGCTGGCGATGGGCATATCGTAGGTCAGCCCGTGCAATGGGCGATGCGCGGCGCGGATGACGAGCGGCGCGTGGCCGTCTGTGTCTTCGATCTGTGCGCCCATCCGGCGCAGCGGATCGGTGACGCGGCGCATTGGGCGGCGGCGCAGTTGTTCGCTGCCGTCTAACACCGCGTCGAACGCCTGCCCGGCCAAGCAGCCGGCCAGCAGCCGCATCGTCGTGCCGGATGAGTTGCAGAACAGCGGCTGGTCGGGCGCGCGCAGGCCGCGCAATCCCCGGCCGGCGATGCGCAGGCCCGCCGAGTCGCAGCCGCTGCCGAGTGGGGCCGCCGGCGCGCCAAGCGCAGCCATGCAGCGCAGCGCGGCGTCCGCGTCGTCGCTCGCCAACGGCTCGCGAATGCGGCTGACGCCCTCGGCGACGCCGGCCAGGATGGCGGCCCGCACGGTGATGCTGCGGTCGCTCGGCGCGCGCAGCACGCCACGCAGCGCGTGCGTCGGTTGGACGGTCTCGATGGTCATCGGAAGTGTGTTCTGCGCGCCTGCGCCGCAGCCGCGAGGAAGGCGCGCAGGCCTTCCTCGTCGCGACGCTCCAGCAGCGCAGTGAATTGATCGAGCGTGAACTGGAAGTCGCGCACGGCACCGAGCACGGCGTCGGCGTTCGTCAGCAAAATGTCCAGCCACATGGTGACATCGCTGGCAGCCACGCGCGAGGTGTCGCGAAAGCCGCCGGCCATCACCTGCCAGACCTCCGGCCGGTTCAGGCTGAACTGGTCGGTGGTCGTCACCAGGGCGACGGCTAGCGCGTAGGGCAGGTGGCTGGCGAAGGCTAATAATGCGTCGTGGTGTTCCGCGCCGATTTCGCGCGGCGCGGCGCCGACGCGCTCCGCCAGGTCGCGGACGACGGCCAGCGCCTCGTCGTCGCTGCGTTGGGTGCGGGTGAGCAACCAAGGCGCGCCCTGATACAGCGATGCGTCGGCGGCATCTATGCCGGCAGTCTCTTTGCCGCACATCGGATGCGAGCCGACGGCGCGCAGGTGGGGTGGCAGCGCGTCCATGGCGCGGACGACTTCGGTCTTGGTGCTGCCCATGTCGGTGATGATCGCGCCGGGCCGGCAGATGTCGGCCAGTTGCCCGATCTGAGCGATGAGCGCGCGCACCGGCGTGCACAGCACGACCACATCGGCCTCGCCGGCGCGGCTCAGCTCCGACGAGACGACATCGGCGATGTCGCGCGCCTGCGCCTTGCGCAGCGTCTCGGCGCTGCGCGAGATGCCGATCAGCCGGCCGGCATAGCCGTTGGCGCGCAGCGCCAGGGCGAACGAGGCGCCCATCAGCCCGAGGCCGACGATGCAAATTGTGCCTGTCACGTTGGGTTGAGGGACGCGCGAGACTATACCGCGCGATCCACGGCGGCGGCCACGCGCCGCACCTGCTCGAACAGCTCGGCGTAGCGCTGCGGCGTAAGGGTCTGCGCGCCGTCGCTCACCGCCTTCGAGGGGTCGGGGTGCACTTCGATGATCAGTCCGTCGGCGCCGGCGGCGACGGCAGCCTTGGCGATCGGCGTGACGTATTCCCATTTGCCCGTGCCGTGCGAGGGGTCTACGATGACCGGCAGATGGGAGAGTTCCTTCAGCACCGGCACCGCGTTGATGTCCAGCGTGTTGCGCGTGTATTTCTCGAACGTGCGGATGCCCCGCTCGCACAGCATCACGTCGTAGTTGCCATGCGAGAGGATGTATTCCGCAGCCATGAGCAGCTCCTCCATCGTCGCGCTCAGGCCGCGCTTGAGCAGCACCGGTTTGTGCGCTTCGCCGACGGCGTGCAGCAGCGGGAAGTTCTGCATGTTGCGCGCGCCGATTTGTAGGATGTCGGCGTACTTGGCCACCAACGGCACCTGTTCCGGCGACATGACCTCGGTGACGATGGCCAGGCCGTATGCGTCGCGCGCTTCGGCCATCCACTTCAGCGCTTCCTCGCCGTGACCCTGGAAGGAGTACGGCGATGTGCGCGGCTTAAACGCGCCGCCGCGCAGGATGGTGGCGCCGGCCTCTTTCACGACGCGCGCGCTCTCCATGATCTGCTCGCGGCTCTCCACGGCGCATGGGCCGGCCATCATCGCCAGATGCGTGTTGCCGATGGCGATGGTGCGATGCTTCACGCGCAGTTGGATGACCGTGTTTTGCTTTTTGAAGTCGCGGCTGGCCAGCTTGAACGGCCGCAAGATCGGCAGCACGCGCTCGACGCCGCTGAGCAGCTCGAGCGGCGCGGAGTCCACCGGGCGCTCGTCGCCAACCATGCCGATGATCGTGCGTTCTTCGCCCTCGGAGAGGTGCGCGCGCATGCCGATTGACTCGATGTATCGGATCACGCCGGCGATCTCGGACGCCGAGGCGCCGGCTTTCATGACGATGACCATGCTTCCTACCATTTGCGTTTATCGCGGGATGAATCCTGCGTTACTGTCGCGGGATGAATCCCGCGTTACGGCCGCGGGATGAATCCCGCATTACCGGTTGGGCTACAGGGCTGCCACCTTGCCGTCCATGTGCTCAGCGAGATGCAGGGACGTCGCGCGGCTGCGGCGCCGGATGCGCACGGCTTCGGCCAAGCGGTCAAGCACGCGCTCGGTGTCTTCCCAGCCGATGCAAGCGTCGGTGATGCTCTTGCCGTATTCCAGCGGGCAGCCCGGCGTCAGGTCTTGGCGGCCTTCGCACAGGTTCGACTCCAGCATCACGCCGGCAATCGCATGCTCGCCCGCCTCGATCTGCTGGGCTACGTCCTCGGCGACCACAAGCTGCTGCTCATGCTTCTTGTTGCTGTTGCCGTGCGAGCAGTCAATCATGAGGCGCGGCGACAGGCCGTCCCGCAACAGCGCCTCCGCCGTGGCGCGCACGCTGGCGTGGTCGTAATTGGGCGCCTTGCCGCCGCGCAGCACAATGTGACAGTCGTCGTTGCCGGCGGTGTGCACGATGGCGCTGATGCCGCCTTTGGTGACCGATAGAAAATGGTGCGGCTGGCGGGCGGCTTTGATCGCGTCAATGGCGATCTTGATGTTGCCGTCGGTGCCGTTCTTGAAGCCGACCGGACATGACAGGCCGCTGGCCAGCTCGCGATGCACCTGCGACTCGGTCGTGCGCGCGCCGATGGCGCCCCAGGCGATCAGGTCGGCGACATACTGAGGCGAGATGGTGTCGAGGTACTCGGTGGCCGCCGGCAGCCCCAACTCGCTGATGTCCAACAGCAGCTTGCGCGCCATCCGCAGCCCCTTGTTAATGCGGAACGAGCCGTCGAGGTCGGGGTCGTTAATCAATCCTTTCCAGCCCACCGTGGTGCGCGGCTTTTCAAAGTACACGCGCATGATGATCTCTAGCGCGTCCCGGCAGCGATCCCGGACGGGCTTCAGCCGCGTCGCGTACTCAAACGCCGCCTGCACGTCGTGCACGCTGCACGGCCCAACGACGACGAAGACGCGGTCGTCGTCGCCGTGCAAGATGCGGTGTATGGCGCGGCGCGTCTCGTAGACTAGCTTCGCCACCTCCGACGTGATCGGGAACTCCCGCATCAGATGCGCCGGCGGCGCCAGCTCTTTGATCTCGCGGATACGAACATCATCAGTTTGATAATTCATCGTGTCATCCCCGGTATAAAAATCAAAAGCGCGGAGCTTACCAGCTCCGCGCTTCTACCTGACCTGCACTGACTACTTTTGGTTACCTGCCGGTCGTCTCGAACCCGCGCGCCGGTAAGCCGCCTTTGCCCACGGCAAAGTAGCTAAACCAAAAGTAGCCCCAAAAGCGCACGGATACCATGTGCGAGATGGCCAATATGGTAAGCCATGAGGCGCAACTTGTCAAATGTGCGATGGCGCATGTGCGCGCGGCCGAAGAGTGGTTGGGGCGGGCGAAGGCATTGCCTTCGCCTACCTAGGCTCAATGCAGATTTCCGCAGACGCGCTCGCCCGCGCGCCTGCGGCGATTTTGGATAGAATTCCAGCCAAGGCGAATGAAGGCGCTGCTCTCCCCGCGCCGCGTATCACGCACGCTCCGCGATGAGGACAAATCACCCGTAACACAGATTCCCAGGAGGTTTTGACATGATCAAAAAGTTTGCTTTGTCTATCGCCGCTGCCGTGGCCGTCTCCGCATGCACTGCGATGCCGGCGCCACCCCAAGCTGGCCAGCAACCCGCCGCGGCGCCGCCTGCCAAGCCTAAGGTCGCGCACATTCGCTTTGCGTTGGACTGGGCCATCGAGGGGCCGTCGGCGCCGTTCCTCATCGCGCTTGACAAGGGTTACTTCGCCGAGGAAGGGCTGTCGGTTGTCATTGACCGGGGCACCGGCTCGGCGGGCACGGTGACCAAGATCGCCAGCGGCGCATACGAGATGGGCTACGCCGACATCAACTCGATGATCGAGTTCAACGTGAAGAACCCCGACAAGGCGCTGCGGGCGATCGCCATCCTCTACAACAACGCGCCGATGACGGTCTTCACGCTCAAGGACAGGGGCATTGCCTCGCCGGCCGACCTCGCTGGCAAGAAGCTCGGCGCGCCGGCGGGCGACGCAGGCCGGCGGCTCTTCCCGCTGTTCGCCAAGCAAGCGGGCATTGACCCGGGGAGCGTGGAGTGGGTGACCATGGAGCCAGCCCTGCGCGAAGCTGCCCTGGCCAAAGGCGAAGTGGATGCGATCACCGCTTTCTACGGCAGCGGTTGGTTCGGCCTGCTGCGCAACAAGGTTGAGCCGGAGAATATCGTCGCCTTCATGTATGCCGAACAGGGCCTGCCGCTGTATGGCAACGCCGTGATGGCCTCGCCCAAGTTCTTGGCCGAGAACGAAGAAGCGGTGAAGGGCTTTCTGCGCGCGCTGGCCCGCGGCTGGCGAGAGGCGCTGGCCGATCCGGCCGCAGCCGTGGAGATCATCAAGCGCCGCGAGCCGTTGATTGACGCCGAGGTCGAGACGGCGCGTTTGAAGATGGCTATCGAGAAGCACTTCCTGACCGAAGAGGTGAAGAAGAACGGCTTCGGCGCGGCCGACCCCGAGCGGCTGGCGAAGAGCATCGCGCTGGTGGCCGAGGGCTTCGAGTTGCCCAGCGTCCCCAAGCCGGAGGAGGTTTTCACCGATAAGTATTTGCCGGCCAAAGAGTTGCGCATGCCGCCGGCGATGTGACCATCCCTCACCGGCCCGCGCAGGCGGTCGCAATCCTGCGCGGGCCGCCTTTTGCCCGTCATCTACACATGGCAACATCGGTTCCCTGCGTCGCCCTGCGCGATGTGTCGCTGATCTACCACGGCGAAGATGGGCGCGCGGTGCATGCCCTCGAAGGCGTGTCGCTCTCCATCGCGCAAGGTGAATTCGTGGCCATCGCCGGCCCCAGCGGCTGCGGCAAAACCACCATCCTCAAGCTGGTCTCTGGCCTGATGCCGGCCACGCGCGGCCAGGTGTTGATTGACGGCGCGCCGGTGCGCGGGCCGCAGAAGAACGTCGGCATGGCCTTTCAGAATCCCACGCTGCTGCCGTGGCGCAGCGCGCTGGAGAACGTGCTGTTGCCGCTTGAGGTGGTGGAGCCGCACCGGCGCGCCTTTCGCCAGAGGAAGCGCGAGTACGAAGCGCGCGCCTTGGAGCTGCTCAAGCTGGTCGGGCTGGACGGCTTCGCCCACAAGCCGCCCTATCAGCTCTCCGGCGGGATGCAACAGCGCGTCTCGCTCTGCCGCGCGCTCATCCACGAGCCGGAGATCCTGCTGCTTGACGAGCCGTTTGCCGCGCTGGACGCCTTCACGCGCGAGGAGCTTTGGGGCGTGTTACAGTCGCTGTGGCAGGCGCGGCGCTGCACAGTGATACTCGTGACACACGATCTGCGCGAAGCTGTCTTCCTGGCCACCACGGTGTATGTGATGAGCAAGCGGCCAGGGCGACTGATGCATGCCACCCAAATTGATTTGCCGCGCCCGCGCACGGCGGAGCACATGTTCGAGCCGCGTTTCAACGACTACGTGCACGACATCTACACCCGAATCGGCGAGGTGCGTATATGAGATCTGCTTCCCCGCTGCGGCGCATCTTGCCGCCGGTCGTCGCTGTGGCGCTCTTCTTCCTCGCGTGGGAGGTGGGCTGCTTGGTGTTGGGCGTGGACGAGTTCATCTTGCCGCGCCCCAGCGTCGCTGTGGCCGCCTATTTCCAGTGGCAAGCGGCCATCTGGCCCAACGCGCTGCAGACGCTGTTCACGACGCTGGTCGGCCTGGGGCTGGCCATCGTGACCGGCACTGTGATTCGGCGCGTTGATCGGCTACTCGGCGTTGCTCTACGATGCGCTGTACCCGCTGCTGATCGCGTTCAACTCGATCCCCAAGGCGGCGCTGGTGCCGGTGTTCGTGATCTGGTTCGGCATCGGCACGCTGCCGGCGATCCTGATCGCCTTCCTCATTTCGTTCTTCCCGATTGCCGTCAACGTGGCTACCGGCATCGCTACAGTGGAGCCGGAGCTGCGCGACGTGTTGCGCTCGCTGGGCGCCAGCAAGTTCGACCTGTTCATCAAGGTGGGCTTCCCGCGCGCGCTGCCGTATTTCTTCGCCTCGCTCAAGGTCGCAGTGACGCTGGCCTTCGTCGGTTCTGTGGTGGCCGAGTTGGGCGCATCGAATCGCGGCATCGGCAACATGATGGTGATCGCCAGCTCGCGCTTCGACGTGCCGCTGGTGTTCGCCGGCTTGATCGTCGTCGCGCTAATGGGCATCGCCTTGTATGCCGCCTTTGCCCTGCTCGAGCGGCGCGTCGTGAATTGGGCCTATCGCTAAGCCATGAGTTGGAATGATTACTTCATGCCCAAGACGTTGGAGGAGGCCGTGCGACTCCTGGCCGCGCACGGCGGGCGCGCCCGCGTGATCGGCGGCGGCACGGACTACTTCGTGGATGAGGCGCACCAGCCGGCGCCGGAGGCGCTGGTGGATGTGACGCGCATCGCCGACCTGCGCGGCATCTGGGAGGAGGAGGGCTACGTCGTCATCGGCTGCGGCGCGTCGCACGCGCAGATCGTCGCCTCGCCGATTGTGCAGGCGCACGGCGCGGCCCTGGTCGAGGCCTGCGGGCAGATCGGCGGGCCGCAGGTGCGCAACGTGGCGACGCTGGCCGGCAACATCGCCCACGCGCTGCCGGCCGCCGACGGCGCCATCGCGCTGCTGGCGTTGGACGGCGAGGCGCTGATTGCCTGGGCCGAGGGGGACGCCGTAATCCGGGAATGGCGGCCGCTGCCCCAGCTCTTTCGAGGGCCGGGGCAATCGGCCATAGACAGCACGCGGCAAGTTTTGGCGGCGCTGCGCTTCCCGGTTCGCGCGCCGTCGGAAGGCTCGGCTTTCGCCCGCGTGATGCGCCCGCAAGGCGTAGCGCTGCCGATCATGGGGTTGGCCGCGCGCGTGCGCTTGCGCGACGACGGCGCTATCGCCGATGTCCGCGTGACGCTGGGACCGGCCGCGCCGACGCCGTTTCGCGCGCAGGCGACCGAGGCCTATCTGCGCGGCCGGGCGCCGGACGCGCAGACCTTGCGCGAGGCCGGCGAAATGCTCCTCGGCGAAGTGCATCCGCGCACCAGCCCGCACCGCGCCACGGCGGCGTATCGGCGCGAGGTGATTCCGGTGTTGTTCCAGGAAGCGATGGGCCGCGCGCTGCGACGCGTGGCGGTTCTTGAGGGAGGATAACGCTCATGACGCAAGCGACGACGAATGGGAAGACGACGCGCACCGCGCCGTTGACGTTCACCGTCAACGGTCGGCCGGTGACGGTGGATGTGCGGCCATCGGCGTTCCTGGCCGAGGTCTTGCGTGAGCAGCTCGGCCTGACCGGCGTGAAGATCGGCTGCAACGAGGCCGAATGCGGCATCTGCACCGTGCTGGTGGACGGCGCGCCGGTGAACTCGTGCATCTATCCTGCGCTGAAGGCCAACGGCGCGCGCGTGGAGACGATCGAGGGGTTGGCGTGCGGCGACCGGCTCCATCCGCTGCAGCAAGCCTTCATCGAGCAGGGCGCGGTGCAGTGCGGCTTCTGCACGCCCGGCCTGATCATGACCGCCAAAGCGCTGCTCGATGCCAACCCCAATCCCAGCGAGGACGACATCAAGCACGCGCTGAAGGACACCTACTGCCGCTGCACCGGCTACGTGAGCGTGATCGCTGCAATCAAACAGGCGGCCGGCCAAAACGGGCATTCGGCGCTGCCGGAGACGCGCCCTCCGTTGAACGTGGTCGGCAGGCCGCTGCCGCGCCCCGATGCGGTCGCCAAGGTCACCGGCGCCGCCAAGTACACCGACGACTACGTCTTCCCCGGCATGTTGCATGCCTGCACGCTGCGCGCCGGCATCCCGCACGCGCGCATCGTGCGGATTGACACATCCAAGGCCAAAGCGCTGCCCGGCGTCGCCGCCGTGCTCACCCATGAAGACGTGCCCGGCGCCAAGAATCACGGCCTGGTGTATGCCGATTGGCCGGTGCTGTGCTACGACAAAGTGCGCTACGTCGGCGACGCGGTGGCCATCGTCGCCGCCGAGACGCGCGAGATCGCAGAGCAGGCCCTGAGCCTGATCGAGGTTGAGTATGAGCCGCTGCCGGTGGTAGATGATCCGGTGACGGCGCTCGCCCCCGACGCTCCCAAGGTCCACGAGCAGGGCAACCTGCTCAAGCACATCCACGTCGAGAAGGGCGACGTGGAGCGCGGCCTGGCCGAGGCCGATGTGATCATCGAGGGCGAGTATGAGACGGCGACGACCGAGCACGCCTTCCTGGAGCCGGAGTGCGCCATCGGCCGCGTCACGGACGACGGGCGCGTTGAGGTGTACGTCGGCTCGCAGATTCCCTACGCCGACCGCAAGCAAATCGCCGCGGCGCTCGGCGTGCCCGAATCGCAGGTGCGCGTGATCGGCACGCTGATCGGCGGAGGGTTCGGGGGCAAGGAGGACATCGCCGGCCAAATCCACGTGGCGCTGCTGGCGCGCGCGACCGGCCGGCCGGTCAAGATGCTCTACCGGCGCAGCGAGTCGTTGATCTTTCACCCCAAGCGCCACGCGGTGAAGTTCAAGGTGAAGGTGGGCGCCAAGCGCGACGGCACGTTCACGGCCATGCGCATCGAGCTGTGGGGCGACACCGGCGCGTACGCCAGCCTGGGCGACAAGGTAATGACCCGCGCGGCGACCCACGCCAGCGGCCCCTACGAAGTGCCGCACGTCAAGATTGATTGCTACGCGGCCTACACCAACAACGTGCCGGCCGGCGCGTTTCGCGGCTTCGGCGTCACGCAGTCGTGCTTCGCCATCGAGTCGGCGATTGACGAGCTGGCGCACAAGCTGAACCTGGATCCGATCGAAGTGCGGCGCAAGAACGCGCTGCGCGTCGGTTCGGTCACCAACACCGGCGCGCGCATCCGCGAGAGCTGCGGCCTGTTGGCGTGCATCGAGAAGGTGGCCGACGCGCTGAACGATGACCTCGCTCAGGCGCAGGGATCATGGGTCTTTCGCCGGCCCGATAAACCCGACCACGTGTACGCCTGGGGCTTCGCAGCGGCATACAAGAACACCGGCCTGGGCGGCGGTGCCAACGATTGCTCAACGGTGGAGGTCGAGGCGTTCGGCAACGGCAGCGTCGAGGTGCGCACCAGCGCCGCCGAGATCGGCCAGGGGTTGGTGGGGGTGTTGGCCAGCATCGCTGCCGAGGAGTTGGGCCTGCCTTACGAACGCGTGCATGTGCTGCTCTCCGATACCGACCTGACGCCGGATGGCGGCCCGACCACGGCCTCGCGCCAGACCTACGTGACCGGCAACGCTGCGCGCCTGGCCAGCATCAAGCTGCGCCAGCAGTTGGCGGCGGTGGCTGCGGAGATGCTCGACGCGCCGGCCGATGCGCTGGTCTTCTGTGATGGGCAGGTGCGCGCCGGCGACCGCGCCGTGAGCTTCGCCGAGGTGGTGCAGCAGGCCCACGCCGAAGGGCAATCCACGCGCCTGAGCCACCTCTACGAAGCGCCCAAGACGCAGCCGCTGGGCACCGGCGGCGATATGCACGTCGCCTTCAGCTACGCCGCGCAGGCCGCGCTGGTGGAGGTGAACGAGCGCACCGGCGAAGTCGCCTGCTTGAAGGTGATCAGCGCCACCGACGTTGGCCGGGCGATCAATCCGCTGGCCTTGCAAGGGCAGATTGACGGTGGCATCGTGATGTGCATCGGCAACGCGCTGACCGAGGAGTTCATCCAGGAGAAAGGCATCCCCTACACCGACCGCCTGGCGCGCTACAAGATGCCCAGCATCCGCCATGCGCCGGAGATCGTCTCGTTCATCGTGGAGGATGAAACAGCCGACGGGCCTTACGGAGCTAAGGGCGTGGGCGAAATCTCCAGCATCCCCACTACTCCGGCCATCACCAACGCCATCTACGCAGCCACCGGCGTGCGCGTGCGGCGCTTGCCGGTGGACCAAGACTGGTTGCTGCGAACGATGAAGGCGCAGCGCTCAGCGAATTCTGAGTAGGCGAAAGGGCCGGGTGGGCGAAGGCACTGTCTTTGCCCACCCTTAGGGTCTCAGCGGCTAATGACGAGTTCCTGGCCCGGCCGAATCAGGCAGTCGGCGGTGAGGTTGTTCCGGCGGATCAGGTCATCCACCGAGATGTTGAACCGCGTGGCGATACCCCAGCATGAATCGCCCTGCTTCACGGTATAGGTCGCCGCGTCGTTTTGGGCCGCCGGCGTATCGGTGGGCTGCGGCGCAGGCGTCTCCGTCGGGAGCGGCAACGGCGTATCGGTCGGCGGCGGGGCGGGTATCTCGGTCGGGGAAGGCAGCGGCGAGGGCGTCGGCGCAACCGTCGGCGGCGCTTCGGTCGCCGCAGCCGCCGACAACGTTTCGGTTGTCGGTTGGGTGGCGATGAGCGGCGGCTCAACCTGCCGCGCCGACGAATCGCGCCCCGCGCCGGAGCCGGCGATGGCGACTGCCAGCAGCGCTGCCACGCCGAGCACCGCCCCCAGGGTGATGGCCAGGCTTAGGAGGCTGCGGGATCGCTGCCCCGAGATAGGAATCGGGCGCTTCGACGCCGTACTCTTCGGCCTGTAGGGCGCAGCAGGCCCGGGAGCAGCGGCCGGCCTTTGTCGCGCCTGATAGGCTGCGGCCTGTGATTTGGGCTTGAATCCAGCGCGGCTTGTCGCGCCTGCGCCAACAACATTCGGCGCGCCGGATGGATGGGCTGAGGCGGAGGCCTGCGTTTTGTTCCCCTGCGGCGCGTGTTTGGTCTCCGGCGCGCGCGTGAACGGCTCGTCGAACGTTTCGTGCGCAACCGGCGGCGGAGAAACAGGCTCGACCGGCGGGATATGCGCCGCATCCACCGGCTCGGCGGGCGCTGTGGACGAAGTAGGGGGCTGCGCGCGCATTTCGGCAGACGCGCCCGCCGACAACGGCGCGGGAGGCGTTTGTGGTTGCACCGGCTGCGTGGACGCCGCAGGCCGGAAGAAAGTCGCCCATTTGGGTGATCCGGTATCGGGCGGGCCAAACACGTAGCCGCACATGTCGCAGCTTTTGGCGTCCGCCGGATTGCTCGAACCGCAGGACGGGCAGCGCCGTCTTCGTCTGGGTGGTGAACTCACGTCGCCTTTCTCCTTGCGTTATCGGTCTCAGTTAAGGGGCGCCTGCCGCTTATGGGCTGGGCGTTGGTGTGCCGACCGGCCGTTTGCGCCAGACAAAAGCGCGCGCCGGGCTGGGCGGGCTGAGCTCCGCATACATGCGCTGACCGGTGGTCGGTTCGACACCCAGGAAACGTTTGACCTGCACCCACCATGCGATCTCACGCTCCTCTTGATCGCCGAGGATATCTTGCGTGAGCTTGAGCGAAGTCGCTTTGGTCTCGAAAATAGGCACGGTGAGCGCGCCTGATGGCTGCACTTGCACAACATACCATTCGTCCGCCTGTAGCAGGCCGACCGTCAGCCATTGTAACGTCACGACTTCCTGCGTGCCGCTGATCTGTGCGCCGTTGGGTGGCAGCATGACGATAGGGGCGCTGTAACCGGCGCGCGGCGTCGGCGTCTGTAGCACGATCGGCGTCGGGGCGACGAGCGGCGTCGGCGTGGCGAACGTGATCGTCAGCACCTGGTTCATGCGGATCAGACAGTTTGCGTCCAGGTTATTTTGCTGGATCAGCAGCTCGACCGTCACTTTGAACTTTTGAGCGATTTCGCTGCAGGTATCGCCGCCTTTCACCACATACACGATCTGCGCCGGCAACGTCGCCGTAGGCTCACCCGCAACGAGCGCAGCGGCGGGGGTGGGCGTGACGTTCGGCGGCAACGTCGCAGTCGGGAGCGGGGTAGGCGAGGGCACCGGGATCAACAATCTGTCGCCGACGCGAATCAAGCACTGCACGGCGTCGAGGTTGTTTAGAGCGATGAGTTCATCCAACCGCACACCGAAGCGCTGGGCGATGCCGCTGCACGTGTCGCCGGACTGCACGGTGTATTCGAGCGGCGGGATGGGCGTAGGCGACGGCGCCGGCGCGGCGGTCGGCGGCCCTGCGGCGGGCGTTGGCGTCTCGGCAAACTGCAAGTTGCCGGCGATTAGCCCGTTTTCTGTAGTCGGCAGACCCTGGATGACGACCTCGACGGTCGGTTCGGCTGAAGCCTGAGTCAGGCCGATGCTTTGCGCAAGCCACATCGCACCGAGGATGATAAAGGCGATCACGGCCACCACACCGACCACTCCCCAGGGGATCTGCGCCAAGGGCGATCGTCGGCGCGCGTCAACAAACTGGAACGTTTTAACCGGGCCTGAGCGAGGTAGGGGAGGGCGGTGCGCGGCGGTTCGCTGCGCGTCTGGCCGCGCGCGCGGGATGGCCTGCGTGGTGCCGAATTCGTGTCCACAGACTTCGCACACCTGCGCGTCTTCCGCAGCGCGTGAGCCGCAGGAAGGGCAACGCTTGTAACGGGATTTTGGCGGGCTGCTCATACGGAGCGATCGGCGACCGGCTGTGGCCGGCAGTCGGTCACTTCACCCCATCCAATCCCAGAGCGGCTGCGTTGCTCTGCATGGCCGCCAGGACGATGCCGATGTGCTCATCGAGTGGGACGCCGAGCGCCGCCGCCGCGCGCTCGATCTCGTCGCGATGCACGCCGGCAGCGAAGGCTTTCTCTTTCCACTTCTTCTTCACCGATGACACCTGCACATCGGCGATGTTCTTCGTCGGGCGAACAAACGTCACGGCAGCGATAAAGCCGGTCAGCTCGTCCACGGCGACCAGGGCGCGCTCCATGTCGTTCTCGGGCTGCGCGCCTGTCAATTCGGGCGCATGAGCGGCGATGCCGTGCAGGATCTCCTCCGGCCACCCTTGCGCGCGCAGGTAAGCGATGCCGACGTTGGGGTGTCCCTGACCGTCCAGGTTAGGATGCCGCTGATAGTCGAAGTCGTGAATCAAGCCGAGCACTCCCCACAGCTCCGGATCGCCGCCGAAGCGCGGCGCGTAGGCGCGCATGGCGGTCTCGACGGACAACATATGCCGGATTAGGGCGGGGTCAGTCGTCCACTCTGTGACGATGGCCCAAGCTGCATCGCGGTTGTATCGAGAGTCGCTCATGGGCAGTTGCAAAGTGTAGCAGATTCGCCCCGGCTCAGGCGATCGGGAGCGGCTCGCCCAGCACCGGCAGCGGACGACTGATGAACAAATCCCAGAACGCTTTCAACGTTGCGCCGAATTCCCTGAGCTGAAACCAGGACATAGCGGCATATGGCCTTCGATCGGCCGGGTAGCCGACCGCAGCCACGCCGAGCGCGTTGCAAATGAAGATAGCGCGGTCGAGGTGATACGCTTGGGTCACCAGCACGGCGTCGCGCAGGCCGAAGATCTCGCGGGCACGGTAGCACGTGTCGTAGGTGCTGTGGCCGGCGTAATCGAGCACGATGTCATCGTCGGGGATGCCGAGCCGAAGCGCCGTCTGACGCATCACAGCCGGCTCATTGTAGTTGGCGAAGCGGCTGTCGCCGCTCATCAGCAGCTTGTCCACTGCGCCGGCCCGGTAGAGCGCTGCCGCCGAGGCGACTCGGTCATAGAGCACGGCGCTAGGCTGGCCGTTGCGCACGCCCGCGCCGAACACAACGGCCACGCGGTGATGCGGCGTCGTCTCCGGCGTGATGTAGATGCGGCTCCGCGCGAACGCCATCGTAAACCCGCGCGCCAGCAGCGGAGTGCTGACCAGCAAGACTGCGAGGAGCAAGATCATCCGCTTGATCACAGCGCGCATTGTATGCGACGCGCGGCGCCTGCCGCTCATCGGCGCTTCGCTTTGGCCAGCTTATCGGGGGTGAACGCATCGGGCAACAGCGCGCCGACAGTGGTCAGCGTGTAATCGCCGCGGGCGTTGGCCTGGATGACGATGGTGTCCAGGCCGAACTCGCTCATGAACTGCCGACACGCCCCGCATGGCGAGCCGCCGTTGTCGGTGACAACGGCGATGGCGATGAAGTTGCGCTCCCCCTCGCTGATCGCCTTGACATAGGCCGTGCGTTCGCTGCAGATCGCCAGCCCGTAGGATGCGTTTTCCACATTCACGCCGCTATAGACGTTGCCCGAGTCGGCCAGCAGCGCCGAGCCGACGCGGTAGCGCGAATAGGGGGCGTGAGCGTACTTCCGCGCGCGGTTGGCCACTTCAATCAGCACACGGATGACTTCCTCAGGTAGCTCGCCTGGGGGCGGTGTTGTTGATGGGGCTGAGGCGTTTGCCGCGCTCTTCCGGCGCGACATCGCCTGCCGCGCGGGGGCGTTCTTGCGCTGCTTGTTGCTGCTGCGCGTCTGGCTGGCTTGGCGCATGCGTCACCTTCACTTTCAGGATGCGCCGGTCGTTGACGGCGAGCACCTCGAAGATAAATCCACCGTGCTCAACGTGCTCGCCGACAACCGGCACTTTGCCCAATTGGTCGTAGATGAAGCCGCCCAGCGTGTCGCTTTCGCCTTCGGGCAGCTCAACCTGGAGCAGTTCGCCGGCGTCTTCGATGTTCATCCCTGCGTCGAGGATGTAACCGTTGCCATCCGGCAGCGGCACGATGTCCGGCTCTTCGGCGTCGTATTCGTCCTGTATCTCGCCGACGATCTCTTCCAGGATGTCCTCGATGGTCACCAGGCCGGCGGTGCCGCCGTATTCATCTACGACGATGGAGACGTGCACCCGGCGCTTTTGCAATTCGTGCAGCAGCTCGATCACGCGCTTGGATTCGGGCGTGAAATAGACCGGGCGCAGCATCTGTGCCAGCGGCGGTTTTGCGCCGTCGCGCAACGCAGCCAGCATGTCCTTGGCGTAGAGGATGCCGATGATCTCGTCAATCGTGCCGCGATAGACGGGGATGCGCGAGTGGCCGGCGGAGACGACCACATCCAGCGCCTCGTCGAACGGCGTGTTGACATCGAGGGCTACCATCGCAATCCGCGGCACCATCACCTCGCGCGCAACGGTGTCGCCGAAATCGAGCACCGAGAGGATCATCTCCTTCTCGCCTTCTTCGATCAGGCCTTCCTCTTCGCCGGCGTCCACCATCGTCTTGATCTCTTCCTCGGTGACGAGCGCAGCGCCTTCGCGCTTCTGACCGCCCATCGGGATCGAGAGCAGGTTGCTCAACACTATGGCAAAGCGCACAAACGGCGCGAGCAGGATGCTCATGACCTGCATCGGCCGGGCTAACGCCAGCGCGAGCGACTCGGTATAGCGCAACGCCAGCGCCTCCGGCACCAGCCGGCCGAAGACGAACAAGAAGAGCGCCGTCGCAAAAGTGACGATCAAGAAGGCGATCACTTGGGCGGCTTCTGGCGATAGCACATCGAACATGGCGCGCAGCCGGTTCAGCGCCGGCGGCGTGAAGCCCAACGCAGCGATGCCGGCCGCGAGCACCAGCCCTAACAGCGCCCCCACTTCCGCCGTCGCCAACAGTCGGCCGGAATTCTCGGTGAGCTGCTGAATCGCCCGCGCAGAGGTCACCCCTTTCTTCTCCAGCTCAACCAGGCGTGGCCGGCGCATGTTGATCAGCGCGCTGCGGGCGACGGCGAAGAACGCGCGGATCGCAGCGGCTAACGCGAACAATAAAACGACCATCGCGACGATTCTTTGTAACTCTATCCGAACATGGAGCGCCCCCAACTTCGCTTCAGGCGCTTGCGTTCGGATCCTCCAACTTACGAATCACGCGCGCCGGTATGCCGACGGCCAGCGTTGCATCGGGCACGTCCTTGGTGACGACTGCGCCGGCGCCGGTGCGCGCGCGCTTGCCCACGGTGACCGGCGCCACCAGCATCGTGTCGCTGCCGATGAAGGCGTGATCGCCAATGACCGTCCGGTTCTTCTTCGCGCCGTCGAAGTTGCAAGTGATCGCGCCGGCGCCGATGTTGACGTGTTCCCCCACGCTGGCATCGCCCAGGTAGCTGAAGTGCCCCATGTGGCTGCCTGCGCCGAGCGTGCTGTTCTTGATCTCCGCAAAGTTGCCAATGTGCGCGCCGGCACCAATGCGCGCGCCGGGCCGCAGATGCGAGAACGGCCCAATGTGCACGTCGTCCTCCACATGAGCGTGCTCGACCGTGGATTGCGCGATTCGCACGCGGTCGCCGACCTCCGACTCCACGATGTAGGAGTTCGGCCCGATCTGGCAGTCGCCGCCGATGCGCGTGCGGCCGATCAGGTGGGTGTTGGGCAGGATGACGGTGTCTGCGCCGATTTCCACGCTTGCCTCGATGTAGGTCGTTTCGGGGTCAACGATGGTCACGCCGTTGAGCATGTGTTGGCGATTGATGCGGCGGCGCAGCGCGCGCTCGGCGTCAGCCAGGTCCACGCGGGTGTTGACGCCGATGCACTCGTCGCGGTCTTCCACCGTCAGGGCGCGCACCTCGCGGCCATCGGCGACGGCCATCTCGATCAGGTCGGTGAGGAAGTACTCGCCTTTGCGCGGATGGGGGCGAATGCGCTTCAGCGCGTCCCACACCCATGCGCCGTCGAAGCAATAGGCGCCCACGTTCAGCTCGCGGATGGCGAGTTGCGCCGGCGTGCAGGCCACCTCTTCGACGATGGTCAGCACTCGCTCGCCCTGCGCGTCGCGGATCACGCGGCCAAACCCGCGCGGATCGTCCGAGATTACGCTCAGCATGGCGATCGCTGCGTCGTGGCGCTCGCGCAGCGCGGCGAGTTGGCGCAGCGTCTCGGGCCGCAGGAGCGGCACGTCGCCGTGAATGACGAGGACCTGTGCAGCGCCGGCGGCGTGGGTTTTGGCCTGCATCACGGCATGGCCCGTGCCCAGTGGGACGTCCTGGTGCGCGAAGACCGCGCGGTCGCCGATCGCGGCGCGCACGGCGTCGGCATGGTGGCCGATGACGACGATGGGCCTATTGCCCGTGGCGCGCTCGGCGGCGGCGATGCAGTGATCTAACAGGGTGCGGCCGGCCAGGCGGTGTAGGACTTTGGGGCGCTTCGATTTCATGCGCGTCCCCATGCCGGCCGCAAGCACAATCGCGCAGGCATTCGCGCGCGGATGGTCTGGTTCGTCAGACATCATCTGAATTGAAAATCAAGAATCGAGAACCAAGCGCCGGGCAGCGCTCAGTCCTCGATTCCCGATTCTACTGGGGCGGCTGGATTCGAACCAACGAATGTCGGATCCAGAGTCCGATGCCTTACCACTTGGCGACGCCCCATCATGATGCGACTTTTCGCGCGCATATTTTACCATCGGTGGCCGGCGCGAGGTCTTGCCCGCGGGTGTATTTCTAACCAGGGGGGCGCAGGTATTGCCTGCGCGTTACTCCGCCGGACCTTCGGCTGCGCAAAGCGCAATCTCAAATGTCGCGCGGGTCGTCGGTCATCATCACCAGGCGCGGCTTGAAGCGCGCGATGCAGTCCACCAAGTCGCGCTGGGCAGCCATCACGGCGTCAATGTTCTTGTAAGCCTGCGGCGCCTCGTCCAAGCCGCCGCCCAGCAGCTTGACGCCATGCTCGCGCAGATAGGCGTCGCGCATCTTTTGGGTGATGCGCTTGAATGCCTCGTTGCGGCTCATCTGCCGGCCTGCGCCGTGCGAGGCGCTGTTCAACGAAGCCGGGTTGCCCTTGCCGCGCACCACGTAACCCACATCGCCCATGGTGCCGGGGATCACGCCCAGCACGCCCTTGCCGGCCGGCGTCGCGCCTTTGCGATGCACAAAGACGCGCCGGCCGTCGGGCAGCGACTCCTCCCAGGCGAAGTTGTGGTGGTTCTCCACCGTGGCCAGCACTTCCAAGCCGGCCGCCTTGGCGATCTGCTTATGGATGATGCGATGATTGGCCGAGGCGAAGCGCCCCGCCAAGTTCATCGCCAGCCAGTATTCCTGGCCGGCTTCGCTATCCATATCCAACCAGGCAAGGTGGGCGAGGTCCTTGCCCAGCTCTGGGTGCAACTGACGCGCCAGCTTGCTGTAGTGGTCGGCGATCTGAAAGCCGACGCCTCGGCTGCCGCTGTGCGAGAGCAAGGCCAAGTATGCGCCGGGCTGCAGGCCCAGTTGCGGATCGAACTCTAATACTTCAAGTTGGCCGAATTCGACGAAGTGGTTGCCGCTGCCCGATGTGCCGAGCTGCGGGATGCCCTTAGTTTCTTTCAAATGCCGCAGCAACGGCGTGGCCTGCCAATCTGGGTCGTCCAGGATCGGGTCTTCGCGCGGCGGCTTCCACTCCGCGCCGGCGCCAAAGCGGGTATTCTCGCGCAGCACCTTCTCGAAACGGCTCGCTTGCTGGTCAAGCAGATAAGGCGGCGCGTCGAAGACGCTCAGCCGCATGCGGCAGGCGATGTCCACACCCACGGCGTAGGGGATCACGGCGCCTTCCGTCGCCAGCACGCCGCCGATGGGCAAGCCGTAGCCGACATGCGCGTCGGGCATGAGTGCGCCGGCCACGCTGATCGGCAGGCGCATTGCGTTGTCCATCTGTGCCCGCGAAGCGGCGTCAATGTGCTCCTCGCCCCACACACTGTAGGGCAGCGGTGCTGGACGCACTTCACCCTTAACCTTGGCCATACAACTCATCGTACCATGTTCGCCTGAATCCAGGCTGATGGGCGCTGAGCTGAGCGGCCGATGCGTCACGTGGTAAGCGGATCAGTCCAGCAACCGCTTTACTTCGAATGGATCGATCGAGATGGTGTTGTGGGCGTAGAGGTCAATCGCGCCGATGTCGGATGAGCGCATCTCCGGCGCGCCGCGGTCGCCGATCCGGATGATGACCGGGAAGCCCGACCAGTCCTCCTGATCTGCGCTCGATCCTTCGTCGGGCCTGGGGGGGAAGAACGGCGGCGTGAGCACGGCTACATTGAAGGCGCGCATATCGGCGCGTTCGATCAGCGCGCGCAGCGCGTCGTGCAGCGCGTCGGCCAGGTCGTCGTCGAGTGCGTGGCCGTAGATCCAGGTGTCCTTTGGCCGGTTGGCGGCCAAATACACGAAGCCGCGCAGCCGGCCGACGCGCAAGCCCAACCCCACATCGTCGTGCGCGGCCAGCAGGTCGTCGAAGTAGTTTGCATCGTATTGTGCGCGGTAGGCCAGCGCCGCGCGGCGTAGCAGCTCCACCTTGGCGTAGTGCATGCCACGCCCCAGCCCCATCTGCGCGTGGGCGTGCGGGATTGAGGCGCCGCCTTTCAGCCCGCCGTTCCATATCCACACGAAATAGCGCGCCTGTGGGTCATGCTGATGCGCCTGTTGCGCCCATGCCAGCGATGTGCGGAAGTAGTCGCGCAGATGCGCGCGGGTAAAGGCGAGTGGATCCGGCTCATCGAAGATCAGCACGGCGCACAGCCCCTCCCAGCTTGCGATGTTGCTGGCGGTGATGCAATGCTCGCCGCGCACTCGGCCGAAGACGTCCTCGGTGGTCAAGCGCGCGGGGTCGGCGAATGCTGCGTAGGCTTGCGCTTGTCGTTCGACGACGGGCGATGGATGCCCCCTGTCCGGCTCCTGACATCCGGCGGCGTCATACAGCGTCACCGGCCGCCAGCGGCGCAGCGGGTTGAACAGCGCGCCGTCGAAGGTGACCCGGTTGGTCACGCGCACCACGGTCTGGCGCTCCACGGCGGCCACTGAGCCGAACTGCGACTCGACCCACGCGCGCATCGCCTGGGGGACGCGGCACCGGCCGACGACGCGATCCACGCGGAAGATGCGCTCAAAGCGCGTGCGGCGTTCGGCAGGCAGCGCGGCGACCAACTCCGGCAGGTCAACGATGGTGGGCGTGGTCATGGGTGTCAATCCGGAAGCGCTCGCAGTGCTTTCGTCAATGAGATTGGGCAGGCTGCAGGCGCGTCGGACTCGGCCTCGTCGTGCGCAGCTATTGTAGTCGCATATCCAGGAGCGACAGCGCAGGGTGGGCGAGGGGGGCTACCGAGACGCTAAAATGGGGCCGCAACCGAACATCGCGCAGGCCGCGCGTGCGCCGGCCTGCGCCATCCAGGAGAACCCCAGCATGAGTTTCATCGAGTCCATCTTTGCGCGCGAGATCCTCGATTCGCGTGGCAACCCTACCGTCGAAGTGGATGTGATCCTTGAGGACGGCGCCTTTGGACGCGCCAGCGTGCCCAGCGGCGCCAGCACCGGCGAGCACGAAGCCGTGGAGCTGCGCGATGGCGACAAGCAGCGCTACGGCGGCAAGGGCGTGCGCAAGGCCGTCAACCACATCAACACTGAGATTGCCGCTGCGCTCGAAGGCTGGCCGGCTACTGACCAGACCGGCATTGATAAGCTGCTCAACCAGCTCGACGGCACGGAGAACAAGTCGAACCTGGGCGCGAACGCCATCCTCGGCGTCAGCCTGGCCGTGGCGCGCGCCGCTGCGAACAGTTTGGGCATGCCCTTGTATCGTTACCTCGGCGGCGCGAACGCGCATGTGCTGCCGACGCCGATGATGAACATCCTGAACGGCGGCAAGCACGCCGACAACAGCACCGACTTTCAGGAGTTCATGATCCTGCCGGTCGGCGCGTCGTCGTTTGCCGAGGCGCTGCAATGGGGCGCGGAGTGCTATCACGCCTTGCACAAGGTGCTGAAGAGCAAGGGCTATAGCACCAACGTCGGCGACGAAGGCGGCTTCGCGCCCTCGTTGAAGAGCAACGTCGAGGCCGTCGAGGTGATCCTGGAAGCGATCACCAAGGCGGGCTACGCGCCCGGCGAGCAGGTCGCGCTCGGTCTTGATCCGGCTACCAGTGAGATCTACGAGAAAGGCCAATATCGCCTGGCCAAGGAGGGCAAAGTGCTCAGCACCGACGAGATGATCGCCTACTGGCAAAACTGGATTGATCAGTACCCCATCGTCTCGATCGAGGACGGCCTGGCCGAGCACGACTGGGACGGCTGGGTCAAGTTCACCGCCGCCGTCGGCGACAAGGTGCGTTTGGTGGGCGACGATCTGCTCGTGACCAACGTCAAGTTTGTCGAGCGCGCCATCCGCGAACGGGCGTGCAACGCGTTGCTGTGCAAGGTGAACCAGATCGGCACGCTGAGCGAGACCATCGCCGCGGTGACGATGAGCCTGCGCGCCGGCTGGGCGGTGGCTGTGTCGCACCGCAGCGGCGAGACCGAAGACACGACGATCAGCGACCTGGTGGTGGCGCTGAACACCGGCCTGATTAAAACGGGCGCGCCGGCGCGCGGCGAGCGCACCGCCAAGTACAATCAGCTCTTGCGAATCGAAGAAGAACTGGGCGAAGGCGCGCGCTATGCCGGCCGCATGGCGCTCCGGTCATGATTCTGGGAGGGAACAGCGATGCAAGTGCGCCGTTGGGTGACGCTCTGCGGGTTGGCAATCGCGTTGGTCGCGTGCGGCGCCGGCGATGGGCCGCCGCCGATCGCGACGATCAGCCCGCACATCACCACGCTGAGCGAGCCATCGGTCGAGGTAGAGTCGCAGGCTCAGGTGAGCGGGCCGATCACGTTCATAGACTTCTACGCGGAGTGGTGCGCGGTATGCAAGCAGACCGCGCCGGCTGTGAGCCGGCTGCGCGAGGAGTTCAAGGACGAGGTGATCTTCGTGTCGTACGATGTGGACGCGCCGGCCAGCCGGGACATCGTCCGGCAGTACCGCGTCGTCGGCGTGCCGACTTTTGTCATCCTAGACGGCAAGCAGGAGGTCATCAGCCGCTTCAGCGGCGGCTTCGGCTACGCCGACATGAAGCGAAAGCTGGAGCGCTACATGGGCAAGCGCTAAGAGGGCGCGCTCGGTTTGCTGAAGGCCGTCGGTGTAACCGTCGAGGTCAAAGCGACACGGTTGCAGGAGCGCACTTGTTGCGAAACTCACGCGGCGTCATGCCATAGACGCGACGGAAGACGCGATTAAATTCTTGCACGTTGTTGAATCCAACGCTATAGGCAATGTCTAGGATAGTAGCCTCGGTCTGTTGTAGGCGGACGATCGCCTCCGACAGGCGACGGGCGTTGCGGTAAGCGATCGGCGTCGTATTCATTGCTTCGCGAAAGAGCGCGCAGCAGTACGACGGGCTGACATGGATCACTTTTGACATGTCCGCCAAGGACAACGGCTGTGCGTAGTTTGTTTCGATAAAGCTGAGCAGCGGCCGAATGATCTGTAATGCTTTTGCCCGACGCTGATTGAGCTTTAAGGAGCTACCCGCTGAATCGAGCAAACGTCGCACCAATATGCCAACTGCCTGAAGTAGTAATCCGCCGGCGATGATTTCCCAGGCACATCCCTTCTGTTCTTCCTGAGCTTGAATCTGCTGCAGTAAAGCGAGCAACTGCTGGGTGATCGGATCGTCAATCGGAATGAGTGGGCCATGGAATGTCGCGAAATCGGGAGTAAAAGGCAACCGTGCCTGACATCCCAGTCGCGCTAGCCATCCGTCTTCGACCAAGTCTGGATGAAAGTGAACGACGAACAAGCAACACGCTTCGTCCAACGCATATGCCATGTGGGGCTCTAAGCTATTGACTACGTAGACTTGTCCTGACTCGGCAAAGTGGCTTTGCTCGCCGACCTTGATCAAGCACTTACCCCACTGAATACAACCGATCTCGTAAGTATCGTGCCAGTGTAAGGGTTCAAAGCGACCAGGCAATTGCACTACTCGCTGGATCACAAAGAATTTGCCTTGTCTAGCGAGGCTGGCACGGCTTAGCTCGGCGGCAAGATGAGGGGTACTTCGGAGTCGGTTCACAACTTCAAGCATCTGCCCTTGTTTAGCTGGATCGACCGGCAGAGATTCAGGAAATCCCTTCATGCTTTGCCTCCGTTCAGCAAAGGCGCCAGTAGTTTATGTCAATGGGGTGAACAGGGAAGCGTGTAGCCGGATTTTAGGCTTTCTAAACAAGAGCGTCAAGCAGGTCCAATCTTGCTCGCGCCGGAGGCTTGAAACCGACTCGCAAACTGCCTCTTCAATATCAAACTGCGCTACGGATGTGAGGATAAACGACGAGCATCGGATGCAGTTGCGCAGGATTTGAGCGATAGGGCATGGCTTCGAGACAGATGGATTTTCTTTCAAGCCTAAAAAAGATTCATGAAGCGCGATCGTCAAAAGGCCAGTAATCTTCTATCACTTTCAATTCTCGCAGAGGATATTCCTGGGAGGTTAATGCCATGAAGAAAGTGCGCCATGTCTCGCTAACACGCCGCGCATTTTTGCGCAAGAGCGCTGCAGCCGCTTTTGGCTTGCTGGCTACGGCCTGCGTTGCAGCGCCTGGTCCGGCTACTCAGCCATCAGGCAGCGTCTCGGCGCCGGCCTCGACGACTGCACCGGCCGTCGTTCGTCCGTCTGTTGCCAAAAATGATTTCGAGGCGAAGTACGAGGAGCTAGGCAGACAGTGGGAAGGAACTACGCTGCGCGTCCCGGTGGGCGGTTCCGGACATTGGAAAGTCAACGAGCAAGCTTCACAGAGATTCACCGAGCTCACGGGCATAAAAACCATCTGGGAGGACAACCCCTACGAGCAGGTTTATGACAAGACCTTTTTGGATCTGGCCTCGCAATCGGGCACCTACGACATTCTAGATCTGAACTATGCATGGTTTGGTCAGTTTATTGCTACTAATGGGCTGCTTGAACTAGCACCTTACGTAGAGAATCCCTCTTTCCCCAAAGTGGACCTCAAAGGTTTCGTACCTGCGATTCTTGAAACCTATGGGGTGTGGGAGGGCAAGCTGTATGGGCTGCCATGGCTGGGTGACGCGATGATCTTCTGCTACAACAAGGCGCACTTTGAAGCCGCCGGCCTGGACCCGCAGAAGGCTCCGACGACTTGGGACGAGGTCTATGAGTTCGGCAAGGCGCTGACAAAAGATGAGCGCTACGGGTTTGCTCTGATGGGCGGACGTCAGATTCAAGCGATGTGCACTTACGCGGCCATTTTCTTCGGTCTATCGGGGAAGGATTTCTACGATGCCTCCGGAGCGCCGCAGTTCGACAGCGATGAGGGGCGCCAAGCTATGGAGATTGTGGCCGTCAAACTTCCTGAAATTGCACCTAAGGCGGCTACATCCTGGGATATCGTTAAGGCTGCTGAGTCTGTGGCGCAGGGCGTTACTTCGATGCAGATTCAGTGGCCTGGCATATTGCCTGGACTACTGGATCCGAATAGCTCCAAGGTTGTTGGCCAAATGGCATTCACTAATCCACCAGGTGGCACGGCGCTCGGCGGTCATGCTATTGCTGTGTCGAATTACTCTAAGAACAAGGATGCAGCTTATCTGTTAGCCAACTATCTCGTGTCGCCTGAGATTCAACGCGAGTATGTAAGCCAAGGCTACTCCATCACGCTGACAGAGCTGTTCAATGATCCCGCGATCCAGCAGGTGAATCCCTACATTAAGGCGCTTGGAGACTCGCTCGCTATCGGCCGCGGCTGGCCGCGCACTGAGGAAACTAATGAGGTCTTCGACATCATGGTAAAGCACATCAGCAATGCGATTACCAAGCAAGAGAAGCCTGATGCTGCAGTCCGTGCAATGAATGAAGAGATCTTCAAGTTGCGCAAAGAGCGCGGATTTATCAAATCGTAAGGCGCGGAGCATGCAATGCACAGGCATGGTCCAGGGGCTCAGCTCCGTGTGCTGGCCTTTGCACCAAGGCTGGAGGCAGAGTACCGCTATCGCGTAGCTTGCCAATCGAAATAGGGGATAGGGCCTTTGGCGTAAAGATATTGCGCCTGGGCGCCTATCCCCCCATCGAGATTTTGCTTTTGAGCACGTGACGCAGTAATCACTTGCGCTCAACTTGAAGTTGCGCTGAATGGCTTCCCCAGACTTAACCTCAGCCCGGATTAGGAGCAGAAAGCGAGTTGGACATTCGAGGATTTACGCACCATATCTCCTCATTGCCCCAACGCTGCTCGTTGTATTCGGCCTGCTGGTCTTTCCAATCGGCTATGCCCTTGTCTTGAGCTTCTCGAACCGAATGCTGACCGGTTCGGTTGCGTTTGGATGGATAGGTCTGCAAAACTATCTCAATTTGTTGTCTCCGAACAGTGAGTTTTGGCACAGCTTGTGGATAACCGCGCGCTTTGCGTTAATCTGCGTGGCCGTCGAATTCGCGCTGGGATTGGGGCTGGCGCTGCTGCTCAACCGTAGCTTTGCAGGTCGCGCCTGGTTTCGCACAACGATCCTCATTCCACTCGTTGTGCCCGCTCTGGCGTCAGGACTTGTCTGGAGCACCATGTATGACGACCAGTTTGGCGTTGTGCCGTATTTGCTGCGCCTGCTGGGCTACGCCTCTCCGGTGTTTCTGGCTGATCCGGATGTGGCGCTCTATGCTGTTGCCGCAACCGAGATATGGCGCGCTAGCCCTTTCATGGTTCTAGTGTTGCTTGCCGCGCTGCAGGCAGTGCCTCAAGAGCTGATTGAAGCTGCGCAGGTGGACGGTGGCAATAAGCTCCAAGTGTTCAGATACGTCACTTTACCCTTTATCGCGCCCGTGATCGTCGTGGCACTGCTATTTCGCACCGTAGATGCGTTGCGCACGTTTGACCTGATCTACTTGTTGACTCAAGGCGGGCCGGGGATCGCCACTGAGGTCGTCAGCATGTTTATCTACCGGTGGGGATTCCGTCACTTCAAGGTCGGATTCACCTCCGCAGCCTCGATATTGTTGTTTGTCCTAACGCTCGTGGTCTGCCTGATCTACCTTCGCCAACTGGTGTACCGTCAATCGCAAGTGCAAACTATCAAGGGCTAGATCGTCATGCGTTCATCTCCTCTCCTGATGCGTCTGGGCCAACTGCTCATTGGCCTCGTGCTTGTATCGGTTTGGCTTCTATACATGTTTCCCGTCTACTGGATGGTAACGTCTTCGTTGAAGACTCGTGTAGATAACTTTGCGGTTCCGCCCAAATTTATTTTTATGCCGACCATTGAATATTTTGTATATACCTTCAATAATCATCAATTTCATCGAGCTGTAGGCAACAGCCTGTTTATTACTGCCATGACCGTAGTTTGCTCACTTGCGCTTGGTGGATGGGCGGCGTACGCATTTGCGCGATTCCGATTCCCAGGGTCTGCCGCATTAGGCTTCTCTCTTATCATCGCTCGAATGATGCCCCCAATCGTGTTTATTGTTCCCTTGTTTTTGATGTTGCAAGCGTTAAAGTTGCGAAACTCGCACTTTGCTTTGATTTTAATATATACGGCATTTAGTCTTCCATTTGCCGTGTGGATGCTCAGGAGCTTTTTCGAGGAACTCCCCGTCGAGTTAGAAGAAGCTGCATGGATTGATGGCGCGTCGCGTTTGCAGACCTTCCTATATATTCTCCTGCCACTCATTGCGCCCGGACTCGCCGCAACCGCAGTGTTTACGGCGCTGTTAGCTTGGGGGGAGTTTCTTTTTGCACTCTTGCTCGGTGGGCCGGACACGACTACATTGCCGGTGTACTTAGCAGGATTTGTCGGCGAGCGCACAGTAGAATGGGGAGAGATTATGTCTTCAGCCGTCTTGTCCATAATCCCGCCGATGATCCTATTTATGCTTGTTCAACGTAACCTGATCAAAGGGCTGACCCTTGGAGCGATTAAAGGCTGACTACAACGGTCCATCTCCTAGAAATTATGATTCAAGAACGCAAGAGGTTGTCTTACGCCCCGCTAGGGCACTCCGCCGTGCAAGTGTATGCCCAAGATGGTAAGTTGCTTGCTGTGTATCACTGGGGCAGGGAACATCGCCAGCCATTCTTTCATCCCTTGTATTCCTATCGAAGCTCGGAACCGCTGACTTGCTTCGCGCCCTGGGATCATCCGTGGCATAAAGGATTGTGGTGGTCCTGGAAGTACGTCAACGGGATCAATTTCTGGGAGCGCCTTGCCCAAGAAGGAGAGGGCGAGGGCCAGAGCATCGTCAGCGATCACGATATCTCTGCCCAGCCGGATGGCAGCATCCGTATCCAGCAGAGACTGGAGATGCAAAGCATCCAAAGCCTAGAAACGTATCTAGTGGAGGATCGTCGCATCACTATCGCGCCCAGCTTGCCGGGATGGCCGGGCGCTTGGCACTTGGACTGGGAAGCTATCACAACTGCGCTGTCGGATTGCGAACTTTCGGTAACCCCCTATCCAGAGGCCTTATGGGGCGGATACGCCGGTTTGAACTTTCGCCCCAACCGCTCTATGGGCTGGGGCGAAACCATTCGCAACAGCGAAGGGCACGAAGGACACTCAGCATGTCATGGACAGCGGGCGCGCTGGGCTGCCTATGGTGGGTGGCTGGACGGCGATGAGGCGGCTACACCGGCGCTGCCCAGCCAGGCCGGTCTCGCCATCCTCGACCATCCGAGCAATCCCAGCTATCCGACGCCGTTCTATGCCTGGTCAACCGGCGACGACAACCGCAGCTTCGGCTTCCTCGCGGCGGCGCCGCTTATGCACATCGGCCGCCTTGCCCTGTCCGGTGGGGACCGACTCCAATTTCGTTATCGCGTCATCCTGTTTGACGGATGCATACAGAGTGATAAGCTCTCAGAGGCTTGGGAGTCGTTTGCTGCGATAGGGGCGGCGGCCATGGCAGCGGGATCCTAGTGAGCAGTTGACCCCGGTAGAGGCAAGCGCAATGGAAAAACCAAAGCTCATCTTCCACGTCGGCGGGCCAACCTTTCATCCCACCCTTGAACAAGCGCGCGCCGTTCAAGCCTGGCTGGGGCCGGACTTCGACTATGCGATCTACGATGGCGTAGATGCCTTTGAGCATTTGGATGACTGCGACTTGCTCGTTGTCATGGGCTTGCACTGGACGGGAATGAGCGCTGACTGGAGCGGCAATTTGCTCTACCGCCCGATGACGCTTGCCCATCAGCGCGCGCTGGAGGCCTACATCGCTTCTGGCCGGCCGGTGCTCTGTCACCACGGCGGCATCGCCAGCTATGACGATTGGCCGCGCTTTGGCGAACTCATCGGCTTCGCTTGGGTTTGGGGCGTCACATCGCACTCCGACCTGGGCGATCATCAAGTGCGCATCCTGCCCACGGGCCATGCCATCGTCGCTGGGGTGTCCGATTACACCATCCACGATGAGTTGTACTACGATGTGCAGATCGCGCCCGCAATGCAATGTGACGCACATGCGGAGGCGACTTGGCAGGGGCGCGCGCTGCCCGTGGTGTTCACGGGTGAGGGTGGCCGCACAGCCGGTTCAGGCCGCACCGTTTACCTAGCGAACGGGCACGACATGAAGACATTCGCCTGCCCAACGATGAAGCATCTTTGGAACAACGCCGTGCGCTGGTTATTGCGCATGGCTTGAACTTCCTCTAGACCTATGGCACAAGAAAATCCGATTTACACGGCTGCCGTGATCGGCGCCGGCAAGGCCGGCCAGGACAGCGGCACGCGCACCGGCGGCTTTCGCATCGGCTACACCCACGCCGAAACGTTCAAGCGCAACCCACGCACGCAGCTCATTGCATGTGCCGACATTAACCCGGACAACCTGCGCGCGTTTATGAGTCGCTTCGGCGTGCCACACGGCTTCACCGAATACGAGGCGATGCTGCATGAGGTGAAGCCCGATCTCGTCAGCATTGGCACCTATGTCGGTTTGCATCGCCCGATGATCGAGAAAGCCGCCGAGGCAGGCGTCAAGGGCATCTTGTGTGAAAAGCCATTCGTCGCCTCGCCAGCCGACTTGAAAGCCGTCCAACGCATCGCTCAGGCCACCGGCGTCAAGATCGTAGTGGCACACATCCGCCGCTATCTCCCCGCCTTTGCGCGCGCTCGCCAGCTCTACAACGATGGCGCAATCGGCCAGCCGGTGATGTGCGTCGCAGGCATCGAGGGCTGGGACTTGAGCGAATGGGGTTCACACTGGCTGGACATGTTCCGCTTCTTCCACAACGACCAGCCGGTGAAGTGGGTGTTCGGTCAGCTTCGCGTGCGCGATACGCGCGGCTTTGGTCACGCGATGGAGGACCACGGCGTCGCCTACTTCGAGTTCGAGAACGGCGGCAAAGGACTAGTAGACGGCGGCCGCGGGTTGAACGGCGGGATGACGATGGCGCTGCTGGGCACCCAAGGCTCGATTCGCGTGCTCGGGGAAGATACGCTGGTTATACAGAACGCGGCCGGGCAGTGCGAAGAGCGCTTTCCGGCCGAGCAGTTCGGCGGCTGGACCTATGCCTGGGACTGCCTACTGAACGATCTGATTCAGTGGGTGGAGGGCGGTGGTGCGCCGATGACAGGTCTGCCGAACGTCTCGCGAAGCGCAGAACTCAACCTGGCTGCTTACATCTCCGCCGTGCGCGGCGACCGCGTGGACTTGCCTCTGGAAGATGACACGGACGAATGGCCGGTCGAGATCCTTGCCCGGCGGCGCGCCCAGGCGCTAAATGTGCGCTCATCACTCTCAGCTTTTTAAGACATAAGGAGGTACCTGAACGATGACGATTAAAGTAGGATGTTTCGCGCTGATTGACCCGTTCTCGGTGCTCGAGCACCAACTCGAGCGAATTCACGGCTGGGGCTTCAAATATGCAGACGTGACCGACAATACCGACGGCGCTTGCCTCGGCGTGGAGTTCGGCTTCACTGCCGTGGCCAGTTTGGACGCCAACCCGTTTGATCTTAAGCGCATGTTTGAGAGGCATGGCCTGACAATCACCAGTTTCTGCGCGCACGCTAATTTGCTCGATCCGACGGCGCCTTGGCGCTACGGCACTGCGCAGATCATCAAAGCGGTGCGCGCTGCCGCTGCCATCGGCGTGAAGCACGTGATCACCACCGAGGGCGATCCCAAGACCGACTTCGGTCATCACCTGAGTGAGAAGGAGGCGCTCTTCACCATTCGCGAGAAGCTCTACGAGCCGTTGCGCGTCGCAGCCGATCACGGTGTGAAGATTCTGCTTGAGCCGCACGGCAAATATACCGACTCGGTGGATCACATGGAGAAGATCCTCGAATTGTGCAATTCCGACGCGCTGGGGATCAACCTGGACACCGGCAATCTGTGGCTGGGCGGCGGCGACCCGGTTGAGATGGTGAAGCGACTCGGCTCGAAGATTGAGCATGTGCACTGGAAAGACTGGCCGGCCGATATGGAAGCCAAACGCGGCCAAATATACGGCGCAGGCATGGCCGTCATTCCGCTGGGCAGCGGCGTCGTAGATATCAAGGGCACATTCCAGGCGCTGACCCAGGCTGGGTTCGATGGCTACACCACGCTAGAGGTCGCAGGTGACGAGAACGTAAAGCAGAGCTACGCGTTCCTGAAGTCGCTTGGCGCAGAGTGAACAGCTTCTGAAACGCGCGGCGCAGCCTCCGTGCGTGATGACAGCTCGGCGATAAGTCGCTGTTGTGATTCAACGAGCTATCGCCGAGCTGTTCATCTGCGTTGCACTCGCAGTCAAAAGTCTGAGGAAGTGACGTCGGGATAACCTCTAGGCAAAGGCCGTGACGAACCCCGCCCGACTACCATGCAGATGGCTCCACAAGATGACAAGCCCGGCGCGGCACTCGTCGCTGCGCCGGATTGGATCGACGACCTGATCCTCTACGAGGTTGCCACCAAGGGATACACCTCGCCGAACGGTCCTGAATCGGGGACGTTCGCCAGCTTGAGGTTGCGCCTGCCTTATCTCGCCGAGCTAGGCGTCACCGGCATTTGGCTAACCGGTCATTCGCTCGGCCACCCGACGCACTTCTATAACGTGTGGACGCAATATGCCGTCATCGAGCCGGATAAGCTCGATCCATCACTAGGCTCAGAAGAGGATTTCCATGCGCTGATTGAGTCCGCCCATGCACATGGCATCCGGGTGTTTCTGGAAGTCGTGACCCACGGCGTCATGAGCGAAAGTTCGCTTGTGCGCGAGAAGCCCCACTGGTTCAAAGGCGGCTCTTGGGGCATGGTTGACTTCGACTGGGATAATCCCCTGCCGGAACGAGATAACTGGTGGGTTGATTTATGGTCGGACATGGTGGTGCGCTACGGCATTGACGGCTTCCGACTCGACGTGGCCGTCTATCGCTGGGACTTGTGGCAGCGCATTCGGGCGCGTGCGCTGGCCGCCGGCCATCCAATCGCAATCGTAACCGAGCACGGACCGGGGTATCTTGGCGTTAACGATATCTTCCAACGCGGCGCGATTTGCCTAAGCACACAAACTCGCGGGTTGAAGCATGACAGTCCGCTGCTGACCGACCTGGCGGGGTACTTTCAACGCCGCGTGAAACCGCACTCCAGCGCGTATCAGGTCAGAGTCATTATGGACAATGGCGATGTGCTCTCGACCGCCGGCACAAACCCACAGTTGCGCATCGCTTCCCAGCGCCATGAGAGGGAAGTAGTGCGTAATGATGCCGGCGCGCCGATCTGGGAGAGATGGATTGTGACGTTGCAAGTTGAGGGTGGGCTGCCTGAAACAAGCATTGAAGACGTCGTTGTCGCAGATGAAGAAGGCCAAGAATGGCACTGGCGCCCCTGGGTGGAGGCGGACTGTCGCCTGAATCTGGCGCGGACTTCCCCTAGCTTGCGCCTGCAATTCGCCGAAAAGTATCCGCCCGGCTGGTTGCTTGCCGTACAGTTGAGCAGCCACGACAACGGCTGGGAGGGTTCGCCGCTCGACGAGAACCCCTACGTGGCGCAGGGCAGCCGCTTTGTGTTCGGCTACGCCTTTATGCTAGCGCCTGCTATTCCTTTGTTCATGTCAGGCGAAGAATTTGACGCTGAGTATCGTCCTCTGCCGGGACATAGTCCCAAACTCTTCGGCGGAGAATTGCCCGGCAGAGGACGTTGGCTGTATGCAAGTTGGCTTGACTGGTCACAGCTCCAAGACTCCCGGCGTGCCGCCATGCTGGACGATGTGAAAAGGCTCATCGCTATCCGCAAGCGCTTTCGTCATCTGATCCGCCCACTACGGGTAGGCGATGAAGTCAGTCATCTGCTAGCTGCCGAGATAACGACCGAGAGCGCGGCGCCTAAGCCATATCTGTATCACAACGGCGACGAGTGCCTGCTGATTGCGGGGAATCCAAATGCCGACGCCGACCTGAGGTTGCGCATTACTCTGCCGCTTCGCGCAATTGGGTGGGGGACTGATACATTGCTTACCGTCACGGATCTGTGGCGAGAGTCGCCATCGCAGATGCTTCAAGCGAGAGAATTTGCCGACGTCACGCACATAATCCAGCGCGATAAGACGCCACGTGGCGGCTTGCTGGTTCTTCACCTGCGACGACATACCTCATAGCAGGGCTTGAGCGGCCATATGCCCTTCGGGATTTGCGCCTATATACGAAGCGACCCCCCGGCTGCGTCCCAGTCGGGGGGTCGTTCAAGCTTGCGTCTGTAGCTTCTCAGGCGCTCAACTGCTGACGCAAGGCGTTGACTTTGCTCAGCACGCTGTCGTCAATCACCTTGTCACCCACGCGGACCACCAGGCCGCCCAGGATGGACGGGTCCACATCGAACGTGATGTTTTCTATCGCGCCGATTTGCTTCGACAGATCAGCTTTCACGCGCGACTGTTCTTCGGCCGTGAGCGGCAGCGCGCTGGTGACGACGACCGGCGCGCCGTCCACAGAGACCCCGGCGATCTTGGCCGCCGGCACCTTGCTGAAGAAGTCGTTGATCAGCGCCTTCTGACGATTGGCGTCGAGCGATTCGCCGACGAGCTTGTTCGTCGCCGCTATGACGAGGGCGACGATCTGGTTGCGTGCGTCGGCCAGGAGCTGATTGCGCTCGGCCTGCGCGTCAAGGCGCGCCTGCTGACGCATGCGCTCGATCTCAGCTTGCGCCTCCTGGCGGATGCGCTGCGCCTCTTGCTGCGCGGCGTTCACCGCTTCGGCGCGGATCTTCTGCGCTTCGGCCGCGGCCTCGTTCAACTTGGCCTGATAATCTTTCTCGACGTTGGCCAGGCGCTCGTCGGCCAGGCGCGCGTTTTCCAGGCTTTCCTCGATGCGCTTGCGCCGCGCCTCCAAGTTGCGCAACACCGGCCGGATCACCATGCCGTTCAGGAAGTACATGATCAGCAGGAAGTTGATGAGCTGCGCCAGGAACTGCACCAGGTTGATGCCCAGCCCTTCAAACGGGTTGGGGGCGCCGCCGCCTTCCGCTGCCACGCGCGCGATTGCGAGAAACGACAACACGGTTACCTCCAATATGCTGCGCCTAACCGGTAAAGGCGAACAACAGCAGGAACGAAATCACGAGCGCGAAGATGGCGAGCGACTCCGCGAACGCGATCACGAGGATCATGTAGGTCTGGAGCGTCGAGGTCACTTCGGGATTGCGGCCGATTGAGATCAGCGCGCCGAGGCCCGCTAGCCCGATGCCGATGCCGGGGCCAATCATGCCGGCGCCGCCGGCGATGCCCGCGCCGATCGCTTTGCCCAAAACGAGTGCTGCTTCTGGTTCCATTGTGCTTACTCCTCAGTGTGTCTGTAGTTTGTAAATCTGTGTGGTGAACTTAGCAATTCGGTAATGCGTTATCACCCGCATCAGTGCTCGCCGTGCGCCACGGCCAGCGAGGTGAATACGGTGATCAACATCATGAACACGAAGGCTTGAATCACGGCGATCGCAAACTCCAAGCCGTAGAAGACAGTGGGCAACAAGACCGGGAGGATAGAGGCCATCACGAAGACGAGCACCGTCCCAGCGAACATGTTGCCGAAAAGTCGGAACGAGAACGACACGATGCGGATGAACTCGGAGATCAACTCGAGCGGGCCGACCAGGCCGGCCTGGATGTTGCCCACCAAGCCCTGCATCATGCCTTGATGCGCGCGCCGCCAGGCATCCACCTGGATGAAGCGGCTGAAGTAATGGATGCCATTGGCGCGGATGCCCTGATATTCGATGAACAGGAAGGCGAGTACTGCCAACGCCAGCGTCGTGCTGAGCGAAGAGGTCGGACGGCGCAAGAAGGGAATGAGCGCAGCGCCGGCGTTCGGATCCGTGCCACCGGCCGTCGCCGGGGCGGCCTGCACGTCGCTGGTCAGGCCCGCGATTGCGGCGTCGCCGGCGACCGCCACGCCTTCCGCTTGCTCGAGCGTGTAGCCGCATGATTCGGCGAAGCCCTTGGCCTTATCCACTTCGTAGCCGGTGATTAGCCATGCCCCGCCCGCTTTGACGGCGCAAAATCCGCGCAGGTTGGCCGGCGCAGCTTCTATCTTGCCAACGGACTCATGGCCGGGCAACAGCTCGAAGAAGCCGGCGATCATGATGAAGGTAAAGATCGAGATCGCAATCGGCGCCACCACCTTTGCGCGTGAGCCGAGCGTAGGCACGAGGTAGTTGTTGTAAAGGAACTCGACGAACGTCTCCCACGCGCGTGCAAACCAGTTGGTTCCGGTGAGCGTGTTGCGCAAGCCGCGCGCGCCCAGCAACGCCAGCACGATGATCACCACGTCCACGATCAGCGTCGTGAACAACGTGTTGTGCAGCCAATCCGGGCCGAGCGGCTCCGAGGGCACGACGATGTTGGGGATGAACGCCTTGAACGGCACGGCTACGCCGTTGATGCTCAACGTGAAGCTGCTGAGCACGAGGCCGGCCACAATGGCCAGGACCAGGATGACGAGGAACTTCAACCCTTTCATATCGTTACAGTTTCAAAACTCATTGAGTATCGCGTTGTAGCTAGTGTGCATCGTTGAATGTGACGGTCGGCGCGCCCTGGGCATCTGTCACGCTGTTGGCTTTGGCGCGCTGCGATTCCGCCCAATCCAGGTAGGCCCGACGGGAACGTCGGACCGTTCGCATGGCCATCCGGTAGGTCACGAATAGCGAGAGAACCGCGCTGAGGATCGGCAGGCTGAGGGTCAGCAGCGGTCGCGTGTCGAGCTGGCGGTCGAGCGTGACGCCGAGGAACACCCCTCCGAGCATAAGCGCGCCGTTGATCAACGCAATCTGGACGGCCATGGCGGCGATGATCCGAGGTGGAAATGCCTTGAGGAAGATGACGAACGGCGACTCGCGTTTGGGGCTATGCATCTCGCAACTCCGATTTTAGCACGCGCAGCATGGGATTGCCCGTCCTGACTTCGCTTTCGATGAGACCGAGATCGAATTTGCCTCAGCCTGGGAAGAACGACTGCGCCGCCTCAACGGCCAGGTTCCAGAATGGCGGCGAGACGACGGTCAACAGGACGATGGCGACGGCGGTGAGCAACACCACGGCGCCGGTCGGCGCGGGCACATAGAACGGCTGGGCGTCGTGCTCGGTGCGCTCCACGTACATTGCGCGCACCACGTTCAAGTAATACACGACCGACACCAGCACCATGATGATGGCGATGACAACCAGCGCAATCAGGTTGACGCCGACGGCCGGCGCGAAGACCAGCAGTTTGGCGACGAAGCCCACCAGCGGGGGCGCGCCCAACAGGCTGACCAGGGCTGCCGTCATGCCCAGCGCGAGATAGGGCGCGCGCCGGCCCAGCCCGTTGAAGTGTTGGATGTCGTCCCCGCCCACGCGCTCGGAGACGAGGCCGACGACGGCGAAGGCGCAGATGTTGGTGAGCATGTAGGTGGCGATGTAGAAGATCACCGCCGCCAACGCATCGGCGCGGTTGAGCTGGTTAGCGGCCAACGCCGTCACGCCGACGAGGATATAACCGGCCTGCGCGACGCTGGAATAGGCCAACATGCGCTTGACATTGCTCTGCACCAGCGCCAGCAGGCCGCCGACGACCATGGTTAGGATGGCAAGCGGCTGCATGAGCGCCGCCCAGGTCAATGAGGCTTCTGAAGTGCCGGGTGGCAACGTGTAGAACAAGAAGCGCATCAGGATGGCGAAGCCGGCCGCCTTTGACGCGGTGCTGATGTAGCCGGAGACCGGCGTCGGCGCGCCCTGATACACGTCCGGCGCCCAGAAGTGGAACGGGAAGGCCGAGGTCTTGAAGGCGAAGCCGACCAGCACGAGCAAGGCGGCGAAGGACACCGGCACGCGCAGGTCGGGATCAAGCAGCGCGCGGGCGACGGCCTGGTAGCCGGTGTTGCCGCCGCTTAGGCCGTAGAACAGGCTGAGGCCGAACAGCATCACTGCCGAGGTGACTGCGCCGAAGATAAAGTACTTCATGCCGGCCTCGGCGCTCAGCTTGTTGCCGCGGTAGAAGCCGGCCAGCAGGTACAACGACAGGCTCGACGACTCGGTGGCCAGGAACAGCATGATCAGGTCGTTCGCGCCGGCCATCAGCGACATGGCGATCGTCGTGAAGATGATGATGGCATAGTACTCGCTGCCGATCCGCATCGAGCGGAAGTCAATGGAGACCAGGCAGGTAAGCGCGCCGGCAGCGATGAAGATGATGCGAAAGACGAACGTATACAGGTCGTTGCGGATCATGCCGCCGAGGATGGTCTGCGACTCGGCCGGCCGGCCGGCGATGGCGACGACCAGGATGACGATCATGCCGATGGCCGCTGTCATGCCCAGGGTGCGTCGCTTAAGTGACCGCCCGGAGACCAAGTCGAGCGCCAGCACGACCATGGACCACAGCAGCAACAAAATCTCCGGCAAGATGCCGAGAAACTCGGCGAGGTTGAACTCCACGAAAGAACCACCCATGTTTTTTGAGCTGTGAGCGGTGAGCGGCGCGCGGCCGCTCCCGCTCGAACTAGAGTCTCAAGTTATCCTGTCGCGGTCAGGCCGCGAATGATCGCTTGCACGCCGGCGTTGACCACCGACATGACCGTGTTCGGCAGCACGCCGACGACGATGAGCACCGCACACATCAACACAATAGCCGTCTTCTCCAGCGCGTCGAGGCGAGGCAGCTTTTGCAGCTCCATGTTCTGCGGCTCGCTGAAGTACACCCGGCCGGCCACGCGCAGCGTCCAGGCGGCGTTGACGACGATGACGACGATGCTGGCCACGGCTACAACGGCGTACCAACCGTTCGTCGCGCCCGCAAACATCGCGCTCGGCGTAGCCGAGGCGTTCCACAGGCCCATGAAGATTTGTAACTCGGCCGGGAAGCCCGGCAAGCCGGGCATGCCCATCAGCGTGAGCGCGCCGATGACGAAGCCGATGGCTGCCAGCGGCATGACCCGCACCAGCCCGTTCAGCTCACGCACGTCGCGCAGGTGCGCGCGCTCGTAGATCATGCCGACCAGGGCGAACATCAGGCCGGTCATCACGCCGCCGGCGAACAGCTCCAACCCGGCGCCGTTCAGGCCGAGTTCGTTCAGCGCGGCCAGGCCCAGCAGCACCAGGCCGAGGTGGCTGACCGACGAGAAGCCGATGATGTACTTGAGGTCGGTCTGCCGGAAGGCGATCAAGGCCGCGTAGATCAGGCCGGCCATGCACAGGAAGACGACCACCGGCATCCAGTATTTAGCGCCTTCGGGCAGCAGTTGGATGCCGATGCGCAGGCCGCAATAGGCGCCGGTCGCTTTCAACACGCCGCCGTGCAACATCGAGACGGCGGTGGGCGCTGCGGCGTAACCATCGGGCGACCAGTTGTGCAACGGCCACAGGCTGGCCAGCACGCCGAAGCCGACGAAGATCGGCAAGAACCAGGTGCGCTGCAACTGAACGGACTGCTCCGGCGGCAGGTTGCGCACGCCGGCCTGAATGTCGAACCAGTCGAACGAATTGCCGGTCTGGAAGTAAATGGCCAACAGTCCGATGATCGCCACGAGGGAACCGACGAACAGGTAGATCGTCAGCTTCATCGCCGCGTATTCGCGCCGCTTGCTGCCCCAGCCGGCGATGAGCACATAGACCGGGAACAGCACCAGCTCGTAGAAGATGAGCAGCAGGAAGATGTCGAGCGCGATGAAGCTGCCGAACACGCCGGATACGAGCAGCAGCAGGAAGGCGAAATACTCTCGTGGGCGATCGGCGGAGCGCCACGAGACCAGCACGGCGCAGAACATGACGATGCCGGTCAATACAAGCTGCGGCGCAGAAAAGCCGTCCACGCCGACGTGATAGCCGATGCCGAATTCCGGTATCCAAGGCGTCTTCTCCTGGAACTGGAAGCCGCCGAGGGTGCGATCGTAGCCGAAGAACACGGCCAGCGAGAGCAGCAGCGAGACGAATGACGCCATGGCCGCAATGGTCTTGATCACATCCTCCCGATCGCGCGGCACGAGCAGGATGATGATCGCGCCGATGAGCGGCACAAGCATGATGAGGGTGAGGAACGGGACGTTCGTCATGGGAGCTACCTTAACAACCCTTGCACGCCTACGTTGATCACATTGAGCGCCAGCGCCGGCCACACGCCCAGCACCAGCATCGCACCCATCAACGGGGCGATGCCGAGGATCTCGGCGAAGTTCATGTCCGGCAGCGGATGATGTCGCCATGTTTCGCCCAGCGGGCCATGCAGCACTTTCTGGATCGCCTTGAGGATATAGATGCCGGTGATGAGCAGGCCGGCCATCGAGAGGATGGTGAGCAGGGTATGCACCGACCACGCGCCGCGCGTGACCATGAACTCGCTCACAAACCCGGACAGGCCGGGCAGCCCTAGCGAGCCCATGGCGCAGAAGATGAGCACGGCGCCGTAGATCGGCATGATCGTCCACAGGCCACCGTACTGGTTCAGGTCGCGCGTGTGGGCGCGTTCATACACTACGCCGACCAGGGCGAACATGGCCGCCGAGGAGAGGCCATGCGTCACCATTTGCAGCACGGCGCCGCTGCCGGCGATGGTGGCGTCGATTTCGCGCACGGTGGAGTCGGGCGCCAGCGCCAGCCCCGCCGAGGCGATGCCCAGGGCCACAAAGCCCATGTGGTTGATGGATGAGTAGGCGACCAGTCGCTTGAAGTCGGTCTGCCCCCAGGCAGCGAACGCCCCCAGCAGGATGCTCAGGAAGGCCAGCAAGGCCAGCAGCACACTGTAGTTGAGCGGCGCGCCGAAGACGCTCAGCCCAGGCAGCACCGGCTGCGAGAACACATCGGGGAAGAGCGGCATGACCAGCCGGAAGAAGCCATAGCCGCCGAGCTTGAGCAGGATGCCGGCCAGCATCATCGAGCCGCCGGTCGGCGCCTCGGTGTGCGCGTCGGGCAGCCAGGTGTGCAGCGGCCAGATCGGAATCTTCAACGCGAAGGCGATGCTGAACGCGATGAACGCAATCGCCTTCCAGACGGTCGGCTCCCAGCCGAAGAACGTCACTTGGTTGTTGCCGGTGAAGGGTCGGCCGAGCGACGATTCGAGATAGGTGAGGTCGAAGCTCTTGGAGGCCAGGCCGATCACCTGGATGGCCAGCAGCATCCCCAGGCTGGCGAACATCGTGTAGAGGATGAACTTGAAGGAAGCATAGCGCCGGTTTGCTCCGCCCCACTGGCTGATGAGGAAGTACATCGGCACCAGGCTGACCTCGTAGAACAGGAAGAACAGGATGAGGTCGAGCGCGATGAACACGCCCAGCACCGTCGTCTGCAACAGGAAGAAGAGCGCGAAGTAAGCCTTCGGGTGATGCTCGATGTTGAGCGAGAAGATCATCGCCAGCGGCGTGAGGAAGCAGGTGAGCACCACCAGCGGCAGGCTGATGCCGTCCACGCCCACTTTGTAGACCGAGTTGATCTGCGGGAACCAGACCATACTCTCGAGGTACTGGTAGCCGCCCTGGGCGCGGTCGTAGCCGACCCACGCCGCAATCGAAAGCCCTAGCGGAATCAGGCTGAAGGCGATGGCCCCCCATTTGATCAGCCGGGTCTGGTTGGATGGCGTGACCAACACCAGCAACATGCCCACCAGCGGCAGGTAGGTGATTACCGACAGCAGGTTTGTGCTCAGTAGATTCATCGTTGTCGCCGTGAGACCGGAGACCTATCAATCTCCCATCCCAGAATCCATACCTTTACTGAAACAGGAACAAGAAGAACACCAGAATTGCAATGACCATGATCAGGCCGGACAGCAGGTAGTTCTGCACCTGTCCGGTCTGCAATTCGCGGCCCCAATCGCCCAGGTTGCGGAAGAAGCGGCCCACGGCATCGGAGAAGCCGGTGATCACGACGCGGTCGAACTCGGCGAAGCCCTGCGTCACGCGCGCGCCGAGGGCGTAGCCGCCCTCCAGGATGCGGTCTATCACACCTTTGTCCACCACGCGCGAGTAGTTATCGGCGATGGCTTGCAGCGGATTGATGAAGATCTTGCGATATAGCTCGTCCCAGTACCAGCGGTGATAGAGGAAGTTGAACATGGGCAGCTTCTCCACCGGATCGGTCTGGCCGGCCTGCAGCGGGTTGCGCGCATAGACGAGCCAGCCGAGTGCCAGGCCGCCCAGCGCCACGCCGATCGAGAACAACACCGGCACGACGTTGAACGCCAGCGGCTCCGGCTTCTCCAGCAACATGCTGGCGATGAAGTTCTTCAACCAAAAGGCGCCATCCCCCATCAAGGCGCCGAAGATTGGGAAGTCCTTGGGGATGTTGATAAAGCCGATGAACAGCGCGAAGACGGCCAGGACGATCAACGGGAAGGTCATGGTGGGGGCGCTCTCGGTTGCGTGTGCCGCTGCTTCGGTGCGCGGCTGGCCGAGGAAGGTCATGGCGATCTGGCGCATGGTGTAGAACGCCGTCAGGAGTGCGCTGACCACCAGCACCACGAAGACCAGGGCTGCCAACCCGTTGCCTTTGACCAGGCCGTGATAGTAAGCATCGGCGAAGATCTCGTCTTTGCTCCAGAAGCCGGCGGTGATGAACGGGAAGCCGGCCAGCGCCAAGCCGCCGATCAAGAATGTGACAAATGTGATCGGCATGCGCGCGCGCAAACCGCCCATGTTGCGCATGTCCTGCGGGTCGAATGCGTGCGCGTCATCGCCGGCGTGTTCGCCGTGTGCATCGTGGCCGTTGTGCGCGTCATCCCCGTGCCCAGAATGGCTCGCGTGGCCTGAGTGATGGGCATGGCTCACATGATGGTGTCCATGCTCCACGCCGTGGATGACCGAGCCGGAAGCCAGGAACAGCAGCGCCTTGAAGAAGGCATGCGTCAGCAGGTGGAAGGCTGCCGCCACATATGCCCCGATGCCGACCGCGGCGACCATGAACCCGAGCTGCGAGATGGTGGAGAAGGCCAGCACGCGCTTGATGTCGTATTGCGCCACGGCGATCGTCGCGCCCAGGAAGGCGGTGAATGCCCCGATGAGGCCGACGATGGTAAAGGCGGCGCTGTGTTCGCCGGCGGCTAACAGCAGCGGGAAGAAGCGCAGCAGCATGAAGATGCCGGCGCTCACCATCGTGGCTGCGTGGATCATGGCCGAGACCGGCGTCGGGCCTTCCATCGCGTCGGGCAACCACACGTGCAGCGGCCACTGCGCGCTCTTGCCTACCGTGCCGCCGAAGATCAGGATGGCGATCAGCCCGGCTGCCGAGATGCCCAGCCCAAGCACCGCCGGCGTCGCCGCCAGTTCCTTCAGCACTTCTTCGCTGCGCAGGATGGCATGGAAGTTCAACGTGCCGGTTTGCGCATAGAGATACACCATGCCTAGCAACAGCAACATGTCGCCTACGCGCGTCGTCATGAAGGCCTTGACCGCCGCCTTGTAGGCCGAGGGTTTCTGATAGAAGAAGCCGATCAGCGAGTAGGAGCAAAAGCCCATCAGCTCCCAGAAGATGAATAGGGTGAGCAGGTTGTCGCTGACCACCAGGCCCATCATCGAGCCGGCGAACAGGCTGAGGTAGGCGAAGAAGCGTGTGTAGCGCGGATCCGCCGACATGTAGCCGACGCTGTAGATGAAGATCAGCGTACAAGCCAGCGGCACCATGAACAGAAAGGTCGCGCCGAGCGGGTCCACGGCGACGCCGATGTTCAGGACGGTCTCGCCGGTGGGCAACCAACCAATCTGCCCGCCGATGGGCTTCTTGCCCAGGTCCTTCATCTGCCAGACGCTGAAGAACACGATGAACGACATCACCAAAGATGCGATCATCGCGAGCACGGCGATCGTCGAGCTGGTCTGGCGGTAGCGGTTGGTGAACAGCGCAATGACCGCAAACGCCAAGATCGGCGGCAGCGGCGCAAGCCAGAGTAATGTAGTCAGGGTTTCGTGCGACATGCTTCGATTGGTGTCGTTCGTGTCGGTGGCGTCTATGTTGTCTTACGCCATCACAGCTTCATCTGGTCTAGCTTCTCCGGATCAATGCTGCGCGTGATGCGATAGACCGCGATGATCAGCGCAAGGCCGACGGCGGCTTCAGCAGCGGCGATCACAAGCACAAAGGCGGCGAAGGCCAGCCCGCCGGATGACGTCGGCGCTAGATAGCGCCAAAAGGCCAGCAGGTTGATGTTGGCAGCGTTCAGCATCAGCTCAACGCCCATCAACAATGCGATGGCGTTTTTGCGCGCCAGCGCGCCATATAGGCCAATGCAGAAAAGCGCCGCCGATACGGCGAGATACCACCACAGCGGGATTCCGTTGAGCAAGTTTTGCATGATTCCTCGCAAGAGCGCGCTTGAGTTTCAGTGTTCGGCGGTCGAAGCAACGGCGCCTTCCGGCAATGGCGCAACATCCGGCGCCATGCCAGCCTGCCGCATGGCTTCGGCTTCCTCGGCAGCTTCTTCGGCCTGGCGGCGGCGATCCTCGATGACCTCGGCTGGCCGGCGCTGGCGCGCGACGAAGATCGCGCCGGCCAGCACCACGTCCACCAAGAAGGCGATCAGCAAGAAGGGCAGCAGATACTGGTTCAAGTCCACCAGCGAGCGGCCGAAGTCGGCGATGTAAGTCTCCGGCACGGATGGGATCGGCTGATTGGGCGGCGTCCACTCAATGCCGCCGACGTCGCGCGGGGAGGCGTTGCCGGCAAACAGCGAGAAGACCGGCCAGCGCGCGACATCAACCGTCACGCGGAATGGGCCGAACAGAAGCAGCAGCACCGCGAAGATGATCCCCACGGTCACAGCTGCGGCGACGGCCTGCGAGTTGCGCGGCACCATGCCTTGCATGCCGCGCGTGAGCATGACGGCGAAGATGAGCAATATGGAGATTGCGCCGATGTAGATCAGCACCTGCGCCACGGCGAACAGGCCGATGTCCAGCAGCACGAATAATCCGGCTACGCCGAAGAACGTGAGGATCAGCATCAGTGCCGCGCGGAAGAGGTTGCTGGTGGTGACGACGAAGATCGCCGACCCAAGGATGGCCAGAGCCATCACGATGAAGAGCACTTGGTGGATCGTCATGATTGCCGAATTCGTAATGGTTCAACCGTGTCTATGCGCTCACCGCGGCGATGTTCTCCGCTCGGCGCTGCTCCAGCACGGCTTCTTCTTGCAGGCGCATGATGCGCGCGCGCCGCGCCGCAACCGTCAGCGAGCCGATCAGGACGAGCGTGCTCGCCACGAACAGGATGGCTGCTTGCGCGGCCGGCGTGACCAGGATGCCGCCGTTGGCCTGCGCGAGCGCTGGGCTGGTCACGAAGAGTTTCATCAACACCATGACCACGACCAGGTGCACGATCGAAACCGGCACGAAGAACTTCCAGTTTAAGTTGTGCATCTGGTCCACGCGGATGCGCGGCAGCGTGCCGCGCAGCCACATGAAGATGAAGAACACGACCGCTGCTTTGAGCAGCAACCAGATGTAGGGCGGCAGCACTGGGCCGGCGTAACCGCCCAGGAACAGCGTTGAGAACACAAACGCCACAGCCAGCGCGTTGACGTATTCGCCTAGGAAGAACAGCGCGAATTTCATGCCGCTGTATTCGATGTGGAAGCCGGCCACGATCTCCGATTCGGCCTCCAGCAGGTCGAAGGGTGAGCGCGCGGTCTCGGCGATGCCGCTGATCAAGAAGACCAGCGCGCTGAATGGGAAGAACACGATGAACGGGATGCCGGGGTTGCCGTTCAGCGTCGTCTGTTGGTTGATGATGTCTACGAGGCCCAGCGAGCCGGTGATCATCACCACCGGCAGCACGTTCAACAGCATCGGCACCTCATAGCCGACCAGTTGCGCCACCGTGCGAAAGGCGCCCAGCAAGGCATACTTGTTGTTGCTGCCCCAGCCCGCCATGATGATGGCCACGATGCTGCCCGAGCCGATGGCGATGATGAAGAACACGCCGACGTTCAGGTTTGTGCCTACCACGCCCGGCGCGAACGGCAGCACGGCGTAGGTCGTCAGGGCGAACACCGCGATGACCAGCGGCGCGAGGTTGTATACCCAGCGATCAGCCGCCGCCGGCGTGGTGTCTTCCTTAGTGAACATCTTGATGCCGTCGGCGATGGGCTGCAGCAGCCCAAATGGCCCGGCCTGATTCGGGCCGACTCGGTCTTGGATGCGCGCGACAACCTTGCGCTCGACATACGTCAGCCCCATGAACGACAGTGCGGCGAAGGTGCACAAAATGATTGCTGCCAGCCCCATGGTGACCAGGTCGGCAAGGAAGGGGCTGAATCCGAAGATGCTATTGATAATCCCCGCGATGAAGTCGCCGATGATCTTGAGCAGGTCGTTGATGAAGTTCATGGAATCAGGTCTCAGCAGCCGGCAGCCTGCCGGCTGCTCGGCGATGTGATCCTCGTTATTCCCAGTCCAGCGCGCCTTTGCGCCAGGCGTAGAGCAGCGCGATCAGCAGCACGATGACGAAGAGGGCGACGTTGGCGACGGCGAAGAACGTCAGCGAGTTGAACGCCACGGCGATCGGGAAGAGCAGGATTGCCTCGATGTCGAACAGCACAAACACCAGGGCGATCACGTAGTATTGCACCCGGAACTGCACCCAAGTGTCGCCGACCGTCTCCATGCCGCACTCATACGTCTCGAGCTTGGCTTTGCTAGGCTTTTTGGGGCGAAGCAACGAAGCCGCGATGAGCGCCACTCCCATGAGCAACGCAGCCGTCACCAGCATCACACCGACGAACGCAAAGTCTGTTCTCATAGGCCTATGCACGATTTAGCCACAGCGCCGCTGCAACCGATCGTTTCTCGCGGCACTGTGGCTAATTGAGATCCGGACAAGTGCCAAACTTCACAAGGCAAAGGCATTATAGCCGCAGGCATTCTACGGCGTCAAGGATGGTTTGGCATTTTGCAAATTCTCCGCTCCCTTTGGCCGAGCGCTGGAATATTCGCCGACTGCTATTCAGCTTTGGTAGGGTAGTCGTGGCATTGCTTGCGCCTACCCATGTCTCGCGCTGCAGAGAAATGCCCCTGGCTTCACCACTTGGTGTCAAATTAACTATAATTCGGCGGCAAAGCTATGGATGTCCGGCCCATTACCCTGGTCGGGCGATGGGTGAGGCTGGAGCCGTTGCGCGTGGAGCACGCCGAGGCGCTATGGCCGCAAGCCGACGAGCCTGAAATCTGGCGCTATATGCCCTACGGCGAGGTGAATTCGCCGGCCAAGCTGCGCGCGGTGATCGAGGACTTGCTCGGGCGCCAGGCGCGCGGAACCGATCTGTGCTTTGCGGTGTTTCATTGTGCGACGGACGCGGCGGCCGGCATGACGCGCTACATGACGATTGACCGGCCTAACCGAAGCCTGGAAATCGGCGGCACCTGGTATGGCAAGGCTTACCGCCGGACTGTGATGAACACGGAGTGCAAATACCTGCTGCTGAGGCACGCCTTCGAGGTGTTGGGGTGCATTCGCGTGCAACTCAAGACCGATCTGCGCAACGAACGCAGCCAGCGCGCGATTGAACGCCTGGGCGCCGTGCGGGAGGGCGTGTTGCGCAAGCACATGATCATGCCGGATGGCTACCCGCGTTCGTCGGTGATCTACAGCGTGATTGACGACGAGTGGCCGGCGGTTAAAGCGCGCCTCGAGCAAATGTTGAGCACGTAAAGCTTGCCCCGTGCAGCGCGCGTCCCCGTATTCATGCTCTGTTGAGTAAGACCTGCCCAGTCCACTAAATCGTTTTAGAGATAGTCGAAATCCACGAGAAACTCATTCTCGAAATAGCAGGAGAGATGTTATGCGAATTGGAATCTTGACAGGCGGCGGCGATGTGCCCGGTTTGAACTCGGCCATCAAAGCGGCGACAATCCGATTGCTCGACGCCGGCCATGAGATGGTCGGCATCCGGCGCGGCTGGTATGGCCTGCTGCACTTCAACATGGACGATGAGACGAGCGCGCAGCAGTTCATCCTGCGGCTCGACCGCAACGCCGTGCGCACGGTGGATCGCACCGGCGGCACCTTTCTGCACACCAGCCGCACCAACCCGGCCAACGTGAAAGCCAAAGACGTGCCGGAGTTCCTCAAACACACGACGGTGTTCGCCAGCGGTCTGGCCGACCGCTATGACTTCACGCAGCATGTGTTGAGCGTGTTGCATTTCTTGGGCATAGAGGCGCTCATCACCATCGGCGGCGACGACACGCTGAGCTATTCGCTGCGGCTGCACAACGAGGGCTTCCCCATCGTGGCCATCCCCAAGACGATGGACAATGACGTGCGCGGCACGGATTACTGCATCGGGTTCAGCACGGCGGTCACCCGCGCGCTTGATTTCATTCACAACATGCGCACCTGCACCGGCAGCCACGAACGCATCGCCGTGATCGAGCTATTCGGGCGCTACAGCGGCGAGACCGCGCTCATGTCTTCCTATCTGGGCAACGTGGATCGCTGCTTAATCGCCGAGGTGCCGTTCGACATCGAGAAGCTATGCGACTATCTGTTGCGCGACAAGCGCGCCAATCCGAGCAACTACGCGATGCTGGTCGTTTCGGAGGGCGCGCGACCGAAGGACGGCGCGATGATCGAGCGCGGCGAGGCCGACGCCTACGGGCACCGCAAGCTGGGCGGCATTGGCGATTACATCAGCGAGCAGATCAAGCGCCTCACCGGCGAGCACACGATGTATCAGAACGTGGCGTATCTGATGCGCTCCGGAGCGCCGGATGCGCTGGACGTGATGGTGTCCAGCAACTTCGGCGCGTTGGCGGCCGATTTGATCCTGCAAGGGCGCTACGGCCGGATGGTGGCGCTGCAGGGCGGCAAGTACACCAGCGTTCCGTTGACCGAAGTAGGGGGTGGGCCGCGCTCGCTCGATGTCGCCGAACTCTATGATGCCGAACACTACCGGCCGCGCGTGCGCAATGTTGAGAATAAGCCGATGTTCTTGTACTGATGACGTGATGGATGGTCGGCGATGTCGCGTGGGCCATCGCTGATCGGCGCTTTTGCCTGAGGGCTTGGCCGGCGCGCCGGCTTCGGATGTCTGCTCAGATCACCGTCGGCGGGTGATATTCGCCAAAGACGCGGCGCAGCGCCTTACCGATCTCGCCGACGGTGACGCCGCCTTCGACGCACGCGATCAGGCACGGCATGATGTTCTCGCTGCTGCGCGCCGTTTGCTCCAGTTGGTTGATAAGGGCGCCGACGCGCTCGTTGTCGCGGTTGGCGCGCCACTCGGCCAACCGCCGGCGTTGCTCGGCCTCGATGGCCGGATTCACTCTGAACCGTTCCCCGGCGCCTGGCCCCTGATCCTTGTCCTCGAACGCGTTGACGCCGACGATGACGCGCTCTTTGCGCTCCACTTCACGCTGGTAGCGATAGGCCGACTCGGCGATCTGCGCCTGCATCCAACCGCTCTCGATTGCCTTGACCGCGCCGCCCATGGCGTCAATCTTCGCGATCAAGTCGCCAGCGCGTCGCTCGATCTCGTCGGTCAGGTATTCGATGACGTATGAGCCGCCGAGCGGGTCAACCGTGTCGGTCACGCCGCTCTCGTGGGCGATGATTTGCTGCGTGCGCAGCGCCGTGCGCGCCGCCTCGGCGGTGGGGAGCTGCAGCGCCTCGTCCCAGCCGTTGGTGTGCAAGCTCTGCGTGCCGCCGAGCACTGCTGCCAGCGCCTGAATGGTGACGCGAACCACGTTGTTGATGGGTTGCTGCGCCGTGAGCGTGCTGCCGGCGGTTTGGGCGTGGAAGCGCAACATGCAACTGCGCGGGTCCTTCGCGCCGAATCGCTCGCGCATGATTTTGGCCCACAGCCGTCGCGCGGCGCGGAACTTGGCGATCTCTTCGAGGAAGTCGCTGTGCGCGTTGAAGAAGAAGGCGAGCTGGCCGGCGAACTCGTCCACGTCCAGGCCGGCCTCGATGGCCGCTTGAGTGTAGGCGATGGCGTTGGCCAGCGTGAACGCCACCTCTTGTACGGCGGTGCTGCCCGCTTCGCGGATGTGATAGCCGCTGATGCTGATCGTGTTCCAGTGGGGCAGGTGATCTTTGCAAAATGCGAAGATGTCCGTCACCAGCCGCATGGAATGGCGCGGGGGGAAGACGTATAGGCCGCGCGCGGCATATTCTTTCAAGATGTCGTTTTGCGTGGTGCCGCGCAGCTTGCGCATGACCTCGGGCGAGCGGCCGGCTTGCTCTTTAGCCACTGCGATGTAGAGCGCCAGCAGCACGGCGGCCGGCGCGTTGATGGTCATGCTGGTGCTCACTTGGTCGAGCGGGATGCCATCGAACAGCTCGCGCATATCGCCCAGCGTGCTGATGCTCACGCCGACTTTGCCGACCTCGCCGGCCGCCAGCGGATCGTCGGCGTCCATGCACAGTTGCGTCGGCAGGTCGAAGGCCACGGAGAGGCCGGTCTGTCCCTGCGCAAGCAGATAGCGATAGCGCGCGTTGCTTTCCTTCGCCGTGGAGAAGCCGGCATATTGCCGCATCGTCCAGTGGCGCGAGCGATACATGGTCGGATGGATGCCCCGCGTAAACGGATATTCGCCGGGGAACTCGCCGTGATAGCCCGCGCCGGTCGCCGGGTCGCCGTGAACGACGTCGAGCGGGATGCCAGAAGGCGTCTCGAAGCGCGCTTTGCGCTCCGGCGCGCGTTGCAACGCAGGCTGGAGCGTCTCGCGCTCCCAGTCGGCGCGGGTGCGTTGGGCGTGAGCGATCTCAGTCATGTCGGGCGAAGTGTACCGGGCTAGAAGTAACTGCTGATCACGTCCAGCAGTTTCTTGATGTTCTTCGGGTCGCCGCTCTGCACCTTAGTGTCGCTGGCGCGGCCGATTGCGTTCAGCGCGTTGATGTCGGCATCGCGCCCATAGGCGACCGGGATCACCAGGATCGGCGCGCGGCTGTTGCGAGCTTCCTGGAGCACGCGCACCACCTGATTCAAGCTGGCCTGTGAGGACGTGTCCTGCCCGTCGGAGAGCAGCACGATGGCCTGGATGCGCTCGGGAGCTGATGCGGCTTGCAGCTTTCGCACGGCAGCAATCACCGCGTCATAGAGCGCTGTGTTGCCCTCTGCCCGGATCCGGTCGAGCGCCATCAAGATGTCGCTGCGATTGCTCTCCAGCGCGCCGAGCGGCACAAGCACCTCGATGTCGCTGCTGAAGCGCATCAGACCGACGTTGTTCTTGCCGGCCTGGTCTTCCAGGAACACTTTCGCCGCTTCGATAGCCTGGCCGATCTTGTCCTCGTCGCGCATCGAGCCGGACGTGTCTATCAACAGCATGATGTCGGCCTGCTTCTTCACCAGTTGCCACGACTGTTGCACCAGTGCGATGACTCCCGGATCGGGCACCGGCAACAGCGTCTTGGGCTGGTTCGGATCCACGCCGTTTTCCGGGCTGATGGGGTAGGACAGGGGCACTTCCTTGTTAGCCGGTCGGAAGCCGGCTTCCAGCACCTTCTGCTGCACCTCCCGGCTCAGGAAGTACTGGGTGAAGACCTCGGCGGCGCGGCGCTGCTCATCCGTCACCCAGGGCGCGTCGGGAATGGCGAAGGGATGGTCATGCACAAACGTGCCTTCCTTCGGATAGAGCGCGACCAACTTCTCCGGCGGCTTGATCTGCGTTTTGCCCTGGTTGATGAAGATCAAGTCGTTCTCTTCCAACGCGACGAAGTCCACATAGTCCGGCCCCTGCGCGATGTATTCGATGAACTCGGTGGTGCGCGCCGAGTAGTGTTTGATCAGGTTCTCGATGCGGCGTACGCCCTCCTGCACGCGCGGGTCGTTGACATGCTCTACCGTGAGGCGCGCGGCGGCGTCCGTTTTGCCGACGTTATAGCGCGCGCTGGCGTAGAACTCGGCCAATAACGTGGAGAGCGCCGTGGACGACACGCGCGGGTCGGTATGGCCGTAATACACCGATGGCCGCCCGCTCAGGCCGTAGGCGTTCCAGCCTTGCGGGTTGTCGAATACGGCGAGCAGTTCTTCCCACCCAATTGCTGCGCCGTGTCGGGCTTGCAGCGCCTTCAGGCGCGATTCCCAGATCGCCATCACCACCGGCGCAATGGCTGTGCCCGGCGCGCCCTCCACATCGAACACGCGCTGGCCGGTCTGGTAGTTCACCAGCGCCAGCCAGTGCCGCACCGAGGGCGACCACAGCACCGGCCGCTCGACGTTGGCGTTGTTCGGCGCGATGAATGCGTTGATGATGCCCTCGTGCACCGTGCCGGACGAACCGCTGCGGCCTTCGATCCAGATCGGCCGTTCGCCGGGGCGCAGGCCCTGGCCGGTCACCGGATTGCGGCCTTCGGCGAAGGCGCGGTTGAAGTCGGTGATGATCGCGCTGACGTTTAGATTCTTGTCGAACTCCGGCGCATAGATGAACGTCACTTCGATCGCGTTGGCCGGCTTGTTTACCGTCGGCGATGCGCCGGTGATAAGGTTGCCCACTGCCCGGCCCAGCAGCACGACGATGACGACGAGGATCGCCGTCCCGACGATCAAGCCGAATAAGAGCCGATTGCCTTTCATGTCGGGTTGAAATCTCCCCAGCCTCATGGGCAGTGTGCCCAGTTTATCTTCTGTAGTTTAACCGCAGCCGCGAAGGGCATATTGCCCGGTTTTTGTCAGCGTGCGTGTGCGCTGCCCGGCGCAAGATGTGGATAATTCATCCATGGTGAGCGAATCCAAGGTTCTGTGGCGCGAGTGGAGCGATGAAGCCTTTGCCGAAGCGAAAGCGCAGGATAAGCCGGTGTTGCTGGGCATCAGCGCGGTGTGGTGCCATTGGTGCCACGTGATGGATCGGGGGTTGCCGGGCGACCCGGTGCACACCGGCGTGTACAACAACCCGCAGATCGCGGACTACATCAACGCGCATTTCATCCCTATCCGCGTAGATAACGACCAGCGTCCCGACATCAACGCGCGCTACAACATGGGCGGTTGGCCGACGACCTGCTTCCTCACGCCCGAGGGCGACGTGATCTACGGCGCGACCTACCTTGCGCCGGCGCAGATGCGCCAGTTGCTCCCGCGCGTCGTCGAAGTGTGGCGCAACGAGCGCGAGGCGATTCTCAAGCAGCTCAGGGGTAGGACGGAAGGCGCAGGGGGCCGGACTCAAAGTGCAATCCTCAACTTGGCTGAGCGGCAATCGTCAATCGTTCAGCGTCAATCCGCGATCGTCGAAGACGTGGCCGGCGCCATCATCCGCAACATCGACCCGAAGCACGGTGGGCTGGGCAACGGCCAAAAGTTCCCCATGAGCGACGCCTGGGAACTCTTGCTCGCCATCTACGCCCAGACGGGCGAGAAGCGTTTGCTTGACATGGTGGTGAAGACGCTGGTCGCCATGGGCACACGCGGCATGTACGACCTGGTCGCCGGCGGCTGGTTTCGCTATTCCACTACGCCGGATTGGAGCGTGCCGCACTTCGAGAAAATGCTCGAAGACCACGCCCGCCTGACGCCGGTCTATCTGCACGCGATTCAGTTGTGCCGCGCAGCGGGGCGCGAAGACGACGCGACGACGTTGACTCAGGTCGTCCGGGCGTCGCTCGACTATTTGACCTCGACGCTGCTCCACGACGAGGCCGGCCTGACCTACTTTGCCGGCAGCCAGGACGCCGACGAGACGTATTACCTGCTCTCGCGTGAGGAGCGCGCCCAACTCCCGGCGCCGTTTATTGACTGGCGACTGTATGCCGACTGGAACGCGCTGATGCTCTCTGCGCTTTTGCAGGCCGACGTCGTGCTCGACGAGCCGTCGTATGCCGATCTCGCCGCGCGCATCTGGCGCACCCTTGTCAATCGTTGCGTGAACGATGATGGCAGCGTGGTGCATTCGCTCATCTCGAAAGATGGCGCGATGGTACATGCCAGCCTGCGCGGCCAACTCGGCGATCAGGCCGCGCTGGCGCGCGCCGGCCTCGACCTGGCGCAGCACCGGCCGGAGCTGGCCGCCGATGCCCTGGCCGTCGCGCGCCGTGTCGTGGCGTTTGCCATGCGCGAGCTGCGCGCGCCGGAGGGCAACTTCTATGACGGGCCGGCCAATCCGAACGCTCAGGGGATGCTGCGCGTGCGCATTCAGCCCATCTTTGACAATTGCGCGTTAGCCGAGGCGTTGCTGATAATGAGCTATCTGACCGATGAGATGGACGGGCGGCAGGCTGCGCTGGGGACGCTGGCGGCGTTCGGCGACGAATACAAGCGCTATCGCGAACACGCAGCGCCTTACGCGCTGGCCGTTATGCGCGCGACCCAGCTTCCTGACGAGATCATGATCGTCGGGCGCGGCGATGAGGTCTCTCCGTTCGTTCGCGCGGCGCATGCCGCTTATTCACCCTGGCGCATCGTGCGGGCGCTCGACCCCGACCGCGACGCGGCTGCCATCGCTCAGCGCGGCTATCCCACGGCCCGGCTGCCGGTCGCGTTCCTCTGCCGTGGGACGACGTGCAGCGCGCCGATCTACGCGCCGGACGACCTGCGCGCCGCGTCTGTTTAACCCGGCGCAGCGCACACCCACACGACGACCTCCGCCCGCGCAGTCTGCACGGTGTGCTGCGCGAAGGTGTAGCCGGCGGACTCGAAGCGCCGGCGGATGCTATCCACCGATGATCGCCCCTGTCCGGTCACGCGGTAGGCGAACTTAACCAGCGCGGTGAGGGCGTCGTTCCCTTTCAGGCGCGCCGTCGGCACGACGACGAACCGCCCGCCCGGGTGGAGCACGCGGCGCACTTCGCGCAGCGTTTCGGGCGCGAAGATGAACGCCGCCGGGAAGGTGCTGACGGCGCAGGCGAACGACCCATCGGCAAACGGCAGGCGCAGCGCCGAGGCGCGCGCGTGCGCAGGCGCCTGGCCGGTGGCCTGGAGGATGCGCCGGCGTAGCCGTCGCGCCATTTGCGGCGAGAGATCCAGCCCTATCACCTCGAATCCCTGCTGGCGCAGCGTCAGGTGCAGGTGACCCGGCCCATGGGCGATCTCCAGCAGGCGGCCCTCGCGCGTCAGGAACGGGATCGCCGCGCGTCCCCACGCCTTCCATTCGCCGAATGAGACTGCGTCCGCCACCAGGTCATATGCCCAGGCGAGGTTGGTGTAGAGCTGATCGAAGGCGAAGTGGATCAGGCGATTCATCGCCGATGTTTCACGTGTCGGGTCATAGATAGGCGTCTGATGGCGCTCGGCATCCGTGATTCCGTCATTAGAATACCGCGCAATGAATGCTCGTCGCCGCCATTGGCCGCTTGCCGTCATCGTCGTCGCCTATTTAGCGCTCGGCAGCCTGTTTGCCTTGCGCACGCCGGCCTGGCAGAATCCCGATGAACCGGCACACTACAACTACACGCGCCAGCTTGTCCGTTCCGGCAACCTGCCCGTCATCGAGCCGGAGGATTGGGTGGCCGGCCTCGTGCCCATTGGCCCCGATGTGCGCGATGCGCCGGTGGAGCGCATGACCTACGAGGATCACCAGCCACCGTTGTTCTATTTGCTCTCTGCGCCGGTGTTCGTCATCGCCGACGGCGGGCTTGTCGCGTTGCGCTTGTTTGCTTTGCTGATCGGCGCGTTTGTGGTGGCCTTTGCCTATTTCACGGTTGCGGCCATCTTCCCGGCGCATCTGTACCTGGCTGCTTTTGCGGCGACCTTCATTGCGCTGCTGCCGCAACACTTGGCGATCATGAGCAGCTACAACAACGATGCGCTCTCCGAAGCGCTGCTGGCGTTGGCCGTGTTGCTGAGCGTCCGCATCATCATGAAGCGCGACGCCCTCGCCACCGGTCGTCTGGCCGTCCTCGCCGTCGTCGTCGGTCTGTGCTTCATCACCAAGGCGCAGGCATATCTGGCGTTGCCTGTCGCGCTGCTCGGCGTCTTTCTGGCAACCCGATGCGCCGATGCCCCCGACGCTCGTGAATCCCCCTCCCTGCTGCGCGCTGCGCTCATCGTGCTTGGCTTCAGCGTGCCGATCGGCCTGCCGTGGTGGGCGCGCAACATGCGCCTCTACGGTGGGACTGACTTTCTCGGCTTGCAGCGGCACAACGCAGTCGTCGTCGGCCAGCCCACCACCGCCGAGTGGCTGGCGGAATACGGTCTAGGCGACGTGCTGTGGCGTCTGCTGCAGACGACGTTCCAGTCGTTCTGGGGGCAGTTCGGTTGGATGAGCATCCCGCTCGACCGGCGCATCTATCTCGCGCTGCTTGTTTTCGCGTTGTTTTCTGCGGCGCTCTTCCTCGCCTGGTGGATACATGGGCGCGTGGCGCGCAGGCAGTTGAGCCGCCAGATGCGCGCGCGCGCCGACGATGCGCTTTACTCACCCTATCTTTTGCTCACGGCGCAACAGTCGCGCGCGCTCACGCTGCTGGCAGGTGTAGCGTTGTTTACGCTGCTGGCTTATGCCTGGTACAACCTGCAATTCGTGCAGCATCAGGGGCGCTACCTGTATCCGGCGCTCATCCCGATCGCGACGGCTTGCGCGTTGGGATGGAGCTTCTTGGTCTCGCGCCGTGAGGCAGTCGGTCGCTGGTTGTGGCCGGCCTTGCTCAGCGGCCTGGCGGCACTCGACGCATACCTTCTGTTCCGCGTGATCTTGCCGGGGATGGGCGTGTGAAGGGAAAGGGCGTTGCGGGCGACATCGCCGATGGCCGCTCGGCTGAGTCTGCCCTGGATGGGCCACAGCGACTTTTCTACGGGTCCCGTAACGTCACGTCGCGGCCCTTGCCGGCTTGGCGGCTAGGGGCGCTGACGTAGCCCATCTCTTGAAGCTCTTCCATCAGGCGCGCTGCGCGCGGATAGCCGATGCGCAGCTTGCGCTGGAGCAGCGACGTGCTCACGTTGCCGCTGCTGCGGATGATCTCCATGGCGCGCTGCAACAGGTCGTCGTCGCCGTCATCATCCTCGCCGCCTCGGCCGCCCTTGGCGCTGCCCATCTGCTGAAAGCGCTCGGCGGCGATCTCGGCAACCATCGTCTCCCAGGGCGTCTCCAGCTCTGGTTTGTGATGCGCGGCGTATGCCGCTGATGTTTCGTCTTGCCGATCAGCGGCGGCGTCTTGCGCTTCTGCCGCGATTTCTTTCTTCCACCAGCCGATCACGGCTTCGATCTCGCGTTCGCTCACGTAGCAACCTTGCAGGCGGATCGGGCTGCCGTGTTCGGGGTTGAGGAAGAGCATGTCGCCTCGGCCGAGCAGCGATTCGGCGCCGACCTGGTCGAGGATCACGCGCGAGTCGGTGGCGGAGGCGACGGCGAATGAGATGCGCGCCGGGAAGTTGGCTTTGATCAGGCCGGTGACGACATCTACGCTGGGGCGTTGCGTGGCGACGACGAGGTGGATCCCCGTCGCGCGCGCCATTTGGGCGAGCCGGCAGATGGTCTTCTCCGTCTCGATCGGCGATTGCAGCATCAGGTCGGCCAGTTCGTCAATCAGCACCACGATGCGCGGCAGCAGCGCCTCGCGCCGGCGTTCCATCGCCTGGTTGTATTCCTGCAAGTTGCGCGAGCCGATTTCGGCGAACTTCTTGTAGCGCGCGTCCATCTCGCGCGTGACCCAGCGCAGCACGGCCGGGATGCGCTCAATGTCGCTCTCCGGCTTGCCGATGATGTGCGGCAGTCCGGCGAAGCGTGACAGCTCGACCATCTTCGGATCAATCATCACCAGCTTCAAGTCCTCCGGCCGGTTGTTCATCACCAGGCATGTGGTGATCGCGCTGATGCACACGCTTTTGCCGCTGCCGGTGGTGCCGGCGATCAGCAAGTGGGGCATGCGCGCCAGGTCGGCGACGATCGCTGCGCCGGAGACATCGCGGCCCAGGGCGATGGCGAGCGGCGACTTCTCGGCCAGCTTGCGAAAGGCCTCGCCTTCCATGATCGAGCGCAAATCCACTTCGCCAATGGTGCTGTTGGGCACCTCGATGCCGACCAGCCCACGGCCGGGGATGGGGGCTTCGATGCGGATGGACGGCGCGGCCAGCGCGAGCGCAATATCGTTCTGCAGCGCGGCGATGGCCCCGACGCGCACTTTCTGCGCCTGTTTTTGCCACTCGACCACTGCCTGCGACGCCTTTTTGCCGACGACGACTCTGCCGGCCAGCCCCAGGTCGGCGATGGCGTCCCGCAGCGCGTCCCCCAGGCTGAGGGCCTCGCCCATGCCGACGGGAAAGGCGATCTTCAAGCGCTCGGTCAGCGAGTCGGATTCCTCGAAGTTGTCGAAGCGGAACAGGCGCTCCATCAGGCGTCCGGCCAGCTCGCGGCGCAGGGCGCTCAGTTGGCCGGCTTTGATCTTGAGCTTGCGTTCGGTGTCTGCGCCGATTTCAAAGTAGGCCAGGCCGGAACGCCGCTCGCCCTCGACGTAGTTGGCGCTGAGGTCGAGTTCGCCCAGCAGCGATCTGAGCAGCGCCTTGAACCCCGCTTCGCGCGCGTCCACCAGTGCCGCCGGGAGTTCGATCACCGCGGCGGTGCGATCCATGTTCGGTTCGACGGCGATCGCGTCGTAAAGCGCATCGGCGACGGCGGCGCGAATCTTCTGCGCCGCCTTTTCGCGGTTCTGCGCGCCGCGATCCACATAGCCCGGCTCAATGCCGAACTGCGTGACGGTCGGGCCGCGCCGGATTTCCACTACCTTGCCCGACAGGCCGAACTGGGCGAGGGTCGTCTCGATGATGTCGGCGCGGCGCCGCGCGTCGGCGTCGCTGTGGGCGGCGCCGGTTTGCTTGTTGGCCCGCAGCAGCGAGAGCGGCGGCAGCGCGTCCGATCGCGGCGCCAGTGGCTTAGGCTTGACGGCTTTCGACTTCGCCATTCCCTTAGCGTCGCGTTCGCCGTCTTTGATGATGACTGCCTGTGACTTGATAGGCGCGGAGGCGGGCGAGGGCTTGGCGCTTTGCCGCTCCTCTGCGCGATGCGCCGCCGGATCGGGCAGCGGCAATTGCTCGCCGCGAATCGGCTGCGGTGGCGACGCATCTTCGGCGCGCAGATCGGAGGACGGGCTGCGCTTGGTCGTCGTTGATGAGGTGTGGGAATCTGCCGCCGGCCGGGCCTGGACGCGCGCGGCTGTTTGCAGCAACGGGGCGGCAGCGACGAAGGCGCTGAGCGCAAGCAGCGCGAACCAGATCAAGATCGCGATCAGCCGCAGGATCGTCGCCTCCTCGCTGCCCCGTATGCCCAGCGCGCGCCACAGCAATTCGGCCAGCACCCAGCCGGCTGCGCCGCCCCCTCCGCCGTCGCGCGCAAGCTGGTAGGGGTCTGCGCCGAGCGCCAGCGAGTGCATGAGCGCCAGAAAGGAGAGGAACGCGATCTCGCCGGCGATGATGCGCACCCAGGCGCGCCGCGTGGGACGCAGGGGGGCGTTCGAGAACGCGAGCAGTCCCGCGCCGATCATGAGCAGGCACAGCGGAAGGGCCCCTGCGCCCAGCGCGCGTTGTAGGAGGGCCGCCCAGCGCGCCACCAAGCCGCCGGCGTTCAAGCCGAGCAGCGTCAGGAGCGTGGTCGCGCCTAGGAGGATAAGCGTCGCGCCGGCCAGTGCGCGCCACAGGCGGCCGCGCGCGACGATGCGGGTGAACGCTGCGTTCAATCGGCGGGTCATTTGCCGGCCTCGCCCTCGGCCTGGCGGTTGGCAAATACGCCGCGCATGCTGAGCGCCAGGCGACGCTGCTGGCTGTCCACGGCGATGACCCGAGCGACTACGCGATCGCCTTCGTTCACGATGTTGCGCGGGTGCATGAAGTTGCCCTCGGCCATCTCACTGACGTGAACTAGTCCTTCGAGGTCGTTTTCCACTTTGACGAAGGCGCCGAACTGCACCACGTTGGTCACCGTGCCGTGAACGATTTGCCCCACATGGTAGCGCTGCTCAATCGTCTCCCAGGGATTCGCCTTCGCCCGCTTCAGGCTGAGCGCGATGCGCCCTTCTTCCGGTGAGACGCTTATCACGTAAACGTTCACCTCCTGGCCGATGTGCAGCAGGTCGCGCGGATGGTTCACGCGACTCCACGAGAGTTCGCTGACGTGAACCAACCCCTCGTAACCGCCCAAGTCCACGAATGCGCCGAAGTGAGTGAGGTTGGTCACCACGCCGCGGCGCGTTTCGCCGGCGCGGATCTGGCGCAGGATGAGCGGTATCTCCGGCGGCGCCGGTTCGGCTTCTGATGCGCGCGCGCGTTCGGAGAAGACCACGCGGTTGAGTTTGGGATCGAGTTCGATCACGCGCACGTTCAGGTGACGGCCGATGTGGCTGGCCAGCGTCGCGCGACGGGTCGGCTCATCCATGTCGGGCGATATGGCCTCCAGGTGAGAGGAAGGCACAAACCCGCGCAACCCTTGGTAGTGGACGATCAAGCCCCCCCGGTTGCAGCCGGTCACTTCTACGCTCAGCAGCGTGTTCTGGGCCATCGCTTCCTGTAGCGCGGCCCAGGTCTGCGCGCTCTCAGGAGCACCGCCGGCGTGTTGACCGGTCGGGCGCTGCGTTTCTTGGGGCGGGGTGGAATGCGCCGACGCTTGCAGCACAGGCTGGTGCAATGGCGATCGCGTCGGCGGGATGGGCAGTTTCTCTACTTCTTCCAGCAATGCGCGCCAGTACCCTTCGTCGAGTTCTAAATCCTCTGGGCGGTATGGCATAGGCTTCTCGGCGAGAAGATTATAATCAGCCGTCCCGTTTTAAGGAAATGTGCTGCAAGACGGTCTTATGCGTCAGGTGCTAGGCCAGCACAGAGCTACAGAAGAGGAACATCGAGAAATGGCGAAGAAGTCGAACAAACTGAGCGAACTGCGCGCTGCGACCAACCGCAAGGTGCGCGTTGCAATCATCGGCGTGGGGAATTGCGCCAGCTCACTGGTGCAGGGGGTGTATTACTACCGCAACGCCAAGCCCGAAGACAAAGTGCCCGGCTTGATGCACGTGCAACTGGGCGATTATCACGTGGGCGATATCGAATTCACCGCTGCGTTCGATATTGACGTAAACAAAGTCGGCAAGGATCTGAGCGAAGCCATCTTCACCGCGCCCAACAACACTTACAAGTTCTGCGACGTGCCCTACACCGGCTGCTGCGTGTATCGGGGCATGACGCACGATGGCCTGGGCAAGTATCTGTCGCAGGTGATCAAGAAGGCGCCCGGCGAGACCAGCGACGTGGTCAAAATCCTGAAGGACACGCAGACCGATGTGGTCGTCAACTACCTGCCGGTGGGCAGCGAGGAGGCGACCAAGTGGTATGTGGAGCAGGTGCTACAGGCCGGCTGCGCTTTCGTGAACTGCATCCCCGTCTTCATCGCGCGCGAAGCGTATTGGCAGCGGCGCTTCCGCGAGCGCAATTTGCCCATCATCGGCGACGACATCAAGAGCCAGGTCGGCGCGACGATCACCCATCGCATGTTAGCGCGCCTGTTCGTCGAGCGCGGCGTGCGCATTGACCGCACCTACCAGCTCAACTTCGGCGGCAACACCGATTTCATGAACATGCTCGAACGCGAGCGGCTGGAGAGCAAGAAGATCAGCAAGACCAACGCCGTCACCTCTCAGATCCCCTACGAGATTCCTGAAGAGAACATCCACGTCGGCCCAAGCGACTACGTGCCGTGGCTCACCGACCGTAAATGGGCTTACATCCGCATGGAAGGCACCACCTTTGGCGATGTGCCGCTGAACGTCGAACTCAAGCTGGAGGTGTGGGACAGCCCGAACAGCGCCGGCGTGGTAATCGACGCCGTGCGCTGCGCCAAGATCGCGCTGGACCGCGGCATCGGCGGTGCGTTGCTCGGGCCATCGTCCTACTTCATGAAGTCGCCGCCGGAGCAGTACACCGACGACGAGGCGCGCGATAAGGTCGAATCGTTCATCCGGGGCGAGTAGCCGGGTTGGAAATCAGGGGCCGGGATGGGCGCACCGCGCCGACCGCCGGCCCCCGACCACTGATTGCCAACCGTTGATATGGAAGCCTGGGCGCGCAAGCATCTGAGTCCGCTGCTCGATCCGCTAGTGGATGCCCTAGCGCGCGCCGGCGTTTCTCCCAACGCGCTCACGCTTGCCGGTTTCCTGCTCAACGTGGTTGCCGGCGCGCTCATCGCCATCGGCCAGCCGTTTTGGGGCGGTGTGGTGATGGTCGCCATCGGCATGCCGTTTGACGCTGTGGATGGCGCGGTAGCGCGCAAACTGGGTAAGCAGACCCGGTTCGGCGCGTTCTTCGATTCGACGCTCGACCGGCTGGCGGAGGGCGCGCTGTTAACTGGCTTGGGCTACTACTTCGCCGCGCGCGGCGATGCGCACGCCGTGGTCGTCACATTCGCGGCGCTGGTCGGCTCGTTCATGGTGAGCTACACGCGCGCCCGTGCCGAGGGTCTGGGCCTAGAGTGCAAGATAGGGCTGTTCAGCCGTTTCGGGCGCTTCCTGCTCCTCGCCGCGGGGTTGTTGCTGTCGCCGGTCTCGTCGGCGTCGCTCGTCGTCCTGGCCTGGGGGTTGGCGATCCTGACTGCCTACACCACGCTGGAGCGCATCGTCCATGTCTATCGCGCAACCCAGGCCGGCGAGGCGCGCGGCCTGTCTAAATAAATCGCTCGATCTGCGCACGCGCCTTTAAGCCTGCGAGCCACTCGGCCAGCGCGACCGTCTGCAGGTGGATGGTGTCGGCCTCGGTCAGGCCGCGCGTCTCGCGCTCGGTCACCCGGATGATGTGATAGCCGATTGGGCTTTTGACAATCGCGCTGGTCTCGCCCGGCTGCAGGCCGAACGCGGCATCTTCTACCTCCGGCCACAACACGGCGCCGGTGTTGCGCGCGAACCATCCCAGGTCGCCGCCGTCCGCGCGTGTGCTTTCGTCCAGCGAGAGCGACTGGGCCAGGGCGGTGAACTTGGCGCCGTTTTGCAGTTGGGTGAGCACCCGGCGCGCTTCGCGCTCGGTGGCCACGACAATGTGGTAGGCGTGCACATACTCTGCTGTGCGGGGCATCGTCGCCAGCACGTGGTCGCGCACGGCGTTGACTAACAACTCGCGGCGAAGGAGCGCGCGGATGTCTGCTTCGGTCTGGCGGATGGCGGCCAGCCAGGCTCGAAATTGCGCCTCTCCGCCGGCGCGCGCTTTGGCGATGGCCAATTCATCGTCCACCTGCTGGTCGCTCACCTGGATGCCGCTGCGCGCAGCCTCTTGCTCGATCAGCGCGTATTCGATGAGCGCCTCAAGGGCGGCATCCTTGAGCTGCAGCGCCAACTGTTGGCCGCGTTCGCTCTGGGGGTCAGGCGCATCGGGCAGCGCTGCGAGGTAGCGCGCCAACTCGGCTTCGTATTCAGCCAGCGTGATGGGCTGGCCGTTCACGCGCGCCGCCAGCGGGTTGGGCGTAGGCGTAGGTTGTGGCGTCGGCGTGGCGGTCGCTTGCGGGATCACCGTGACGCCGAAGATTTCCGGGGTGATCGCCAACGGCTCATCGGTCGGGTCGCCGGCGCACGCCGTGAGCAGCATCGTGAACGCGGCAAGGATGATCCTTTTGCTCACAGCACCTCTTCCACTTCGTCCCAGTTTTTGCCTGCGGCGACGTCGGCGCGCAGCGGGACGCTCAGCCGATAGGCCGACTCCATCTCGCGCTTGATCAGGGCGCATATGGCGTCCAGCTCGTTGGGCGGGCAGTCGAACACCAGCTCGTCGTGCACCTGCAGCGTCATGCGCGCCTGGTAGCCGCCCTCGCGCAGCTTGCGGTGCACGTTGATCATGGCGATCTTCATGATGTCCGCCGCCGAGCCTTGCACCGGGTGGTTGATCGCTTCGCGTTCGGCGCGGCGGCGCACCGGCTCCGGCGACGCGCGCGAGGTCAACTCTGGGAAGTAGCGCCGACGGCCCAGCACCGTCTCGACGTAGCCCCGCTCGGCGGCGTGGCGCTTGGTCGCCTCCAACCAATCGCGCACGCGCGGGAAGCGCGCGAAGTAGCGGTTGATGAACTCCTGCGCTTCGGCCTGGGTCATGCCGGTGTTGGCGGCCAGGGCGAAGGCGCCCATGCCGTAGGCGATGCCGAAGTTGATGCGCTTGGCGTTGTTGCGCTGCATCGGCGTCACGTCGCGCAACGGCACCTCGTAGATGGCCGCGGCTGTGGTGGCATGGATGTCTTCGTTGTTGGCGAACGCCTCTTTCAGCGTGGGGTCGTCGGCCAGGTGAGCGAGGATGCGCAGCTCGACCTGCGAATAGTCGGCGCTGATCAGCCGCCAGCCTTTGCGCGGGACGAAGGCCTTGCGCACGCGGCGGCCCATCTCCGTCTTGACCGGGATGTTTTGCAGGTTGGGGTTCGACGACGACAGCCGGCCGGTCACCGCGCCGGTCTGGTTGAAGTCCGTGTGCAGGCGTCCGGTCTTGGGGTTGATCAACTGCGGCAGCGCGTTCACGTAGGTGCCTTGCAGCTTGCTCAGCTCGCGGTGTTCTAAGATGAGCGGGATGATCTCGTGCTGGTCGCGCAGGACGTCCAACACGTCGGCGGCGGTGGAGAAGCTGCCGGCTTCGGTCTTGCGCAGGCCTTGCGTGGGCAGGCCGAGCTTGCCGAACAACACGTCGCTGAGTTGCTTGGTGGAGTTGATATTGAACACCATGCCGGCGACGTTGTAGATGCGTTTCTCCAAGTCGCGCAGGCGCTCGGTGATCTCGCCCGAAAGCTCGCCGAGGTATTTCACGTCGAGCGCGACGCCGGTCAGCTCCATGTCCACCAGCACCGGGATGAGCGGCAGCTCGACCTCGTAGAACAACCGCTCCTGGTTGCGCTCGCGCAGCATCGGCTCGAGCACGTCGCGCAGGCGGTAGGTCGCGTCGGCGTCGGCGGCGGCGTAGGCCGCCACATGCTCGAGCGGCACGTCGCGCATGGTGATCTGTCTTTTGCCGCGCCCGATCAACTCGCCGATCTCCGTCATCTGCCAGCCGAAGTAGTTGAAGGCCATCTGCTTCAGCCCTAGGGCGCGTCCGCCGGGGTCGCAGAGGAATTGGGCGATCATCGTGTCGAAGACCGGCTTGTCAATCGTCACGCCGATCTCGCGCAGCACGGCCAGGTCGAACTTGGCGTTGTGGGCCACGAGTTCGACGTCGCGGCGCTGCAGCGCAAGGGCGACCGGCTCGAACTTGGCCGAGGTGGGATCGAGATGCCAAGGGCGCGCCTCGTCGCCCCCCGCTGATGCAGTGTGGGCGATGCAGGGCAGATACCAGCCTTCGCCCTCTCTCACGCAGAACGACAGCCCGACTAGTTCGCCGCGCAGCGGGTCGGTGTCGGTGGTCTCGGCGTCGAAGGCGATGCGCCGGGCGTCGTTCAGCGCGGCGAGCAATGCTTTGAACGCCTCGTCGCTGTCCACCAGGCGCGCGCGGGTGGGCGCGTTCATCGTGAAGTGCGCCGGCGGCTGTTCGGCGCCTGCGTTGAACATGCTCAGTTGCGCGGGCGCGGCGTCATCGCCGGCGGCTTCGACGGCTGCGGCAGCCGGCGCCTGTGGGATGCGCTTGATCAGGCTCTCGAAGCGCAGCTCGCGGAACAGGCTGATCACGCGCTGATAATCAAACTGCGCAGCGCAAGCGTCCCAGTTCACATCGAGCGGCAGGTCGGTGCGAATCGCGGCGAGCTGGCGGCTAAGGTAGGCGGCATTGCGGCCGGCTTCCAGCGCGCTGCGCACGCGCTTTTGCGCGATCTCGTCCAGGTGCGCGTAGATGCCGTCGAGCGTGCCATATTGTTGTAAGAGCGCCTGCGCCGTCTTCTCGCCGATGCCGCGCACGCCGGGGATGTTGTCCGAGGCGTCGCCCACTAATGCCTTGTAGTCAATCAACTGATCCGGACGCACGCCGTAGGTGGATTCGACCAGCGCCTCGTCGTAGACGATCGTATCTTCAAAGCGCTGACGAGAAGTGAGCACCTTCACCGCCGGCGAGACGAGTTGCAGCGCATCGCGGTCGCCGGTGACGATCATCACCTCCATGCCCTCGCTGCTGGCGCGCCGGGCGAGCGTGCCGAGCACGTCATCGGCCTCAAAGCCCTCGGCGGTGAAGATGGGGATGTCGAACGTCTTCAGCAGATGCTGAATGCGCGCGACTTGCTCCTCCAGGGTCTCGGGCGACTTTTGGCGGGTGCTCTTGTATTCGGGGTAGATGTCGTCGCGGAAAGTTGCGCCGACGTCGAATGCCGCGGCGATGTAGTCCGGCTGCTGCTCGTTCCACACCCGCAGCAGCATGCTGGCGAAGGTGTAGACCACGCCGGTGAATTCTTTCTCGCCGCGTTCGTTGGTGATCGAAAGCTGGGCCAGGCCGGTGTCGGGCCGGTTGGGCGGATAGACCACGAAGAACGCGCGATACGCAAGCGAATGGCCGTCGAGCAGGAGCAGCCTCGGCTTTCTGCCGTTGGCTTGTGCCATAGTCCTATTGTAAGTTGGCCGGCGGCTACTCCTTGGACACGACGGGCATATACCTCTTCACAAACGTCATCGCCGCGTCGAGTTGGATGCGCGACTTGGTGTTCGACCCGAACGTAATCGGTTTGCCGGTCGTTTGCAACCGCGCCAGGATCTGTCCGACGTCTTCTGTCGGGTAGCGCTGGCGCATCACGGCCCACGCGCCGGCCACGTGCGGCGCAGCCATGGATGTGCCACTCTTGGAGGCGTAGCTGTTCGCCGGCACCGCAGAGTGAATGGAGACGCCCGGCGCAAACAGGCTCATGTAGCCGGCGCGGTTGGAGAACCAGGCGATGGCATCGCTGTTTGTCGTCGCGCCGACGCTGATCGAATTCGAGACACATGCTGGTCGGCTCAGGCCGTTCGAGTAGCTGCTGTTGCCGGCGGCGATCACCGTCGCGATGTTGAGCGCGCGCAGGCCGGCTACAGCGGTGAAATAGGGGCTGGAGTCGCACGGGGTGGTGTTGTTCGAGCCGTCGCCCAGGCTCATGTTCACCGCCGCAATCGTGTAGCTCGGCGCCAGCGTGGTTTGCACATACTGCAGCGCGGCCAGGATGTCCTCGTCAAAGGCACCCAGACAAGGGGGCGTGCCGCAGGCTGTGGCTGTGGTGAACTTTGAGAAAACCTGTATGGCGATCAGGCCGGCGTCCGGCGCGACGCCGTTGTAACCCGGGCCGCTGCTGTAGTCCTTGCCTACGGCGATGCCGGCTACGTGCGTGCCGTGGTCGCAGCCGGGAACTCCGTTGCAGTTCGCGCCCGCGCCAGACCCGGTTTGGCCGGGCGCGCCGGATATGCTGGTAGATTGCCCGTTCGGGCATAGCGTCGTTGACCCCGCCAAGATGTCCGTGCGCGAGAAACATGCCTCGGCGATAGTCCTGCCGGCAAAGAACGGGTGCGACGTCTGGACGCCGGTATCAAGGACGGCGACTGCGTAACCACTGCCCGTATAGCCCAGGTTGTGCGCAACGCCGGCGCCGATGACCTGATTCGATTGCAAATCCGCAGGGCGCTTGAGTGTGCTCTCCGCGACGGCCAGCACGTCTGGGGAAGACAACAGCGCCTCCAGCGCTGCGGGGTCAACCGTCACGCCGAGGAACGGATAAGCCTCGAACGTCGCATTCACCGTGTAGTTGCCGCCGGCCAGGCGCAATAGCACGCGCGCCGTCGCTGCGCGAATGGCCGCACGCTGCGCCGTTGCTTGTGCGGCGGCAAGCTGGCGCTCGGGCCGGTAGTTGACGTTCAGCGTAGCGATGACGCGCAGCCGGCCATGCTGCGCCGCCTGCGCGCGCAACGACGCCGCGTCGAAAGCCGCCTCGCGGCTCACCGGCGCGGCCAAATTACTTTTGTCGCTGCCTTGGGCGGCTGAGGATGAAAGCCCAGACAGGATCAGCACGGCAGCGGCCAGCGACCCGAACAGGGCTGCGAAGCGTCCTCGCCGTTGCGGCAGTGTCTCTAAAGCTGACATACGCCAGTTGCGCCGATTATCACCGATCCGGAGATCAAACCGGCGCGCCTAAAATCGGGGTCATGACTCAGGATCACCTTCCCGCGCGCCAACTGTTGCTCTGCTCCTGGCTGATTACCTCGGCGGAGGAGCCGCCCAAGCCCGATCATGCCGTGCTGATCGAGGGCGACCGCATTGCCGGCATCGGCGCGATTGAGACGATGCGCGCGCAACACCCCGACGCTGAAGTGAGCGACCTGCGCGGGTGCGCCATCTCGCCCGGCTTCGTGGACGCGCATCGGCACTGCTACGGCGTGCTGGCGCACGGTATTCCCACCGAGCACGCGCCGGCCGACTTCTGGGCTTTCTTGAACGAGTTCTGGTGGGGCAAGATTGAAGATCGCCTCGACCACGACATGCTCCGCGCGGCGATGGACTTGTCGTGCTACGACATGATCCGCAGCGGCATCACCACGTTCTTCGACTGCCTGGAAGCGCCCAACGCCATCCCCGGCGGGCTGTTTGCGCAGGCCGAAGTTGTCGCGCGCTGGGGGCTGCGCGGCGTGCTGTGCTTTGAGGCCACCCAGCGGGTGAGCGAAGAGAACGGCGAGTTAGGCTTGCGCGAGAACGTCGAGTTCATCCGAGCGTGTCGCGCCGAGCGCGGGCTGAGCGGGGATTCAAGCGCTGCGGTTCACGCGCCGCGCCTGATCAGTGGCGCGATGTGCCATCACACCACGTTTACGTGCAGCGATGATTTCATCTGCAAGGCGCATGGGTTGGCGAAGGAACTCGGCGCGCTGTTGCACTTCCACTGCTCGGAGGGGACGTATGAGCCGGAGCAGGCGTTGAAGAAGTGGGGCCGGCGCACGATTGAGCACTACGACGACCTGGGCATCCTCGACGAAACTACGCTGGCATCGCAGTGCGTTCAGCTCTCGCCAGACGAGGTGCGCATCGTCGGCGAACGCGGCATCCGGGTGACGACCATGCCGCTGAGCAACTGCGAGGTGGGCGGCGGCATTGCGCCGGTTCCGGAGATGCGCCGAGCCGGGGCCATCGTCGGCCTGGGCACCGATGGCTACATCGCTAACTTCTTCGCCTCGTTGCGCGGCGCATTTCTGATTCACAAGGCGCGGCTGCTGGATCCTGGGGCGATGCCGGCGCGCGTGGTGTGGCAGATGGCTACCGGCGACGGCGCGCGCGCGCTGGCGATGGACGATGTGATCGGGTCGCTCGCCGTGGGCAAGCAGGCCGACCTCATCGCGATCGACCTGGATTTGCCGACGCCGGTCACCGCGCAGAACTTGCTTGACCAACTGATCCTGTGGCGCGATGCGGTGGACGTGCACAGCGTGATGGTGGCCGGCCGATGGTTGAAGCGCAACTACGTCGTGCTCAACGCGGATCCGGAGGCGCTGATCGCCAAGACGCGCGAGGCAGCCGACCGGCTGTGGCATCGGTGACGGCGCTGATGCGGCGCGGTGGTCGCGCACGCGGCAGTGCGCTTGCGCGAACGTCGCAATTGAGCAGCATGGTGGATGGCTGCCGCCGGCTCGAAGCCCCACAGAGACGTGGGCCTCGAATACGTTACTGGCGTTGACTTCATATATGCGCAAAATCGCACTTCAGCTCTACACCGTTCGAGAGACGCTCAAGAAGGACTTCATCGGCACGCTCGCGCAAGTGGCCCAGATCGGCTACGCGGGCGTGGAACTTGCGGGCGACATGGGCGGCCATAGCGCCAGAGAACTCAGGCGACTGCTGGATGACCTGGGCATCCGGATGGTCAGCGGACATGTCGGCATGGATGCGCTGGGCCGTGGGCTTGAAAAGCTGCTGGAAGACTACGTCACGCTCGGCGCGCGCTACGTCGGCGTGGCATGGATGCCGGAATCGTATCGCAGCGAGGCCGGCTGGCTGCGCGCCGGCAGGCTGATGGAGCAGGCCGCGTTGCAGGCACAGAAGCACGGCCTGGTCTTTCACTACCACAACCACGCCTTTGAGTTCGAGCGCCTGCCCAACGGCAAATATGGCTTCGACCAACTCTTCGACAACACCGATCCGGCGTTGCTCAAGTCCCAGCTCGATGTCTATTGGGTGAAGAAAGGCGGCGAGGACCCCGTCGCCTACATCAAGAAGCTGAGCGGCCGTGTGCCCCTGATCCACCTCAAGGACATGAGCGCCGATCCATCGCACACTTTCGAGATCGTCGGCGAGGGCATCCTCGACTTCGACGCCATTTTCGCGGCCGGCGACGCCGGCGGCGTGGATTGGTATATCGTTGAGCAGGATAAGTGCCCCAAGGGTGAGCTGGAAAGCGCGCGGCGGAGCTATCAGAACATAGTCGCGCGGGGATGGCTGGGGTAGGCGGGTTCACGGGCCAAGCAGCCCCGAACGGTCTGGCCGGTCATCCGCAGCCGGTTACAATCGCGAGGATGAACGAGATGGCTCCGATTCCAGACGCCGCGGAAACTGGGGCGTTGCCGGCGCAATCCAAAGGCAGCACCAGCCGCGCCGTGCTACGCGAGATCGCCGAGACGGTTGCGCTTTTCGTCGTTGTGTTTACCCTCGCGCGGTTCGCCATCGGCAACTACGCGATCCTCGGACAGAGCATGGAACCGAATTACCATGAAGATCAGCGGTTGTTGGTGGATAAGATCACGCCGCATCTGTTCGGCTACAACCGGGGCGACGTCGTCATCGTGCATTCGCCGATTCAAGACATTGAGCTGATCAAGCGCCTGATCGGCAAGCCGGGCGATGTGATCGAGCTGCGCGATAACCAGGTGTATGTGAACAATGAGCCGCTGGATGAGCCATATCTTCCGCTCGGCGCCTACTCCGGCCCAATGCACGGCAGCATGAGATGGGTGCTAGGCCCCGACGAGTACTTCATCATGGGCGATAACCGCAGCTTCAGCCAAGATTCGCGCGCGTTTGGCCCGGTGACGGCGGATAGAATCGTCGGCCGCGCCTTGCTGCTCTATTGGCCGTTGAGTGACCTGCACATTGTGCGGCATCACAGTTACAAGTAAGGCGACTGCTCTCTCACCGGCCTGGCGTGTATGGCCAACGCGCTTGAGCGATGTTACAGCCGGCGCAGATTCAACTGTTTATCCTGGCCTCGCTTGCCTTGTTGGTGGCGCCTGGCCCGGCGGTGCTCTACATCGTCGCCCGCAGTGTGAGCCAAGGCCGACTGGCCGGCATGGTGTCGGCGGCCGGCGTGCAGATGGGCGCTTCGGTGCACATCGTCGCGGCAGCCCTGGGTCTCTCGGCGGTGTTGCTCTCGTCTGCGTTGGCGTTCAACATCGTGAAGTATCTGGGTGCCGCCTATCTGATCTATCTCGGCGCGCGCCAATGGTTGGCGCGCGAACCGGCAACCGGCGCACCGGCTGCGCCCCATGAGCCGCTGCGGCGCATCTTTGCGCAAGGCGTCGTCGTCAACGTGCTGAACCCGAAGACCGCGCTGTTCTTCTTCGCCTTCCTGCCGCAGTTCGTCGATCCCGCGCGGGGCGATGTGGCGGCGCAGGTGCTGCTGCTCGGCCTGCTATTCGTCGCGCTGGCCATCGTGAACGACGGGGCCTATGCGCTGCTGGCCGGATCGCTGGGGAACTGGCTGCGCGGCAACCGGTGTTTTTGGAGCGGGCAGCGCATCTTTGCCGGCGCAGTGTATGTCGGCCTGGGCGTGATGGCGGCTTTCTCTGGCGCAAGCAACCCCTAAGCGCTGAGCCGCTATTTGCTGCGCGACGTCTCCGGCTGCTGAATGCTGTCGCCCGTCCTTTCGCCCGACATTGGCCTTCCGTCGCCTCGGCGGCGCAGCATGATGATCTCGGCCATGATGCTGACCGCGATTTCCTCCGGCGTCTCAGCGTTCAGCTCCAGGCCGATGGGCGCCCGCACGCGCTGTAGCATTGCGTCACTCACGCCGCGCTTGCGCAGCGCTTCTGCTGCTGTCATCCAGCGCCGCCGGCTGCCGATCACGCCGATGTAGGCGGCCGGCGAATTGAGCAGCGCGGGGAGCGCGTCCACGTCAATCGGGTAGCCGCGCGTGACGAGCGCGACGTAGGTCTGGGCGGTGAGGGGCACTTCGGATAGCCGCGCGCTCAGCGGGCCGGGGAGATAGACGTCTGCGCCTGGGCATTGCTCGGGCGCGCATAGCTCGGCGCGGTCGTCGCTGACGATCACGCGAAAGCCGCACCATTTGGCCAGATGCGTCAGCGCGCGCCCAACATGGCCCGCGCCGACGATGAGCAAGGTGGGAGCTGGCAAGAGCGGCTCGACGAACAGCTCGACGGTGCCGCCGCACACGCCGGGGTCGCCTTTGGCCAGGTCGGCTAGTGAATAGGACACGACGCGCGCTTGGCCGTCGGTAATGGCGCGTTGCGCCATTTGGATGGCGCGGCTTTCCATCTCGCCGCCGCCGACGGTGCCGCCCAGGATTGCGCCGTCGGCAGCGATGAGCATCTTTGCGCCTGCGTGGCGCGGCACGCTGCCGCTGGTGCGGATGACGGTGACGAGCGCGCAAGGCTCGCCGCGCTCGATACATTGCGAGGCAAGGCCGAGGATGTTCATTGCACCCATGTCAGTCGCTCGTGAATTTCTCGACGCGCATCTCGATCTTCCGGCTTGGGCGCAGCGTGACGAGCGGGTTGATGCCTACTTCGCCCGGCGTGACGTTGACCAGGCGCACATGCTGCGCGAACGTGCTCACGATGATTTGTCCTTCCATGAGCGCGAATTGGCCGCCGATGCACGCGCGCGGGCCAATGCCGAACGGGATGTAGCCGGCCCGTGGCAGCGCCTGCTCGTTCTCCGGCGCAAAACGCTCGGGGTTGAATTGCTCAGGCTCTGGAAAGATGGCCGGGTTGCGATGCACGCTATACGGCGAGATCATCACCCATGCGCCGGCTGGGATGATGTAATCGCCCAGCGGCACGTCGCGGATCGCCTCGCGCCCGATCGTGAAGCCGCCCGGATAGAGCCGCATGGCTTCCTTATACACGCGCAGGGCGTAGGGCCGCTGGAAGGGCGCGCCGTGCTGCGCATCGCCAGCGATGCCGGTCTCGCGGGCTTCGCGCTCCAGGCCGGCCTGCACCTCCGGGAAGCGCGCCACCAGGTAGAACAGCCACGTCAGCACAGTGGCCACCGTCTCATGCCCGGCGACGAACATGGTGATCACCTCATCGCGCACCTCATCATCGCTGAGCGATTCGCCGTCTTCCGTCTGCGCCGCAAGCAGCATGTCCAGGAAATCGTCGTCGTGCAATGCCGGTTGCGCGCGCCGGGCGCGGATCAAGCGGCGCACAGTGGCATCCACGCGCGCGATGGCTGCTAATGCTTCACGGTTGCGGCGCGCGAGCGAGCGGACGAGCGGCAGCGTCACCCGGCTTGCGAGGCCGTTCACGTAGTCCAGCGCGCAGTCAACATCGCGGCTGAACTCGTCCGCGATCTCATTTATGTCGCGGGTGAAGAGCGCGCGGCCGACGATGGTGAGCGTCAGCCGCTTCATCTCGCGCTCCAGGTCAATCACCTGGCCATTCTGCCAACTTGCAATCGCCTCGCGCGCCGCCTGCGCCGCCACTTCCTGGTAGGCCAGGATGCGCTGCCGGTGAAAGGCCGGCGCGGCCAGCCGGCGGTGCTTCGCCCACGTTGCGCCATCGTTGACCAGCAAGCCATCGCCTGTGAAGACACTCAGGGTCTTCACCGCTGGCATTTTGCGGAAGGCGCTGGCCTGCTCGACGAGGATGGTATGCACCCACTCCGGCCGGTTCACGCAGACGATGTGCACCGGCCCGGCTTTGAATTGGCCGATGTCTCCGGCGGCGCAGCTCAGCTTAAGGAGAAAGGCGCTGGGGTTCTTGAACGCTTCGAGCAGACTCGATAGGCTGCGAGACGCGCCCAAGGTCGGGATCTTGCGATATGCCACAACAGCGACTCACCTTCCACTTTATAACTAACCCTGTCGGGAACATGAACACGCCCCTACGTCGCCCGGCGCGCGTCATCCGCGACGGACAGAACGGCGCGGCGCACCAGCACACGTGCCATCTCCTTGCGGTATGCGGCGCTGCCCAGCCAGTCACCCTGTGGGTTCAGCATTTGCATCTGCGCATCCAGCTCGCTCTCGAACCAGTCCGCCAGCCGCTTCTTCTCCAAGCCGAACTCGAGCCGGCTGAGGCGGATTGGCGTAGGGGCGACGCCGCCGACGGCGATGCGGACGTTGCCGGCGATGCCATCCTTCATGGCGAAGGATGCCGCGGCGCACACGATGGGATAGTCCTTTGGCGTGCGCGCCACGCGCCGGTAGGCGCTGCGCGTATCAGGCGTGGGGATCGGCATGCGGATCTCGGTGATGAGCACGCCCTCGTCCAGCACTTGCCGACGGTAGGCGAGGAAGCCGGCCAGCGGGATCACCTTCCAGAAGTCGTCTGGTTCTTGCACGTCTTTGGACTTGTCGCGGGCGCCGGCCACCACCACTTCGGCGTCGCAGGCCAGCAGTGCCGTCGCCAACGGCGAGGCGGCGTCGGCCGTCACAATGGCGCCGGCGATTGTGGCGCGGTTGCGGATGTTCAGGCCGGACATCGCCTGCGCCGTCTCGCCGATGATGCGCAGTGCGCCGTGGGCGTTTAAGCCAACCTGCTCGCTCTCTACGAGCGCCTGATGCGTCACGGCAGCGCCGATGCGCAGCAGGTTGCCCTCGACTACGATGCGGTTCAGGCCTAGGTTGGCGATGTCCACCACGGCTTCCACGTCGCGCGGCGCTTCGCCCACCAGCCATGTGCCACCGCCCAGGACGCATGTGCGCGGCTCCTTCCGCTTGAGCAGTGCGACAGCCTCCATTAACCCCTGCGGCCGGTGATACTCCTTCAGATTCAGCATAAACACGTCGTGTAATCTATCACCCTTCATCCAGGCGTTGTGGATGATCGGTCAGATTTTGCCTTCATAGACCATCACGCCGACGCCATGCGGCCCGATGATGCGGCCTACCGCAGCGCCGCACGACTTCACCGGGATCTCTTTCATCGTGAAGTGCGTTTGGAGCGCTTCGATCAGCGCCCGAGTGCGGTCGTTCGGTTGTGGCGAAAGCTGCAGCACGGCGAGCTGCGCTCGGTCATCGAACTCGGTCACGAATTCGAGCACCTTTTCGATGGCGCGTTCCGCCGTGCGAACCTTTTCTACGGCGATGAGGTCGCCATCTTCCATGGCCAAGCAAGGGATGATGCCCAGCATGGCGCCAAGGATGGCCTGCGCCGGCCGCAGGCGTTTGCTGTGTTCCAGGTAGTCCATGTCATCCGAGACGAAAATGCCGTAGATGTGCTGCATCAGGCCGCGCAGGTGTTTGACGATCACCTCGCCGGCCTCGCCGGCCTCGGCCAGCTTCACGGCCGCCCGCGCGAGTTCATTTAATCCTAGCGCCATGCTGCGCGAGTCCACGATGTGGATTTTGCAACGCCCTCGATAGTTTTCGCGCGCCTTCAGCGCGTTCTGAACCGTCTCACTGAGCGCTGAAGACACATGGATCGAGATGACCTCGGCGCGCTTGTCGGCCAATGCGCCATACACGCGGTCGAAGTCCTCCACGCTGGGCGCGCGCACAGCGAAAGGTTCCTTCGAGCGGCTCGCCTGCTGGGCTAAATCGGCTTCGCTCAGGTCCACGTCCTCTCGATACGTTCGCCCGTTCAGCATGACGTAGTGTGGGAGCACGATCACGTCGTGCGCCTTGACCCAATCCGGCGGCAATCGCGCGGCGCTATCGGTGACGACGCGGATCGGAGGAGTGCGATAGAGGGTCATGCGTCACTCGATGCTGACGATGAAGTAGTAGTGCGGCTGGCCTCCGGCGACCAGTTCGACCTGTTGCGATGGATAAGCTTGGCGCACGGCTTCGGCAATTGGCGTCGCTTCCGCTTCGGTCAGCCCGTTGCCGTAGAACAGCGTGATGAGTTCGCGTTCGCCGGCGTTAGCCTTCTCGAGCAGCGCCAGCAGGGTGGCGGGGATGCCATCGTCGGCCACGGCAAGCTTGTCGTCAATCAAACCGATGATCTGTCCGGCGCGCACGCGCACGCCGTTGATGGTCGCGTCACGGGTCGAGATGGTGATCTCGCCGGTCGTGACGTGCTGCGCGGCCTCGCGCATGGCGGCGGCGTTCTCTTCTGCGCCGGCATCTGGGTTGAAGGCGATGGCCGCGGCGATGCCCTGCGCCAACGTGCGCGTGGCCACGACGTAAGTCGGCGTCTCGCTGATCTCCGCTGCTTGTTGAGCCGTCATGATGACGTTGCTGTTGTTGGGCAGTAGGATGACGCTGCGCGCGTTGGCCTTCGCGATCGCGTTCAGGAAGTCGTCTACGCTTGGATTCATCGTCTGCCCGCCCTCCACCACGACGCGCACGCCGACCTCTCTGAACGCGCGCGCCAGGCCATCGCCGGATGCAACGGCGACCATGGCCGTTTCGGCCATGGGCAGGCTCTCTTCGGCTTTGCGGGCGGGGGGCGCCGCATGCGCCGTGAACGCCTCGGATTGGGCTTGCATGTCTTCGATCACGACATCGCGCAAGGAGCCAAGCCGCGCGCCGTAGCTGATGGGCACGCCGGGATCGGGCACGTGCACGTGCACTTTGACGATGCTCTCATCGCCCATAACCAGCGGACATTCGCCCATCGCTTCGATGTCGGCGCGAATCTGGGCCACATTGAGCGTCTGGCCGTCGCGGGCGTAGATCAGGTATTGCACGTCGTAGCCCCAGCCGCCCTCGTGATGCAAGTCGACTCCGCCGCTCAGCCGGACGCCGCCGGCCGCGCGCGAGGCGTCTTCCACCGGCAAGCCGTTGACAAAGCGCCACATGCCTTCCAGGATGATGAACAATCCATAGCCGCCGGAATCAATCACTCCGGCTTCCTTGAGGATTTTGAGCAGGCTGGGGGTGCGCTGAACTGACTCATACGAGGCGTTCTTGGCGACTTCGAGCAGCCGGCGCATGTCGTGCGTGTCGCGCGCCGCTGCCTCGACCGCCTCGGCGGTCTCACGCGCCACGGTCAAGATTGTGCCTTCCACTGGCGTACTGACGCCGGCGTAGGCTGTCCTGACGGCTTCTTGCATGGCCGCCACCAGGTCTTGGGCGTCGCAGATCTCCTTGCGATCCAGCGACCGAGCGAACCCCCGCCAGAGTTGCGACAGGATGATGCCCGAGTTGCCGCGCGACCCGCGCAACGCGCCGCTGGATACCGACCGGGCCACCAGCCCGACGTTCGACTCGTTCATGTCGGCGATGGCTTCCCATGCCGAGCGCATCGTGTGCATCATGTTCGTGCCGGTGTCGCCGTCGGGCACGGGGTACACGTTGTAGCCGTTGACAACCTCCTCTTGCTGTCGCAACCACTCGTAGCCGGCCTTTACCAGTTCTCTTAGTCGTCTGCCATCCATCGTCAATCGGGCGCGCTGCGGTCTGATCTCGGGCGAATCGAGCGATCGCTCCGCTTTCGCTTGCGGCTGTGTGCTTTCGTCACCCATCGTTCAGCACTCTTCCTAAAGAAAGTTACAAGTGTGTGTGCCGCGCGGTGCGCCTTGCGCGACGCACTGCATCACGCGGGTAGGCTTAATCCTCGTGAGTTACACGCAGGCCGGTGACGTGGACGTGCACCGCGTCCACAGCGTAACCGGTGCTGTGCTCGATGCTGTAGCGGATCTGGTGTTGCAAACTGCTGGTCACGGCCCGGATGCGCACGCCGTATTCGGCAATGATATAGATGGTTACGGCGACGTGTTTATTGCCGGTCGTCGGGTTATCGGTGATCTGGATCTCCAAGCCGCGTCGCGGGTCGGTGTGGGTGCAATCGAAGCCGGTAAAGCGCGAGGCGATGCCGACTACGCCATAAGTGCTGAGCGCGGCGTTGCGCGCCAGCGTGAACACCACGCGCGGCGAGATGACGATCTGGCCAGCGACCGCCGGCGCCTTTTCCGCTCGCTGCGCCTCATCGTGTGCAGTAGCCTGCGTAAGCGTCTGCATGGTAGAATCTTGCCTCTGATGTTAGACAGTTTTTGAGCAAATATCAAGAGCAAACAGGAGCATTGGATCCCATGGCGAAATGTGCATTTACGGGCAAGAAGACGAGCTTCGGTCATTCTCGCTCGTTCTCGTTCAAGCTGACCAATCGGGCGTGGAAGCCGAACCTCCAGCGCCGCCGCATGATGATTAACGGCCGCATGCAGACGGTGATGGTCTCCACCAAAGCCCTGCGCACGATGGTCAAGACGAAGGGCAAGTAAAGGCGCGGCATATCCATTGCGCGAGCGAGTGAGCACGGCTCACTTGCTCGTCTGCTTTTCCGGCCCAGCCTGCGCCGTCTGCGCTTTCAACTGGCCGCATCCGGCGCTGATGTCAATGCCGCGCCGGATGCGCAGCGTGTTGGGAATGCCGGCTTGCGTCAACACCTCGCGGAACAGTTGTATGCGCGCGCGGCGCGACGCGTGACCGGCGTAGCCGCCGGTCGGGTTGAGGGGGATCAGGTTCACATGCACGAGGTTGACGCCGGCCCTGGGGTTGGTCTGGCGCGTCAGCTCGACCAGCGCCTGAGCCTGCTCGACCGTGTCGTTGACGCCGTCAATCAGCGCCCACTCATAGCTCACCCGCCGGTTGGTCTTGCGCAGATAGTCGCGCGTAGCTGCTACCAGCTCGCGCAGCGGATAGCGTCGGTTGATGGGCAGCAGTTGATTGCGCAGCGCATCGGTGGCCGCGTGTAGCGACACAGCCAGGTTGATCTGCGCCGTTTCTTCGGTGAAGCGCCGGATGCCCGGCACAAGGCCGACGGTGGAGATGGTGATCTTGCGCGCGCCTAAGCCGAATCCTCCTTCGTCCTCCGGCGCCATCAGCCGCCGCACCGCCTCCATGACGTTGTTGTAGTTGGCGAACGGCTCGCCCATGCCCATCAGCACCAGGTTGCTCAGGCGTTCGTCGCCGTTTGCTTTATAGCGCAACGCGCGCGCTACCCACAGGGCTTGCTCGACGATTTCGCCCGCGCGCAAGTTGCGCAAGAAGCCCATCTGACCCGTGGCGCAGAAGCTGCAGTCCATGGCGCAGCCGGCCTGGGAAGACACACACGCCGTGCGGCGCAGGCCGTCGTATTCCATCAGCACCGTCTCGATTTCGCTGCCGTCGGCCAGCCGGAACAGCCACTTGCGTGTCCAGCCGTCGGACGAGTGCTGCTCGGCCACAAGCGTTAAGCGGCCCAGCGCGTAGGTTTGCTTCAGTCGTTCGCGCAGGGGGCGGGGCAGATCGGTCATCTCGTCTATGCTGGCGGCCAGCCGCTGGTAGAGCCAGCGCCAGATCTGCCGGGCGCGGAAGGCCGGCTCGCCCCACTCGGCGAGCTGATGGGCCAGTTGCTCGCGCGTGAGGTCGTAGAGCGAGAGCGGGATCGGCGTCTGCATTGTCCTCAGCTCGCTTTGACCTTGCCGACCACGTCGGCGATCACGTCGTCGGGGGTGATCCCTTCAGCTTGGCCCTCGAAGTTGAGCAGGATGCGATGACGCAGCGCCGCCGGCGCGAGCGCTTTCAGGTCCTCGATGGCCACATTGAACCGGCCGTTCAGCAGCGCCAGCACGCGCCCGCCGAGCAGCAGCGCCTGCGCGCCGCGCGGGCTGGCGCCGTAGCGCACGTATTTCTTCACCATGTCGGTTGCGCCGTCGCCATCTGGATGAGTGGCCGACACCAATGCGGCAGCGTAGCGCGTCACGTGCGAAGCCGCAGGCACCTGCCGCGCAAACTGGCTCATGGCGATCAGCGTGTTGCCGTCCGTCACTTTCGTCGCGCGCACGGACTTGTCGCCAGTGGTCTGTTCGACGATGGCGGCCAGCTCGTCCAGCTTGGGGAAGCTGACGTTGAGCTTGAACATGAAGCGGTCGAGCTGCGCCTCCGGCAGCGGATAGGTGCCTTCCATCTCAATCGGGTTCTGCGTGGCCAGGACGAAGAAGGGCTTGCTCGTGGCGTAGGTGCGGCCCAGCACGCTGACCGTGCGCTCTTGCATGGCCTCTAGCAGCGCCGACTGGGTCTTGGGCGTAGCGCGGTTGATCTCGTCGGCCAGGATCAAGTTGGCAAAGATCGGGCCGGGCTGAAAGCGAAAGGCGCGCTTGCCCGTCTCTTGATCCTCTAGGATGTCGGTGCCGACGATGTCCGCCGGCATCAAGTCGGGCGTGAACTGGATGCGCACGAAGCGCAGGCTGAGCGTATCGGCGAAGGCGCGCACCAGGCTGGTCTTGCCCAGGCCCGGCACGCCCTCCAGTAGCACATGGCTGCCGGCGATGATCGCAATCAGCGTATGCCGGATGATGTCTTGTTGGCCGATGATCACGCCGGAGACTTGCTTTTCGATCTGCTGCGCAACCTCGGTGAACTTCTCCGGCGTGATCTGAGAGGCTTCTGCCATGTGGGCATTATAGAAGCTGACCGCAGCCGGCTCGTCTTGTCCCCCGCAGGTTTCGCTTCTACACTGCGCGGCATGACGTCACGCAGTTTCCTGGCATTCGACATTGGCGCGGAAAGCGGCCGCGCCATCGTCGGCGCGTTCGACGGCGAACGGCTGCGGCTGACCGAGGCGCATCGCTTTCCCAACAGGCCGGTGCGCGTAAGCGCGCATTTGTATTGGAATGCGCTTGCGCTGTGGGATGAGGTGCAGACCGGCTTGCGCAAGGCTGCCGCACAATGCGGCCCGCTCGACAGCGTGGGTGTGGACACCTGGGGCGTGGACTTCGCGCTGCTCGATGCGCACGACGAGCTGATCGGCAACCCGCGCCACTATCGCGACGCGCGCACCGACGGCATGGTGGAGGAAGCCTGTGCCCGTGTGGGCCGCCGGCGCATCTTTGAGTCCACCGGCATCCAGTTCATGCAGATCAACACGCTCTACCAGTTGCTAGCTATGGCGCGTGCCGGCGCGCCGGCGCTGGAATTTGCCCGCACCTTCCTGATGATGCCGGACCTGCTGCACTTTTGGCTATCCGGCCACAAGGCCTGCGAGTTCAGCAATGCGACGACGACGCAGTGCTATGACCCGCGCGCCGGCGATTGGGCGCGCGATTTGCTGGCGGATCTGGGCATCCCCACGCACTTCCTGTCGCCGGTCATCCAACCGGGGACTGAACTCGGCTCGTTGTCGCCATTGCTTGTTCGCGCGCTCGACGCGGATGGTCTCCAGGGGACGCGCGTCGTTGCGCCGGCCACACACGACACCGGCTCGGCGGTTGCCGGCGTGCCGGCGTCTGTCGAGCGCTATGCCTACATCAGCTCGGGCACCTGGTCGTTGCTGGGCGCCGTCGCGCGCCAACCGATGATTACGCCGCAGGCACTGGAGTTTAACTTCACCAACGAGGGTGGGGTGGGCGGCACCTTTCGCGTGTTGAAGAACATCATGGGAATGTGGCTGGTGCAGGAGTGCCGACGCAAGTGGGCGTCGCCGGCGGGCGACCTGATCCCATACGGCGAGTTGTTCGCTATGGCCGAGCAGGCGCCGGCGCTCGGCTCGCTGGTGGATCCCGACGACGCGACCTTTCTACATCCCGACGACATGCCGGCGGCCATCGCCGAGTACTGCCGTCGCACCGGCCAGCCCGTCCCTGACGGGCGCGGCGCGATGGTGCGTTGCATCCTGGAAAGCCTGGCCCTCAAGTACCGCTACACGCTCAATCAGTTGCAGACGCTGCTGGGTTACTCGGTCGAGGTCATTCACGTCGTCGGCGGCGGCGCGCAGAACGCGCTGTTGTGCCAGTTTACCGCCGACGCATGCGGTGTGCCGGTGGTGGCTGGGCCGGTCGAGGCGACGGCGATCGGCAACTTGCTGGTGCAGATGGCGGCGCTCGGCGAGCTGGCCTCTATGGAAGACGCGCGCCAGGTCATCCGGCGTTCCTTCCCGCTCGTCACCTATCTGCCGCGAGAAGCGGCGCGCTGGGATGATGCCTACGCGCGTTTCGAGGCGGTGTTGCGCCGGACGTGATCAGTCCCGATACAGCCGTTCGGTCCTGATGTATATCTCGACGGGGTAGGGGACGAGGTAGCGCAGCGAGGCATTTCGCCGCACCATGCGGCGCAGCTCGGTGGACGAAATGTCCACCAGCGGCGCGTCGATCCAGCGCATGCGGCCGGTTACACCCGGCACATCACGCTCGATCTCGCTCAGGTCGAGGCGTGCGCCCGGTCGGCTGGCCACGGCCAACGTAGCCAGCTCAATCAGCCGATGGGGGTTGTGCCAGTGCGGTAAGTCCTTGAGCGAATCGGCGCCCATGATGAAGCACCAGTCGTGCTGCGGATAGCGCGCTCCCAGCAACTCCAGCGCCGTGCTGGAGTAGTGCGGCGCAGGGCGCTCGATGTCAATTGACGATAGTCGAAAAGCCGGGTGGTCGCCGATCGCCAGTTGCACCATGCGCGCGCGATGATGCGCGCTGCTGATCGAATTGCCGGTCTTATGTGGCGGCTGCCCAACCGGCATAAACCATACCTCATCGAGCTTAAGCTGGGTGAGCGCCTGGTCGGCGATGATTAGGTGGCCGATGTGCGGCGGGTCGAACGTCCCGCCGAAGATGCCGATGTTCATAGTGCCTGGCGAAAGCGGATTCTAGGCGCGACGTAGCCTTTCGTCGAGCGCGTTACCTAAAAAGCAAGGGCTATTCGTCATCGTTGCTCACCCTTGAGCGAGCGGCTAAACGGCGATAAAACCGCGATGATAATTATTCTGCGGAGCGTCACATGGCAGAACAATCGTTCATGTACGACCTGGCCACCATCACGGTCAAGGCGGGACGGGGCGGCGATGGCATGATGAGCTTCCGGCGCGAAGCGCGCGTGCCGCGCGGTGGGCCGGATGGCGGCAATGGTGGCCGCGGCGGCGATGTCATCCTCGTCGTCAACCCGCGCCTGAACACTTTGATGCGCTTTCAGCACCAACGCCGGTTCGAGGCTGAAGATGGCCGCAACGGCGGCAGCCAGAATAAGACAGGGCGCAGCGGCCGGCCGAAGTATGTCGAAGTGCCGCCCGGCACCGTCGTGCGCGATGCCGAGACCGGCCGAGTGTTGGGCGACTTGACGCGGCCCGGCCAGCAGCTCATCGTAGCGAAAGGCGGCCGCGGTGGGCGCGGCAACGCGATGTTCGCTACGCCCACCAACCAAGCGCCGCAGATCGCCGAGAACGGCGAGCCGGGCGAGCGCCGCACGCTCAGACTAGAGCTTAAGCTGATTGCCGATATCGGCATCATCGGCCTGCCCAACGCCGGCAAGAGCACCCTGCTTGCCGCGCTCACTGCTGCCAAGCCGAAGATCGCCGACTACCCGTTCACTACGCTGCGCCCCAACCTGGGCGTCGCCTATCTGGACGATGAGCGGACGATCGTGCTGGCCGACATCCCTGGCTTGATCGAGGGCGCGAGTAAGGGCGCCGGCCTAGGTCACGACTTCCTCCGCCACATCGAGCGCACGCGCGTGCTTATTCACCTGCTCGATGGCTTGAGCGACGATCCGCTGGCAGATTACGAAACGGTCAATCGCGAGATGGCCGCCTTTGGCCATGGCCTGGCCGACAAGCCCCAGGTGGTGGCGATGACCAAGATGGACCTGCCGGATGCGCGCGCAGCGTTCGAGCTGTTCGTTGGCGAGGGCAGGATCGCTGATGCCCGACGCGCGCCGCCGGATGAACCGGACGTACTGCCCTCTGCGCCCGGCCGCCCGCTCAGCGTGTTGCCGATCTCCGCAGCGACCGGTGAGAACGTGCGTGAGCTGCTCAGCCGCGCTGCGCGCGTGCTCGATGCGCTGCCGCCGCTCCCAGAGGTTGAGCCGGAGCCGGAAGTGCTGCCGGAGCCGGAGGCATCCTTTGAAGTCGTCCGCGAAGGCAACGGCTTTCGCGTGATCTCACCGTTGCTCGAGCGCCGCGTGCAGACCACGCGCTGGGACCTGGATGACGCCGTGCTTCAGTTCCAGCGCTTTCTGGATCGCAGCGGCGTCGGCCCTGAACTGGAACGGCTCGGCATCCAGCCTGGCGACGTGGTGTACATCGGCGATTATGAGCTGGAATGGGGCGAAGGGTGAATGGTGAATGGGGAATGGGGAATGGTGCGGGATGGCGCCGGCGTCGTGGGCTATGAAACTCGAAACACTTGCCGCGCATGCCGGCCGCGAGGTGGAGCCGGCGACGCGCGCGATTGTCCCTTCGATTACGCTTTCGACCACCTTCGAGCGCGCCGAGGATGGCGCCCTTCCCGGCGGCCATGTTTAATGGCGTGACGTTCGCGCGCCACGCAAACGCGCATGGCTCGAAGCTCAGGAGCGATCTCTCGTTTAGCCGCGCGAGGCGTCAGCCCTCACACCGGCTTCAGCCGCCCGTTCTCAAGCATCGCGTTGCTCAGGATGCGCTTCTCGAAGTGCTGCTCTGGATGGATCGAGGTCACGTGCACCATCACGTAGTGGCGCAGCGGCGTAGCGTTGATCTTCTTCACCAGCGTCTCTTCGACTTGGAAGATGCCGGCCGAGTTGCTCATGCGCACCTCGATCTCCACCGGCATCCGACTGCCGTTAGATGGCCGGATGTTCACCTCTTCGATGGCTAGGGCGGACACGGCGTGGATGTCCAGCTTGCCCAGGTCGAACGGCATGCGCGCCCGCCCCTTGGTCATGTCGCAGCCATCGGCCACGGCGACCACGCCGCCTTCCATGAACAGCGGCGGCGGGTTCATATCGTGGCATTGGATGGCCGACAGGATGAAATCGCTGATGAGCGCCTGTTGTTCAGCGTCGTCGTATAACTCAGCCAGCATACTGGCCAGGATCGGCTGGGCGAGGATGACGCTCATCAACTCGTGTCCGAGGCGGTGGGTGGCGTTACCGATGTCGTGCAGCATCACGCCGGCAAGCGCGACCAAGCAGGCGTCATCCACGTCGCCGGCGCCGGACTTCACCACGTCCATCGGCACATCGGCTTCGATAAGGAGTCGCATTATCTGCAGGGCATACGACGCAGTGACGCGGGCGTGGATCGGGCCATGGTCGTTGTAATTCAGCTTGCCCACGGTGGTGTAGTTCGACAGATTCCAATGGGCATCTACGCGCGGGTCGGCGATGAGCATTTCGTACATTCTCGCCGTGCGCGGGTAGGGTGCGGCGAGCGCGCGGATGGCGACGTCGGCGCGCACGGCCAGCTCGCCGTAGTCATCTGGCAGCGGCGTGTTCAACTTGGCGCCATCGCGCGAGGGGGGATGCGGCAGGATGATGCGGGACATCACTGGGGGCGGCGGTTTGGCGCGTGATCGGCGTCGAATTACGCTCGGCTCACGCCTTCTTCAAATACTCCTTCAGCTCTTTGCGCGCCTCCTCCATTTTCTGTATCAGCGCTTCGTCGCTGTGCTTGAAGCTCTGCACGGTGCGGCGCGCGCACTGCGTGCAGCCCAGGCTGGCGCGGTAGCTGTCCAGGTCGCAGGTCAGGCAATTGCCCAGCTTGATCATCATGAGCGAGAAGGCCAGCACATCCTCGCTGGTCTCCGGCGACTTGCTCAGTTTGTCAATCAGCTTGCGCCAGGCGACGCCGGGGCGTGCGTCGCGGATCTCCGGGATCGAGCGCGCGGGGAAGAGGATTTCGCTATCGGGATACATGGCCAGTTGTTGGGTCGGGTTTGCTGATGAGCTTACGCTTGAATCATAGCACCTCACCGCAGGGGGTGAGGCGCGTCCGAAAGCGCATCTCACCTAGGTTGTGTCTCCGTCGCGTCGATCGGCAAGTTCTCTATAATCCTCACGCATGGCCCTTCGCCTTTACCGCACCGATGCGTACCTCACCTCGTTCACGGCGCGGGTCGTTGCGCGCGTGACGCACAACGGCGCGCCGGCACTCATCCTCGATCAGACGGCGTTCTATCCCGAAGCCGGCGGCCAGCCCCACGACGTGGGGGTGATCGCCCATGCGCGCGTCACCAACGTGATCGAGGACGCCGACGGGGAGATCGTGCACATCCTCGAGGGCGACGCTGCTGACTCCCTACGGCCCGGCGACGCGGTGCAGTGTCGTGTGGACTGGGGGCGCCGTTTTGACCACATGCAGCAGCACAGCGGGCAACATGTGTTATCCCAAGCGTTCATCCGCGCCGTCGGCTTAGACACGGTTGCCATTCACATCGGCCGCAGCGACTGCACGATTGACCTGCCGGCGACAACGCTGCCGCTCGATGCGCTCGAACGCGCTGAACGAGAGGCCAACGCCATCGTCATGGAAGACCGGCCGATCCTGGCCTATGAGGTGAGCAACGCTGACCTGTCGGCGATCCCGTTGCGCCGCCCGCCCAAGGTCAGCGGCATGGTGCGCATCGTCGAGGTGAAGGACTACGACTGGTCGGCGTGCGGCGGCACGCATGTGCGCAGCACGGCGCAGATCGGCCTGGTCAAAATCATCAAAGCTGAGAAGCGCGGGGCGGAGACGCGGATCACCTTTCGCTGCGGTGGCCGGGCGCTCGACGATTATGCGCGCCTGAGCGCTGCGACCGGCCGCCTGATGGAGGCGCTGAGCGCCGGACGCTACGAGGTGGAGCAAGCGGTGCAGAAGCTGATCGCCGAATTTCGCGCCGATCGTAAGGCCCTGCAAGAAGCCCAGGCGCGGCTGATCGCTTATGAGGCAGCCGAGCTGCTCGCCGGCGCAGCGGATGACGGTGAGCTGCGCTGGGTCGCGCAGGCGTTCGCCGAGCGCGATCTGGCCGAGCTACGCGCGTTGGCCAAGCAGCTCGCGGGCGCGTCGCGCGTCGTGGCGTTGCTCGGCGCGTCGGGCGACAAGGCGCAACTGGTCTTCGCGCGCGCACAGGATGCCGCCGGCGACATGGCTGCGGCACTGCGTTGCGCCCTGGCCGCGCTCTCGCCAGATGGCGCGGCGCGGGGCGGGGGCGCGCCGGCGTTCGCGCAAGGCGGCGGCGTGCCTGCCGATCAGTCACAAGTACAGGCCGCCATCGCTGCGGCGCGCACGTGGCTGCGCGATCAGCCGCGCGCCACTTCGGTCAACGCTGACAAGTCCTGATCGCCCAGGCCGCGCTGCATCGCCATGCGCAACAGCTCGCGCGTGAGCGCGCCGGTTGGGACGGCCACGCCCAGCTCATCGGCCAGGCGCAGCGCATAAGTCACGTCCTTGTGCATCCAGCGCAGCGCGAAGTGCGTGTCGGTGTGGTCGCGTTTGGCGATGTGCTCCAGCTTCATCTTGACGACCGGACTGCTGGCCGCGCCGATGCTGAGCGCCTGCATCACCGCGTTCGGGTCGAGGCCGGCCTTGTCGGCCATCGCTATCCCTTCGCCCAGCGCTGCGATGTGGACGGCCGCCATCATGTTATTGATCAGTTTGAAGATGGCGCCGCTGGCCGGCGGGCCGAGGTGCAGGATGGTCGAGCCGCACCGCTCCAGGACGGGCCGCACTTGCTCGAGCGCATCGGGATGCGCGCCGACCAGGAAGGTCAGCGTGCCGTTGGCAGCAGCAGCCCTGCTGCCGGTGACCGGCGCATCCACGAACGCCAACCCGCGCCCCTGCGCAAGCTGATGCAAAGCGCGCACCCACTCCACGGAGAGCGTGCTCGCCTCGACGCCGACAGCGTTCGCGCGCATGGCGTTGAGCGCCCCCTGGTCACCCAGCCACATGGCGCGCGAGGCCGTGTCGTCGCCGACCATGCTGATCACAACGTCGGCGCGAGCAGCGGCTTCGCGCGGGCTATCGGCCCACTGGGCGCCGGCTTCGAGCAGCGGACGCGCCTTCTCGGCCGTTCGGTTGTATACGTGGACGACATAGCCGGCTTTCAACAGGTTGCGGGCGATGCCGCTCCCCATGATGCCCAGACCCAGAACGGCGATGTGTTGCATTTTCAGTTCCTTCACCTGAGAATTGCGGAAGATGACCGATATTACATCGCTGCTCAAGCCTCTGCAGCGCTTCGCGTGGGATGCAATTCGCAATGCGGCGCAGGAATCCGGCATGCCGGCCTATTTGGTCGGCGGCGCAGTCCGCGACTGGTTGTTGCAGTTGCCCGAGATTGATGACCTGGACTTCGTCGTCGAGGGCGACGCGATCGCCTTGGCCGAATCCCTCCGGCAGCGCTACGGCGGCGAAGTGCAGGCGTATCCCAAGTTCGGCACGGCCACCTGGCGGGTGAACGATGTGGCGGTAGACCTGGCGATGGCAAGGCGCGAGTCCTATCCTCGGCCGGCAGCGTTGCCGGTGGTCGAGCCAAGCGACCTGCTGACCGACTTGCGCCGGCGCGATTTCACCGTCAATGCCATCGCGATGCGCCTGGACGATTTCATGCTGATTGACCCGTTGGGCGGTCGGGATGACCTGCGGCGCGGCGTCATGCGCGTCATCCATGCTCGCAGCTTCATAGACGACCCGACGCGCATGTTGCGCGGGGCGCGTTACGCCGCGCGGTTCAAGTTTGAGCTGGACGCCGAGACGCACGCCGCCTTGGAGGCCGGCTTGCCCTACGTGCGCGCGCTCAGCGGTGAGCGCGTGAAATACGACTTGGAGCTGAACTTTGAGGATTGCGAGCCTGAAGCCGCCCTGATCCTGCTTCGGGAGTGGGGCGTCTTCAAAGCCGTCGGCATCCCTGTGCCGCCGGCCGACCAGTTGGCGCACCGCTTCCGGCGGGCGCGCGCGGTGCTGTGGTCGGGCGAGTGGCCGATTGAGACGCTGCACATCGGCACGCGCGAGCTGCTCCACGCGATTGGGTGGGGCGCGTTGACCTACAACATGGGCCAACTCGGCATCGCCCGCTGGGTGGAGTGGATCCCGTTCGAGCATCATGTGCGCGACGCGCTAGTTGACCTCGGCCCGCTGAGCAGTTTGTCATCGGCGTCCTTCCGCGCCCGGCGCAGCCGGCTATCGGAGCTATTGCGCGACTTCAGCGGCCTGTCGCTCTTCCTGGCTTATCTGTTCGAGACGAACAAGCTGAAGTGCGACGCTTTGCTGTGCGAATGGAAGGACTGGCGCTGGGTGAAACCGGTGACTACGGGCGATGACTTGCGCGCGCTTGGCCTGCCCCCTGGCCCCGCGTATGGCCGCATTTTGAGCCGCCTGCGCAGGGCGTGGCTGGATGATGAGGTGAAGTCCTATGCCGATGAGCAGCGCCTGTTGCAACAGTTGATCGAGACGGAAGGGATGTGATAAGATTCGGCTAGCGGCCCCTTCGTCTAGCGGTCTAGGACGAAGCCCTCTCAAGGCTTAAACACGGGTTCGAGTCCCGTAGGGGTCATGCGAGATGGGGAACAGGCTCCTCGAAGGAGCCTGTTTTGCTTTTCCGATTGCGAAAGCGCCAACTTGCGCGGCTATTGAATAGGCCGCACGCGGCGGCGACGATGCGTCCTGTCCGGTTGGCGAGTGTGCGGCTGACCGAATTTCTGTTGCTCGTGCTGCGCGCGTGATGTAACGTCCAAAGCGCAGGCAGTCATAATTGGCCGCGCGGTTAGGCGTTGGCGCGATGAGTGAGGTGTGCCATGTACCGGAGAGTCCTCGTGCCTCTTGATGGTTCAACGCTGTCGAGCGCGGTGTTGCCTTGTGTCCGCCCGATCGCGCGATCTTTTGGCGCGTGCGTCGTGTTGATGCGCGTCGTCCCGGAGATCGGCATGCGCATCGGCACGCCGACGCCGCCGAGCGATGCGCAGCTTGCAGCCCAGCCGGATGCGCCTCTCGAGACAGTTCCGCTGGAGATCGCGCGCTATGAAGCTGCTGCGCGCGAATATCTCGACCGCATCGCAGCCGAACTGGGTGCGGCGGGCATCGGGACCCGCACCCGCGTCGTGACCGGCCCTGTCGTCGAGGGCATTCTGGATGTGGCGAACGAAGAAGGCGCAGATTTGATCGCCATGTCCACGCACGGCCGAGGCGGTTTGGGCCGCTTCTTGTTGGGTAGCGTCGCCAGCCAAGTCGTCCATTACGCTAAAGCGCCGGTCCTCCTTGTGCGCGCCACGGCGAACGAGCAGGCGCCTGCAGAGTACAGCTACCGAAAAATTCTCGTGCCGCTCGATGGCTCGGATTTCTCGCAGGCTGTGCTGCCTCATGCGCGCGCGGTTGCCGCGCGCGTCGGGGCGCAGGTGATCCTACTGCAGGCTGTCCCGGAGCCCGAGACGGAGATGAGCGAGGCGCACTGGATGCTCACCTTTGGCGGCCCGGCGTCCATCGGCGAGGTGCCGGGCGAAGGCGGCCTGCGCCCCGGCATGGATCCGTCGGCGCGACGCCAGTGGGCCGAGTCTATTCGCGCCGAAATCGTTAGGCGCACCGAACATGAGATGGAAGCCGCGCAGAGCAGCCTTAATGCCGCGGCATCAGTCTTCAAATCGGCAGGCGTGCCGGTTGAGACGTTGGTTCAGCTTGGCCGACCCGCCGAGGTCATCCTCGATGTCGCGACGGCAAATGGGGTGGACATGATCGCAATGGCGACGCACGGCCGCAGTGGCATCCAGCGCCTCTTGCTCGGCAGCATAGCTGACCGCATTGTGCGCCACGCGCACGCGCCGGTGTTGCTGGTGCGGCCGGAGTCTGCGGGCGCGTAAGCCGAAGGCCCGATGCCTCGCTAGTCCTCCGATGGTTTCTCTCCTCGGCGCAATGTAGCGGTTACGGCGCAGCGCCTGTTGTAGCCGCTGAGCTATCTCTTGCCGTCCGGAACAGCAGCGTTGGCGCGGTAGCGCCCCGTTGCAAAACGGGCTATGTGATTCTTTACACCTCGGCGCTGAGCTTTCTCGGCCTGGGCGCACAGCGTCCGGAGCCGGAATGGGGGCTGATGCTCAACGACAGCCGGAAGTTCGTGCAAACGGCGCCGTGGACGATGTTCTATCCCGGCTTGGCGCTCACCGTGACCGTGCTGGCGTTCAATCTGCTAGGCGACGGCTTGCGCGACTACCTTGACCCGCGCTTGCGCGTGGGACGCGGGTGACTCGAATTCAGTGCAGTGGCCTCGGCGCGAGCTGCCATCGCGCGCAAGGGGGGTGAGGCATTCACGGTTGACCTGGGCGCGCAGCGGCCGCAGCGCTTTGGGTCGAAAAGCGAACATGCCGACTGTAGCAAAAGCCGGCATGTTTCCATGAGCGGAAGCGACGGGATTCGAACCCGCGGTCTCTGCCTTGACAGGGCAGCGTGTTAGGCCTCTACACCACGCCTCCGAGCTATTGCCAGCGCATATCAACTATACCATAGCCTGCGCCCGGCTCAAGACGTAGATTGCGATGCGCGCTTGCCAGGTGGGGAAGGCGCGCACCGGCTTGTCGCCTGCAAATAATCGAACTGACTCGATCTTCGCTTGGACGCACGCCGCCAGCGCTTCAAATTGTGGCAGCGTTATCGCTCGAGCGCGTGCTTCGCCGGAGCACAAGTCGCCGCCGATGCCCTGACCGCGCAACATGCGCCAGCGCGTGCGCCAGTAGCCAGCGTTCTCGAACGAGATCACCGCGCGCTGACCCACACGCAACATCTCGTTCACCACTGGGGTTGGATGATCCAGGTAGGCTAGGGTTTGGCTGAGGATGACGTAGTCGAACGCGCCGTCGGGGTAGTCGGCCAGTCCTTCCTCGATGTTGCCTTGCCGCACCGATAGCCCGCGTGCGATGCAAGCCCGCACATTGGCTTCGCTCAATTCCACGCCGCGGGCCAGGACTTGACGCTCGTGTATCAGCCGCGCCAGCAACTCGCCGTCGCCGCAGCCCAGGTCGAGCACGCGGGCTTTGGGCGGGATCAGCGCGATGATGGCGTCGAGATCGGGACGTTTTCCGTTGAGGGTCATCGGTATGCCTCTGCGAGGCGCGCATGCGCATGCCCATCGCGCACTTGCTCGGATTCCCCACTCCTAGACTTCCATGGTTAGTGCGCCGACTCGACGCGCCTCAGGAAATCGCGCGTCAGCTCCGCCAGTCTATCCACTTCCAGCAAAAATGCGTCATGGCCGTAGTTGCTGTCTATCTCGACGTATGTCACGTCAATGTCGTTCTGCAGCAGCGCGCGCACCAGTTCCTTCGACTGCCACGACGGATACAGCCAGTCCGAGGTGTAGCTAACGACCAGGAACTTGGCCGTCACCTTGCGAAAGGCATCAGCCAGCGAGGGTAGGCCATAGGATAAGTCGAAATAGTCCATCGCTTTGCTGAGGTACAGGAACGAGTTGGCATCGAAGCGTTTGGTGAACGAGTGGCCGCGATAGTTCAGATAGCGCTCCACCTCGAACTCGGGGTCGAAGCGCCAGCCGTAGCCTTCGCTGCCGTTGTGCAAGCGTCGGCCGAATTTCTCGCGCATCGAGGCGTCGCTCAGGAAGGTGATGTGGCCGATCATGCGCGCCACAGCCAACCCGGCGTTGGGCGGCGTCTTGCCGTAGTAGTCGCCGTTGTTCCAGTTCGGATCGGCATAGATGGCCTGGCGCGGCACCTCGTTCAGGGCGATGGTCTGCGGCGATAGGCGCGCGGTCGCCGCCAACACGATCGCGCTGCGCACGCGAGCGGGATAAGAGACCGTCCACTGCAGCGCTTGCATCCCGCCCATGCTGCCGCCGCCGACCGTCAGCCATCGCTCGATGCCCAGGTGATCAGTCAGCAAACGCTGCGCCTCGACCATGTCGGCGATGGTCACGATGGGGAAGCTCAGCCCATATGGTCGGCCGGTCTTCGGGTTGATGGATGATGGGCCGGTGCTCCCGCCGCATCCGCCGATGACGTTCGAGCAGACGACGAAGTACTTGTCGGTATCGAAGGCTTTGCCTGGCCCGACAGCGTCATCCCACCAGCCGGGTTTGGGGTCGTCGGGTGAGTGGCGTCCGGCGACGTGCGCATCGCCGCTCCAGGCGTGGCAGATGAGGATCGCATTGCTGCGATCCTTGTTCAATTGGCCATACGTCTCATACGCCAACGTGATTGGACCGAGCGTCGCGCCGCTCTGGAGCTGGATCTCGCCGTCGTAGTGAAAGTATTGCGTCTTGACGAGCATGATGTTGAATGAAGGGTTGCGGGGCAGCGACGAGCGCCGCCCCACAATCCCCAGACTTGCCGATCTGCCGGTGTTAGGCCGTCACGGCGTCCTTTTTGCGACCGTTGCTCACAGCCGCCACGGCTGCTTCCAGCGCCTGCTCGAGGTCCCAGATGATGTCGCGGATGTCCTCCAGGCCGATGCTCAGGCGCACGAAGTCGTCGGTCACGCCGGTGGCCAGTTGCTCTTCGGGCGTCAGTTGCGAGTGCGTGGTGGTGGCGGGATGGATGGCCAGCGACTTGGCGTCGCCGATGTTGGCCAGGTGCGAGAACAGCTTCAGGTTGTTGATGAACTGCCGTCCGGCCTCGCGTCCGCCCTTGATGCCGAAGCCCACCAGCGCGGTTAACCCCCTGGGCGCCATGCGCTTGATCTTTTCATACTGCGGGTGGCTGGGCAGGCTGGGATGGATCACCCAAGAGACATGGGGGCTCTTTGATAGCCACTCGGCCACTGCGTTGGCGTTCTGGATGTGGCGCTCCATGCGGACGTGCAGCGTTTCCAGGCCGATGATGTTCAGGAAGGAGTTGAACGGGCTTTGCGACGCGCCGATGTCGCGCAGCAGGGTCAAGCGCGCCTTGAGAATGTAGGCCGGCGCGCCAAGTTGGGAATATACCAGGCCGTGATAGCTGGGGTCGGGCTGGTTGAAGTAGGCGTCGTGGCGCCAGCTCTTGCTCCAGTCGAACTTGCCGGAATCCACGATGGCGCCGCCGATGCTGAGGCCATGGCCGCCGATGTATTTGGTCGTCGAATGCACCACGATATCGGCGCCCCACTCAATCGGTCGCAACAAGTAAGGCGTCGGCGTGGTGTTGTCAATGATCAGCGGCAGGCTGTTCTCGTGCGCAATGGCCGCTACCTCTTCAAAGGGGAAGATGTCGAGCTTGGGGTTGCCGACCGATTCGCCGTAGATGGCCTTGGTGTTGGGTCGGATGGCTCGGCGAAAGTTCTCCGGATCAGTCGGATCCACAAACGTCACCTCGATGCCGAGCTTGGGGAGCGTGTAGTGGAAGAGGTTGTAAGTGCCACCATAAAGTGACGCCGAGCTGACGATGTGGTCGCCGGACTGGGCGAGGTTGAGGATGGCGAATGTCTCCGCTGCCTGGCCGGATGCCGTCACCAGCGCGCCGACGCCGCCTTCGAGCGCAGCCAGCCGTTGTTCGACGACGTCATTGGTCGGGTTCATGATGCGCGTGTAGATGTTGCCGAATTCTTTCAGCCCGAACAGATTGGCTGCGTGGTCGGTGTCGCGGAACTGGTATGACGTGGTCTGATAGATCGGCACCGCGCGCGCGTTCGTCGTCGGGTCGGGCCTGGTTCCCGCGTGCAGGACTTGGGTGTCGAAGTGGAAGGTATGGTTAGACATAGTTGATCTTGCTTCTCCTTTGTCTGTGTGCGTATTGCATAGCCGATTTGCGCGACGCGCATCACGCAATACGCAACCGCAATGCGCGCAGCGGAAAAGTGAATTGCCCTCTTGCGCGGTAAGACAAGAGGGCGTAACTGGTGTTGCCGCCTCCTCTCATCTTCCAGTCTGTGCTGCCGGAATTGGCACCGTTTCAGGCTCGAGATTTTGGATCGGGTTAGCGTTGCGCTAGTTTGCCGGCGATCCAAAATCGCGCCTGGATGGTTGCCGAGGTTTCACAGGGCCGGTCCCTCCACCTCTCTGGATAAGAGTGCGCGATCGGGCGATATTCGCTTTTCTGAACGGCTACAGAGGATAGCGAGCTGCGAACTTCTTGTCAAGCCCCAATTCACAAGTAGAATCGCATATTATGAACGACGCTTCGGGCTTCAATCGCTGGTTCATCGTCACCGTCGCTCTGGTCGTCGGGTTTCTCATCGGCATCGCCTGCGCCGCCTATCTGGCCTATGCCTGGGTGCCGGCCGACATCATCCTGCGCGATGCGCCACCGCGCTTGTTGCGCTTCGATCCCGCCGGCGAACGGCCCGACTATCGCGATGTCTATGTGGCCCGCGTTGCGGCGCGCTATGCGCTAGCCTTGCAGGCTGAGCAGCCCGAGGCTGCCTTGCTCCAAGCGCAGCAGGCGTTGGGGGTGACGACAGGCGATGCCACGCCGCTCGAAGCGTTGGCGATGGCGCGCAGCGCCGAGCAGGCCGCGCGCAACGAGAATGCTCGCGAAGGCGCCGACCCCAACCAGGGATGGTTCACGTTGGCGGATCAGAATAACCTCGCTTTGCTGGCTGAGCGTCTGGAGCAAGTGAAGGATCAAAAGCCGGTCATCGCCCAGTCGGTGATCGAGGCGCGCCGGAATGCGGCGTTGTTCGGCGGGGTGCTGCTGCTGTTGTGGATTGCCCTGCTGACCGGCCTGCTGCTGCTCGTCGTGAATTGGCTCAAGCCTGCGCCGACGGCGGCCGCCGCCGCGCCGGTGGGCGCGCCCCGTGTTGACCGCGAGGCCGAAGTGCGTCCGGCGACCGTGGTCAACGTCAACGTCGGCGATGGGCAGGCTGCCGTGGCGGCGCCGGCGGCCGCGCCCACCGAGCCTGGCGTTATTCCCACGCTCTACTCGCCTTCGCCGGTGCGCGTCGGTTCACCGTTGCCCGGCGAGTCGCTTATCAACACCTTCCACGCCGTTTATGAGCATGGCAATGAGAACTTCGATGAGGGGTTTCAGATTAGCGCGACCAGCGGTGAACTGATCGGCGAGTGCGGCGCATCGGTCGCCGACCGCGTCAGCTTGACGTCGCCCTCGCGGGTAACGGCGCTGGCGATTTGGACGTTCGATAAGAACGACTTCCATAGCACGACTAAGGTGATGCTTACCCCATACGCCTATCGCAACAACGTGATGCGCAGCAAGCTGGCGGCGCGCGGGGAGCTGGTGCAGGCGGGGCCGGGCATCTTCGAGATCGCCACCTCGACGTTGCGCGTCGAAGTCGAGGTGCGCAACCTGCAATTGCTGCCGCTCGACGGCGATCCCGATGGCTACTTCCAGCGAGCGGAATTGGAGTTCCGCGTATACAAGAAACCATGATCTCGGCGCGCTGGCCGCGCGCGGCGCGTGGCTCTCGCGTCTGCAGCGCGCGCGGCGCATCCTCGATCGCCTCGATTGGTGGCACGTGGATGAGTGGATCGCCAGCGACCTGTGGTCGTTTGACGATGGCGACGCCGCGCTCCTGCTCACGCCGCTCGATCTGTCCGAGGCCGATGCGCTCGATGCGACATGCGCCGGCGTGGCCTGGTTGCGCTGGTGCGCCGTTGCCGATGGCCGGTCTCCGGCGGCCCACTTGGCTAATGTGTTTGGCGAAGCCGAGGCGCGCCTGGCGTCGCGCGGCGCGCGCGAGGTGTGGTGCGTCGTTCATTCGTCTGAATGGATCAAGCCTTATCTGCGCGATCTGGGCTACCGCGTTGTCGAGCAATTGCTCACCTTCCAGATCGCGCCATGGCGTGTGTCGAATGCGCCGCTGCGCCTCACCGGATTGCAGGTGCGCCCGGCGCACGCAGCCGATCTCGAAGCGCTATGCGCGTTGGATGCGCGCGCCTTCGATGAGCCATGGCGCTATGCGCCTGCGCTGATGCGGCGTGCGGTGGCGCGGGCGTTTGCCACTACGGTGGCCTTGTATGGCGGGTCGCCGGTCGGCTATGCGTGTGCGGTTCTGCATGAGGGGAATGGTCACGTCGTGCGGTTGGCCGTTCAGCCGGAACTGCGCCGTCGGGGAATCGGCGCGGAGTTGCTGTGCGACGTGGTGATGCGGCTGGCGCGGGCCGGCGCGCGCGTGGTCTCGCTCAACACGCAGGCCGGCAATTACGCGGCGCAGCGGCTGTATCGTCGGCTGGGGTTCGCGCCGGTGGGCGAGAAGCTGACGGTCATGCGTAAAGTGCTCGCGCGCGAAGCAATGGGAGGGACGGCGTGAAGCGTGCTCCGACGCATAAGCCCGCCAAGGACCAGCGCGTGCAGCGCAGCAGCATCCGTCGCGCCCAAGCCGCCGGCAAAAGCCGGGCGCGCGCGCAGTCGCGGCAGGTAGCTGCTGCCGGCGCCGCCAGCACGCCAGAGCATGAGACAGCGGCTATCTTTCCGCGCGTGGCGCGGCGCCGGTTTATCGGGCTGATGATGGCGATTGCGCTTGCCGGCCTGGCGATCATCGCGCTGCAGAATGCGCCGCGCTGGCTGTCGGCAGCCACGCAGGCGCAAGCTACAGCCGATGCAGCGCTGCTCGAAGCGACGCGCAGCGCCGCCGTTGCGACGCAGGATGCGGCGCGCATCGGCATCGTCAGCGGTCATCGCGGCCACGACAGCGGTGCCGTGTGCGACGATGGCTTGACTGAGGCGACGCTGAATTTTGCGCATGCGACTCGCGTGGCCGAAGTGCTGCGCGCCGAAGGCTACATCGTGGATGTGCTGGATGAGTTTGATCCTCGGTTGCGCGGCTATCGGGCGCGCGCCTTGCTCAGCATCCATGCCGACTCGTGCGCGCGCATTAACGACTTGGCCACCGGCTTCAAGGTGGCGCGCGCTGCGCACAGTCGAGCGCCGGATGAGTCGGATCGCCTGGTCGCTTGTTTGACGGCGCGTTATGGGTCGCGCACCGGCCTGCGCTTCCACGCCAACACTGTCACGCGCGACATGACGCAGTATCACGCCTTTGATGAGATTGCGCCTGAGACGCCGGCCGCTATCATCGAAACCGGTTTCATGTACCTCGACCGGCCGTTGCTGGAAGGCCGGCCGCAGGTGGTGGCCCAGGGCATCGTCGAGGGACTGCTGTGTTTTCTGCGCGGCGAGACCCCATGAGATAGGCGAAGCCCGTTGCTTTGATTCTGAATCCGCATAGTTCGGTCTACAATCCTGTTGTCGGCGATGGCGTTTCTCGGAAGGCTGCTGCGATTGGTTGCGCTGTGCGTGATGATGGCGCTGCTGTTGGCCGCTATTCCGCTGGTTGTCTCGGCGGAACGCCGGGCGCAGCCGGTAGCCCAGCCCTTGGCCCGCGAAACCGCGCAGCCTCAACCCCGACAGGTCGCAGCGTCAGAAAGCGCCCGCCCCGCTGCTGCGGCGCAAATCCCAGTCGCCGCCCCGACGGTTCCGGCCACCCCATCGCCGCGCGTTGCGGTTGTAGGCGCGATACAGCCGCCTGCGCAGGTCGTCGCCGCCGTTCCAACTGCCCCATCGCCGCGCACTACGTTTGTGGCGCAAGCGCCGGTTCAGCCCGTCAACGTCCAACCGGCGGTTGCTGCATCCTTGCCGCAAGATGCGCCGGCCAAGGCGGTATACGATGCGAATACCGCGCCAATGCGCCGGGGGAAGTGGATCGAGGTAATCCTGGCGGAGCAGCGGCTGATCGCCTGGGAGGATGGTCGAATGGTGATGACGACGCTGGTCTCGACCGGGGCGCAAGATACGCCGACGGTTCGCGGCGTCTTTCGCATCTACCGCAAACTTGATTCGCAACACATGCGGGGCAGAGGTTACGATTTGCCCAACGTGCCGTATGTGATGTACTTCAAGGGCAGTTACGCCATGCACGGCACGTATTGGCACAACAATTTTGGCCAGCCCATGAGTCACGGCTGCGTCAACATCCCTACCGGCAAGGCCGCCTGGTTGTACGGCTGGGCGCCGCTGGGCACGGTCGTGGTGGTGCGTTGAAGGTCTCTAGGCGAGGCGGCCTAGCGCTCTGCGCTGCGTTGGTCGCAGCGGCAGCGGCTTTTCTTATCTTGCGCCCGATCGTGGAAGCCGAGCGGCGCTGGCAGGCGCTGCGCGCGCGGGGGGTGTTGCGCGTCGGCATCGATCCGGGCGTCCGCCCGTTTTCGTTCTACGGCGCGGATGGTTGGGAAGGAATGGATGCCGATGTAGCGCGCGAGGCAGCGCGGCGCTTGGGGCTGCGCGTGGAGGCCGTGCCGGTGGGCTATGATGGCCTCTACGACGCGCTGATTGCCGGCTATGCCGATGTTGCGATGTCGGCCCTGGTGGTAGATCCGACGCGGACGGCTGATTTTCGCTATAGCCGCCCATATTTCGATGCCGGCTTGCGCGCGGTGGCGCTGGCGCCGTTGCGTTTGGATCGTCCCGAAGATCTGCGCGGGCGCTGCGTCGTCGCCGCGCTGGGCGGCGAGGCGGACCGCCTGACGCGCTGGCTGGAACGGCGCACGCCGGGGTTAAAGCGCCGCGTGGTTGCGGACGAAGCTGCCGCCCTGGCTGAAATTCGCATGGGCAGATGTGAGGTGGCGGTCGTCGGCGGGCAAGCGGCCACACAGGCCGGATGCGCGCCAATTGCCGATTGGGGTAACACAGCAGCGGTGCGCTGCCTCAACCTTCGCCCGACTGAGTACACCATGGCGATGTTGGGCGTGGATGGGCGACTGGCCGTTGAACTTGATCGCGTCCTGTCGCAGATGGGCAACGACGGCGCCCTGGCGCGCATCGCTCGAAAGTGGCTCGCTATCAGGACTACCGACATCGCCGACGCCGACGACACAAATAACACCAACGACACCAACCAATAAGGAGACCCTGCATGGAATACCGACCCCTCGGACGAACCGGCGTAAAAGTGAGCGTCTTGTGCCTGGGTTGCATGATGTTCGGCGGTAAGACCTCGCCTGAAGATTCGTATGCCATCATTGACCGCGCGATTGACGCCGGCATCAACTTCCTCGACACGGCCAACGTCTACACGCGCGGCCGAAGTGAGGAGGTCGTCGGTGAGGCGCTCAAGCGCAACGGCAAGCGCGACCGCATCGTGCTGGCCACGAAGGTGCATGGGGTGATGGCCGACGATGATCCCAACATGAGCGGCAACAGCCGCCGACACATCATCCAGCAGTGTGAAGCAAGCCTGAGACGACTGCAAACGGATTGGATTGACCTGTATCAGATTCACCGGCCGCAGTCATCCATCCCGATTGATGAGACGCTGCGCGCGTTGGATGACCTGGTGCGCGCGGGCAAGGTGCGCTACATCGGCACAACTACCTTTGCCGCATGGCAGTTGATGGAGTCGCTGATGGTCTCGCGCGAGCTGGGGTTGAACCGCTTCGTGTGCGAGCAGCCGCCCTACAACTTGCTGGACCGACGCATCGAGCGCGAGCTGATCCCCTTCGCGCAGACCTACGGCTTTGGGCTGATCCCGTGGAGTCCGCTGGCCGGCGGCCTGTTGACCGGCAAATACGACCGCAACGCGCCACCGCCGGAAGGCACGCGCTTCTTCGACTACAAAGACAATCCCATCTTGTCTCGGCGCTGGAATGCCGCGGCGCTTGAAGCTGTGGAAGCTTATAAGGGCTACCTGCAGGAGCGCGGCGGCTGCACGTTGTCGCAGTTCGCGCTGGCCTGGTGCATGAGCCAGCCGGGGATCACCTCGCCCATCATCGGCCCACGCACAATGGAACAGCTCGAAGACAACCTCAAGGCGCTAGACGTGACGATCACCGATGAAGACCGGGCCAAAGTAGACGCGATTGTGCCCAAGGGAGGCATGGTCGCGCCGTACTACGAGGCCGACTTCGGGCCGCATCTGTTTCGGGTGTAGCAGCGCGCTGTGAATAAGCCGGTGGATGGGCGAAGGCGTTGCCTTCGCCTACCCGGTGGGCATTCCCGCACAGGCGCTGGGTGCAATCTGAACCTGCGATGGCGTCAGCCTTCACGCCCCTTCATCTCCGGCACGAGGATCAGGGATGCGACCAGGATGAGCGCGGCGCACATCAGCGCGATGGCGCCGATGTCCAACGTCTGCGTTAGCTGAAAGGCTAGGATCGGCGCCACGATCCCCCGCACGCCGGTGAAGAACGTGTGAACGCTCATGTATTCGGCCACGCGATCGTTCGGGGCGAACTTGGTCACCCACAGGCTCCAGGCAATCTCGCCGCCGGCGTTCGACGCGCCGAAAATGGCCGCTCCGGCAGCCAGGCCGAACGCGCCGACGCCCGTGAAGAACGACGCGATGCCCAGCGCGAATCCGACGTTCAGGATGATGCGCAGCAGAAAGAAGTTCATCCGGTCGAACAGCCGGCCCCACAGCGGCGTGAGCGCCAGCCGGGCCACGCTTGGGATCATGACCGTGTAGAGGGCGATCTGCTGCGGGGCGAGCGCCAGGCCGTACTTCGGATTGGCCAGAAACTCGACGCGCAGCGGCAGCATCATCAGATTGGCGAAGCCCATGAGCATCCATGAGGCCAGCGTCCAGCGCAGCGTCCGGTCGGTGCGCAGGATTTTGAGCGAGTCGAACGCGCCGAGGAACGCGCCGCGCGAGGTGATGCCCAAATGGGCTGAGGCGCTGCTGCGCGGTTCGGCCAGTGCGTGGCGCAGCGCGCGCGACGGGATGCGCGACAGGCAGTAGGCCGCAGCGGCGAAAGCGATTGCGAATGCGGCCAACAGCCAGCGGAAGCGCGCCAAGTCAGTGGTGAGCAGCCGCCCGGCTAACTCGGCGAAGGCCGCTGCTGCCGCTACGCGGATGACGAAGGTGCGCGCGACGTATCGGCCGCGCTCGCGTGGGGCGTAATTGTCCTGGTAGGTCGCCGTCAGGAGCGGGATGATCGCGTTGGCCGCGCCGATGGCGATCACCGTTGCGATCACCAACACCGCGAGCGTCGGCAAAGCAGCGGCGCACAGCATCGCCAGCGCTCCGCCGGCCATCATCCATGCTGCGACGCGCATGATCGGCTGGCCGGAGCGTTCTACCCACGGCACCAACCACAATGAAAGCAACAAACCGATGTTGCCGGCAGCGGCAATCAGCGACTTTGGCGTTGGGCCGGCATCGAAGGCTTTAACGGCGATCAGCAGCAAAAAGGTGGTGCTGGCGGTCTCGATGACGCCCTGGGGGATGGCGCGCAGCCGGTCGTAGCGATAGGTGAGCCGCGCGCGCGTGAGTGCGGAGGCGGTCAACGCGGCCAGTCGCTCCCTAGATCGCTCGAACCCCTTGCGGCTCGAGCGCCAGCGCGCGCGCCAACCGATGCGCGCGTTCGCCGAGTGCTTCGATGCCGCCGGCTTGCTTGACGTACTCGCCGATGAGCTGGCTACCCATCCCGACGGCGACGGCGCCGGCCTTGATGTATTCGGCGGCGTTGTCCAGCGATACGCCGCCGGTGGCGACGAACGGCACATGGTTCAACGGCGCGCGCACGGCCTTGAAGTAGCCCAGCTCCGCCGGGAAGAGCTTGATCAAGTGCGCGCCCAGCTCGACGGCGTTCATGATCTCGGTGGGCGTGTATGCGCCGGGGATCACGCAGATGTCGCGCTCGACGCAGATCGCGACCACGCGCGGGTTGGTGTTCGGCGCGACGATGAACTGCGCGCCGGCGCTGATGGCCTCGAACACCTGCGACTCGTTCAGCACCGTGCCCGCGCCGATTAAGAACCGGTCGCCCAGTTCGTCTTTCATTTCGTGCAGGCCGTTGAGCGCGCCGGGCGAGTTCAGGGTCACTTCGATCGCAGTGATGCCGGCGTCTGCCAGCGCGCGCGCGATCTGCCGGAAGTATCCGGCGTAGTTGCCGCGCAAGATGGCGATGACGCGCCCGGCCTCGATCATGGATTTGGCGTGTTGTGCATTCACGGGGTTGAGTATATGCTCATCGGCGAATCATTTCCGATCTGTGCTGATTCATCACCATGAAAATCACCGACGTTAAGACTTACATCGTCGGCAACCCGTGGAAGAACTGGCTGTTCACGCGCGTCGAGACCGACGAGGGCATCCACGGCATCGGCGAGGCGACCGTCAACGGGTTTACCAAATCCGCCGAAGCAGCAGTGCATGAGCTTAAGCGCTTCGTCATCGGCAAAGACCCCTTTGACGTTGAGCAGCATTCACTTCGCCTATGGCGCGACTTCTACAGCGATGGCGGACAGATTCATGGTGCGGCGCTCAGCGGCATCGAGTATGCCTGCTGGGACATCATGGGCAAGGCGCTGGGCGTGCCGGTGTTCAGGTTGCTGGGCGGGCGCTGCCATACGCGACTGCGCGCCTATGCCAACGGCTGGTATCGCGGCCCGCGCACGCCGGAGAGCTTTCACGAGAAGGCCAAGGTCGTTGTGGCCAAGGGCTACACCGCGCTCAAGTTCGACCCATTTGGGGCGGCCTGGCGCGTGATGGAGGACCTGGATGACTTTGCGCTGGCCGTGGACATCATCGCTGCCGTGCGCGACGCCGTTGGCCCGAGTGTGGACATCCTGATCGAGGCGCACAACCGCTTTTCGGTGCATACGGCGTTGCAGTTTGCCGACGCCATCGCCCCCTACAAACCCACGTGGCTGGAAGCGCCGGTGCCGCCGCAGCGCATCTCTGCGATGGTCGAGGTGGCGCGTCGAAGCCCAGTGCCCATCGCCTGCGGCGAGGATTTCTACTGCCGCGACCAGTTTGCCGAGTTGCTTCAGCACAACGCGGTGCACATCATTCAGCTCGAACCGCAGCTCCTGGGCATGACCGCCGCCAAACAGGTGTGCGGCATGGTCAACGCGTTCTACGGCGTGACCGCGCCGCACAGCGCGCAGGGGCCGCTGTGCTCATTGGCATGCGCGCATCTCAACCTCAGCACGCCCAACTTCTTCATCCATGAGATCTTCGACGACTTCAACGATGATTGGAGCCAACACATCCTGACCAACCCGGTCAAGGTTGTGGACGGCTACGTCACGCTGAGCGACGACATCGTGGGGTGGGGCAGCGATCTGAACTACGACGAGATCGCCCGGCATCCTTACAACCCAGACAACTTCCTGCCGCTCTTTCGCGAGGGGTGGGAGAAGCGCGAAGGGGTGAGGGACTGAGCGTCACAAGCTCGCGATCAGTATTGACGCATCGGCGGCGCATCGGGTATCATTCGCACAACACCAGCCAGGGCGCTACCTTAGCTCAATCGGCAGAGCAATCGCTTCGTAAGCGATGGGTTTCGGGTTCGACTCCCGAAGGTAGCTTCTGCGCAGGGAACTCGGCTTTCGTGAGAAGCCGAGTTCTATTTTTATCGCGCCACTTCCCAGGCCAGGTGCTGGATCTCCGGCATGATCAACTTGTCCATGGCGACTTGCACGGCGTTGGGCGAGCCGGGCATGGACACCACCACGCGCCCGCGATACACGCCGGCCGTCGCCCGCGACAGCATGGCGGCAGCCCCCACTTCCTGGTAGCTGAGCATGCGGAACAGCTCGCCGAAGCCGGGCATCACTTTCTCCAGCTTGCGCGAGATCACGTCGTAGGTCGTGTCGCGCGGGGCGATGCCGGTGCCGCCGGTGAACAGGATCACCCGCGCGTCCGTCTCGGCGACGATGCGCTCCAGCAATGCGCCGATCTGCTCCGGCTCATCCTTGACGATCGCGCGAAAGACCACTTGGTGCCCGGCGGATGTCACGCGCGACTCGATCAAGTCGCCGCCGGTGTCGTTTTCGCGCGTGCGCGTGTCGCTCACGGTGACGATGGCGACGTGGACGGCGCCTTGCCGGGCGGCAATTTCGCGGTGTTGTTGAGTGGATGCGCTGCTCATGGTCTTCTCAGCCACACATTGTAACTTGCTAGTTCGCGCCAGACTACCTTGGCGAGAATAGCGCTATTGAGGAGGCTCATTATGAAGCAACGCATCTTTACACTTGTGATGGCTGCGCTGTTGGTTTCCTGCGCCGCGCCGCCGACGGCGCGCCCGGCAGCGCCGGCGCAGCCCGCTGCTGAACTGAAGACGGTGAAGTTCGGCTTCGTGCCGGTTGCCATCAACGGCCCGGTCTATGTCGCTGCTGAGAAGGGCTACTTTGCCGAAGAGGGGTTGAAGGTGGAGTTCCTACCCATCGAGGGCGGCTCCGACGCAGTGGTGCAGGTCGCGTCCGGCAACTTCGACGTGGCCGGCGGTGGGATCTCAGCCAGCATGCTCAACGCGGTAGCGCGCGGCATCGAGTTCGAGATCGCCGCGTCGCTGCACACCGAACGGCCGCCGTTGGCCAGCCCATTTGTGGTGAGCAAAAAGCGCTATGAGAGCGGCGAGCTGACCAAGATGAGCGACTTGAAGGGCAAAAAGGTCGCCACGAACAATCGCGGCACTGCAACCGAATGGTGGCTGTCGGAGGCGCTGCGGCAGGGCGGGGTGGACATCACCGAGGTTGAGGTGCTCGGCTTGCCCTTCCCGCAGGTCGCGCCGGCGCTGGAGAGTGGCACGCTTGACGGCGCAATCCTGACCGAGCCGTTCGCCACCGCCGCAGAGGACAAGGGCCTGATCGTCCGGCTGTCCGAGGACTTTGTGACAGACTTCAAGCCGACCTATGTCTATTTCAACAAAGGCTGGGTGACGGCGAACCCGGACTTGGCGACGCGCTTCCTGAAAGCGTATCTGCGTGGCGCGCGCGACTTGCAGGGCGAAGCCTACTTCGACGACGCCAACGTCGCTGCCATCTCCAAATACACCAAAGTCGAGCCGGATGTGATCCGGCGCGCCCGGCGGCCGCACTTCGACCCGAACGGGACGGTATCGCTTGAGGACATCCAGACGCTCCAACAGTTCTATCGCAAGCAGGGACTGCTCAACTATGACCAGGACATAGACATGTCCAAGTTTGTGAATGTGAAGTACTTGGAAGAGGCGCTTAAGGCGCTGGGCGGTCGGGTGGCGTTCAAGTGATCGTCGCGCAACAGCTCACCAAAGATTTCCCTGGACCCGAGGGCGCGACCATCCGCGCCCTCGGCCCGCTCGACCTGCATATCGCGTCGGGCGAATTCGTATGCATCGTCGGGCCAAGCGGCTGCGGCAAGAGCACGCTGTTGCGCTTGATCGCCGGCCTGGAGCGGCCGACCGCAGGCGCGTTGAGCGTCGGCAGCCAGACGCCCACGCTCGTCTTTCAAGGCGACTCCACCTTCCCCTGGCTCACCGTTTACGGCAACGTTGAGTATCCGCTGCGGCTGCGCGGCGTGCCCGAGAAGGAACGCGAGGCTGCCGTGATGCACAAGCTCGGCCTGGTGGGCCTGTCGGGGTTTGCCGAGGCGTATCCCTATCAACTCTCCGGCGGCATGAAGCAGCGCGTCGCGCTGGCGCGGGCGTGGGTGGCCGACCCGGAGATCTTGTTGATGGACGAGCCGTTCGGCGCGCTCGACGAGCAGACGCGCATGGCGCTGCAACACGAGCTGCTGCGGCTGTGGGAAGGCTCGCAGGGCGCGCCCCACACGCGCAAAACCGTGCTATTCGTCACACACGCCATTGACGAGGCGTTGGCGTTGGGCGACCGAGTATTGGTAATGTCGACGGCGCCCGGCCGTATCGTCAAGGAAGTGCGTGTGCCCTTTGCGCGCCCGCGCGATGCGATCCAGCTCAAGCGCGACCCGCTGTTCGGCGAGCTGGCCTATGAACTCTGGCAGTCCCTGAAGTAGGGGGCTGCGCGAGTCGCCGCTCGATTCTCTTCAATCCTGCTCGAACGGCCGGCCCAGCGCCGCCGGCGGCGCCGTGTGAATGATGCGCGCGAGTGAGCGCCGCACATTTACCGGCAGGTAGCTCAGCAGACGGTCCAGCCAGTCGCCTGAGGTGAGCACGAGCGCCAGGATCATCAGCACGAACGGCGCGACGGTGAACACTTGCGTCGGCACATTGGGGACGGTGCTCTGCGCGACGCCGGCCAGCGATTGCAACACGCCGAACAAGTATGCGCCCAGCGCGGCGCGCAGCGGGTTCCACCCGCCGAAGATGACGATGGCCAGCGCGATCCAGCCATAGCCGGCCGTGTGGCGATAGCTCCAGCCGGCCTTGAAATCCAGCGAGAACGCCGCGCCGGCGATGCCCATCAAGGCGCCGCCGATCAACGTATAGGCGTAGCGCAAGGCGATCACGTTGTGCCCGCGCGCAAACGCCGCCGCCGGCTGTTCGCCGATCGCCCTCAGCGTCAGCCCCCCGCGCGTCCGGTAGAAGTAAAACCATGTAGCGCCGATCAGGGCATAGCCGGCGTACACCAGGATGTCGCCTTCGCGGAAGAGCAGCGGGCCGATGAAGGGCATGTCCTGTAAGAGCGGGATGGCGAAGCGCGGCGGCACGGTCGGGCCGGGGATGCGCACGTATGGATTGCCCAGGTAGGCCGAGAGGTCGCTGCACAAAAGCGCCAGCACGAAGCCGATGGCGATTTGCGATTGCTTGAGCGTGATGGCGCCGTAGGCGACCACCAGCGCGATTAGCGCGCCGACTAGCGCCGCAGCAACGAAGCCAAGCCAGACGTTGTCGGCGGTCTTTGCCGCAACAAATCCGACCATGGCGCACAACATGATTGTGCCTTCGGCGGAGAGGTTAATCACCCCGGCGCGTTCGGTGATCGTCTCGCCGATGCACGCGAACACCAGCGGCGTCGCCGAAGCGATAGCCGTGGCGAGGATGATGAACAGTTGGCCGGATTCCATAGAGGATCACCCTTCCGGCTTCCGGCCGTATACCTGCGCCAGGCCGCGGCCGAGCAATGCGAAGAGCACCAGCAGCCCCTGGATCACGCCGGAGAGCGAGGATTCCAACCCCAGGGAGAGCGGAAGTTGCAGGCTGCCGATGTTCAGCGCGCTGAAGAAGAGCGCCACCGGCAAGATCCACAGCGGGTCGAAGTTCACCAGCATCACCACCAGCAATCCCAGGAAGCCCAGATTGCTGGAGACGTTGGGGATCAGCCGATGGAACACCCCCACGACCTGCAGCGCGCCGGCGACGCCGGCGAACAGTCCGCAGATGAGGAACGCGCTGAGCAACTGGCGACGGGCCGGCACGCCCAACACATACGCTGCGCGCAGGTTGCGCCCCACCGCTCGCAAGCGCAGCCCAAAATACGTGTTGCGCATCACGACGATAGTCATCAGCAGCGCGATCAGCCCAAGCGCTAATGCCACGGGGGTGGCCTCGGTCTTGCCGAACGTGCCCAACCAGAGCGACTCGTCGAAGGGCTGGGTGCCGCTGAGCGAGGCCACTCCCGGCCGCTTCCACGGGCCGAAGATCAGGTAGATGGCGATGCCGGTCGCTGCGAAGTTTAAGCCCAGGCCGGCGAAGATTTCGCTGATGCGGCCGTACACGTGCAGCGCGCCGGCCAGCAGCCCCCAGGCTATGCCGCCGACGCCGCCGACGAAGATGGCGAGCGCAATCGCCACCGGCGGCGGCAATAAGCTGGCCGTCGCGCCCTCCGGATGCAACAGGCGCAGCGCCCAGGTTGCCGCAATAGCGCCGAAGGTGATCTGTCCCTCGACGCCCAGGTTGTATAGGCCGGCGTTGAACGTGTATACCAGGCCGGCGGCGCACAGCAGCAAGGGCGATAGCGTGGCGATCACGCGCCCGATCTGGTCGGCAGTGCCGAACGCGCCGCCGACCATGCTGCCGATCACGGTCACGGGTGATGCGCCGGAGATGAGGATGACGAGCGCAACCAGGATGAGCGATATGGCGAATGCGCCGATGCGGTAGAAAGTCGGCGGCATCCCGGCGGCGCGCGCCGGCGGGGTCATGGTCTGAGGTGCTGCGGCGCCGTTCATCGGTGGTTCATCGGTGATTGATCACGGGCTCAAAATCGGCCGCCGATCATCTGTCCTAGCGAGTCGGCGGTCAACGCCGCGGCGGCGATCGGCGGCGAGATGCGTCCGCCGCTGAACACGATGACGCGGTCGCTGTATTGCACGATCTCGTCCAGGTCTGACGACGCGAACAGGATGGCCGTGCCCTGATTACAGCGGGCGATCAGTTGTTGCCACACCCATAGCGTGGATTCGATGTCTAGGCCGCGCGTGGGATGCTCCATGAGCAGCACGTTGAGCGGAGAGGGCATCAGCGCCAGTTGAGTGCGCTGCTGGTTGCCGCCGGAGAGCTGCTCGACGGCGGTATCCGGCCGGCCCCGGATGTTGAACGTGGCGATGGCGCGCTCGGCTTCCTGCGCTGCAGCCGCACGATTGATGAAGATGCCCCTGCTCGGCATGCGCAGCGCAACGTGTTCTTGGATGCTCAGGCCGCTGATCAACCCCTCGCGCAGCCGGTCGGCAGGCAAATAGCATACGCCGGCCTTCACGAAGGCGCTGTAGGGCTGGCGCGTCAAGTTGCGTCCGCTGACATAAATCGAGCCGGCGGCCGGATGTTCGAGGCCGGCGCAGGTCAGCAAAAAGAGTTGCTGCCCGCTGCCCTCCAGGCCGGCGATGCCGATGACTTCGCCGCGTCGCACCGCCAAATGGCCGATGTGCATCTCCAGCCGGTCGCTGCGCAAGAGCAGGCCCTCCAGCACGAGCGCTGTTTCATCCTGGTGGATGGCCGGCTTGACGGGCATGGCCAGCTCTCTGCCAAACATCATCTCGACGATGCGCGCGGCCACGTCGAAGCGCTCGCCGGCGGGCCAGTCGCCATGGGCGCGCCCGGCACCGTTGGCGCGCAGGTTCAGTTCGCCCACCACGCGCCCCCGGCGCATCACGGTGACGCAATCGCACAGCGCTTCCACGTCTTCGAGCTTGTGTGATACGAAGATGATGGATTTGCCCTCTTGAGCCAGTCGGCGCAGCGCATCGAAGAGCAGCGTCTTTTGGGTCGCCGAAATGCCGGTGGTGGGTTCATCCAGGATGAGCGTGCCGGCACCGTTGGCCAACAGGCGCACGATCTCCAGTTGCTGCCGCTCGCCCACCGTCAGGTCGCTCACGCGCGCGTGGGGGTCGAGGTCGAAATTGAACTGTCGGCACAGCGCGCGGAAGTTTCGCTCGGCGGCGCGCACGTTCAGCAGCGCCGGCGTCGTCGGCGAGCCGGCCATGAAGTTCTCAATGGCGGTGAGCGGCGGGAAGTCCAGTGGGTCTTGGTGCAACATGCCAATGCCATAGCGCAGGGCATCGGCAGGAGATTGGATGTGCGCCGGCCGGCCGTCGAGCACGATCTCGCCGCTATCGCGGCTGATGAAACCGCTGAGGATTTTGACCAGCGTGCTTTTGCCGGCCCCGTTCTCGCCGAGCAAGCCGTGAATCGTCCCGGCTTCGACGGTCAGCGAAACGTCGTCGTTGGCGTGGACGTTGCCGAAGCGCTTGTGGATGTGGCGGAGTTCGACCTTCACTGTTGAACTGTTGGCCGGCGTGCGCCGGCTGATGCGCGCCTTGCGGCGATGCACCAGCCGGCCGAATCGGGCGATGGGCTACTGGCTTGGCCCTTCCATGCCTTCCAGCAGTTGCGGCAGGTACCAGATCTGCTGATCGGTGGCGCGCTCACCGTCCTTCAGGAAGACGCTGCCATCTTGGAAGTTCAGCGGGCCCTTCCATAGGTCAATGCTGCCGTCGCCCAGGCCCTTGATGAACTCGTCGAGGAACTTCTCGTTCTCCGCGCCTAGCGCTTTGCCTTTGATGTAGCCGAACGCCGAAGAGTCGGGGTTGTTCAGGTCCTTCCAGTCGGCTTCGGCCCAGGTCCACGTGCCTTTGTAGGTGCCGGCCATGGCTTCTTGGATAATCTTCAGGTAGCCCGGCCCCCAGTTGTAATAGTGCACGCCGAGGCAGATGTCCGGCGCAAGCTCGCAGCCGCCCTTGTAATCGTAGTGGTGATACTTCACCCGCTTGCCGGCTTCGGCGGCCTTCTTGCCTTGCACGGCGACTTCCGGCGTGTCGATCGCGCTCATCACCACGTCGAAGCCGCCGTTGTAAAAGTCGTCGGCGACTTTCGTCGGGTCGAGCGTGACGCCGGGGATGTTGAACCAGAAGCCGATCCAGGTGATCTTGAACTGTAGTTCCTTCGGGTCGCGCTTCTTGTAGTTCTCCCAGCAGTACTTGGCGCCCAGATAGGCGGCGCTGGCATAGCGGCGCGTCTCCTCGTTGATGAGCGGGCCGACCGTGCCGATCTTGCCGTTCTCGCTGCCCAGCGCCGAGGCGCAGCCGGCGATCATCCAGCCCGGCTCCATCTTCGACATGAGGTTGCCGAGGTTGGGCTGTCCTTTGTAGTTCTTGCCCTCTGACCAGGCGTAATCGCCGGAGGCGTGGATCACGACGACGTTCGGATGCTTCTTGGCCGTCTCCAGGGCGTCATCTTTGAAGTCGTCGGAGTTGAAGATGACCACCTTGGCGCCTTTGGCGATCAACTCGTCGGCCACTTGAGAGCCTTTGACGTTTGGCCGGTCACCGGGGTTCACCCTGTCCACGTACTCGAACTTGACGTTGGGCATCTTCTGCATCACGTATTTGGTGCCCTCGACGTGGGCCTCGTTCCAGCCTTTGTCGTTCATCGGCCCGACGATGACCATGCCGACGGTGAAGGTTTCGCCGGCAGCCGGCGCGGCAGGTTGCGCCGGCGCAGCAGACGGCGACGGCGCAGCGCACGCGCTTGCCAAAGCGCCGCTCAGCAGCAGCGCCGCCAGGCTTTTGTAGTGTCTGTGGTGATTGGTCTTCATGCTCGATCCTCCTCCTTGGGTTGAAAATGGGATGGCAAAAGCGCATCGGCGCGGATGCACACGGAATTGTCTTGCATGTGTGGCGTATGCGCAACCCCCGCGACCGCTCTGCGGCGCTGCGCGGCCACAGGCTCACTCGGCGTCGGCTGGCCTGTTCACGAAATTCATAGCGTGGTCAATGTCTGCGCTCAACCAGCGCCGGATGCCTTCGACGGCGCGGTCGAAAGCCGGTTCGAGCACAGCCAATTCGTCGCGTGTGAAGTCGTCCAGCAAAAAGTCTTTCGGGTCGCGGCGGCCGGGCGGCCGGCCCACGCCCACGCGCAGGCGGGGAAAGTCCTCGCTGCCGAGCCGGGCGATGATGGACTTCATGCCGTTGTGGCCGCCAGAGCCGCCCTTGGGTCGCATGCGCAGTTGGCCCGCCGGCAAGTCGAGTTCGTCATACACCACCAGTAAGTCGCTCGGTTCGGACTTGTAGAACTTAACGATGGGCACGACCGACTCGCCGCTCAGGTTCATGAACGTCTGCGGCTTCACCAACGCCACTTTGCGCCCTTCGATCTCGCCCAGCGCGAGCAGGCCCTTGTGCATCATGCGCGCGAACGTCAAGCCGTGCCGTTCGGCCAGCCGGTCCACCACCATGAAGCCGGCGTTGTGCCGGTTATTGGCGTACTGCTTGCCGGGGTTGCCCAGGCCGACGATGATGCGGCGACGTTCGTCCATGATGGCTTCGATCCGAGGCTATTTGCCGTAATCCACCGGCTGCCGCGTCAGGCGTTGAACGGCGAACAGCACGGCTCTCTTCAGCGCCAGATACGCGCCGAAGGCGAGGAAGCCGAAGATGGCCAGGCGCGCGCCGCGCATGAAGGCATCCGGCAATTGCGCGGCGGTGGCGATAGCTACTTGCAACAGGTCGCGCGCGGTTTGTACTTCGGCGACGACGCCGACGCCTGACCCGGCTGAATCGGTGATCACGGCCGAGGCCGCCGGCGTGGGTGCGGCGGTTGCGTTTGCCAAGGTCAGGTTGCGCACAAGTGTCTGGTTTAGGCTGCCATCCACGCCGAAGACTTGCAAGCGCAGCGCGTATTTGCCGTCGGGCAGCGGACGGGTGTTCCACGCGCCGAGCATGCCCGACTGCACCGGCTGCACCGCGCCGCCGATCACAATCCAGTTGGCCAAGTCTGGCTCTTGGGCATAGGCCAGCTCGTAGCGCGAGAAGACCGGCGAGGTGGCGCTGCCCTGGATGGTGACGTTGCCGCGCAGCGTCTGGTCGCGCACAGGCGTGACGATGCGCGCAAGGGCTTCACCCGACTGCGCCGAGACGCTCGACGCTATGACCCATGCGATGACCAGCGCCGCCGCTAAAGCGGCCGGGCGCGTCAAGGGCATACGGATGGGGTGCATATTCGACGAATCGCTTGTGATGCGCATGGGATTCCGGTCGCCTCACGCGCCAGAATCTCAGTTCGCGTATTGTAAAGCATCCCTTGGCCGGTATAATAAGGGACATCGGGGATGACAGGTTTCGACGGATTGTGTCGTGTCCGAGTGGCGAGCCGAGAAGCGACTCTCGTTAAACAGTGCGCAGCACAGTAAGTGCGAAGAAGATCAACTGGAATGCTGTCCCGATGGCTGCGTAAGCCAGCGGGCTGCATCCGCAGCACAGTGTCTGCGGCATCGTCCGTCTCCTCGCGCCGGTGGGAGACGCAACGGTGTGATAAAGCCGGCGCGCGTTTCACCGAGGTTCGTAGGTGAGCCAACGCGGGCTGATCGCCGAATCAACGAACTGGCGTTCGGATGACCCCGTTGCCGGGGATGCCGAACGCGAGACTTAAACGGCAACTACGCTCGTAGTCACTCGCGGCAGGCGCATTTCGGACCCGGGTTCGATTCCCGGCATCTCCACTCGCTGCACCCCTCGGTTGCCAGAAGCCGACGTAAGCTGTTCCTCACCTGCGCATCCCGCCATCGCCGCCACAACAATCCGTCTCTTCCACAGTTCTTCTCAGCAAGCTCTTACCCCTCAGTGTTAGCGTCGCAACCGTAGAGTTGGACTGGGTTTGGTGTAAAAGGATTGGATAAGAGGGTATGAAAGTCAATCACCGCGAGCTGATTCAGGCCAGTTTCAATGAACCCCGTTACGCCGTGAGCGCCGATGGCACGCGCATCGCGTATTACATATACGGCGATGGCCCCGAAGTGATGTTTTGGCAGCACGGCTTTAACTCCGATGCGGCGCATTGGGAATACATGCTGTCGTTCTTTCCTGCGGATGAATACCGCATCGTTGCGCCCGATTTGCGCGGCTGCGGCAACTCCGACAAGCCGGCCGATGAGGGCGCGTATACCTTCGATCATCTGACTCAGGATGCGCTGGCCGTCATCCGCGCCGAAGCCCTCCGCGATTTCACCGTGCTCGGTCACTCGACCGGCGGCGCCATTGCCCAGTGGGTCGCCTCCGAACTGGGCGAGGCGGTCAAAGCGCTGGTGCTGATCGGCCCGGTGCCGGCGACCGGCGTGCCGGTGAACGAGGCAGCGCGCAATCTGTTCCTACAAGGCGCAGATGGCGATGGCAAGGCACAGGGGCGAGCGCGCATCTTGCAGTTGGGCTGGTACGGCGATATGCCCCAGCAAGTGCTGGATGAGCTTTTGCCCGGCGCGCTGACGTGGAGCAAGGAAGCGTTCGTCGGCGTCTTCAATACGTGGACGACCGGCGTCAACTTCCCTGAGCGCCTCTCGCGCATCACAGCGCCCACCATCGTGATCGGCGGTCAGCACGAGCCGTTTCTCGTCAAGGACTTCATGATGGCGGCCGTCGTCAATCGCATTCCGAACGCACGCTACGTCACCGTGTCAGATTGCGCCCACTTCATCCACATTCAGCAGGCGGCTGTGACTGCCGGAATCGCGCGCGGTTTTGTGGCGGCGCAGGCGGTGCGCGCTTGATTTGAACGTCCACTGCGCCTATGATCGAGGTCTCATTCACCCTGCCCGACGGCCGTTCGTTCGGCGGCCCGATGCCGCGCGAGAAAGTGGTTCATCAGGCGCTGCACGCCTTTCTCCCCGATGAGGTGATGCACCGGCATCGCTTGCGCATCACGATGCCGACCGGTGAGCTGATCTTCCCGGACATGTGGCTGTACGAAATCTACGATCACTACGGCCACTGCCGCTTCTTGCTGGAGGCCACGCCGCTGAAGGAGCATAAGGCCGAGTTCACCAACTTCGGCTTCGACCACCTCGCGCTGGCCACTACCGATCGTGAAGCATGCCGCCGTTTCTTCCAGGACGGCCTGAAGATGAAGAACGTGCGCGACGACGAGCACTTGCTGGTGCTCACCACCGGCGTGAACGCCCTGTTCTTCTTCAAGGCCGAGCCGGGTCAGCCCTTGAGCGACGGGCTGCCGTCGCGCGTTCACCACATCGGCTTTGTGGTGGACGACCTGGAAGCGGCGTATGCGCACTTGAAGGCGACCTGTCCGGAATACGTCAGCGACTTCACGTTGCTGGAGCGTGCCGAACGGTTGTCGCTCTACGGCACGATCGAGCTGGGCGGCATTCGCTTCATGATCCAGCTCAGCCAGATCAAACCGGAATACAAAGGCCTCAAAGGCGAAAGCGCCGCGCCGATGCGCGAGTTCTATGACTACGCCTCGCGCGACTACGGCATCCGGCTGGCGTGAACGACTGGCGCATCTCCCGGCAAGGGCAAGACGCAGCATAGGGTAGGCGCAGGCATTACCTGCGCCTATCTTTTATACATTGCACCTTCCCGCGCTTTCTGAATGACGGGCGACGGGGTTGCATGTATATTCGCCCTGTCATGCATAAACCGGACTGGAAGGAGTGGATGAAGCAGCCGCTCATCTGGACGGAGCGGATTCGCTCGCGCGCGCTGGTGTGGACGCCGGATGCGCATTGGTTCATCAATGACCCGCTTGGCCCGCTGCCGCATGCGCACGATGATGCGTCCGAGATCATCTATATCGCTGCCGGCCAGATGGACATTCAGGTTGGCGCGAGCAAGCAGCGCGTCGGCCCAGGCGAATTGCTGTTCATGCCGCCGGATCGCTATCACAACTACTGGTTGGTCGGCGATGAGACGGTGTGCCTCTACGTCCTGGTGACGCCAAATCACAAGCACGCGCGCTGGCGCTACAAGGACTTCAAGCCGGGCGCGTTCGAGGGTCACGCGCCGCTGAAGAGCGCCTTTGCGCCCGATGCGACCGAATCCATGCCGTCCGACGAGCGGATCACGACGCGCGTGCGCGTGCTGCCGGCTGGTGAAGCAACCGACGTGATGGTTGAGAGCGTCAAAGAGAAGATGATCTACGTTCTCGACGGCGAGGCGCGCATCGAGATCGAGCGGCTGAGCGGCGCGATGCGACCGAACGACTATCAGCATGTGCCGGCGACGCATCATCACCGCATCATCAACACCGGCGCAACGCCGCTGCGTTACTTCGAGTTCGTATGCTTCGACCCGACCGCGCCGGCCATCATCCGCCCAGAGGATGCCCATCTCGTGAAAGAGTGATCTGAATCGGCCCTCGTCCGGCCGTTCACCAACCCGAGCGCGGGAGCGCCGAGGAGACCATGCGATCAGACAGCGGTTCGCCGTGGGATCGTCCGTATGTTGCGGTGGCGCTTGCAGCAGCGGCTGCCCTTGCCATCGTGGCGATCGGCGTCGTCGCCGCGCTGTCTATCGCATCACGGCCGGCATCGTCGCCTATGCCGACGGCTGAGCAGCCCATCGTCGTGCAAACGGTCGAGAAGGTCATCGTCATCACGGCCACGCCGACGCCAACCGAGCCGCCGACGCCGACCGCTTCACCGACCGCCACGCCGACGCCGATGCCGACGCCGACGCTCACGCCCACGCCGACGCCGCTGCCGCTGCCGAAGTGGAGCGCGCTTGGCGACCTGAGCAGCGTGGCATACACGGCGTCCACCGTTGTCGAAATGTCGCGGCCGCGCCAGGGGATCGGCGGCGTGTTGCTCGGCGCCGACCGCGTCGTGCTCATGGCGGCGGGGCGGATCCGCGCCGGCGTGGATCTGAGCAAGCTCAAGCCGTCCGATGTGCAGATTAACGGCCGGAGCATCAAGCTCAAGCTGCCGCGCGCCCAGGTGCTCACCGTCGAGCTGTTGCCCGAGGCGTCGCGCGTGTTCGACAGCCAGCGCAGTTGGCTGTTTTCGGAATACGAGGGCCTGGAACTGGAGGCGATGAGCGAGGCGCGGCGCAAACTGCGCGCAGAAGCCGAGCGCGATGCGGCGATGCTCGAGATGGCCGAGACGATGACCCGATTGCAACTGGCCGAGTTCCTGCGCAAGGCCGGATTTGAGCAGGTCGAGATCGAGTTTGAGCGCTAGACAGGATGCCGATTGTGCTCAGTCGCTAGAATATCCGCGGCAGCTCAGTCGTGATTTCAACGCACATGGAATTCCATATCTCCCGCGCCGCCCGCGAGCGCTACGATTTCGATCAGTCCATCTATCAGTTCACCGGCAACGCGGTGCTTGCCGATCTGCGCGCTGTGCGCGAGTTTGCGCAGCGCATGAACGACCGGCGCGATGCCGCGCACAATCCGGGCCGCGCCGTCCGCGCCGGTGACCTGAACGCGATGGGGCTGATTGACGAGCTATCGCATCTGGTCGTCCGTCTCTACGATGAGGCGTTGCGCCAACGCGGGCAAGTGCCGTTCGACCGGCGCAGCTTCAGCGATGCGCTTGACTACGCCAGCCAAAAGCTCGGCCCCGAGGCCGTGTATGCCACGTTGGCGCGCTTCACCGAGCATTTCCCGCCGCTCCCGGTGTATCGCCGTGAGATGAATCCGGCGACATATCTGGCCGCATACAGCGTGGATGCGCTTGAGGAGCTGATAATGCTGTGGCTGGAGAACGAGAATCCGGCCTTCCAACCATTTGACGAATTGTTTGACGATGCCCTGGTTGCCGATGGCACAGCCTACCGACAGGTGATCGCGGCGATTCGAGAGTTCTTCGATCAGCAGCCGCGCTTCGGCCCGGACGATCAGACCTTGATCGAAATGTTACAAGCGCCGGCGCGCGCCGCGCCGGGTTCGTTACAGGGGCAGTTGGAGTTCATCCGACAGCGCTGGGCGCCATACTTCGGCGAGGCGTTCAGTCGCTTCCTCACCCGCCTGCTGACCAGCTTCGACTTGATCCGCGAAGACGAGAAAGCGGCGTTCGGGTTGGGCGGGCCAGGGCCGGCGCTGGTGCCGACGATTGAGGATTTGCGCGGCGTCCACGCTGCGCCGTCGGGCGACATCACCGTTATCGAGTATGAGGCGTTCACGCCCGACACCGACTGGATGCCGAAGCTGGTGTTGCTGGCCAAGAACACCTATGTGTGGCTCGATCAACTCTCGCGCAAATATCAGCGCGCCATCAGCCGGCTCGACCAGGTGCCGGACGAGGAGCTGGCGCAGATGGCGCGATGGGGCATCACCGGCCTGTGGCTAATCGGCCTGTGGGAGCGCAGTAAGGCGTCGCAGCGCATCAAGCAGATCATGGGCGCGCACGACGCCATAGCCTCGGCCTATTCGCTCTACGACTACACGATTGCCGAGGACCTGGGCGGCGAAGCGGCGCTGAACCACCTCAAGGCGCAGGCCTGGCGCTACGGCATCCGCCTTGCCTGCGACATGGTGCCCAACCACATGGGCATTGACGCTAAGTGGGTGATCGAGCGGCCGGACTACTTCCTCTCGCTCGATCATCCGCCCTTCCCATCCTACACGTTCAACGGGCCAGACCTCTCCAGCGATCCGCGCGTCGGCATCTTTCTTGAGGATCACTACTACACGCGCACCGATGCGGCTGTGGTTTTTAAGCGCCTCGACCGCCAGACGGGCGACGTGCGCTATGTCTATCACGGCAACGATGGCACGTCACTCCCGTGGAACGACACGGCGCAGATCAACTACCTCAACCCGGAAGCGCGCGAGGCCGTGATCCAGACCATCTTGCACGTCGCGCGGCAGTTTCCCATCATCCGCTTCGACGCGGCCATGACGCTGGCCAAGCGGCATATCCGCCGGTTGTGGTTTCCCGAGCCGGGGGCGGGTGGGGCGATCCCGTCGCGCGCCGGCCACGGCATGACCGCCGAGGAGTTCGACGCGCTGATGCCGAACGAGTTCTGGCGCGAAGTTGTGGATCGCGCGGCGGTCGAAGCGCCTGATACGCTCCTGTTGGCCGAGGCATTTTGGATGCTGGAAGGCTACTTTGTGCGCACGCTCGGCATGCACCGCGTTTACAACAGCGCGTTCATGAACATGTTGCGCGATGAGAAGAACGACGAGTATCGCCGGCTCATCAAGAACACCATCGAGTTCGACCCCGAAATTCTGCGCCGTTACGTCAACTTTCAGAACAACCCGGACGAGAAGACGGCTGTCGAACAATTCGGCAAAGGCGACAAATACTTCGGCGTCTGCGTGCTGATGTGCACCATGCCCGGCCTGCCGATGTTTGGGCATGGCCAGATCGAGGGCTACACCGAAAAGTACGGCATGGAGTTTCGCTATCCCAAGCTGTGGGAATGGCCCGACCAGGCGCTGGTCGCCCGGCATGAGCGCGAGATCTTCCCGCTTTTGAAGAAGCGCTACTTGTTCGCCGGCGTGGATCAATTCCGGCTGTTTGATTTCTATACGGCGGACGGCAGCGTAAACGAAGATGTATTCGCCTACTCGAACGCCCATGGCGACGAGAGGACGCTGGTGATATACCACAACAAGTTCGCCGAAACGCGGGGATGGATTCACACGTCGGCGGCTTACGCCGTCAAGCAGGCCGATAAGAAAGTGCTCGTCCGGTCCACGTTGGGCGAGGCGCTGGGTTTGCACGACGACGCGGATCACTTCGTCGTGTTCCACGACGCCATCAGTGGGCTTGAGTTCATCCGCAGCAGCCGCGAACTGTGTGCGCGTGGCCTATATGTGGCGTTGCGCGCCTATGAGTATCACGTCTTCGACCGCATCTATGAAGTTCGGGATGACGCCGCGCATCCTTACGCCGAGCTGGACGCCCGGTTGCAAGGGCGCTGGGTTGCGAGCATCGCGGAAGAGCTGGAGATCGTGCGATTGACGCCGGTTGCGCGTGCATACCGGCGGCTGGTGGATGCCGATCTGATGAGGCGCTTGATCGGCGCGGCGACGCTGAGCGAGGCCGAACGCATTCAGGCGCTCGACGACCTTGAGGCGCGCATGCAGGCGGTGCTGGAGGCGATTCAGCGCCACGCGCGCGGCGACGGCACCATGGATGCTGACGTCTGTCGCGCGGTCGCCCGCGCCGTCCGCGAGGATGCGCGGCGCTTCGTGACATGGCGCATGCAGGGTCGGCTGCCGGACGACGAGGCCACACTTGCGGCGACGCTCGGCTGGCTGCTCTCGCGCCGAATAGGCGAGGCGGCGCAGACGCCGTCGGAAGCGGTGCGCCCAACCCAGGATGGGACGTCGCGGCCTACGGACGATCCCGCACAGACCAGCCGCGCCTGGCTCGCCCGCTGGCGCTTGGGCGAGGAACTGCAAAGCGCCCTGCGCGACCTCGGCATGGACGACCGGCGAGCCTACTCTGCCGTGGCGCAGGTCAAGCTGATGATGACGCACAGCGATCTGCTGATGGCACCTGCGCCGGATGCTGTGGCCCGCGCGCCAAACGCCAGCCTGCGCATCGCTGCGCTGCGCGCCCTATTTGCCGACCCCGAAGCTCAGGCTTTGCTTCAGGTGAATGTGCACAACGGCGTCACCTATTTCAACAAAGAGGCGTTCGAGTCGCTCGTCGCGGCGCTGGATGCGGCGGCGACGCTCAACGGCGCAGACGATGCGCGCGCCCAGGCGCAGGCGCTGATCGAAGCGGCGACGGCGGCCGGATACCGCATGGAGCAACTGTTGTCCGAGGCGGCAGCGCCAGATTCTCGACCGGCAAGCGCATGACGCGCGGCGCACATGCGCAGGAATGAAACTGTTAGATTACGGGATATATGAACGTACCACGCAAGCTCATTCGCGCGTCGTCGCTCGTCGCGACGGCGACGCTTGTCTCCCTTGTTGCATCCCAGCCCATCATCGCTGAGCGATCTTCTGTGTTTGCCGCGCAATCGGCCAAAATGACGCCGCGTCCGACGGCGACGCTGCGGCCGATTGCGACGCCTACGCCGCGCGGGACGACATTCCCCACGCCTCGCACAACGCCGACCGCTGCGCTGCCGTCCGGCATTGCCATCCGACCGATCCGCAGCACCGCCTCTATCAGGTCCTACAAGACGGTGGTGAGCATGAAGCTGGACGGCCAGAGCGCCGGCAGGGTCGCCAAAGGTGACTTCAACGCCGAGGTGCGGGCCGACCTAACCAACAAGACCAACAAGCGCCAAAGCATCGGCGTCAGCGGCAGCCTGGCGCCGGTGTTATTGGGCCGCTATCTACAGGGCCTCCCGATCAGCGGGCTGACCTTGTATTTGATGGACGGCAAACCCTACATCGTCGCGCAAGCGCTGATTCTGCGGGTGTGCGCCGTGCCCGGCGCGCAGATTGCCGGCCTCGACCAGTTGAGCGGCGGCCTGTCTGCCGAAGCCTTCCTCTCACAGTTGACGGGCAGCAACGAAATCTACGGCACGTTGGTGGGCAACGCGGCCATAAACGGCATCCCGACCAAGCACTACAAGCTCGATGTCAAGACGATCAACGCGCTGGCCAGGCAGCGCGGGGCGACCATGCAACTCGCGAGCGGTGAGGTGTGGATCGCCGCGCAGGGTGATTACATCGTTCGCCTGGTGGTGGACGGCAAGGGTAACTTAGCGGCCAACGCCGGCGTAGATTTCAACGGCGAGTTCAACCTGACGCTGAATGTCTCAGATGTGAACCGGATTCCGGCCATTCAACTGCCGAACCAGTGCAATAACCCGATGCGCCTGCCGGTGTAACGTCGCTTTGGGGTGACCGTCACGCGGGCGAACGCTATACAGCGCTCAGCAGCATGGCCAGCAGCGCCATGCGGACGAATGCGCCGCAGCGCGCCTGTCGAAAGTAAGCGGCGTTCGGCAGGGCGTCTACGGATGAGGTCGGCCTGGCTCTCCAGCATCCGGCCTGAGTTTATAGGTGGACTCGCCCTTGGCTGCGCTGCCGCTCGTCTTCGCCTCGGCCACGCTGATAACGGCGCCGCCTAGCCGGTGCATGGCGCTCTCGAACGACAGCCGCGTGCGCGTGCTCGGCTCGTAAAAACGGTCGCCAGAATGCGACCGTTCAGCAGTGGAATCATCGGGGCGCCTTTGAGCTGCTGCTCGAAGCGCCGCGACCGATCGCGCACGGCGCGGATTTCTGCGCTGCTGAGGTCGGCGATGCTGACGATATCTCATCCGACGAGTGGATTGCCGGTGCTGATCGGCGGGGCATTCTCCTTCCTTGACGGGATTGTTCCCGCCTCGTATAATTGCGGCTAATTGAATAAAGTGTCACCAGGACGTGACGTTCCGAATCGGGAACGTCACGTCCTCACTTTTCCGAAGGAGCGTTACCCGATCATGACTACCGAACTTAGAGAATTTTTGCGAATCCCATACGCGGAGCTGGAAGAGTTGAACCTGGAAGCCAAGGCTCAGCGCCTGGCGCGCACGCCGATGCACCAGCTCCAGGAAGCGCGCCTAAAGTATCTGACCGACGAGAAGCGCATCAAGGCCGTCACCGTGTTGTTCTCCGACCTCGAAGGCCGGCTGCACATGCTCGACTATGACAAGAAGTTCCTGTTGAAGTCGCATGACAACCTGACCTTCGACGGTTCGTCTATTCGCGGCTTCACGACGCAACGCGAGTCCGACTTGCGGCTGGGCATTGACTGGTCGGCCTTTTATTGGGCGCCGGCCGATGTTTTTGGCCCGGGCAAAGTGCTCGTCTTCGGCGAGGTGATGGAGCGCGACGGCCGGCCATACGTTGCCGACACGCGCAGCATCCTCAAAGGCTATGCCCAGAAGATGTTCGAGGAGAAGGGCTACACCATGAACGCCGCGAACGAGATCGAAGGGTTCTTGTTCAAGGGGTTGAACGCCGAGCGCGAGTACTACAAAACGGGCAAGTTCGAGTTCGCCAACACCGGCGGCTACTATCACTCGCTGCCGGGCGACCCGCTGCGCCAGTTCATTGACACCGTGGCCGAGGTGCAGCGCGCGATGGGCTTTCAAAACGAAAAGGATCACCCCGAGGTCGCGCCGTCGCAGTTCGAGATCAACTACAGTTACACCGAGGTGGTAGTCGCAGCAGACACCATTCAGCTCTACAAGCTGATCTGTCGACAGGTGGCGGCGCTCCTCGGCATGACGGCTAGCTTCTTGCCCAAGCCGATCGTCGGCGTCAACGGCAGCGGTATGCACACGAACATCTCGGTCAGCCAAAACGGCACCAATCTGTTCTGGGACGCGAACGGCGAGGAGAACCTGAGCGACTTCGCCTGGAAGTTTGTGGATCGCCTCCTCACGCACGCCAACGACATCTGCCTGTTGCTGAATGCGAGCGTAAACGCCTATCGCAGGCTCGACCCGCACTTCGAGGCGCCCAACCAGATCATCGCCTCGCCGGTGGATCGCGGCTCGATGGTGCGCATCCCGATCGGCAACGAGCGCAGCGCGCGCATCGAGGTGCGCTCGGTGGGGCCGGATGCGAATCCCTACTTGGTGATGTATGCCCTCTTCCGCACCGGCTTGGAAGGCAGCATCAGCAATGAGCCGGGCCTGCGCCAGGCCAAACGCTTCTTGCCGGACAACATCTATGACGCGATTGACAACTTCTGCGCCGCGCAGTGGACCTCCACCTTGCTGGGCGATGACGTGAAGGCGCGCTACGCCGATCTGAAGCGCGCTGCAGCCGACCGCTGCCCGCGCCTGCTCGGCACAATCGTCAAAGGCTCCGAGGTGCAGTATCACCACGAGGTCTATAACCAGCATCTGTGGAACATGTTCTAAGCTGACTGCAGCTTACAAAATTGAGTAGGCGAAGGAGCCGCCTTCGCCTACTCGGCCTCGGGGCTGTCTCAACTTACCCGCGGGCGTGAGCGCCCGCGCCACACGTCAGACGCTTCGTCGCTCTCCCGCCTCTACATTACCTTTCCTTGGCGCCCCTCTCTGCTGCGCGCGCTCCCTGCCGGAAATACGCCTGACGCCTATCACCGCATAGGCGTTGTGATAGATTTCGTCGTCCGAATGCCTACGCTCGGTTCACAACTCGTCCCGGCCAAAATGATGGAGTTGAGGCGCTTGCTGGCCCAGCTCGACGCCGACGACGTTGGGGCGCTCGATGAGTCGTTAGGCGAGTGGATGCGTCGCCCGCTGGGGCGCGAGGCGCTGGCCAGTGTGGTGCTGCCGGTCGCCGGCTCGACCTACGTGTGCATGCTGAACTTCGAGCCGGCCGGCCTGATGTTGATCGAGCGCGGCAATATTGCAGCGCGCATTCGCCTGTTGGCCGTCGTGTCGGATTTGCGGCGGCGCGGCCTGGCGCGCACGATGCTCGAAAGCGCAGAGGTCATGGCGCGCCGGGCCGGCTTGCGCTGGGTGTGGATGGCCGTGCCCTCGGATAACCTGCCGGCGACGCGCTGCGCGTTGGCGTGTGGCTACCGGCGCTATCGTCCGCAGTTCATGCGTCGCCAGCTCGGCCATGCGCTCCCCGTTCGCGCCGAACGCGCGCGCGTCGAGCCGCTGGCCGGCCGCGAAGCCGATGCGCAGTTGCGCTACTGGGTCAGCGTGGCGGCGAACCAGGGGGATGCCTGGTGCAGCGACCTCGTCCAGGCCGACCTGCTCCCATGGAATACGGCCCCGCTGAACGACGGTCAGCTTTACTTGCTCATCAGCCCGCCGGACGAAGTGGGCATCGCCCATCTGCGCGGCGAGCCGGCGCACTGCGTCGTCACGCTCTGGCTGGATCAGGCTTTGTGGAACACGCCGCGCGAGATGCAGGTGTTGAAGGCGGTGTTGGATTCCGTGGCCGATGCGTCGTCCACGCTTGATGTCGATCTGGGCAGCGGGGGGCACTTGCGCGCCTCGGCGCCGGCCTACAAAGCGCTTGGTTTCAAGCCGATGTTGCGCGAGCGGGTGATCATGGCCAAGCAAGTCGGTTAGGCCAGGGTCGGGTGCTCGCGTCGCGTTAGCGGCCGGCGCGACGACGGGCGATCTTCGCCAGTTGCTCCCGTTCAGCGTCGGTGAGGTCGGTGGGCACGGTGATCGAGACGCGCAGATACAGGTCGCCGTATTCTCCGGGCTTGTTGAGTTTCGGCATGCCGCGCCCGCGCACGCGGATGAGTTTGCCGGAGGATGTGCCGGGCGGCACTTTCACCACGATCGGCCCGGCCAGGGTGTCCACTTGCGCTTCGCCGCCCAACATGGCGGTGAAGGCGTCTACCGGCATGTCGCGATACAGGTCGTCGTCTTTGCGCTCGTAGATCGGGTGCGGCTTGACCTCGATGACGAGGTATAGGTCGCCGGCTTGCCCGCGCGCGTTCTTGCCGCCTTGCCCGCGCACGCGCACGCGCGAGCCGGTCTTCACGCCGGGCGGGATTTTCACCTCGATGTCGGGCTGGCCGGACTTCTGCACCAGCCGGGTTGTGCCGTGATACGCCTCTTCCAGCGTGATGTCCACGCCCTGCTGGAAATCGCGCGGCTGGCTGACCGTCTGCCCGCCGCTGAACATCTGGCGGATAAACTCGCTCAGGTCAATATCCTGCTCGTATATGCGGCGCGCGCCCTGGCCGAAGCCGAATGGGGAGTCGCCGCCGTTTACCCACTGGCTCCAGTCGTAGTCGCGTGGATTCCCGCCGGCGCGTTGATACTCGCGGTAGCTGGCGCCCATCCGATCGTATAGCTTGCGCTTCTCCGGATCGCTGAGCACTTCGTAGGCCTCGTTGATTTCCTTGAACTTCTCTTCGGCCTTTTTGTCGCCTTTGTTGGCATCCGGGTGGTATTGGCGCGCCAGCTTGCGGAATGCCTTCTTGATCGCCTCTTGATCGGCGTTTCGGTCCACGCCGAGCGTCTTGTAATAGTCCTTGTACTCCATAACGATCAGAACTGCGCCTCTTGCGCGGGCGAACTACATCGCGTTAACCAGTCTGCCCTTCGATTTTTACAAAGTTGCATTAGCAAAACGATTGTATACCCCTCCGCTTTGGGCTTGGGAGAATCTGGGCCTGGGCTACACTCGCGGCATGTTCAAAAACTTGAACATCAGCGCACTTGGGCATGTCGTCTCGTTTGATCGGACGTGTGCGCTGGCCAAGCAGTATGGCTTCGCCGGTGTGGACCTGGATGTGGGTTACTTGATGAAAATAGCCGAATCGCAGTCACCCCAAGCGGCCAAGGAGTGGTTCGCGCAGACAGGGCTGCGCCCGGGCGCAATCGGCCTGAGCGCGAAGTGGCGCGAGGGCGACAGCGACGCCGCTTTCGAGGAGAGCCTGATTCGGCTGGAGGAGGAGGCGCGCCTTGCTGCGGCGCTGGGATGCACGCGCTGCGTGACGTGGGTCTTGCCAGGCTCGAACGCGCTCAGCTTCTACCAACACTGGGACTTCGTAGTCCCGCGACTACAGCGCGTGGCTGCTGTGCTGGCCGAGCACGGCCTGCGCCTTGGCATGGAGTTCATCGGCCCGGCCACGCTGCGCACGAGGTGCAAGCACGACTTCATCCACATCTCCAAAGCGAGGGCCAACGGCGATACGCGCTGGTCGTTCGTCAGGCAGGTGGTCGAATACACATTAGGCCGCATCGGCAAGATGCTTCTTGCTCCGCGTTGATTGATTCCGTGGAGAGCAATAAGATTCCGCGCGGCAAGGTGATCTTCGGCGGGTCGTCCGGCCAGGCTAAGAATGTGAAGATTCAACTGGACGAGTTCGTAGTGTTCTCGGCGCAGTGAGGACGCTGGGTTGGCGAGAACCGGCGCGCGCCGCGGATGCTGTAACGCAGTTTTGAAGCGTAGTTTGCGCCGGCCCTGCGCACCTCTGGGATGCGCAGGGCCAGCAGCGCGATTGTGACCGCGCCGAAGATCAGCGGTTCGGGCCGGCTGCTCAGCGATTTAACCAGCAGCGCGAAGTGCGCTACAGCCAGCGGAACGGCCAGATAAACGAGCTTGTGCAGCGACTTCCAGCGCTTGCCCAAGCGCGCCATCCAGCCGCGCGTAGAAGTGACCGCCAGCGGGATGAGGATGAGAAAGGCCAGGAAGCCGGCGACGATGTAGTACTTCTCAGCGATAGTTTGCCCGATGAGTCGCAAGTCCAGCCCGTAGTCCAGCACGGCGAAGACGGCCAAGTGCAGCGCGACATACATGAAGCCATACAGCCCCAACGCGCGCCGCATGCGGAGGGCCTGCCGGAAGCCGAAGACCGTGTTCAGCGGCGTGCAGGCCAGCGACAGCACAAGTAGCACCAACGCTGCCTTGCCGGTGCGCGCGGTGATCTCCTGGATCGGGTTGGCAGTGAGGTTGTAGCGATAATTGTCCAGGATGATGACGCCCAGCGGCACGAGCGCGCCGATGTGCACCACTAAGCGCAACCAGTTCGCCCTGAGCCAGCTCATGCCTCATCCTGGAAGCTACAAAATAGCCGCTGGGTGGGCAAAGGTCCGCGTGTGGGTGAAGGCATTGCCTTCGCTCGCCCGTCCTTCGCCAACCCGCCTACACGATCAGTAGTTCTCCTGCAGATCCATCCCGGCGTATAGCCCGGCAACTTGTTCTGCATAGCCGTTGAACATGAGTGTGGGACGCCGGCCGGATTCGCCGATGCGTCGCTCGGTAGCCTGCGACCAGCGCGGGTGCGGGCGCTGCGGGTTGACGTTGGAGTAAAAGCCGTATTCGTGCGGCGCAAGCGTATTCCATAGCGTCTTGGGCTGCTCGGCCGTCAGCTCGATCTTCACGATGGCCTTGATGCTCTTGAAGCCGTATTTCCACGGCACGGCCAGGCGCAACGGCGCGCCGTTAGAATTTGGCAGTGGCTTGCCGTATAGGCCGGTCACCATCAGCGTCAAGTCGTGCATCGCCTCATCCAGGCGCAGCCCTTCGGTGTAAGGCCAGGGGTAGAAGCTCAATGGCCTTTGATTGGGATACTGCTTTGGATCGAGCAACGACTCGAAGCGCACGTATTTTGCCTCGGCCTTCGGTTGCACGTCCTTCAGCAGTTTGTGCAAGGGGAAGCCGATCCACGGGATGACCATAGACCAGCCTTCGACGCAACGCAGCCGGTAGATGCGCTCTTCTTGGTCGAACTTGCGGCGCAGGTCATCTATGTCGTAGGTGCGCGGGTTGTTCACCAGGCCGCCCACCGTCACCGTCCAAGGCTCGGCTTTGAAGTTCGCCGCCAGTCGGGCGACGCCCTCCTTGTCTTCGGTGAATTCGTAGTAGTTGTTGTAAGTTGAGATTGTCTCGAACGAATTGGCCGGGTCGCCGAATTCATCCCGTTTGATGCCAAGGGCGTTGGCAGCCCCGTCTGTCGGCTCGGTTGGCGCAGCGGGCGCCGGCCGGCCGCCGAGCGTCTCGCCGAGTTGGCCGCCGCAGGCCGTCAGTGCCGTTGAACCGAGCGCGAGCGCGCCGAGTCGCATGAACCGTCGCCGCGAGAGGTACACGTGCTCCGGCGTGATTTCGGACGAACGAATTTTTTGCATATCCCGCCTCCGTGATATTGACATCGTATCGCCCGAACATTACAGCCGTCTGAGCCGCGCAGACGTGCAGCGCGCGCTGTCGGCGTCATCCTACGCTTGGCCCGGCGTCCTGAAGCCGGTGTTACACTTCCCGCCAGATGCCCGAATTGCCTGCCGCATCTTTCGATGAGCCCGCGCTGTTGCGCTTGTTGCGCGAGCGCTTTGGGTTGACCGGCTTTCGCGATGGGCAGCGGGCGGCCATTGCGCATGTGCTGGCCGGACGGAATACCCTGGTGGTGATGCCGACGGGCAGCGGCAAATCGCTGATCTACCAGTTCTGCGCGATGCTCTTGCCGGGCACGGCCCTGGTGATTTCGCCGCTCATCGCGCTGATGAAGGATCAGGTTGATCGCCTGCTCGCCATCGGCATCCCGGCCACATTCATCAACAGCTCGCTCAGTGCGCCGGAGCAGCAGCAGCGCATCGAGGGGCTTGAGCGCGGCGAGTGGCGGCTGGTCTACATCGCGCCGGAGCGCCTGCGCAGCGCGGCGTTTGTCAGTGCGCTGCGGCGCGTGCGGGTGTCGCTGCTGGCGGTGGACGAGGCGCATTGCATCTCGCAGTGGGGGCACGATTTCCGCCCGGATTACCTGCGCATCGGCGCCATGCGTCAGGCGCTGGGCGATCCGGTCACCGTCGCGCTCACGGCAACGGCTACGCCCGAAGTGCAGGATGACATCATCAGCCAGCTCCGTTTGCCTGCGGTCGAGCGCGTGATCACCGGCTTTGCGCGCCCCAACCTCGTCTTTCACGTCCGCTTCACGCCGGACTTGCCGTCGAAGTATCGCGCCGTCCGCAAAGTGCTGAGCGCGGTGCGCGGCGCGGGGATCATCTACGTCGGCACGCGCCGCGAGGCCGAGGAGCTGGCCGCAGCGATTGAGGCGGAACGCGGCGTGCCAGTCTATGTCTATCACGGCGGCATGGAGCGCAGCCGGCGCGCGCTGGCGCAGGATGCCTTCCTCAACCAGGCAGACGCCATCATGGTCGCCACGAACGCGTTCGGCATGGGGGTGGATCGCCCTGATGTGCGGTTCGTCGTGCACTACAACATCCCCGGCACGCTCGAAGCCTATTACCAGGAGGCGGGTCGCGCCGGGCGCGATGGCAAGCCGGCGCAGTGCATGTTGCTCTACGCGCCTCAGGATCGCCAATTGCAGGAGTGGTTCATCGAGAACGACGCCCCTTCGCGAAACGAGCTGGTGCGGCTTCATCAGGTAATCGCCTCGCATGTGGAAAGGGGAGCGGCTCGGCTGTCGCTCGATGCGCTGTGCCGCGAGGCGCGCCTGTCCGAGGTCAAGCTGCGCGTTGGCCTATCGCACCTGGAGCGCGTCGGCGCGTTGGAAACATGGCATGAGGATGCCCAGGTCACGCGCTTTGCGCTGGGCGAGCTGACCGATGATGCGCTGCACCAGATTGAGGCCGACATCTTGCGCTGGCGAGCGCACAAGCGCGCTCAGCTCGATAAGATGATCGCTTATGCTGAGACGACCACGCGCTGCCGGCAGCAGATGCTCATCGAGCACTTCGGCGACACCAGCGAGGTGCGCGCATGGCCGTGTTGCGACTTTCATGTGCGCGAGGCGCGCGGCGAACCCCATCCGCAATTCAAGCTGCCTGCACTTCCGCGCGCGCAAGCCGAAGCGCGGGCGCAGAAACAGAACTCGCTGGACGTGACGGCGCAACTGTTCGACGCCGGCATGAGCGTTCGAGAAGTGGCCGCTCGGCGTGGCCTGAGCCTGAGCACGGTGTATGTGCACGCCGCGCAACTCATCGCGGCCGGCCGGCTGGCGCTGCGCCGCGTCGTCAGCGAATCGGCCGAAGCGGAGATCCGCCGTGCGATCGCCCAGGTCAACTCGACGGAGCGGTTGGCACCGATCAAGGCGCTTTTGCCCGACACGATTGACTACGGCGAGATCCGCTGCGTAGTAGCCCAGGTGGCGCGGGCAAAATCCGATGATAGCCCGGGCGCCTGCGATGGATGAGCGCGTGGAGTCACGCTGTTGCTCCCAGCGCCTGGGCCAGGATTTCCATCGTGTGCATCACCGGCAGCGGCCGGCCGGCGCGCTTCAAGTGCATTCGGATTTGCACCAGGCAGCCGATGTTGCCGGTGGCGACGGCCTCGGCGCCGGTGGCCAGGATGTTGCGCGCCTTGCGCTCGCCCAATTGGTCGGCGATGTCGGGGTGCTCGATGTTGTATGTGCCGGCCGAGCCGCAGCAGATCTCGCCTTCGGGGATTTCGACCAGCGTGAGGTTGGGGATAGCTTTCAACAAGCGGCGCGGCGCGCCCCAAATGCCTTGAGCGTGGGCTAGGTGGCAGGCGTCGTGATAAGCGACGGTCAACGGTTGAGGGAGCGGGCGCATCTCGCGCGGGCCTAGCTCGTCGAGGAACTCGCTCACGTCCTTCACCCGATGCGCGAACGCGCGCGCATCGTCCTCTGGCGGCGCGCCGCGAAAGAGCAGCTCATACTCCTTCATGGCCGACCCGCAGCCGGCGGCGTTGGATACAATCGCGTCCACGTCGCGCGGGAAGGTGCGCAAGTTCTTCTCTGCGAGCCGGCGGGCGCCCTCGGCATCGCCGGTGTGCATGCCCAACGCGCCGCAGCAGCCCTGGCCCTTGGGGATGATGACCTCCACGCCCTGCGCGGTCAGCGTCTGGATCGTCGCGCGGTTGATCTGCGGCGCAAGCACCTGTTGCACGCAGCCGAGCAGCAGCGCTACACGCGCCCGGCGCGCGCCGATAGCTGGATACACGTCTGCCGGCGGCTCGCCCCTGGGCGGGATGTCGTCGGGTAGCAGGGTGAGCATTGCCGCGAGCTGTCCGGGCAGCGCGCCCTTGAATGGCCGCGCGAGTTTGCCGGCCATCGCCGCCGCGCGAAAGCGAGCGGGGTAAGGCAGGGTCTCGCGCACCAACCGTCGCGCCAGGCGATCCATCGCCGGGCGCACGCGCTGCGGCTCGGCGTAGGCGCGGTAGGCAGTGATGAGTTCACCATACTTCACGCCGGAGGGGCAGGCCGTCACGCAGCCGACGCACCCCAAGCAGCGGTCGAGGTAAGGCGCAGCCTCTTCCGGCGTAAGCGAGCCTTGTAGCACATCGCGCATTAGGATGATGCGCCCGCGCGGCGAATCCATCTCTTCGCCCAGCACCTTGTAGGTCGGGCAGGCGGCCAGGCAAAAGCCGCAATGCACGCAAGCGGCGACGGCGTCGGCCATCGTTCGCCCGTGCGGGCCGAGCCTGTCAACGGGGATCGTGTGCTGCATCTGCCGAGAGTGTACTCTTAAAGCGCGCCTAGCCGAATTTGTTTTGGGGGTCGAGTGCGCGCGCGACGCGCTCGGCGAAGGCGTTGCTGACGCGGCGGCCGATGCGCGGGTCGCCGGGCGCGTTCAGCAAGACCAAGCCGGCCAGATCGAGCGACCTGAGCGTCGCGTCGAGTTCATCGAGCGCCGAGGTCGCGATCCAGGCCACGTTGCCGCCCACGCTGTAGCGGCGGCGCGCCGATGAGACGCGCGCATCCAGCGCGGGGATGCGGCCGGGCGTCAGCGGCACCTTGACGACCGGCATACCGTCGGCGACCCAGGCGAACTCGCGTGCGTCGCGCCAGAGCTGCGCTTCAACATCGCCGGTGACGATGTCGCCGCCGCCGCACAGCGACCGCACGCGGTCCATGCGCTGCGGCAGGCCGGCGGCCAGCCCGCCCACCCGGATGAGGATCGCCACTTGGCTGGCTGCGCCGATGACCAGGTCAATTGCGTTGAGGTCGTAGGGGCAATTGGTCAGCTTGGGCAGCAGCGCCAGTGCGGCATCGAGCGAAGCGCCATCCACGCGCAGCGTCGCGTAGGCCTCCGGCTTGGGGAAGACCTTGAACGTCAGCTCCACCAGCGCGCCGAGCCGACCCAGGCTGCCAACCATGAGCTTGGGGTAGTCGAAGCCGGCGGCGTTCTTCACTACCTTGCCGCCGCCTTGGATCAAGTTGCCGTTGCCGTCAATAAAGCGCGCGCCGATGATGAAGTCGCGCGCGCCGCCGTAGCGATACCGCTCTGGCCCGCATGCGTTCGCGGCGATGGTGCCGCCCAGCGTCGCACCGCGTTCAGCGAGCAGCGGGTCGAACGGCAGGTACTGCCCATGCTCGGCCAGCAGGCTTTGCACTTCGGCCACCGGCGTGCCGGCCCAGGCCGTGATGACGAATTCGGTCGGCTGGTAGTCCACCACGCCGGCCAGCCGTCGCATGTCGAGCGTCGCGCAGTTGTTGGCCGGCGCGCGCATCTTCGTCGTCGCGCCGCGCGGACGCACGCGGGCGCTCGATGCAACTGTCGCTTGGAGTTCGCCGATGAGATCAGCAGACATGGGATGTGGCGCTATCGCGGCGCGGCGTAATCAACGACGAACACGTAATGGCCGGATGCCGGATGACGGGCGATGCCGACGCCAATCTCGCGATACTCTGGGGAGAGGATGGCTTGGCGCTGTTGCTCGTCGTTCAGCCAGCTCACGAAGGCATCTTGCCAACGGGCGAAGAGTCCCCAGTTCTCCGCGCTGGCGACAAAAGCGTAGCCGATGGCGCGCATGCGCTCGGCCGGCGTCGAGCCATCCGGCCCGAAGCGCGCCGCATCGCCCAGTGTGTTCAGTGCCTCCAGCGGAAGTTTGGCCAGGTATTCGGCTTGCTGCTGCGCGGTTTGCTCCAGCGCCGATGCGATGGCGTAGAGCGGCAGGCCGTAGCCGCGCCGCACTTGGTTGTGCAGCCGGAGCAGCGCCTGTCGAACGCCGATGGCGTCGTCGGCGGCCGGCGCCGGCGCTTGCGTCGGCGTGGCCGTCGGTGAGGGTCTCGGCGTCGGCGACGGTCGCGGCGTTGGCGTTGCGGTTGCCGTCGGTGCAAGGGTAGGTGCGACGACGGGCGGCGCGAGGGTGGGCGCCGGTGCCGGACTGGTGGGCGCGGGCGCCGGCTGGCGCGGCATCCATGCCTGGCATCCGGCCATGAAAAGAGCGACCAAGGGTGCGATGGGAGTGAACCGAAGTGCGCGCATGGCTTACCTTCCTTAAATAGCTATGTCCGTGCAAGCTACTCCCGCGAGATCACGCCGGCTTGCTCTAGTGGATGCGCCCCGACCCGATGTAGGGAAGGTGCCTCACCTTCGGGGAAGACTTTGCCGCGGTTGGCCAGCTCCAGCGGGTCTATCGCCTTGCGCAGCGCCCACATCGCATCCATGTCGGTTGCGCTGAATTGACGCGGCATGTATTGGCGCTTCTCCATCCCGACGCCGTGCTCGCCGGTGATCGAGCCGCCGAGCCGGATGCATAGGGCAATGATCTCGCCGGCCAGCTCCTCGGCGCGGCGCAGCGCGCCGGGTTCGCGGCCGTCGAACATGATGAGGGGGTGTAGATTGCCGTCGCCGGCGTGAAACACGTTCGCCACGCGAATGCCCCACTTGGCGCTGAGTTTCTCGATTTCGGCCAGCGCCTCGCCTAACCGACGGCGCGGCACCACGCCGTCCTGCACGATGTAATCGGGGCTGAGCCGTCCCACGGCGCTGAACGCGCTCTTGCGCCCTTTCCAGATCTTCATGCGCTCCTCGTCGTCGCGCGCCACCTTGACCAGATAGGGCCGCGAGGCGTCAATCACTGCCTTAAGGCGCGCCCACTCCGCTTCGACCTGCGCGCGTTCGCCCTCCAGTTCGACGATGAGCAATGCGGCGGCGTCCAGCGGATAGCCGGGCTTCACCGCAGCCTCGGCAGCCTGGATCGAAAGGTTGTCCATGATCTCCAACGCGCCGGGCAGCAAGCCGGATGCGATCACGCTGGAGACGGCGTCGCCGGCGGCCTCCAGGCTGCGATACGCGGCCAGCAGCGTGCGATAGGTCTCCGGCTTCGGCAGCAGCCGGACGGTGATTTCCAACGCGATGCCAAACAGGCCCTCGCTGCCGCTGAATAAGCCGACGTAGTCCGCGTCCACGCTTTCCAGGCTGTCGCCGCCGAGTTCGGCCACCTCGCCGTCCGGCAGCACAACCTTCAGCCCGAGCACGTGGTTGCTGGTCATGCCGTATTTTAGGCAATGCGCGCCGCCGCTGTTGAAGGCGACGTTGCCGCCGATGGTGCAAACCGGCTGGCTGGACGGGTCGGGCGCATAGAGCAATCCGAAGGGGGCAGCGGCTTTGGTGATCTCAATGTTCACGACGCCCGGCTCGACCACGGCGATGCGCTGTTGAGGGTCGAGTTTGAGGATGCGGTTCAGCCGATTGAGCGCCAGGACGACGCCTTCCTTTACCGGCAACGCTCCGCCGCTTAGGCTGGTGCCGCTGCCGCGCGCGACGAACGGCGCGCCGAATTCGTGGCAGGCTTTCACCGCCCGGATCACCTCTTCCTGCGTTTCGGGGATGACGACGACGAGTGGGCGCGCCCGGAAGGCAGTGAGTCCATCTGATTCGTAAGCGGCCAGCGCCGCCGGCGCGGTCAGCAGCCGACGCTCAGGGAATATCTTTTGCAGCGCGGAGAGGAAAGCGGCTTGGTTCATCGGAGGAAGGCATACATGGCTTCGTTGAAGGCATCGGGCTGTTCAAGCGGGGTGAGGTGGCCGGCGTGGGGAATCACGACGAGCTTCGCGCCGTCTACCTCGCGCGCGATCAACTCGGCGTCGCTGGGGGGCGAGATGACATCTTTCTCGCCGACGACGGCGAGCGTCTTTACCTGCACGCGGCGCAACCAGTCGGTCATATCCTTGCGCGCAGCCAGCGCCTCGAGCGTGGCGACGATGGTGTCGGGGTGAGTGCGCTCGATCATGTGGCGCACTTCGTTGCCGCAGCGTTCAATGTTCTCCGGCGCGAGCAGCCGGGGCAGCATCTCATCGGCGTAGGGGCGCGTGCCTTGCGCCTTGACCAATTCGGCCTGTCGCTTGCGGTTGGCTTTCGTCTCCGGCGTATCGCCGGCGGCGCGCGTGTTCGAGAGGATCAACCGTCGCACAAGTTTGCGGGTGGCCAGCCGGCGCCAAATGGCCAGCGCGATGTAGCCGCCCATGGACAAGCCGACGAAGTCGGCGCTCTTGATGTGCAGGTGGTCGAGCAGGGCGACGACGTCGGCGGCGAAGGTGTCCACGGTGAGCGGCGTTGGCTCGGCCGGCTTTTTTAACTCGCTCGACGCGCCGAAACCGCGCAAATCGGGCGCGATGCATCGGTAGCTGGTTGAAAAGTAGTCGAGCTGGTGCCGCCAGATGCTGTGGTCAAGCGGGAAGCCGTGCAGGAAGACAATCACGCCGGTGGGATCGCTGCTGCTGCGATCCTCGTAGAACATGCGAAGGCCGTTGAGTTCCGCGTACATTTTAGAATCGCCCTACGATCCGTCCGACAGCGCCGGGCGCGCTCACGCGGGCGCTTGTCGGTCAGTTCGCTCATCGTATGGTGTCATTGCGTCCGGCGACCAAAGCAGACCAGAGCGCGATTCGGCGCATGGTCTTCGCGGCGCGCCTCGATCCAACCTCGCTGGACTGGAGGAATTTTATCGTCGCTGTTGATGATGCGAAAGTCGTCGGCATCGCGCAGGTCAAGCCGTATGCCGATTGCCGCGAGCTGGGCAGCCTGGTGGTCGCGCCGGCCTATCGCAAGCGGGGAATTGGCGGGCGGTTGATCGAAGCGCTGCTGCAGCGTGAGCGCGGCGAAGTCTATCTGTTGTGTGCCTCGACCCTGGCGCCATATTACGCCCAATTCGGCTTCGTGGTCATTGATGGTCGCCAGGCGCCAGCAACGCTGCGCCGCAAGCTGCGTTTTGCTGCGCTCTTCCGTTTGGTCGGCGCGCGCGTGGTAGCCATGAAGCGCGCGGCGTGATTTAATGCGCCCGCCGCAGCAGGCTGTGCGCTAATTCGCGCAGCGCGCGGCTGGCCGTGTTGTCCAGCCCGGTCTTGTCGAGTGCAGCCAGCGCGTGGGCGTAGGCTTCTTCGGCGGCCTGTTCGGCATGTGCCCTGCCGCCGGCGGCCTCGATCATCTCGCGTATCGGTTGCACGGCGTCGCTGCTCAGCGCGCCGGCCTCGAGGTAGCCCTGGCGAATGCGCGCGTCGCGTTCGGCGGCGTAGAGCACCGGCAAGGTCTTTTTGCCATGCGTCAGGTCGCTGTCGTGCTTGCCGGTGATGGCCGGATCGCCCCAGATGCCCAACACGTCGTCTTGCAACTGAAACGAAATGCCCAGCCAATGCCCGAAGTCGGCGAATGCTTGCGCGGTCGCGTCGTCTGCGCCGCCGAGCAGCGCGCCGATCTCGCAAGCGTTCGAGGTCAGCGCGGCCGTCTTGCCCTCGATCATGCGCAGATACTCATCGGCGGTCACGTCGCTGCGCGACTCGAAACTCAGGTCGAGGTGTTGGCCGATGGTCAGCCGGATGCACATCTGGTCGAAGGCGCGCATGGCGCGCACCACGCGCTCGGCCGATGCGCCGCACTCCGCCGCGCGCAACAGTGCGAGGTGGGCGAATGCGAACATCGCGTCGCCGGCGTTGATCGCTTGCGCCTCGCCCCACAACTTCCACAGAGTGGGGCGACCCCGCCGCAGCTCATCGCGGTCTTCGATGTCGTCGTGGATGAGCGAGAAGTTGTGCAAGAGTTCGATCCCCGCTGCGGCCGGGATGGCGTGGCGGGGATCGCCGCCGCATGCCTCGCAACACAGCAGCGTGAGCATGGGGCGGATGCGCTTGCCCCCCGGCGCGGATGTTGGCTCGCCGGTGCTATCGGCGAAGCCGAGATGGTAATTCAACATCACGTTGAACAGTCGCGGTTGAGCCGGCGCGTTGATCACGGCGCGCATCTCCGCTTCGATGAGGGGCACGTAGCGCTGGAAAGCCGCGCTGAGGGTGTTCGCGACACTATACATACATGTGCAACTTTAACCCAATTTGTCCCGCCGACACAACCTAGCGCCGACTCATCCGGCGGCCATGCGACGATGCTACACTGCGCTGTCCGCATGGTCACGACATTTCGACTTGACACAAACGCCCCAACCGACGACAGTCGCATCGCCCTAGTTGGCGAGCATGCTTCGCTCCGCGAAGCGTCTGGCCAATTGCCCGACGGGGCCTACACCACCTTTCGCACCTATGAGGGCAGCCGCGTGCTGCGGTTGCGCCAGCACATCCGGCGCCTGGAGGAGTCGGTTGCGCTGCTCGGCAGTCCGGCCAGGCTCGACGAGGCCGCGACGCGCCGAGCAGTGGCGCACGCCCTGCGCGCAACGGGCTATCCCGAATCGCGCTTCCGGCTGACCTTTGCGCCGCCGATGCTGTTTGTCAGCGTCGAGCCGTTCACACCTTACCCGTCGTCGCTCTACGAATCCGGCGTCTGGTGCGTGACCGTGTCGCTCCATCGCGACAATCCGCACGCCAAGAGCACGACGTTCATCGCCTCGGCTGCGGATGCCTATCGCGCGTTGCCCCCTGGCGCGCATGAGGGCCTGATGATCGGCGAAGATGGTGCCGTGCTGGAAGGGCTGAGCAGCAACTTCTTCGCGGTCATGCCCTCAGCCGCTGCGGCAGAGGCCGCATGCGTGCTCCGCACGGAAGAGGCGCGCGTCCTGGCCGGCGTGACGCGCGCGCTGGTGTTGGAGGTTGCCCGCGAGGTGCTGCCGGTCGTCACCGAGGCAGTGGCTTATGGCGACCTGCCGCAGGCGCGCGAGTGCTTCATCACCAGCGTCTCGCGCGAGATTTTGCCCGTGGTGAAGATCGATCAGCTCACCATCGGCGATGGCGCGCCTGGGCCGATTACCCGCACGTTGATGCAACGCTTCCGCGCGCTGGTAGAGCGCGAAGCCGAACCCCTGTTGTAATCGGCCCTGCCCACTTCGCCGGCGGGGAGCGCATTGCGCCCGGCGATCTGAAGGGAGAGAGAGACCGGGCGCGCGAAGCGCCGGCTCAAGGCGTGGTTGAGCGGATCTCGGCGGCGTTGACGGTCGTCTGGCTGCTGAAGAAGCGCTCGCGCAGCTCGGCGATGCGCGCGCGAATCGGAACAACGACCTGTGATCCATCCGGCGTCGTCGCGAACTCGGTGTAGCGCTGGTCGAGCACCTCGGACTTGATCTTGTCGCGCTCAAGGTTCCGCGCGAGCACGGCCAACTGCTGCATTTGGTCGAGCGTCATGTCGGTCTTGATTGAGGAACCGAGTTCGCGCAGCATGTCCGGCGCGCCGGCGATGAGCAGCGCCAGCGTTTGAGGATTTTTAAGCTTCTCGCGCACGGCCAGGATGACCTGCTGTTGGCGGCGGGCGCGGTCGAAGTCGCCGTTGCGCGAGCGGCGCGTGCGCGCATACTTCAGCGCGGTGGCGCCGTCCATCGTCTGCAGCCCGGCCGGCAGCGAGAACACCTCCACGCCGTAATCTTCGGTTGGATATTCGGGGTCGTAGATCGGCTCGGGCACGTCAATCGTGATGCCGCCAATGCGGTCTATGAAGCTTTCAAAAGCGGTGAAGTTGATGCGCGCCACGAAGTGAATGGGGATGCCCAGGAAGTTTTCGACCGTCTTGCGGGCCAGGGCGATGCCGCCGCCAGGGTAATCATAAGCGTCGCCCAGGAAGTTCGCCTGGTTGATGCGATAGTTGGGCTGATCGAAGTTGCCCGGAATCGGCACCCAGGTATCGCGGGGGATGGACAAGATGCCGGCTTCCATCGTCATCGGATCGAGCGTGAACACGATCATGGTGTCGGTGCGATAGGCGCGCTCGCTTTCGCCAGCGCGCTGGTCAATGCCCATCAGTAGGATGTTGACGCGCTCTCTGCCGTCCCAGGCCTTCGGCAGCACGATGACCTCATCTTGCGAACCGCTGGGCGTGGCGATGCTAACGGGCCGCGGTTGATTGAGGATCTCCGGCAGGATAGTGAGTTCGTTGGCGAAGTACTCGTAGGCGCTCCGGTAAGCGTAGATGCTCGCGCCGATCGCCGTTGCGATCAGGCCGAAGATAATGAATCCGATGACGAAAGGTCTGCGTAGCATTGTTCGCTGGCCGGAGTCAATATACCATCCTCGACCCGGCCGGTCGTATACGATCCCCTTGCGCTAGGCCGGCGAATCCTCTACGATGCGCGCCTATGTCCGAATTGCTGCGACCGAACTCGCCATTAGTTGTATGTTATGGCGATCTGGTGACCGATTTAGTGGTGGCCGTCGAGCGCTTGCCGATAGAGCCTGAGCGCATGCAAAGCGTTCGCGCCATCAGTGTTGAGCCGGGCGGCGCCGGCAACTTCCTGATCACCGCTGCGCGCTTGGGCGCACGGGCTGTCGCCCTCGGCGCGGTCGGCGAGGATGCCTACGGCCAGGCCGTGTATGACATGCTGCTGGCCGAAGGCGTGGATGTGAGCTACACACAACGCGGCGCCGGCAGCGTGAATGTGCTCGTGCTGGTGATCGTAGATGACGCCGGCCGACATGTCTTTCTCGTCCGCGACGGCGCAGGTGACCCGTTTGTGCTAGATGCGCGTTCGGTAGGGCTGATTCAAAGCGCCGATTTGTTTTTTATGCCAGGCTATGCGCTGCATGAGCGGCGCGTGGCCGGCTCTGCCGTTGAAGCGACGCGCCTAGCTGCCGAAGCCGGCGTGCCGGTGATGAACGACCTCGGCCCGATCGCCTCCGAAGCCAGCGCGCGCGAGGCGGCGCTGGAGATCGTCCGGCTGAGCGAAGTGAGCTTGCTGACCGCGGAAGAAGCGATGCGCTTCACCGGAGAACGCGCCGAAGCCGACGCAGCGCGGTGGATGCTGGGGCGAGGGACGCGCCATGTCGTCATCAAGCGCGGCGGCGCGGGATGCGTCGTCTTCTCTGCAGACGGCGAACACGTCGTCCCGGGCATCCCCGTGACGGCGCGCGACACGACGGCTGCGGGTGATGCCTTTGCAGCCGGTTTTGCCGTGGCCTGGCTGAAGCATCGCGACGCGCGCAGAGCGGCGGAGTTTGCCAATTGCGTCGGCGCGGCGAAGGTGCAGAAGCTCGGCAGCGGCCGGCAGTGCCCGACTGCGGCAGAGGTCGCCGCAGTCTGCGACGGCATGGGATTATATTTCTCTCTTAACACTTGGATAAACTCCCCTTGAACTAATCCCCTTATCGTTTGTGGCCGTAAAGCTGCAGGCAACAAAAGGAGGAAGTTAAGATGAAGACCAACGTTCGCAAAGGTATTGTCGGTCTGGTGATGCTCGGTTTGATGGGCGCCAGCCTAACCCTAAACTCACCCGCGCAAGCCCAGACTCGGGTCGGCAAGATTTATGGCGTAGCCTTTATTGACGCCAACGCCAATGGCAAGCGCGATCCGGGCGAGCGGACAACGCTTGGACGCTTCAAAGTGACGAACGGCGGCAACTTCTCGACGTGCGGCCACACGGGCAAAGACGACACTTACGGGGTTATCGTCACGCCCGGCACATACTACGTAATGCCGGTCGCCGGGCCTAATCAATACACCTCGGCGCCGGTGATCCGAGTCGAAGTGAAAGGGCCTGGCGCGGCGGTGGTTGCTGATTTGCCCTTGGTGCCGCAGGTCGGCGCGGCAGCCGAAAACTGCGGCGCATATGCGCCCAAGCGCACGGCGCGCGTGCCGTGGGGCATTCCCGAGACGGCAGTTGCGAATGGCTTGACCACGCTTGCGCAGGCGATTGATGCCGCTGACTTGTTCAACACGCTGAGCGGCCGTGGGCCGTTCACGGTGTTTGCGCCGGCCAATTCGGCTTTCGCTAAGTTCACCGAGGAAGAATTGGCTGCCATCCTGAAGGATAAGGCGCTGCTCACCTCGGTGTTGACATATCACGTTGTGCCGGGCAACTTGTCGGCTAACACGGTGGTGAATTCGACCGAGCTGACCACGGTGAACGGCAAGACGCTGAGGGTGAAGGTCAAAGGTGACGAGGTCTACATCAACAATGCGCGCTTGATCGCCACCGATGTGACTGCCGCCAATGGCATCGTCCACGTGATTGATACGGTGCTTCTTCCCTAGGCTTTGGGCAACCATTGGCGTATCTTGGGGGCAGGCTGCTCATGTCAGTCTGACCCTCTTAATCTGCGCTTATTCGCTATTCATTCCTTGCTCAGGGTGTGCACTTTATCGTTTCTAGCTGCCTGAGCAGATGCGCATGCGAGAGGAGCGTTTTCGGTGAGCTTGCTAGATGTGCGCGACCTGCGCTTGATCTATCCCAACGGCCATGAAGCGCTGAAGCGAGTGAGCTTCAAAGCTGAGGCGGGCGAGATCATCGCCCTTATCGGTCGCTCCGGCGCGGGCAAGTCCACTTTGCTGCGCTGCATCAACGGGCTGGAACGGCCGACCGAAGGTGAGGTGATCTTGGATGGGCAAGTGATCACGCGCATGAGCGAGCGCCAACTGCGTGAAGTGCGGCGTCGCATCGGCTTCATCTGGCAAGAGCACAACCTGGTGGAACGTTTGCCGGTGTTGACCAATGTGCTCACTGGCCGACTGGGATACAAGTCGGGCCTGGATGGCTTGATCGGCTACTTCACTCGCAGCGAGCGAGAAGTGGCCGTGCGCAGCCTGGAGCGCGTGAATCTGCTGCATCGCGCCAAGCAACGCGCCGACCGCCTCTCCGGCGGCGAAAAGCAACGCGCTTCGATTGCGCGGGCGCTCACGCAACAGCCGCGCATCATCCTCGCCGACGAGCCGGTTGCCAGCCTCGACCCGGAGCTGGCCGTGCAGGTGATGAGCGACCTGGCCCGCGTAGCGCGCGAGGACGGCGCGCTGGCGCTCATCAGCATCCACCAGGTCGAGCTGGCCAAATCGTTCGTGGATCGCGTGATCGGCCTGGCGCAGGGCGTTGTGGTCTTCGATGGGCCGACCGACCAGCTTAATCAGGACGTGATGGACCGGGTGTATCGGTTCGACAAGGTGCTCGCCTAAAGGATTCACGATGGCTCAAGAATTGCCAATCGTCAAGCCCGACGCGACCGGCGCAAAGCCTCAACAATCCGCAGCGCGCGAAGACCTGCTGCGCCCACTTCCCAGGATCACCGCGCGCGGCCTGATCGTCGCAGCGGTTGTATTCATCGTCTACTGGTGGGGGGTGCAAGGCACCAACGCGCGCCCCTCGGAATTGATCGAGGGCATCCCAAACATTGTGAACTTTCTGGTGCGGCTCGTGCCGCCGAATTTTGACATGCAGCCGGTCGCGCGCCTGCCGTTCACGATCAACCTGCCGTTTACGATCAACTTGGGCATTGTTGCGCCGGCGGAAGAATCGCAGATTGACGTGGAGCAGATCGCCCGCCAGCTCGAGGCAATTCAGGCAGATCCATCCAATGCCTCGCTTGACCTCGCCCTGGGCGACGGGCTGTCAGAAGCCCAAGAAGACCTGCCCTTCTTCTCATGGCAGCCGTCGCAAGTCACACACCTGTATCTGCCCGGCGTTGTGCCTTACGTGATCGAGACGATTCAAATCGCCATCATTGGGACAACGCTCTCCATCCTGCTCTCGATCCCGTTCGGGCTGTTGGCCGCGCGCAACATTTCGCCCCATCCGGTGGTGTATCAGGCGACTCGCCTGGTCATGAACGCTATTCGCGCCGTGCCGGAGCTGATCTTCGCGCTGGTGTTCGTGGCGGCGGTAGGTCTTGGCCCATTCGCTGGCGTGTTGGCGTTGGCCATCGGCGCGATCGGATTCATGGCGAAGCTATACGCCGAGTCCATCGAGCAGATTGACCCGCAGCAGGTGATGGCGTTGCGCGCGACGGGCGCTTCGGGCTTACAGGTGTTCTGCTTCAGCGTCATCCCGCAGGTGCTGCCGCTGGCGGCGGCCTACTCGCTGCAACTCTTTGAGCACAACGTGCGCGCGGCCACCATCCTCGGCCTGGTCGGCGCCGGCGGTGTGGGCTTCATCCTGCAGAAGTACATGGCGCTGTTCCAGTATCGCGAGTTGATGGGGGCGGTGATCATCTTGATCATCGCCGTAACCATCATTGACCGCATCAGTGATCGCATTCGCAAGAGAATCATCTGACTTAAAGAAAGGAGTGTGCTGACATGAATCGTAGATCATTCATTCGTGGCGCGGGCGCCCTAGCGGCAGCCGGCGCTCTGGCCGGCTTGTCCGGCGCGCCAGCCTTCGCCCGCCGGCCTGAACAGCGTGAAGGCTGGCCGCGCAAGTTCACCATTGGCATTTACCCCGACGACGACGCTGCTAAGGCTATCGCGGCTAATGAGTCGCTGCGGGCGTATCTGGAGAAGCAGCTTGAGATACCCGTTGAACTCTTCACCGGCACCAGCTACAGCGCGATTGTCGAGGCGATCCGCGCCAGGCGCATTGACGCAATGGAGGTCGGGCCGTTTGCCCATGTGCTGGCGGTGCAAGAGGCCAAAGTAGAGCCGCTGGTTGTGGCGATCTATCCGCGCATCGTTCGCGGGACCCTGCTCTTCGACCCAAACGCGCAGCCCTACTACTACAGCGTCATCTTCACTAAGAAAGGCTCTGGCATTGCTACGCTGGCAGACTTGAAGGGGAAGACGCTGGCCTTCACCGATCCGGCCTCGGCTTCCGGTCACCTGATGCCGAAGACGCTGCTATTCCAGCGTGGCCTGAACCCCGATAAAGACCTCAAGACGGTGTTCGCCGGCAATCACCCAGCAGCAGTGCTGGCCGTCTGGAACGACAAAGTCGCTGCCGGGGCCACCTTCGAGGAAAACCTCTACCTGCTGGCCAACAGCGGCCAGGTGGATACCTGTGGCTTCGCCGATGGCATCAACCGCCAGCGGACGGACGCCGAAGTGCGCCTGCGCTATAACGCTTGCAAAGAAGGGCAGCTCGTCATCGTCGCCTTCACGCCGCCCATCCCCAACACGCCCTTCGCGGTTCGCCCTGGCCTGCCGGAGTCCTTTAAGCAAGCCGTGCGCGTTGCGTTGCTGGACATCAAGAACAACCGCGAACTGCTGAACAAGCATCAGCGCTACTACGACGACCCGACGGCGCGCCTTAAGCTGAAGAAGTTGGACGACTTCTATAACATCCTGCGCGCCGCAGCGCGCTTCCTCAAGCTCGACTTGACGAAGTTGCGCTGACCACTGCGCGCTTTCGTTTAAGCCTCGGCTGCGTCGCAAACGCGGCTGAGGCTTTATCATTCCGCTGCAGGTAAGTCGCGCATTCAGCATGGGAGATATCTGAATGCTTAAGCCCAACATACTGTTCCTATGCACCGGCAACTCGGCTCGCAGCCAGATGGCCGAGGCCTTTCTACGCCACTACGCTGGCGACCTATTCAACGCCTACAGCGCCGGCATAGAATCGAAGGGCATGAACCCATTCACCGTGCGGGTAATGAAAGCCTGCGCGAGTATCTCGGCAGGGAGCTCTTCGCCTATCTGATCACCGTGTGCGCCGACGCCGAGGCGCGCTGCCCGTCGGTGTGGCCAGGCGTGCAACACCGCCTGCATTGGCAGTTTGACGATCCTGCTGCTTTTGAAGGCACCGAAGAAGAGAAGCTCGCGAAATTTCGCGAAGTGCGCGACCAGATCAAAGCAGCGGTGGAGGCGTTTGTCGCGCAGGAGCGCGCGAAGTATGCTGCGAGGGCTACCCCTCGGCAATAGCCGACTTGGCTGTGGCGGTGATTTCGACTTCGTCACCCATGCGAAGCGCGCCGGTGTTGGCAGCGACCAGATACTGGCCGAACAGCACTTTTTGTCCGAAGGTGCGATAAGCCGCCAGCGTCCTGAGCGGCTCGGGTCCAGCGATAGCTGTGTCTTGGTCAATGGTCGGGATGGCGCAGCGAGCGCATGGTTTGACGATGTTAAAGATGATGCCGCCGATGCGAATCTCGCGCCAGTCGTCCTCGGCGAAGGCATCGCAGCCGCTGACCACGATGTTCGGCCGGAAGCGGTTCATCGAGATGGGGGAGGCGAGCCGAGCGTTCAGGTCGTCCAGCGACGCCTGGGAGATGAGCAGGAACGGATAGCCGTCGGCGAAGCCGGTCTGGTCGGATGGCCGGCGGGCGTAGCGAGCATCTACACGACGCACAAAGTCGTCGGCCATGCGCACCAGCCGGGCCGGCATGGCCAGAAAATCTTGCAACCATGCGGCGACTTCGTCGCCCTGGTCAATCGCATCGCAGACGTCGCGCCACACACGCGCCTTGACGCGCCGGCCTTGGTTCGACGGCGTGAAAGAGGCCGATGGCTGATTGGGCGCGCGCAGCGTCATTGAACCGTCGTCGTTCATCACCGGCTCGATCAGCGCCAGGCGCGGCGCGTCGCGCTGGGTGATGAACTCGCCCTGCGAATCCACGATCATCATGCGGCGGTCGCCGACGATGCCGCGCGCGTCGGTGATGGCCTCGCGCAAGGCGTGGCCCTTGCAGGACTTGACCGGGTAGCGGTAGAGCGCTGAGACGCAAATCGCCATTGCGTGACAAAGAAGGAGAGCAGGTTGCACCGCGGATTCTATCCCACCCGGCGCGCGCCGGGCGATGGGCGATGGTCGCTGCCTCGTTCGGATACAATCTCGATGATGTCTCAGCTCATCGAACTGTTCGACCGGTTGGCGCAGACGACGGTGACCCCGCTGCTCGTTTTGTTGGCCGTCTCGGCCGGCATCGTTGCGGTCGTGCGCAACTGGCAGCTCGCCCTGCCGATGATGGTGTTGCAGTATGTGGCGGTCGGCCTCCTGCTGGCGCGCGTGATCGAGCCCAGTATGGCGGTGATCAAGCCGCTGGCAGGCGCGATCGTGTGCTTTGCGCTCAGCATCGCAGCGCAACGCGGCGACATGGCGCGCGCCGAACGCGGCGAGTCCATCGCGCGTGAGCGGCTGGCGCAACCGGACTGGCATCGGCTGCCGGCGCAGTTGTTGCTGCGCGCCATTGTTGCCATCCTAGTGCTGACGGCGGCTTTTGGCGCGACCATTCGCTTCCCGTTGCCCGGCGCTGCGCGTGAACTGGGCTTGAGCGCATATATCTTGATCGGTGTTGGCTTGTTGATCGTGGCGACGGCGTATGAAGCGCTCAATGTCGGCTTGGGGTTGCTGATGCTGTTATCCGGGTTCGAGCTGGCCTACACGCCGCTTGAGCCGAGCATTGGGGTCAGTGTGTTGCTGGGTCTGACGACGCTGCTGGTGGGCGCGGCGATCGCTTACTTGACGCTTGCGGACGCCGGCGCGGCCGATGCTGAATTGAGAGTCGAAAACGGATAAAGTCAGCGCGCGCCTCATTCTCAATTCTGACAGATGATTCCCGCCGCGTTGCTGGTCGTGAGCATCCCGTTGGTCGGCGCGTTGCCCGTGTATTTGCTGCGCCGTTGGCAAGGGATCGAGATCGGCGTGGCTGTGCTTGCCTGCGCCGGCGTCGTCGTGTTGCTGGCGCAACCACCGGATAGCAAAATCATGTTGCCCGGCGCGTCGGTCGGCATCGAGCTAGGCGCGCCGTTCGAGGTGCTGGGCCGGTTGTTGCGCGTGCGGGCTGCCAATCGTGTTCCCATCTTGTTGCTGTTCATCTGCGCTGCGACGCTATTCGTGCTGTCCTGGCGCGCGCCGCAGGGCGGGCTGTTCGTACCCATTGGCCTGATTGTGTTGGCAGCGGCGAGCCTGGCGCTGATGATTCGCCCGTTCGTCTATGCTGCGCTGGCGTTTGAAGGGGCGGCTGCGTTGGCCGCGCTAATGATCCAGGCCGAACGCAGCGGCGAGCGATCTGCGCTGGGCGCGTTGCGCTACCTTAGCGCAACCACACTGGCGTTGCCGATGTTCTTATTTGCCGGCTGGGCCATAGACCGCGCCGGCGTTGTGAATCTCAACGATGCGACGGCGCTAGCGGCGGCGTACGGCCCGGCCACTGTGCTGCTCATCGGCGGCTTTGGGCTGCTGATCGGCGCTATTCCGCTCTACACCTGGGTGCATCCGGTGGCGCGGGACGCCTCGCCATTGGTCACGGCCTTCATCGTCGCAGTAGTCGTAGGCGCAGTGAGCTTTCTGTTCTTGGACTTTTGGCAAGCCTACCCGTGGTTGCGCATCGGTGGTCAGGCGGCCGATGCGCTCGCCGTCGGCGGCATTGTGCTGCTCATCTTCGGCGGCGCGCTGGCGTGGGCGCAAAACGCGTTTGCGCGCGTCTTGGCCTGCGCCATCCTGGTGGAGATCGGCTGCACGTTGCTGATCTTGAGCCGTGGGTCTCAGCTTGCTGTGGAAGCGCTGGCGTTTGTCACATTGGCGCGCGCGCTCTCGCTGGGCGTTTTCGGCCTGGGGATGTGGCGCTTGCGCGCGTTGCGGTCGAGCGACGCTTTTGCCGATGTGCGCGGCGCGCGTGACCTGTGGGCGGCGCTGGCGCTGGGGGTAGGGGGGCTATCGCTGGCCGGCTTGCCCGGCACGCTGGGTTTTGTCTCGCGCTGGTCGGTGGCAAGAGCCTATGGCGTCGCCGACGCCGAAGGATTGGCGCTGCTCCTGGCTGCCGGCGCCAGCGTTGGGGTTGGCGTCGTGCGCGGTTTGCTTGCTGTCTTCGATGCGCCTCGTGTCGAGGTGATCGAGGAGACGCCGGCGGATGCGCAGCCGGTGTCCCTATTCCCGGAGCGCGTTCTGGCGATAGGCAACCCGGCTGCAGTGACGCGCGTTGCAGCGGATGCGTCGCCCATGCTAGATGATCCGCCGTTGCTCGACGGCGAGACGCTCATCGAGGGCGAGATGTTGCAGGATGTCCGGCCGCCGGCTGCCATGAGGCAAGATTCGTTCATCGCTCGGCTGATGATCGGCCTGGGCGTCGCTGCGGTCATCATCCTCGCGATTTGGCCGGGGATCATCACGCCGCTAGCGAAAGCCGCCGCTGCGCAATACACCTTTTACCCGTAGCGCAGCGCGCCTCGGGTTGGCCTTGCTGCTATCGCGGCAGTAGAATCGGAGCTAGCAATCCGACTGCGCTATAGCGTCGCAGCGAAGCCATCGCCTTGCTGTGACCGTTGCGCGGTTTATCAAGTATGCACATCCCTGTTTCAGGAGAAAAGTTTCAGATGGCAGTGAAAGTCTCAACCAAACCAACGACGATGCAGCGGCCGAGCGCTGGTAGCAAAGCCGGCGCCGGCCGTGATGGCCTTGCAAAGAAACAATGGGTCTTCTTGTTCAACGATGAAAAGGGCGTGAGCAAAGTGGCCAAGACTTGGCCGGAGATCCGCGAGTTGCTCGGCGGGAAGGGCGCCGGCTTGTTCGACATGACGCGCGCCGGCCTACCTGTGCCGCCCGGTTTCACCATCAGCACGGAGGTATGCAACGCATTCGTCAAAGCCGGCAACAAGATTCCCAAGGAAGCGTGGGATCAGGCGCTGGCAGCGATGAAAGTCGTGGAAAAGCAGACTGGCAAGAAGTTCGGCGGCGGCGTGAAAGGCGTGCGGCCGTTGCTGGTGTCGGTGCGCTCCGGCGCGCGCGAATCTATGCCCGGCATGATGGAAACTGTGCTCAACGTCGGCCTCAACGATCAGACGGTCGAGGAGATGATCGCCGCCACTGGCAATGCGCGCTTTGCCTGGGATAGCTACCGCCGGCTGCTCATGATGTTCGGCAGCACGGTGCTCGGCATCCCCGACGAGAAGTTCGACGAGCCGATGGAGCGCATGAAGCACGAGCGCGGCTATAAGCTCGACACCGAACTCACCGTCGAGGACCTCAAGGAGCTGGTGGCCATCTTCAAGCAGGTGATCAAAGACGAGACCGGCCGCGAGTTCCCGCAGGACGTGTATGAGCAGCTCAAGGAGTGCGCCATGGCGGTCTTCCGCAGCGCCACCGGCCACAAGGCGCGCACCTACGCTAAGCAGATGGGCTGGAAGAGCACACTGCCGACGGCGGTCAACGTCGTCACGATGATCTTCGGCAACATGGGCGACGACAGCGCCACCGGCGTCGCTTTCACCCGCGACCCATCTACCGGCGAGAAGAAGATGCTCGGCGAATATCTCGTCAATGCGCAGGGCGAGGACGTCGTGGCCGGCATCCGCACGCCTAAGCCCATCGAAGAGATGGCCAAGGAGATGCCCAAGACCTACAAGGAGTTCGTGCGCATCTGCAACCTGCTGGAGAAGCACTACAAGAACATGCAGGATGTGGAGTTCACCATCGAGCAGGGCAAGCTCTACATGTTGCAGACGCGCAACGGTAAGCGCACGGCCAAAGCCGCCATCAAGATCGCGGTGGATATGGCCAAGGAGAAGTTGATCACTAAGGAAGAAGCGGTTCGCCGCGTGACGCCTGCCGATGTGGACTTCTTGCTACACCCGCAGTTCGACGAGCAGGCTGTGAAGGATGCGAAGAACGACGGCCGGCTATTGGCGACTGGGGTGAACGCCTCGCCCGGCGCAGCCAGCGGCATGTTGGCCTTCGACGCCGACCTGGCCGAGAAGTGGGGCAACGAGGGCAAGGCCGTCATCTTGATCCGCCCGGAGACCAAGCCGGATGACGTGCATGGCATGGTCGCGGCCAAAGGCATCCTGACCGCGCGCGGCGGCGCCACCTCGCATGCCGCCGTCGTCGCTCGGCAGTTCGGCATCCCCGCCGTGTGCGGCGCCGATGCCCTGCAGATCAATCTGAGCGAACGCACCGTCACCAGCAACGGTCACGTCTTGCGCGAAGGCGACTGGGTCTCGATTGACGGCGGCAAAGGCGAAGCGTACGTCGGCCAATTGCCAATGGTGCACCCATCGTTCGAGGAGCAGACCGATTTGGTGACGCTGCTGAAGTGGGCCGACGAGATTAGCGCGAAGAACACGCGCAAGGCCGAGGATGGCAAACCCCGCCGCGGCCTGCAAGTGTGGGCCAATGCCGACTATCCGAAGGATGCCCAGCGTGCCCGCGATTACGGCGCCAAAGGCATCGGCCTGTGCCGCACCGAGCACATGTTCTTCGAGGAGGAGCGCCTGCCGATCGTGCAGCGCATGATCCTCGCGGACAACGACGAAGAGCGGCAGCGCGCCCTCGACGAGCTGCTGCCCTTCCAGCGCGGTGACTTCGCCGGCCTGTTCAAGGTGATGACCGGCCTGCCCGTCATCATCCGCCTGATTGACCCGCCGCTGCACGAGTTCCTGCCCTCGCAGGAAGAGCTGATCCGCGAGGTGACGCGCTACGAGACCAAGCGTCACTACGAAGCGCTGAGCGAGGAGGAGCACGCCGACTACCAGAAGAAGCTGGCCTTGCTGAATGCCGTCAACGCCATGCATGAGCAAAACCCGATGATGGGCCTGCGCGGCATTCGCCTGGGCATCATGATCCCCGGCCTGATCGCCATGCAAGTGCGCGCCATCTTCGAGGCGGCCTGCGACGTGAAGAAGGAAGGTTACGAGCCGATGCCGGAGGTGATGATCCCGCTGACCGGCCACGTGAACGAGCTGAAGCGCGTGCAGCCGGAGCTAGAGAAGGTGGCCAAGGCCGTGATGGAAGAGAAGGGCGTGAAGGTGAAGTACAAGTTCGGCACGATGATCGAGATCCCGCGTGCGGCCGTCACCGCCGACGAGATCGCGACCATGGCCGAGTTCTTCTCCTTCGGCACGAACGACCTGACTCAGATGACCTATGGCTACTCGCGCGACGACGCCGAACGCGGCTTCTTGCTCAAGTACGTCGAAGAGGGCATCCTGCCGGATAATCCCTTCCAGACGCTTGACCGCGAAGGGGTGGGGCAGTTGATCAAGATGGCCGTTCAGAAGGGCCGCGCGACGCGCCCGACGCTCGAAGTGGGCATCTGCGGCGAGCACGGCGGCGACCCGCGCTCGGTGGCCTTCTGCTACGAGGCCGGCCTCAACTATGTGAGTTGTTCCCCGTTCCGCGTGCCGATTGCTCGGTTGGCTGCGGCGCATGCGGCGCTGGGCATAGCAGCCAAATGATCGCTCAAGCTGGCGCAACTTATGAGGGTAGGCGCAGGCATTGCCTGCGCCTACCCATGTCTCGCCCCTGCAGAGAAATGCACCTCCTCTACGTCGTCGGCAGCAGGGCGGGAGGGGTTGGTTCAGCGGCGACGCCGCCGGCGCCGGTGAACTGCCGATAGGCTAACGTCCATACCGCCGAGCTGAACGCTGCGAAGATCGCGTTGATGACCGCAGCGACGATAGCGACCAGCACGAGGGTGAATCCACCCATGGCGAGCGAGCCGGCGCCGCCCTCGTTGCCTACGCTGAGGATAGCCGTGATCAGCGCGGGCGCAAACAACAGGCCGCTCACGATTGCGATGACAAAGTTGACCACAATGCTAAACACGAGCATCAGCAGCGCCAGCAGAATAATGTTACCCAGGTTGCCGCGGAATACTTCCCAGCCTCGGCTAACTGCGTCTATCACGCCCTTTTGCTCTAGCACGATGGCGCGCTCGCCAAACGTCTGCAGGGCGGCCGCGATGATCGCGTAGAGCAGACTAACGCACCCTAACGTGCCGCCACCGCAGATGAGCGCGAATGCGCTGTCGGCTGCTTTTGATAAGATGCTTTCATCGCCGCGGATCGCTGCTGTGATGATGGGAACAAGCGCGACGCCGAACAGCGCTGCAAAGATGATCAGCAGCAGCAGAACAGGCAGCGCCAGCAACAGGCTCAAGCCGAACAGCCGCCAGAAATTGCGCGCGCCGGCCGACCATGCCTGTCCGAATGTTGTGTTGCCCTCTTCTTCGATCTGCTGCACGCCGCCGATCAAACCGCCCTGCGCGATGACGCTGATGACCCACAGCGCCAGGCTGACCAGCAGCGCAACGCACATGAGGCCGCACAGCGCCCCTACGATCAGCCCAGGCTCTCCGGTGATCTGGTCGAAGAAACGCTCGACTTCCGGCAGGACCTCGGCGGATGGGCCGATGGGTATCGGTATGGAAAGGCGGCCTGAGTTGCTGAGGGCGTTGCCGGCGCCGCTCACCCCGCTGGCGAGCGACGCCAGGAAGCCCAAAACCCACAGCGCCCGATGCTTCAAGACGATGTTAAACGCGCGCGAAAGCGTTGCCCCAAAATCCATGTTTGCGCTCCTGTGTGTGCCGTCGTGCGCGGCGGTTTATTCCCATTCGATGGTCGCCGGCGGCTTGGTGGTGATGTCAAAAACGACCCGGTTGATGCCGGGCACTTCGTTCACGATGCGATTGCTGATGCGCGCCAGCACGTCGAAGGGGATGCGTGTCCAGTCGGCGGTCATGAAGTCGTCGGTGGTCACGGCGCGTATGGCGATCACCTCGCTGTAAGTGCGCCCGTCGCCCATTACGCCCACCGTGCGCACCGGCAGCAGCACGGCGAACGCCTGCGACGTGGCGCGCATCAGATCGGCGCGGCGCAGCTCCTCCTGCACAATTGCGTCGGCGTCGCGCAGGCGCTCAAGCCGCGCCCACGTCACCTCGCCCAGCACGCGCACGGCCAGGCCCGGGCCGGGGAAGGGCTGCCGCCACACGATTGCGTCCGGCAGCCCCAGCGCCGCGCCGATGGCGCGCACCTCATCCTTGAACAAGTAGCGCAGCGGCTCCAGCAGCTCGAACTGCATGTCCTCGGGCAAACCGCCCACGTTGTGGTGCGTCTTGATCTTCGCCGCTGCCTGGCGCTCCGGCCCGCGGCTCTCGATCACGTCGGGATACAACGTGCCCTGACACAGCAATGGGCGATCATCATCCCTTGCTTCCGCGTCCCTGGAGCCTATCCCGTGTTCCCTCACCACCGCCTCGAACACGCGGATGAATTTCTCGCCGATGCGACGGCGCTTCTCTTCCGGGTCGGTTACCCCGCCCAGGGCTTCCAGGAATTCCTCGCTGGCATCCACGGCGATCAGCCGCATGCCCTGCTCGCGCTCGAACGTCTCGACGACCTGTTCCGGTTCGCCTTTGCGCAGCAGGCCAGTGTTCACGAATACGCATGTGAGCTGATCGCCCACTGCCTTGTGCACGAGCGTCGCTGCGACCGACGAATCCACGCCGCCGGACAGCCCGCAGATCACCGGCCGCCGTCCGACTTGAGCGCGAATCTTCTGCACGTTCTCTTCGATGATGTTCGCCGGCGTCCACGATGCGCGGCAGCGGCAGATGGCGCGCGCAAAGTGCGCGATGATCTCGCGCCCATGCTGGGTGTGATTCACTTCGGGGTGGAACTGAATTGCATAGAGCCGGCGCGCCGGGTCGGCCATGCCGGCAATCGGCGAGTGCGCCGTGCGTGCGATGACTTTGAAACTGGGTGGCAGCGCCTCGATACGATCGCCGTGGCTCATCCACACGGTGATCGGCGAGCGAAGCTGGGCGATCACGTCCGGCCACAGCTCGCAGTCTTCTATCTCTAATTTCGCTTCACCGTACTCGCGCTGTAACGCCGGCTCCACCCGTCCGCCGAGCGCATGCGCCAACAGTTGCATACCGTAGCAGATGCCCAGCACTGGCAGGCCGCTCTCCAACACGTAGTTGGGCAAAGACGGCGCGCCGGGGTCGTACACGCTGTTCGGCCCGCCGGAGAGGATGAAGCCGCGCGGCTGCAACGCCATCACTTTCTCGCACGGCGCATCCCAAGGGAACAATTCGCAATACACGTGCGCTTCGCGAACGCGGCGGGCGATGAGTTGCGAATACTGCGAGCCGAAGTCGAGGATGGCGATGGCGTCGGTCATCGGCGCGATTGTAGCAAGCCTGAGACAGGCAGCGAAGCATTCAAGTGGTTGGCAGAAGGCGCGCGGCCCGCGACGACTGCGTTTGTAGCACGATCTCGGTGGGGCAGACGGTAGGCCCCGAAGCGATGACGAAGCGCACGGCCTCGGCGACATCCTCCGGCTGGATCACCTCGTTGGGTCGCAGCCAGTCGGCGAGCAGACCGGTGTTCGTCCAGCCGGGATAGATTACGCACACTTTTACGCCGAAGTCGCGCACGTCCTCGAACACGCTGCCGCCGAACCCGGTCAGCGCGTGTTTGGCTGCGGCGTAGCCGGCGTTGGTCGGCGCGGTGAATTTGCCACCCAATGACGAGATGAAGATCACTGCGCTGCGCCGGCCGGCCTGCGCGCCGGCGATGATGTGCGGCAGCGCCAGCCGCGTCGCGTGCATCGCGGCGCGCAGGTTGACGTCCAACATGCGATCCCACACTGCTAGATCAGCATCCACGGCGGAGGCGAATTGATGGATGCCGGCGTTGTTGACCAGCACGTTCAGCCCGCTGAACGCCTCTTCACACGCCCGGACGGCCAAGCGAAGCGATGCCGTCTCGCTCACGTCCATCGCCAAAGGCAACGCGCGAACTCCGTATGCTTCGCACTCGGCCTGCGTCCGGCGCAGCGCTTGGGCATCCCGCGCGATCAGCCCGAGGTCGCAGCCTTCGCGCGCCAGCATCAGCGCGATGGCGCGTCCGATCCCCCGACCGGCGCCGGTGACCAGCGCCGCATGTCCTCGGAGCAGAGGTGTGTTCTCCATGTGCGCGATGGTATCAGCCTTGCGCAGCAGCGGCCAGCGCGATGCCATCGTCCATGTCGATCGGCGAATCGAGCAGGGCGTTCAGCGCGCGCCAGGCTGCGATCGCCGCCGCGCGCGTCGTCCAGGCGAAGCGGACCTCGTCGCCGGGCATGAGCTGCGCCGCGCGATGCAAGTCGGCCTGAATCGCTACGGCGATCGCCGGATAGCCGCCGGTGGGTTGGGCATCGGCCATAAGCAGAATGGGGCACCCGTCAGGTGGGAGCTGAATGACGCCGGGGAAGACGCCGAACGAGGGCAGGTCGCCGGCTCGTTCGATGTGGAGCCTTGCGCCCTCCAGCCGCAGTCCAATTCGATTCGACGTTGCGCCGACGCGCCAGGGTAGGGCGGTCAGGTCGTCCAGGTCAGGCTGACCGGGCAAGGAGTGGAAGGGCAGGATGCGGATGAGGGGGGCGTAGTCCACAGGTGCGGGCCAGACGCGTCCGGCAAGGCGCGCTGGGTCGAACGCCGATGACGCCGGTCGGATCACGTCGCCCATTTGCAGCGGTCGTCCGTCCAGGCCACCGAATCGGCCAGGCAGATAGGTGCTGTGCGAGCCAAGCACGAGTGGGACATCCACGCCACCGGCCAGCGCGAGATAGGCGCGCGCGCCTTGACGACGCTCCTCGAAGGCGAGGTGCTGTCCCGGCCGGACGAGCGCGCTTGTCCAGGCCGGCAGCGGCCGGTTGTTGAGCGTCGCGCCGAGGTCCCCGCCGGTCACGGCGATCACGCACGGTGCTAGGACCTCGAAGGCAGCGCCGCCGGCAGTGATCTCCAGGCAGGCGGCGGTTATCGGATTGCCAACCAGCCGATTGGCGATAACACAGGCCACGCGATCCATCGCGCCGCCGATCGGCACGCCGAAGCGTTGGTAGTCTGGGCGCCCCAGGTCTTGTATGGTGCACAGCACGCCCGGCGCGATGACACGCAACACGTCTCCCTCCGTTGCTGACCTCTCTTTCCCGATTGAGCCACTAGGCGATCGCCACAAACTGCACATGATCGCCGGGTTGCAGGGATGCCGGCGGTTCACGTGTGGGGTCGAAGAGCGTGACCTGGGTTTTGCCGATGAGGTGCCAGCCGCCCGGCAATTGCGACGGATAGATGCCGGTCATGCCGGCGGCGATGGCCACCGAGCCGGCCGGCACGGCGGCGCGTGGCGTAGCGCGTCGTGGCAGCGTCAGCGACGCCGGCAGTGGGCCGATGTAGGGGAAACCCGGCGCGAAGCCGATCATCAGCACGCGCCATGGGCGCGCCGTGTGTTGCGCGATCAACTCATCCGGCGCGAGGCCGAGCCGGCGCGCAGCGTCTGCGAGGTCAGGGCCGTCTTCGCCGCCATAGCGCACGGGTATGGTCACTTGCTGCCCCGGTGGGAGCGCGCCGGGTGTCGCCTGGGCGAGCGCGTCCCGCACGTGGGCTTGCACTTCTGCCTGTGTGTAGCGCAGCGGGTCGAAGCGAACCAGCACCGAATGAATCGCCGGCAGCGGGTGCCACTGCGCAGGCAGGACTTTAGCCAGCGCCAGCACGCGCGCGTTGGCTTCAGCGATGTCATCCAACATGCACTCGATCAGCAACGCCGCCTCGCCCATCGGTCGGATGCGCCAGGGCTTCATCGCACGCCGACCAATGCGACGCCGGCTTGCAACAACCTGCGCCGCAAGAAAGCTGCGCGCTCGGCTGCGCCCGGCGTGTCGCTGTGAATGCAGATCGCGTCGGCGCGCAGCGCGATGCGCGTGCCGTCATGTGCTATCACCAGCCCGCGCAGGACGATGTCTTCAGCTTGCGCCAAGCAGCGCCGGCTGTCCTCAATTAGCGCGCCGGGCAAGTCGCGGGCGCGCAGGGAGCCGTCGCGCTCATAGGCGCGGTCGGCGAATGCCTCGCGCAATACGCGCAGCCCGGCGGCTGCGCCGGCCTCGATGAGCGCCGAGCCTGCTAAGCCGATCAGCGCCAAACCTGGGTCATGCGCGACGATGGCGCGCGCGATCGCATCGGCGATCTCGCGGTGCGCCGCAGCCTGGTTGTAGAGCGCGCCATGGGGTTTCACGTGTGTGAGCGCCACGCCTTCCTCGGACGCGATGACGGATAGCGCTTGAATCTGCTCGCCGACGGCGGCAACGATTTCGGCGGGTGTCATCGGCAGCGCGCGCCGTCCAAATGCGGCGCGATCCGGATACGAGGGATGCGCGCCCGCGCTCACGCCGAATCGCTGGCACAGTCGCAGCGCGGCGCGCATTGAGTCGGCGTCGCCGGCGTGCCCGCCGCAGGCGATGTTGGCTGCGGTGACGTGTGAGAGGATCGCGGCGTCATCGGCCATCCCTTCGCCGCAGTCGCAGTTCAAGATCACCTGACGAGAGAATGGTTTCATGGCAGCCATGGCGCAGCCTCAACAGAGGTGGCGGACGAAGGACGCCGCAGGCCTTGGCGGAGCAAATCCCTGCCTTCGCGCTGAAATGTATCACACGCACGCACCGGCGCGTCGGAAGAACCGCGGCCCGCCCAAATTGCCCTCGGCGACGCTGCGCGTCATGCCGGCGGTGATCACGGCGTCAATGACGACGGCGTTGTAAAGCTTGATCCAGAACGCCATGCGTTCGGCGCGCGTGGACAGGGTTGCCGGGTCGCAGGCGGCCAGGCGTGGCAAGAGCTGCTCGCGGTCGCGCGCATAGTCGCGGCTGCGCCGCACGTCTGCGTAGTTCACCCGTATCCCATTCGGGCTTATCGCCTGCGCTTTCAGTTGGTTCATCGTCGCGCGCAGCTCGGCGGCGATGTCCGATGTGACTGTGCCGGTATGCGTCGCGCAAATTGCATCCCCCGGTCTGCCGAGCGCTAAGTCCAGCGCGGCATCGCGAACGCGGATTGCCGCGTCGCTCAGCCGATTCACAGGCGCGGTAGCTAGAATCGCTTGCATCGAATCAATCATAGAGGTGGGTTGTGAACAGAGGCTTACAGATAGTCGTGAGTGTGGCGGCGGTGTTGAGCTTGGCGGCGCTGGGTTGGGCCGCTTTTGGCGCGCCTGCAGGGGGCAGCGAGCAAGCGCGGGCGACCGTCGCTGGCTTGCAGCGTGATGCGATGTCGGATCGCTTTGCGCATGCGCGAGAACCGCGCGCGTTCGACTTCCCGCGCGATCATGGCCCGCACGACGCCTACCAGACGGAATGGTGGTATTACACCGGCAACCTGTTCGACGCTGCAGGGCGCCACTTCGGTTACCAACTCACGTTCTTCCGCCGAGCGCTTGTCCCACCTGATGAACAAGCGCTGCTCGCCGATCGCGAGTCGGCCTTTGCTTTTGACCAGGTGTACTTCGCGCATTTCGCCATCACCGACAGCGCAGCGAACGAGCACGTCTCATTTGAGAAGTACAGCCGAGGCGCTGCAGGCCTGGCCGGCGCGCAGGCCAGCCCGTTTCGCGTGTTTGTCGAAGATTGGGCGGCGGCTGCTGCGCATGACGACGGCGACGCGGCGCGGGTTCGACTGGTTGCTGCGCAGGATGGCTACGCCATTGACCTCATCCTGACCAGCACCAAGCCGTTCGTCTTCCACGGCGATCGCGGCCTCAGCCAGAAGTCGCCCAACCCGGGGAACGCCTCGTACTACTACTCGATGACGCGCATGGCAACGGTGGGCAAAGTGAGCACGCCGCGTGGGACGTTGGAGGTGACCGGCAATAGTTGGCTCGATCGCGAGTGGAGCACCAGTGCCCTCGATGACGATACCGAAGGTTGGGACTGGTTTTCCCTGCAATTCGACGATGGGCGCGAGATCATGTTCTTCAAGCTGCGCCAAAAGGAGACCGGCAACATCACCTTCGCCAAAGGCACGTATGTAGAGGCCGATGGGCGCACAGAACTTATTCGTCAAGATGAGGTGACGATCGCTGTGCTCGATCGCTGGACCAGCCGGCAGACCGGCGCAACATATCCGGTGCGGTGGCGACTGGCGTCGCCGCGCTACGGCCTGGACATTGAGATCGTCGCGCGCATCCCAGATCAGGAGATGCGCCTGACGCAGCGCTACTGGGAAGGTGCTGTGACGTTTAAGGGCGCTTCAGCCGCCGGGCCGGTTGCCGGCGTGGGATATGTCGAGATGACCGGCTACTGATTTTGTCTTTGCGGGCGAGCACTATAATGCTCGTGCTATGTCCTTCACGGTCAACGACCTGCAAGATTTGACGCGCCTGCTGGCTACTCATCCAGAGTGGCTGGGTGAGGTGCGCCGGCTGGTCTTGACCGAAGAACTGCTCAAGCTGCCAGAGGCTGTACGTGAGCTGGTCGAGGCGCAGCGGCGGACCGAAGAGCAACTCGCTCAACTCGCGGCGCGAGTGAGCGAGCTTGCCGAGGCGCAGCGCCGATCTGAGGAACGGCTGAGCCGGCTTGAGGAGCGGCTGGATCAGCTTGCGGCGCGTGTGGATCAGCTTGCCGAGGCGCAGCGGCGGACGGAGGAGCGGCTGGATCAACTTGCGGCGCGTGTGGATCAGC
>CALHLE010000010.1 GCA_938034415.1 uncultured Anaerolineae bacterium
GGAGAACCTGGTGCAGTGGAAGCCGGACTTCTCCGCGCCTGAGCCGAGCTTGGCCGAGAAAATTGACATCAGCCCCGACGGCAGGGAATACACCTTCACCCTGCGCAAAGGCATCAAATGGTCGGATGGCCAGCCGTTTACTGCCGACGACATCATGTTCTACATCGACGATGTGCTGTTCAACACGGAGATCAACCCGGGCGGCCCGGCGGCAGACTGGCTGCCGGCCAACCAGCGCGAGGGCTTCCGCGCCGAGAAGGTGGACGATTACACCTTCAAGCTGATCTTCCCGCGACCGTTCGGCTCGTTCCTCTACAACCTGGCGACGTGGGTGGGCCGCTACTTCGCCCAGTATCCCAAGCATTACCTTCAGCAATTCCATGCCAAATACAACCCAGACGTGGATAAGCTGGTCAAGCAGGAAGGCATGGAGAACTGGGTGCAGCTCTTCTTCCGCAAAGGCCCGGACACGTGGGGCAACCCCGATCGCTTCATGGACGTGCCGGAATATCCCTCGCTTGGCCCGTGGGTGGTGGTGCAGCCGATCGGCTCCGGCTCGACGGCGCGCTTCGTCCGCAATCCTTACTACTGGAAGGTGGACGATCAGGGCAACCAGCTCCCCTACATTGACGAGGTCATCATCACCGCCTACCAGGACCCCGAGGCGCGCGCCTTGGCAATGCTCAACGGCGACCTGGATTTCATCAAGGACCCAGGCGAGCAAAATCGCGAGCTGTACTACGACGCGATGAACGCCGGTAAGTCGCTCAAGATCATCCAGCGCGTCCCAGAGGGCGGCAACACCATCTCGATCCACTTCAACCAAGGCTCTAAGAACCCGGTGCTGCGCCAGGTCTTTCAGGACAAGAACTTCCGCATCGGCATGTCGCACGCCATCAACCGCGAAGAGCTGATCGAGGTGGTCTTCAAGGGACAAGGCAAGCCGGCGCAGGTGGCGCCGTTGGAGAACTCGCCGCTCTACATCGAGCGCCTGGCGAACCAGTACCTGGAGTACGACGTGGCCAAGGCCAACGAATACCTCGACAAGGTGCTGCCCAACAAAGACGCCAACGGCATGCGCCTGGGGCCGGATGGCAAGCCATTCTCAATCATTTGGACCTGTCTGGACCAGACCTACACCGGCGGCGATGCGCGCGCCTGGTTGCAGGCAGCGGAGATCATGGTGAGCTACTTCAAGGCGGTTGGCGTGGACGTGAAGCTGGACGTGATCTCCGAGCAAGTGCTCAACGAGCGCCGGCGCACCAATGACGTGGATATGTTCATCTACCACGGCTCCGAGGGCGGCGCAGGCGTGACGGCCATCATTGACCCGCGCTGGCACGTGCCCGGCGAGTATTGGAGCTTCTTTGGCCACGGCTGGGCCCCGTATGTTGTCCCGACGGACCTCACCGAGGAGGAAAAGAGCAACTTCGTCGAGCCGCCGGAATGGGTGATCCAGCATCGCCGCTTGTATGAGAAGGCGACGGAGCAGACCACTTACGAAGCGCAGGTGGCCGCCATGCGAGAGGTGCTCGAGGCGTCGGCGGATTACTTCTGGGTGATCGGCATCTCGCGGCCCGGCTTCAGCTACCAGCCGATGAGCAAGCGCCTGCAGGGCCTGCCGGAAGGTTCGGTGGACGGTTGGCTGCCCGGCACGCATAAGATCATGCGGCCTGAGCAGTGGTTCATCGAGGGCTAACCCCGGGCTTGGATCCGCAGCACAACTGGTCGGCATCGTGTGGGCGCCGACAGCCCCGCTGTCGGCGCCCACACAGCCTCTAGCGGCTACTTGCTGCCACTCACTGGATGGTGCGCAGAATTTGAAGATCGCATAAACTAATCTCACCCTGTCGCCCGTACAGCAGGAGGAGTGAACGCAGATGTGGCAATTCATGCTCCGCCGCCTGTCATACGCGCTGTTGGCGGTATTTGTCATTTCATTGGTGTCGTTCGCGGTGATCCAGTTGCCGCCGGGCGACTACGTGACCGACATGATCAACCGCGTGCGCGCGACCGGCGGCAAAGTGGACCCCGAGTTCGAGCAGCGCATGCGCGAGGTATATGGCTTCAACCAGCCGATGATCGTGCAGTACGCCAAGTGGTTGACCAACATCCTCACCCGAGGGGAGTTTGGCTATTCGTTCATTTACAAGCGCGACGCCGGCGAGATGATCATGGAACGCCTGCCGACCACCGCAGTGATGGTGCTTGGCGCTGTGTTGTTGACGTGGGCGATTGCTTTGCCACTTGGGGTGGCAGCAGCGGTCTACAAGCGCACCATTATTGATTACAGCGCCATTTTCATCGGCTTTGTCGGCCTGGCCGTGCCCAGCTTCATGCTGGCGATTGTGGTGCTGTTTTTGGTGTATCGCACGTTTGGGCGCGCAACGATTGGGCTGTTCTCGCCGGAGTATGTGGCAGCGCCATGGAGCCTCAATCGGCTGCTGGACTTGCTGAAGAACATGTGGCTGCCGGCGCTGATCACCGCCGTGACCGGCATCGGCGCGCTGACGCAGACCATGCGCGCAAACCTCTTGGATGAGCTGAACAAGCCTTACGTGAACACTGCGCGCGCGAAGGGTTTGCCGGAATGGCGCCTGCTGTGGAAGTACCCCGTGCGCCACGCGCTCAATCCCTTCGTCAGCACCATTGGTTGGCTGCTGCCAGCGCTGGTGGCCGGCGATGTGGTGATCTCCATCGTGCTGAACTTGCCTACGGCTGGCTCGATGCTCTACGCCGCCCTGCTGCAACAAGATCAATATGTCGCGGCCGGCTTCATCCTGCTGCTCAGCTCGCTTACGGTGATCGGCACGTTGGTTTCCGACCTGTTGTTGGCGGCGTTAGATCCGCGCATCCGTCTCTCCTAGCTTTCGTTGAATATGGCTACTATCACCCGCAGCTTAACGACCACCCCCCCGAGCGAGGTGCAGGAAGCCCAGCGCAGCGTCGAGGTCGCCTCACAGTGGCGGCTGATGTGGTGGAAATTCCGCAAGGATAAGCTAGCTGTCACGGGCGGCATTGTGGTGATCTTCTTCTACCTGATGGCGATCTTTGCGGAGTTCTTCGCTCCGCGTCTGCCGGAGAGTTTCAACGCGCAGTACGTCTATGCCCCGCCTCAGCCGCTGTACTTCTTCCTGGATGGGCGATGGGATCCGTTCGTGTATGGTCTCAAGTTCGAGCGCGACCCTATTTCCTTAAAGAAGAACTGGAGCGTGGACTACAACACTCGCATTCGCTGGGGCTTCTTTGTGAAGGGCGAGCCTTACAAGTTGCTCGGCTTTATCCCCACCGACATCCATCTCATCGGACCCAAGAATCCCGGCGATCCCTTCTACCTGCTCGGCGCAGACAAGAGCGGCCGCGACGTGCTCAGCCGCATCATCTACGCCTCGCGCATCTCGCTCACCGTTGGCCTGGCAGGCGTGTTTGTCTCGCTGGTCATCGGCGTCGTGATCGGCGGCATCTCCGGTCTAATGGGCGGCGTGGTGGACGTGTTCATCCAGCGCGTCATCGAGATCGTCAACTCGGTGCCCAGCCTGCCGCTGATGATGGCTTTTGCTGCGATGGTGCCGCCCGGCACGCCCATCGTCCAGGTGTACTTCATCGTCACGTTGATCCTTGCGCTGCTGAGCTGGACCGGCATGGCCCGCGTGGTGCGGGGGCGCTTCTTAGCCCTCCGCGAGGAGGACTTCATCCTCGCGGCCCGATTGGACGGCGCCAGCCGCAGCCGCCTGATCTTCCGCCATATGCTGCCCTCGTTCCTCAGCCACATCATCGCCTCAGTCACCATCTCCATCCCCTACATGATCCTGAACGAGACCGGCCTGAGCTTCCTGGGCATTGGCCTGCGCCCACCGGTGGTCAGTTGGGGAGTGATGCTGCGCGACGCGCAGCAGATCGCCAACGTGGCCAACTATCCGTGGCTGCTGTTGCCGGCGGTGGCTGTGGTAGCTTTCGTGCTGTCAATGAACTTCCTCGGCAACGGCCTGCGCGACGCCGCCGACCCCTACGCGAATTGAGGCT
>CALHLE010000011.1 GCA_938034415.1 uncultured Anaerolineae bacterium
GATTACAAGCGTGCTTGTTATTTGTTTCACCCGGACTACGCAATTAAGCAAGCCCTTTTTGTGGATTCAAAAGCAGAGAAAGTGAGTGGACAAGGCACAGCAACTTTGCAGATATCTCAGCTTTCCATGACTGTTAAGCAAGTTCGTTCTGGGCAAGAAGTAAACGTTCAGGGCAAAATGCCAACAGTGATTACCTTGAGAGACGAGACATATTTGACCACAACTTTGTTTGTGAAATACAACTACGACGAGGAAGAAAATGGAGTTCACGCTCTCAAGAGCATCGTTGTAGCTGCTGTCCATAATGGTATGTTGCAAAACAGGTATAATCCTACCCCACAAGATACAATTTGGATAGCTGGACGCAATGCTCCTTCTTTGGGTGAGGAGTTTAGGGTTCGTTTGAGCTTCTCACGGCTAAAGCACAAAGCAGCTTGGCGTGTTCAAACTATCCCGATGCCACCTGAACCATTTCACTGGAGTTCATGAGAGCTTATGCGCCGCCCAACATGCGTTTCCAGCGGACGGCTTCGCTGCGCTCCGCCGCCGCTGAAACGCGTGCCGATCATCTGCGCGCGCGGACATCCGAAGTTGAAGCGCAGGAATCCCTCGCCGCCTGGGCCAAAGGTCGCGCCATCGCTCAACGCCACGCGCGCGTGCTCCAGGAAGAACTTGTAAGGATTTCCCGAGATGCCGGCTTCGCGAAAATCCAACCAGCCCAGGTAGGTGGCCTCCGGCCAGGTCGCGCGCACTTCGGGCATATTTTCGGCAAGGTAGTCAAGCAAGGCATCGCGGTTGGCCGACAGGTATCGCTTGAGCGCGGCGAGCCAGTCATCGCATTGCGTATAAGCCGCCTGAGCCGCTGCCAGCCCCATCGCATTCAAGAGGGGCAAGACGCCGTTATTAGCGGCGACGAAGCGCTGGCGCAACCTTTCGTTTTGAATAATGGCGAAGCCGAAGCCCAGCCCTGGCAAGTTAAACGTTTTGCTCGGCGCCATCAGGGTGATGCACCGCTGGGCGACCTCCGGCGAGAGGCTGGCCATCGGTGTGTGCGGCGCATCATCCAGCGTCAGGTCGCTCCAGATCTCGTCGGAGCAGATTAACACGTCGTGCGACAGGCAAATTTCGGCCAAGCGCCGGAGTTCATCGCGCGTCCAGGCGCGCCCAACCGGGTTGTGGGGGTGGCAGTGGATGAACAGCGACGTTCGCGCGCCCATCGCGCGCGCGAACGCCTCGTAGTCCACCTCGACGTGCACCCGTTGTCCCTCCATGCGGTATTGCAAAGCCACTTGGGTGAGCGTCATGCCGTGATTGGCCGGCGCAGCGAAGAACGGGTAGTAGACCGGCGTCAGGACGACCGCCGCATCACCCACGCGCCCGAAGGCCCGGCAGACCAGGTTTAAGCCGCTGACCAAGCCGGGCAGAAAGACGATCGCTTCGGGTTGGACGCGCCAGCCATAGCGCCGCTCCAACCAGGCGCAGATTGCCTGCGGCAAAGCGTCGGGGGGAGACTCATACCCGAATATGCCTTCCGCCACTCGCGCGGCCAACGCCTGGCGCACCGGCTCCGGTGAGCGGAAGTCCATGTCCGCCACCCACATCGGGATAACGTCGCTAGGGTAGGTGGTCCATTTCACACATCCCGGCCGGCGGCGATCGAGGTGTCGGTCGAAGTCGAACGCAGTTGACGCCGAAACGGCTTGCGAAGAGCGTGGAATGCGGTTGCTCGAATCCACAGGGATTATTCAAATCTAAATATAACTGATCTCCAACGAGGGGCTGGCGTGCAGGAGGCGATGGTGTTAAGCTGCATCCAACGACTTGGTGATGGCCGCTTTGTCCAGTGATTTGACTTTGCTTGCCATCGCGTTAGTTGGCGCGGTGATCGGATGCGGCTTGGCGCTGCTGCCGGGTCTGCATGTGTTCAACGTCGCCGGGTTAGTGCTGCTGCTTTCGACGCGAGGCGTCATAGGTTTAGCCGACCAAGGGCTGGCGATGTTCCTACTGGGCGCGCTGGTCGGCTGGGCGGTAGTCAACGTCATCCCTGCCGTGTTTCTCTTTGCACCGGATGACGCGAATGTGATCGCCGTATTGCCAACAACGAAGTACTTGATGCGTGGGCGCGGCGCCGAAGCCGCGCTGCTGGTCGGGGCAGGAAGTCTATGCGCGCTGCTCGGGTTGGCATTGCTCTCGCCAATGCTGGACGAGGTCCTTCGTCCATTGCGCGCAATCGTCCAGCCGCATACCGGCTGGATGCTCACGGCGATCGTCGCCTTCCTGTTATTGGGTGAATGGCCGCGCGCAAACGATCTAGCGCCTCCGCTGCGGCGCTTGTTGTCAGCGTGGGCCTACCTCGGCGCCGGCCTGCTCACGTTCGTTTTGAGTGGACTGCTGGGCTTCGTCCTGCTCTATCGCAGCCCGATCGCCGTCGAATCGGCGTTCGTCAACTTGATGCCGGCGTTCGTCGGCCTATTTGCCGTGCCGGGCCTGCTGCAAATCCTCTTGTTCGGCGCGAAACCGCCGCCACAGACGACCACGCTGCCAGCCGACCTCGAACCCCGGCTGCTGCTGCGTGGCTCGTTGACCGGATTGAGCGGCGGCTTGTTCGCCAGCGTGTTGCCGGTCATCAGCGGGGGCATCGGCGGCCTGTTGGCCGGGCACGCGACTGCGCAATGGAACGAACGGCTGTTCATGATCTCGCTGGGCGCGTCGAAAGTCGCTTACTATGTGGGCAGCTTTCTATTGCTCTTCGTGCCCGGGTTGACGCTGACGCGCGGCGGCATGGCATGGATGCTGAGCAGCGTCTATGTGCCATACGGATGGCGCAATTACTGGCTGGCCGTCGCCGGGATGGCATTGGCCGGCGTGGTTGCCTTCGTCGCCCTGGTCACGCTGGCGCGCGCAGCGGCAAGGCTGATCAACCATCTCAACATCAAGTGGATCGCCGGCGCGTCGCTCGCCATCGCCGTTGCTATCACGGTTGCGTTCACCGGCTGGGGCGGTTTCGTGGTAATGTTAGTGGCGACAACCGTCGGCCTGATCCCGGTCATCGTCGGCGGCCGCCGGTTGAACTGCCTGGGCTTGTTGCTGGCGCCGATCACCCTGAATACTATCGGCGTCGGCCCGGTTGTGGCGCAATGGTTAGGACTTCTGTAAATTGCTCAACGCTCCTATGACGAAGGCGCTGTTTGAAGGTCTGGTGCTCGACGAGGCGGGGCGCGCTTTGCCGGTGACCTACGTGGGCCGAGACCCGGCATATGTGCTGGTCGAAGACGGCTTTAAGTATCACATAGACGCGCGCCGGGTGGATGAGCAAGTGTTGAACCTATTTCGCGAGCATGTGCAGCAGAACGAGGCGCTGGTGAGTGAAGGGGTGCTGCGCATGTTGGGCAAAGACGACCTGTTCACCAAAGTGGCCGTGGATCAGCAGATCCGTAACCTCGAGCAGCATTTCGCCCAATTGTTCGAGGTGGGCATCCCGGAACAGGCGCGTCGGTATCTCGGCATGCTCGGCTTCAGCATCGTCATCAACCGGCACGGCGACGTAGTGGACTTGAAGATGCCGCCCGCGCCCATTGACGAGCAGGGACTTTAGGCGGCGGGAGGATAAGCCCCTACCCCCCAACGACGAAACTCAAAGACGCGAGATAGATAGCCGACGCAGCCGCGCGCGCTTTTTGGATTGATGCGCTTCCATGCGTTCGAGCACGCCGTTGAGGAAGCGAACGGCCTCGACGATATACGGGCCTTTGTTCAGCATCACGCATTCCGCCCGTCCGCTCATTACGGCGTCCGACACCTCGGCCCGCGAGGGTGAGCCGAATTTCGCCATGCTCTCCAGCACCTGGGTCGCCCAAATGACCGGCACATGCGCCGCTTCGCAAAACCAGAGGATCTCTTCCTGCACCTCAGCCAGCCGCTCAAAACCCACCTCAACCGCCAGGTCGCCGCGCGCCACCATCACGCCGACCGGCGGGAGTTGCATGCCGGCCAGCAACAACTGAGGCAGATTCTCGAACGCAGCGCGCGTCTCGATCTTCAAGATCACGCCCACGTCGCGCACCTTCAGGCGGTTGAACTCCTCGCGGAGCGCTTGGACATCCTGCGGGTCGCGCACGAACGACAGGCCGATCATGTCCACGCGCGAAGCCATGATGGACAGGTCGTCCAGGTCCTTTTGAGTCAGCGAAGGAATATCCAGCTTAACGCCGGGCAGATTGATGCCTTTCTCTGCGCCTAGTTTCGCGCCGTCTGCCGGATTCGTGTGGATGATCTCCACAAGCATGCGCGTGCCGTTATTCTCGAGCACGCGTCCACAGATTTTGCCATCATCGAACCAGATGTGCTCTCCCGGCTTGATGGCCGAAAGCGACTCTCCCAGCGTGCACGAGATCTGCGCCGGGCGAACGACCTCGCCCTGCGGGTTTAACATCGCCGGGCTGCCCGGCGCGCCGTCGTTGGTCACGATGAGCTTGTCGCCAGGGCGGAGCAGAATCGGTTCGACTACAGCCGGAAGCTCGCCGATGCGGCCTTCGGCAACGAGAACTTTCTTCCGGAGCAAGCGCGCGGCCATGCCGGTCTCGAGATAAAAGGTCCTGTCGCATTCGGCCAGCAACGTCCCACCGATTTTGGAGACGACTTTTAGCTCACGCCATTTGCCGCGTGTGTCGGTCAACGCAATCACATCGCCGCGTTGCGCCTGAGAGAGCAGATCGCCGCCGAGGGGCACGCTGGGCGCGCCTCCTGAAGATGTGCCGGCTTCTCCTTCCGGCATGAACCACACCTGCGCCGGCTTCAAGACGCAGCCCCGCAGGTCGCGTTCCGGCCTGATTTTGAGCACCCGCGCGGATGTGGCGAGTGGGCCGGTGCGCAGCTTCGGTCCGGCGAGGTCGGCATACACCTTGCATGTCCGGCCCAGTTCGCGCTCGGCCCGACGCAAGTTCTCGATCATCTTCAGCCAGGTTTCGGCATTGTCGTGCGCGCAGTTGATGCGCATCACATCCATGCCGGAGGCGAGCAAGTGGCGGATCAGATCCGGGTTGCTGGCTGCCTCGGTGGGCATGGTCACCATGATGCGCACCGTGCGTTTGCTGGACCCAGGGCCGAATAAGCGGCGGGTGTGCTCCTGGAGCAGCGTGCGGCCTAGTTTGAAATCCACCGCCGTAACCGGCTCGAGTTGAGGCTCTTGGCCGGCGAGACGATGGAGCGCGATCAACACGGCATCCAGCGTATGCAGGGTGTGCGCCTCAGAACGACCGAGCGAGCTGAGGCCGAGTGCGGCAAGCTCGTCTTGTAGGTCGCGCACATCCACCTGGCGCAGCGCGAGGTAGTGGAGCAAGTTGCGCGCGCTTTCGCGGTACCCCGGCGCAGCCTGATTCACGACATCCTGATATTGCTGCTCGAGTGCCAACGCGCGTCGTCGCAGCTCCATCATTGGTGCGATCAGCCGTTCTGGCGACGGGCTCATCTGAACGGCATTCTAGCAAGCCGTAATAAAAGTGTGTTAAACCGGCGACGCCTTACGACCAGGGTGACCCATGCAAGATGGCCACGAACGTCAGCGCTTCGTCCAAAGCGCGGATCGCATGCGATTCGTTTGGATTGATCACCAGCATGGCTCCGGAGCCGAGGACATGCTCGACGCCGTCGCCGCCGACAAAGGCGCCTGCGCCGCTCAACACGACGATATAGAACTGGCGAACTAGGTGCGCTGTGCTCGGTCACCATTTGCCCTGGGCACAACCCGAACAGCAGCACGCGCCCCATTTTGTCCACGTGTAAAGGCTCGGCGTGGGGCCGGTGATCATCGAACTTGACCGATTCGGGGAGATGGAAGACTTTCATCTGTTACTGCCTCCATTGCCGGTGCGCTGTTGCAGCATGCCCACCTGCGCGCAGCGCGTCGCATAGAACATGAGCGCCGCGACGCCCAGCAACGCCGGCAGGATGATCGGCGCGTGACCGAAGATCATTGAGAAGACAAAGCTCACGAAAATCACATGCAGCATGGCGTCGTGCTGCGGGAATTGATGATGCGTGAGCCGGAGTTCACGATGGCGCTGCTGAAGGACCTGGCCCGGCGGCAGCGTCACCTGGTAGCGCTGGTGGATGAGCTGGCGCTGCACTGCGTGCAAGGTCGGCTTGCTCGCCTGTTGCTTGCTCGCGCCGAGGCTGCCGAACGCGGCGAAGCCGTGCCACCGCTCACACAGGCCGAGATGGCCAGCCAGATCGGCACCGTGCGCGAGATGGTCAGCCGCACGCTGCGCAACTTCGAGGAACTCGGCTTGATTGCCACCGAGCGCGGCGTCATCATGATCAAAGATCGCGCAGGGTTGGCGGAGAAGGCGGAGGAATAACGTCAGCCGCTGCGTTTGTTTTGGATGGCCCGCTCGTAAGCGCGCACGTATTGCCCCGCGCTGCGTTCCCATGAGAAATCCTGCGCCATCGCCGCGCGGATCATCCTTTGCATGTGCTGCGGCCGGTCGTAATAGGTGCTGACGGCCCAGCCGACGGTGTAGTAGATGGCGTGCGCGCTGGGTTCATAGAACTTGAAGCCGGTGCCGTCGCCGGTCGCCTCGTCGTACTGTTGCACGGTATCGTCTAGCCCGCCGGTGGCGCGCACGATGGGCAGCGTGCCATAGCGCAGCGCGTACATCTGGTTCAGGCCGCATGGCTCGAACAGCGACGGCATGAGGAAGAAGTCGGCTCCGGCTTCAATCCAGTGCGCCAGCTCGTCGCTGTAGCCGATGTAACTGCCCACGCGACCCGGATGGCGCGCCGGCAGTTCGCCGAAGAAGTGCTCCAGCGCCTTCTCGCCGCTGCCGAGGATGGCGAACTGGACGCGCATGTTCGCCACGATACCCTCGATGCACTGTGCCAGCAGGTGCAGCCCCTTCTGCTCCACCAGCCGGCTGACTATGCCGATGACCGGCGTGTCGGGAGAGGCCGTCAGATTCATCCGGCTTTGCAGCGCGCGTTTGCAGATGGCTTTGCCGCTCAGGTCGTCGCGCGAATAGCGCGCCGGGATCATCCTGTCGTCCTGTGGGTCCCACTGCGTGTAGTCGCAGCCGTTCAGGATGCCGATGTAATTCTCACCCTTGTCGTTGAGGTAGGGCGCCATGCCGTAGCCCAGCTCCGGCGTGCGCGTCTCGCGCGCGTAGTTTGGGCTGACGGTGTTGACCATGTCGGCATAGACAATGCCGCCCTTGAGGAAGTTGATCGCGCCGTGATCCTCGAACTTATCCGGCGTGAAGTTGCCCCACTGCAGGCCGAGGTAGTCCATGTGATGCGCCGGGTAGCGGCCCTGGTAGGCGATGTTGTGGATGGTCAACAGGCTGGCCGCGCCGCCCAGGAGCGGGTCGTTCCAATGCCAGATCTTCAGATAAGCCGGCGCGAGCGCCGTGTGCCAATCATGCGCGTGCACTACGTCGGGCCTGAAGCCGATGTCTTTGCACAGTTGCAATCCGGCGCGCGTGAGAAAGCCGAACCGGCGTGGGTTGTCTTGGTAATCGTTGAAGTCGGCGTCGTGATACAACCCCCAGCGGTCAAAGTACTTTTGGCTTTCGATGAAATACACCGGCACGCCATCGTTCGCCGCGGCGTGCACCGCGCACCACTCCTGCGTGTCCCCCATCCATACCCCCATCGGCCCGTGGAACCAGCGCAGGCCGTAGCGGTCGCCGTTGATGGAGGCGTAGCGCGGCATCACGACGATCGCCTGATGTCCCATGGCCCGCAGGTAGCGCGGCAGCGCGCCGACCACGTCGGCCAGCCCGCCGGTCTTGGCATAGGGCGCGCATTCGGCGGCGATGAAGAGGATGTTCATGTGCAGCGGTCAGTGACCGTCACCCGCGCGCCGGCGTGGCTTCCGGTCGCGGGGGAGGCTGCAACAGCTCCAGCGTGATGCCGTTGCAATCGAGGAAGTAGATCGCATAGCCGCCTTTGTTCACGCCATGCTCGATAGCCACCGGTTTGTCAGCCTTGAAGCGCACCCCCAGCGCCTTCATGCGCTCGAACTCCTTATGAATATCGTCCACGATGAACGCCCAGTGGCCGCTGCCGGTGTGATTGGTCGAAAGATCAAGGTCATCGCGGCCATGGGGATGAACATACTCCACCAGCTCGATGTGATGGTTGGCGTGTTCGGCAAGCGGCTGGCCCGGCACGCGCAACTGCGCCACCTTGAGATGGGCGCCGGGGAAGGCCACCAGCCGTGCGGTGTATTCGTTGTGCTGCTCCTGCCCGCGAAAGTACTCCAGGCCGAGCACTTCGGTGTACCACTTGACCGACTCTTCGAGGTTTCGGACGGTGAACGAGACGTGGAAGATGCCTTGGATCATAGATTTATTCTGTCTATGCTATTTATCCGCGCATCAGCCGCAATGCGCCGCGCACGATGGCGCTGGGCTGCGGCAGCACGACCTCCTCGAGCGTCTTAGAGACGTGAATCGGCACATCCAGGCCGGCTACCCGCACAATCGGCGCGTCGAGTTCGTCAAATGCCGTCTCCATCACGCGCATAGCAATCTCTGCGCCGACGCCGCACGAAGCGTGGGACTCGTGGGTGATGAGCAGGCGATGGGTCTTGCGGAGCGATTGGACGATGGTCGCAACGTCCATCGGCACGGTGCAGCGCAAGTCAATCACCTCGGCAGAGATGCCATGCTCCTGCTGCAACGTCTCGGCGGCTTCGAGCGCGAACAACAACTGACGCGAATAGCTGACGATGGTGAGGTCGCTGCCTTCGCGCTTCACATCGGCCACGCCGAGCGGGATGGTGTATTCGCCATCCGGCACCGGCCCTTTGGTGTTGTAGAGCAGCTTGTGCTCGATGAACATGACCGGGTTGTCGTCGCGCAAGGCGCTCTTGAGCAGCCCTTTGGCGTCGGCTGGCGTGGCCGGCAGGACGACTTTGAAGCCGGGGATGTGCGTGAACAGCGCCTCGAAGCTCTGCGAGTGTTGTGCGCCGTTGCCGCGCCCGCCGCCTTGTTGCGCGCGGATGACCATCGGCACCTTCACGCGGCCGCCGCTCATGGCGCGCATCTTCGCCGCCTGGTTCCAGATCGAGTCGGCGGCGACCAGCGCGAAGTCCATGAACATCAGCTCGGGCACCGGCCGTTTGCCGGTCATGGCCAAGCCCACGCCCATGCCGATGAAACCGGCCTCGCTAATGGGCGTGTCGCGCACGCGCTCCGGGCCGAACCGGGCCAACAGGCCTTCGGTCACCCGAAAGACGCCGCCGTAGGCGCCAATGTCTTCGCCCATCAGGATGATGTTGGGGTCGCGCTCCATCTCTTCGGTGAGCGCTTCGCGCAATGCCTGGGTGTAAGTCAGCTCTCGCATGGCCAATGAGTTGAACTGCGGAAGGCCCAAAAGGGCGTCGGGTTTTGCCGTCGCCCCTTTGCGCGCTTCGCCATCTTCGTAGTGGCAATTTCAAATCCAGAAGTCGGTGTAAGCCTCTTCGGGATCGGGATACGGTGATGCTTTGGCGAACTGGACTGCGGCTTCGATCTGCCGGTTCACGCGCGCGTGGATGGCGTCGAATTCCGCATCGGTCACCCCTTCGGCCTGCGCGAGGTGGGCGCGCAGGCGCTTGATCGGGTCGCGCTCGCGCCATGCGGCCACTTCCTCTTTGGTGCGGTAGCTCTCCGAATCGCCGATCATGTGGCCGAGCAGGCGATAGGTGCGCGCCTCGATGAAGGTGGGGCCTTCGCCCGTGCGCGCGAGCTGCGCGGCTTCGCGCACGGCCTCATACACGGCGCAGACGTCGTTGCCGTCCACTACGACTGCGCGCATGTTGTAGCCCTTGGCGCGATCGGCCACCTGCGCGAGCGGATTGGACTTGGCCAGCGGGGTCATTTCGGCATAGAAGTTGTTCTCGCACAGCAAGATCAGCGGCAGCTTCCACAACTGCGCCATGTTGAGCGCCTCGTGGAAGACACCCTGATTGATTGCGCCGTCGCCGAAGATGGTGAGCGCCACGCGGCCGTTGCCATCGAGCTGCGCGCTGAGGGCCGCGCCGGCAGCGATCGGCACGCCGGCGGCGACGATGGCGTTCTCGCCGAGCAGGCCGATGCTGGGGTCGGTCCAGTGCATCGAGCCGCCCTTGCCTTTGCTGACGCCGGTTTTGCGGCCGAGCATCTCCGCCATCGCCGCGTTCACGTCAATGCCTTTGGCGATGCATGCGCCGTGGCCGCGATAGGTGCAGGTCAGGTAGTCGTCGGGGTTGATGGCGAAGCATGCGCCTACGGCGGTCGCCTCCTGGCCGACGCACGGATGAAATGAGCCACGGATCTCCTTCTCCATGTAGAGCTGGACGCAGGCTTCCTCAAAGGCGCGAATTAGCGCCATGCATTCATACATCGAAAGCAACAGGTCTTTGGGAAGAGACATAGACAGGATGTGCAAGTTGATGATTGCGAGATTGTACGCCGAAGCGCGCAAACGCGCTTTTGGCCGAGGCACAGCGTGCGGTGGGCCGACTATGATGATAACTGCGGCTCAGACGCGACGGCGCTTGGGCGGCGTTGCGTCCGAGGGGCCGGCCGCGTATACGTCGGCGATGGCCAGTTGCACGACGTTGAGCAGCGCATTGATGCGTTTGACCAGCCGCGCGCTGTCACCCGAGCGCACCTTCGCCGTCTCCGACAGCTCAAGCGTGGCCTCGAGCAGCTTATCCCGAAAGAACAGCGCCGCCTGCAGCGCGTCTTTAAGCGATGCGCCGGCCATCTTGCTCAACTCGCCGTAGTCTTTGCCCAACAGGCGCGCTTCGTCCAACAAGTGGGCGCCGTCGTCGGCCGAGACATATTGCAGCGTCAGGCCCATGAGCCGGCGACCGAGGGCGCGATGCCGCGCGCGCATCGGCTCGTCCAACGCGGCCAACCAGCCGGCAGCGCTGCGCTCGGGCAGCTCCTGGCGCGCGCGCGTCATCGCCCGATCGGCCCATGCCTCGGCTAACAACGCATTGTGCCGGTCTACGCGATGCGACTCAGCGAAGCGTTGCAGGTCCGACACCGCATAGCGGCGATGCCCGCCTGGCGTCAGCATGTGGGGAATCTCACCCGCATCCGACCAGCGCCGAAGCGTGGCTGGATGCACGTGCAAGTAAGCCGCCGCGTCGCGCAGCGAAAGCCAGGTCTCATCGGTAAGCGCTTGCTTTTGAGCGTTTCGCATGTGAAACTGATTTACGAACCTCTAGGCTTCGGATCGCAGCGCCTTGCGCTCCAGCCGTGCAATCCGCCGGGCGATCGCCCCGCGCAGCGCCGGCTGTGAGCTGGCGCCTAGCGCCCGTTGCGCGTAGGTCAGCGCGCGCTCGAGGTCGCCCATGCGCCACTCATAGTGCTTGGCGACCTCGATCAAGGCTTCGACATCGTCCGCCTCCGCCAAACGCTGCCAGAGAGCTAGCGCTTCCTCCAGATGTCCGCGACGTTTCAAGAATCGCGCGGCGCGCCGCAGGGAGTGGCGTGGAAGCACGGAGAGCATCGAGGATTGCGCACTGGGGATTGGAGAGCGAAGATCGCGCCAACTCCCGGCTTCTAATCCTTTAACCGCAGCGCGATAGCTGCGCTCGGCAGCGTCGTAGTCGCCCGCGCGCTCATAGAACCGCGCCGCGTTGAAGTGCTCTGCCACATCCTGCGGCTGCGTGAGCGCGTCTGCCAGGCGCGCTATCAGCGTGACCATGGAGAGGATGTCATTCGCGTTGTGATACATCACGCGCTGCATGTCCTCGCTGGGTTCACCGCCGCCGGCGGCCAGATATTCGCGATACAGAAACGGGATGACCGCGCCGGGCACGTCGCGCTGCTCGCGCCGCACACCCAGCAGGTGGAACTCAAGCGCACGGAGGCTGCACGAGTCCAGGCTGCTGCGCCAGACGCGACGGGCCAGCGGCAACAGGTCGAAGTGATGCTTTCCGGCAAAAGGGGACGCCATGCGCGCCAAGACAAAGCGCGACTCGAGCAGCGGCACGTCAAAGGCCTGGCCGTTGAACGTGACAATATGCTGACGGTCATACGCGCGCCGGCTCACCTCGCTCAGCACCGCGATCTCCTCGACCGGATCGCGCAAGAAGAATTGCTCGATGACGAAGCGCTCGTCCTCGAAATATCCCAGGCCGACCAGAAAGGCGAACGTGCCAACCCCGCCGTTCAGGCCGGTTGTCTCGGTGTCGAGGAACAACGCTCGGCGCAGGTTTACCTCGGTGATGGCGCGCCCTGCAATGAGCCGAGCGAGTAGTTCGGGTGAATGTCGCAGCGCGGCGTCCAGGGCGCGGTCGCCGTGGCGATGCGCCAGCGGGTATGCCGAACGGCTCACGTAGGCGGGGCCGAACGGCGTGCTCAGCGGTTCGAGCTGCGATCCTGCCCGGCTGGCGGCGTGGTTCGGCCGCGGTGCCAGTTGCGATGGGTTGAGCAGTATTCTGCTTTTATATTGACCCAGTCGCCGCAGTCGCTCACGCAGGTCGAGCCCCATCGCGCTTCATTGTATATCCGCAACCCGGCGACACTGCGCGACAGCCAAGGCTCACTCGCCATGCGCACTACGAAGAAACGCACCAGCTCCCGAACGACACCCATGCGTTAGAGTCGCTTCGAGCCGGTGCGAGCTTCGGCGGTGCGTCAGCCCTGCGGTATGGCTAGGTTTTAAGGAATCTGCTGCGTTGCGATCTTGCAGTTCTTCCCGCCAGCGATGGACCGTCCAAGACGGACGAAATCGGTTCGTGGGGACCACCCCGAGATCTCGCGACTCAGCGTCCCTTGCGGCGAGATCAGCACGGCGTGTGGCACGCCCTGGATGCGATACGGATCGCTGATGGACTCGTCGCGATCCATCACGGTGGGGAAGGTGATGCCGTGCTGCGCCATGAATGCGCGCACGTCCTCCTCCGACTTGTCGTAGACATTGATGCCCAAGAAAATCACGCCTCGTCGGCGCAGTTGTTGATGCGCTGCCACAATCAGCGGCGTCTGGCGCTCGCAATATGGGCACCAACTCGCAAAGAAGTACAGCACAACTCCACAGCCTTTCAAGCTGCTGAGCTGCAACGAACGCCCTTCCAAATCGGTCGCTTGAAAGTCGGGCGCTTGGCGCTGCGCCTCGGTGGGCTGAGCCGTGAGCACTAACGAAGCACTCACCAACAAGGCAAGGGCCAAAAAGCGAGCTTTTGTCATGGCTGTGACTGACATTTGAAACCTCCTTATTACTTATCTTATTCCCAAACTAGGGCTGACTCGCGCCCTTTGTACCTCAAAGGGCGGCGCCTTGCTTGGCGATGGGCAGAGAGTTTTCTCTTCGAGTCGCGTCTGGGGCGATGCGCAGGCGCGCGCCACGCATCCGGCTCAGGCGCGGATGGGATAATCGCGCGCATGACAACGGTCTCTGTCACATCTTCCACCGGCGCCCCGATGTTCGATGTCGCGGTGCTCGGCGCGGGCCCCGGCGGATATGTCGCGGCCATTCGCGCCGCACAACTGGGGTTGAAGGTCGCCCTGATCGAGCGCGATCAACTGGGTGGCATCTGCTTGAACTGGGGATGCATCCCCACCAAAGTGCTGTTGCGCAACGCCGAGGTCGTCGAGCTGATCAAGGACGGCGAGGCCTACGGCATTAGCTACGACAACCTGCGCGTGGACTACGCCAGGGCATATAAGCGCAGCCGCGAGGTGAGCAACCGCTTAGTAAAGGGCGTCGAGTTCCTCATGAAGAAGAATGACGTCAAGGTGTTCACCGGCGATGGGACGCTCGTCGCGCCGAACGCGATCCTCGTTGAGCATCGCAGCGAGGAGCGCACGATCACGGCCAGCCATCTGATCATCGCAACCGGCGCAAAGCCACTGACGCTGCCCTTCCTCAAGCCGGACGGCGCGCGCGTGTTCACCTACCGGCAACTCCTGGAAGTGCAACGCGCGCCGAAGAGCATGGTGGTGATCGGCTCTGGCGCAATCGGCATGGAGTTTGCCTACATCTTCCACGCCTATGGCTCGGAGGTGACCGTGCTGGAGGCGCTGCCGCGCATCATGCCGCTGGAGGACGAGGAAGTCAGCGCTGAGATCACGCGCGCGTTCAACCGCAGGGGCATTAAAACGATCGCCGGCGCGAAAGTGACCGACGCCAAGGTGAGCACAGATGGCGTCGAGGTGTTCTTCGAGACCGACAAGGGTCAGCAGTCCATCAAGTCGGAGTGGGTGCTGGTTGCTGTGAGCGTGACGCCCAACACCGCAGGCATCGGGCTGGACAAGGTCGGCGTGAAGGTGAATCAGGCCGGCTACATCGAAGTGGATGACTACATGGCGACGAACGTGCCGAGCATCTACGCTATCGGCGACGTAACCGGCAAGTTGCGGTTGGCGCATGTGGCCCAAGCGCAGGGGGTGGTGGCCGCGGAATCCATCGCTGCTAAGATGGGCAGGTACCACGGCCACATCCCCAAGCTCGACTACGACGCCATGCCGCGCTGCACCTACACCATTCCGCAGGTCGCGAGCATGGGCCTCTCGGAAGCGCAGGCCAAAGCGAAGGGCTACGAGGTCAAGGTCGGCAAATTCCCGCTGCGCGCCAACGGCAAATCCTTGGCGCTGAACAACACCGAGGGCTTCATCAAAGTCGTGGCCGACGCGAAATACGGTGAGATCCTCGGCGTGCATTGCATCGGGCCGGATGTGACCGAACTGCTGCCGGAGTTCGTGTTGGCTAAGAACGCCGAGCTGACGCCGGAGGAGATCGCCCGCGCCGTGCACGCGCATCCGACGTTAAGCGAATCGCTGATGGAAGCCGCCGAGGGCGTGAGCGGATTGCCGATCCACATTTGATGCGGTGAAACGATCTGACCTGGTCACCCTGATCGTCCTCTTTGCCATGCTGTTCGCCGCGGTGGGCAGCATCGTGGCGGCGGAGTGGATGCCGGGGTTGGGTGTCATCGCCTGGGCGGCGGCGCTGGGCTTGCTGGCCGGCACGGCGCTGGCCTATAGCAGCTTCCCCAGTTGGACGGCGCATCTGACCAGCATGATCTATGGGCTGTTTACGCTGAGCCTAATCGGCACAACGCACCCCAGCGTCATCACAGCGGCGGACAACTGGCGCGCGCGCGCCATGCTGCTCTTCCAGAAAATTTCTGCTTGGATCGAGGAAGCATTGAACAACGGCGCCAGCAGCGAGCCGGTGATCTTCATCTTGCTGCTCAGCGGGCTGTTCTGGGTGCTGGGCTACACGGCTGCGTGGTACTCCTTTCGCCACCGGCGCATCTGGCATGTGATCCTGCCGACCGGCGTCGCGATGTTCTCCGACGTTTACTACTACGCCGGCCAGAACCCAATGGCGCCGTTCCTGCTGATCTACCTGCTGTGCGCCGTGACGCTGCTGGCGCTCTCGCACCTGGCCGAGCGCGAGGCCGGCTGGCTCCAAAGCCACGTGCGCTTCTCGCCCGCGTTGGGGCGATGGTTCGTCGCCGGCGGCCTGGCCATCGCTGCGATGGCCGGCTTGTTCGGCTGGCGACTCGGCGAAGCGACGACTTCGGCAGCCGGTCGCACCTTCCTCGAACGGCTCAACCAACCGTATAACGAGCTGCTTGCGCGTTGGAATCGCCTGTTCGCTAACCTGAACAACAATATTTCGCGCCAGGTAGACAGCTATGCCTCGTCCATCACGCTCAGCGGCCCGCGCGAGCTCATCGCCGAGCCGGTCATGGACGTGATCGCGCCGCCGGCGCGCTACTACTGGCGCGCCGCCAGCTATGACTACTACGACGGCCTGACCTGGCGGAACACCATCGAGACCGCGACCAATGCCCGGCCATTTGACGCCAACATCCCGCTGGCCGGCTACGCCGCGCGCGCGCCGGCGCAGGCCGACTTCGTCCTCTATCGCGGCACCGACAGCATCTATGCGCCGTCGCAGCCGTTGCGCGCCAGCGTCGGCGCGCAGGCCATCTTCGAGCGGGTGAGCGACGCCAGCGTGGGCCTCGTTCAGCTCAAGCTGCCCGTGCCTTTGCTGGACGGGAATCGCTACACGGCCATCGGCTCGGTGAGCGTTGCGAACGCCGCGCAACTGCGCGCGGCGCCGCCAGATTACCCGGCCTGGACTGCGCGTTACCTGCAGTTGCCGCCGCAAGTGCCCGCGCGCGTCTTCGAGTTGGCGCGCAACATCACGGCGCGCGCGCCAACGGCATTTGACAAGGCGGCTACCATCGAGCGCTGGCTGCGGGACAACATCGCCTATGATGAACAGTTGCCCGCGCCGCCGTCGGGCGTTGAGGCCAGCGACTATGTCCTCTTCGAGGTGCGGCGCGCCTATTGCAACTATTACGCGACGGCGATGGCGACCATGCTGCGTTCGCTCGGCATCCCTGCGCGCGTGGCCGTCGGCTACGCCCAAGGTGATATGGCGCTCAACCCAAACATGCCCGATCGCGCGCTCTATCGCGTCAAGGGCGACGACAGCCACATGTGGGTGGAAGTGTTCTTCACCAACTACGGCTGGGTGGAGTTTGAGCCGACCGCCGGCCAGCCGCCGATTGAGCGCTTTGAACCGCAGGCCGAGGCGACGCCGACGCCTGCGCCAACTTTGCCGCCGCCCACACCTACGCCTCAGCTCCAGCCGACGGAAGCGGCGCCAGCCGCCACGCCTACGCCGGAGCCGCAGCCCTCACCGCCTGATGCCCCGGCTAATCCGCCGCCCGCAACGAACCCTGAGGCCGGCGGCCTATCCGCGATGCTGGATCGGCTGCGCAACAGCGGGTTGCCCTACCTGTTGCTGATTCCGCTCCTGATTGCCGTAGTGTTAGGCGCGTTGCGCTACCTCGAAAGCGCAGGGTTGGGCAGGCTGCCGGCAGTCGAGCGGGCGTATGCCCTGATCACGCGCTACGCCGGCTGGCTCGGCATCGGCCGGCAGCGCCAGTTCACGCCCTACGAGCAAGCCGAGGCGCTGGCGCAGTGCGCGCCGCAAGCAGAATCCGCCGTGCAACAGATCACCGCTCTCTATGTGCGCAAGCGCTTCGCACCGCCGAAGGCGGCTCACAGCCGGGAAGATGACGTAGCTGCGCTATCGGCCTGGGCCGAAGCGCGCAGCTCCCTGCGCCGGGCGCTGCTGCGGGTCAGGTTGCGAGTAAAGTAGCGCGGGACGCCGAGCGTCTGTTGACTCACGCCCAGTTGATCACCCGACCCTCTCGGCGCGCATCCTCCGCCGCAAAGGCGAGCAGGTGGCTTTCCAGCGACACGCGGGCGGTCGTTTGATGTTTGGTGCGCTCGCCGTTTAGCGCTTTCACGAAGTCGCGCATTAGCCCGAAGTCGCCGCCCCCGTGCCCGCTGCCATCGCCGGCGGGGTGGAGCACTTCTTCTTTCAGGCTGCCGTGATCCACGATGCGGAGGGCAAACGGCCGGCCTTCGCTGAAGTCGCCGTAGAGCGTGGCGCGCGTGCCATCCCAGCGCAGGGTGCGGCCTTCGCGGTCGCTGTGGCCGTGCATGGTGAAGGTGCAGGTCGCACCGTCCTCGAATTCCAGATTGAGCGTTTGATGATCTACCACGTCGTTGTCGCAGCAATACACGCACCGGCCGTAGGGGCCGGACTTCAGCTTCTCCCAGCGCTCCTCCGGCAGCATGTTGAACATGTCGGCGGCGGTGAGCATGAAGCCGCGCGTCTCGAACCGTTCCAGCGTCGAGCGCTGATGAATGTCGGCCCCATACAGGCGCGGCGCATACCAAGGGCAGGTCGCTTCGATCGGGCAGCCATCGGTGCAGCGTTCGGGGATCGGCTCAGGCGAAAGCTCGGCCGCGCGCTCGGCGCGGTAGTGCGCGAGCGATCCAAACGACGAAAGCCGCCGGACGCGCTGACCCATGACCCAGATGAGGATGTCTAGATCGTGGCAGCACTTGGCGAGGATCATCGGCGCGGAGAGCGCCTGGTTGCGCCAATTGCCGCGCACAAAGCTGTGGCTCATGTGCCAGTAGCTCACGTTCTCGCGGTGATCAATGGTGATGATGCGACCCAGCCGGCCGCTGTTCACAATGTCGTAGAGCGCCGTGAAGAAAGGGGTGCAGCGCAGCACATGGCAAATCTGCAACGTGCGCCCCAGGCGTTCGGCGGCCTCCACCAGCGCAACGCGTTCTTCGCGGGTGGGCGCGATGGGCTTTTCCAACAGCACATCGTAGCCGGCGGCCAGCGGCGCCAGCGTGCTGGCGTGATGCATGCGATCCTGCGTACAGTTGACTGCTGCGCGCGCCATCTGCGGCCGCGCGACCACGTCTTCCCACGAGGCGAATTGACGCTCTGCTGGGATGTCGTGATACGAGGCAAAGCGCGCGCGGCGTTCAGGGTCCGGCTCGGCCACGGCGATGAACCGAATCTCGTTGGGGTGTTGCAGGGCATACGGCCCATACGACCAGGTTGCGCGGTTACCCGCGCCTATCATGACGGCTTCGAATCGCAGCTTTTGCGAGCTGTTCGAGCAAGTCGTTTCTCGCCCGGCAAATCTGACAACCTGCAGCAGACATTGCTCGCCGAGTAGGATAGCTCGACTATACTCTTGGTGAAAGTCTCCTTGCTTGTTTTGGCACGAGGCTGGCGGGGGCGGTTTACTACTTCTGTAACTGACGTGCGTTAGCCATGGAAAGGAACGTTGCGCGCATATTCGAATCACTGCTCATCGTGGTCGTGCTCGCCTCCGTAGGTCTGGGGGTCACTTGGACGGGCAATTTCCAGGCTACAGGGCCGGAAGCGCCTCAGTTGCCGAGCCAGCCGGCGACGCGCTCCGGAGACGCTTTCTTCGCGCGGACACCTGCGCCTGAAACAGCGCTGCCTGTCGGCGGCGCGACGCCTTTCCCCTCCATGCCGGAGGTCACCTCGACGCCCGGCAGCATCAAGGCGAGCGAAATCGCTACGCCCGTGGCCGTGAACTTGCAGGTGGATGAGCGCGCGCTCGGCGCCGAGGACGCCCCGCTGCTGCCACAGGCGCCGGGCACGATCAACATCTTGCTGCTCGGCAGCGACGCTTCGGCCGACAGCCGCTATGCACGCACCGACACTATCATCGTCGCCAGCATTGACCCGCGCTATCCGTCCGTCAGCTTGCTCTCGTTCCCGCGCGACCTTCAGGTGCGCATGTCGGACGGCGTGCAGGATCGCATCAACACGGCCATGCAGCGTGGCTACCTCAGCAACTACCCCGGCGGCGGGCCGGCCTATCTGGCCCTTGTCCTGCGCAAGAACTTCGGCCTCAAGGTTGACCATTTCGTGCGCGTGGACTTCGCCGGGCTGATCAAAGCCGTGGACAGGCTGGGCGGCATAGATGTCTTGGTCGAGTGCGAGCTGCACGACACTTTCCCCGACAAAGATTCGCCGCTCGGCAAAACCGACCTTGACCTCTATCCGGGCAAGGTGACCTTGAACGGCAAGCAGGCGCTGTGGTATGCCCGCTCGCGTTGGAGCACCACCGACTTCGACCGCGCGCGACGCCAGCAGAAGGTGCTGCGCGCGCTGTTCCGCAAGGCGCGTGATGGCAACCTGCTACAGAACGCACTCGGGCTCTACGGCGAGTTTCGCAACAGCATCGAAACCGACCTTGGCCCAACCGACCTCGTTGCTTTGGTAGACATCGCCCGGCGGCTCAGCAACGACGACATCAAGAGTCGCGTGATCACTTGGCCAATCGTCCGCTCACATCAGCGCGCAGACGGCGCCGCGGTGTTGATTCCAACCGAAAAGACCATCCCGTTCATTGCCGAAGCGTTGGCGCCGCCGGCCGGCAATCAGGCGCAAATCCGGCCTGCGGTGGAGATCTACAACGGCTCTTCGCGGCCGGATATGGAGCTGGTTGCTGCGGAACGGCTGACGTGGGAAGGTTTTCAAGTGGTTGCCCTGGGACAGGTTGAGGGGGATCGCTTCCCGCAGACGCAGATTGTTGACTACAGCACAACGCGCAAGGGGTCGCCCATCGCCCGGCTGCAAGACATCTTCCGCGTGCAACCGCGCAACGTGATCGGCCAGCCGGATCCAAGCAGCCCATCGGCGGCGCGCGTCATCCTGGGCGAGGATTACGACTCTTGTCCGAACACGGCCAACATCGCCGGCGATGTAAAGCTGGAAGCGGCAGGGGAACAAATCCGCGTGACGCCCGCGCCGTGAGCATCGCGCGGCTTAAGCCGATTAAGGCATCGGCGTGCTCGTCGGCTCCGCTGTCGGCGTAGGCGTGTCCGTTGGCGTAGGGGTGAGCGTCGGTATAGGCGTGTCCACAGGCGCAGGGGTATCGGTCGGCGGCGCAAGCGTCGGCGTAGTCGTAGGCGTTTCAGTTGGTGTGGCCGTCGGGGTGTGAGTCGGTGTAGCCGTAGGCGTTTCGGTCGGCGTTGGCGTGTGAGTCGGCGTAGCTGTGGGCGTTTCGGTCGGCGTTGGCGTGTGAGTCGGCGTGGGCAAGCCGCGCGTCGGCGACGGCAGGCCAGTCGGCGTGATCGTTGGCGGCACGAACTGGGTGGGCAAGTCGGCCAACGTGGGCGTGGCCGGGCGCGTCTCGGTGGCCTGCTGAGCTGGTGATGCAGTCGACGCGACGAGCGGATTTTGATTTGGCCGCTGCAGAATGACAAGCGCGGCAAAGCCAAGCAAGTAGCACGGAATGGTTAGGAGAATGATGCCGATGAGCACGCTGTAAGCAACGCGATTTCGGCGCGGCGCGTTGTCGGGGACGTCCTGCATGCCGTTTGTATTGTAGTATCATCGAACAATAACATTGTGTAGACTGACAATGTTTCAGCCAGTTGCGACCCAGATTGACTTCCCGGCTCAGGAACGCGATGTGCTCGCGTTTTGGGCGCGCACGCGGGCCTTCGACCGCTTGCGCGAGTTGCGCGCCGACTCCGACAAACGCTTCTCTTTCATAGACGGCCCGATCACCGCCAACAACCCAATGGGCGTGCATCACGCTTGGGGCCGCACCTACAAGGACTTGTGGCAGCGCTACTTCGCCATGAAGGGCTACAACCAGCGCTGGCAAAACGGCTTCGACTGCCAAGGGCTATGGGTCGAGGTCAACGTCGAGAAGGACATGAGCTTCAAGTCGAAGCGCGACATTGAGGCCTTCGGCATGGAGCGCTTCATCGGCCTGTGCAAGCAGCGCGTGCTGAACAGCGCCGCCATGCAGACCGAGCAGTCCATCCGGCTAGGCTACTGGATGGACTGGAACGACCCGGAAGAGCTGCGCTGGCTGGCCCAAAAGATCGTCGAAGACCCTCAACAAGTCATCACCCTCGAGCGCAACGGACAGCCGATCACCGGCACCGTCGAGCAAATCGTTGGCCGGCTCGGCCTACCGGAACTGGGCGGCTCGTACTTCACCTTCAGCGACGAGAACAACTATCAGATTTGGAGCTTCCTGAAGAAGTGCCACGAAAGGGGCTGGATTTATCGCGGTGAAGACGTGATCCCGTGGTGCCCCCGCTGCGCTACCGGCATCAGCCAGCACGAGATTGACACCGAAGGCTACAAGGATCGCGAGGACCCGGCCATCACCGTGCGCATGAAGCTCAAGTCGTTCGACGTGAGCCAGGCGACCTGGGTTAGCCCGCAGGCGCGCGCCAAGTTCGACCACGCGCCGGGCAAGTTCCTGCTGGCCTGGACGACGACGCCCTGGACGCTGCCGGCCAACGTCATGGCCTCGGTCGGCCCCAAGCTGACCTATGCCATCGTTCGGCAACTGCACAAAGATGGCGAACTGGCCGTGTACTTCCTCAGCAACAAGACGCTGAGCATCCTGCGTGGCGAATACGAGGTGCTGGGCGAGATTCAGGGCGAACACATGGCTGGCTGGACGTATGAAGGGCTGTTCGACGACCTGCCGGCGTTTATTGACGCGCACAAGCGCTGGCAAGATAAGCACGACGGCCGCACCTTCGCGCATACCGTCATCACCTGGGATGGCGTGGGCGAGGACGAAGGCACCGGCATCGTGCACAATGCGCCCGGCGCCGGCCCGGAGGACTATCAGCTTGGCAAGCAACACGGCATGCCGAAGATCGCCCCGCTGAACGAGGACGGCTACTTCCTGGACGGCTTCGGCGAACTGACCGGCAAGCACGCCCACGAGGTGCCCGACTTAGTCGAAGCGCTGCTCAAGGCCAAAGGCTACTTCTATCGCCGTGACAAGTATATGCACCGTTACGCCCACTGTTGGCGCTGCGGCACGCCGCTGGTCTATCGCATGGTGGACGAGTGGTACATCAGCATGGACGAGCTACGCTACGCCATGATGGCCGTGTCGGAGCAGATCAACTGGATCCCTGCTTTCGGCAAAGAGCGCGAGCGGGACTGGTTGCGCAACATGCACGACTGGATGATCAGCAAGAAGCGCTACTGGGGGCTGGCGTTGCCGATCTGGGAGTATCCCGACGGCACGTTTGAGGTCATCGGCAGCTACGAAGAGCTGAAGGCGCGCGCCGTCGAGGGCTGGGAGGAATTCGACGGCCACACGCCACATCGGCCCTATATTGACAAGGTCAAGATCAAACATCCAGTCACCGGCCTCATCGGCACGCGCGTGCCCGACGTGGGCAATCCGTGGCTCGACGCCGGCATCGTCGCTTACTCCACTCTGCGCTACCGCACCGACCGGGCGTACTGGGAGCAGTGGTTCCCAGCAGATTTCATCACCGAGAGCTTCCCCGGCCAGTTCCGCAACTGGTTCTACTCGTTGATCGCGATGAGCACGGTGCTGGAAGGGCGCATGCCCACGCGCACCATCCTCGGCTATGCGACGCTGCTCGACGAAAAGGGCGAGCCGATGCACAAGAGCAAAGGCAACGCCATCGAGTTCAACGAGGCTGCCGACAAGGCCGGCGCCGACGTGATGCGTTGGCTATATGCGCGCCAGCGCTACGACGACAACCTGCTGTTCGGCTACAACGCGCTCAACGAGGTCCGTCGCCAAGTCATCATCCCGCTGTGGAACGTCTATGCCTTCTTCGTCACCTATGCCAACGCCGACGGCTGGTCGCCCAAGCCACAGGAGGCGCAGGAACAGCCGACTATGCTCAGCGCCCTGGACAGGTGGGTGCTGGCCCGGCTGGCCGAGACGACAAACGCGGTCAACGCGGCGCTCGACGCCTACGATGCGCGGCCGGCGGCGCTGGCCATCGAGAAGTTCATAGACGACCTGTCGAACTGGTATGTCCGGCGCTCGCGCGAGCGCTTCTGGGGCAGCCAGATGACGACGGACAAAGAAGCAGCCTATGCCACGCTCTACGAAGTGCTCACCACGCTTGCCCGGCTGATCGCCCCCATCGTCCCCTTCATCAGCGAAGTGATGTGGCAGAACTTGCGGAACGCCGATTTCCGCATCCAGAACCCGGAGGACAACCGCCGGCTGCGCGAATCACGACGCGCGTTCTCCGTGCATCACCAGCCCTATCCGCAGCCGCGCGAGTTGACGGAAGAAGAACGCGCCCTGCTGCGTGAGGTGGCGCTGGTCCGTGCGGTGGTTGCGCTCGGCCACAGCACCCGCGCCCAATCGAAGGTGAAGGTGCGCCAGCCGCTGCGCAAGGCCATGATCGTCGCCGACGACGAAGCGCGCCGGGCGATCCTCGCCCACTACGACGTCATCACCGATGAGCTGAACGTCAAAGCGCTGGAGTTCGTCGAGCGCGAGGGCGAACTGGTCAGCTATCGCGTGTTGCCAGACCTGAAGAAATTGGGCAAGAAGCTGGGCGCCGACTTGCCAAAGGTGCGCGCCGGTCTGGGACAACTCGACCCATCGTCGGTCGTCGCTGCGGTCAAGGCCGGCCAACCCGTCGCCGTGAACGGCGTCTCGCTCCAGCCGGATGAGGTCATCGTGCAGGCCGTCCCCCGCGAGGGGTTGATCGTTGCCGGCGAGAACGGCATCGTCGTCGGCCTGGATACCACGCTCGACGAGGCGTTGATCGCCGAAGGGTTAGCGCGCGAGGTGGTGCGCCGCGTCAACGACTTGCGCAAGACTGCCGGGCTGAACGTCTCCGACCGCATCCATTTGGCCTACAACGCCAGCGACCGCCTGCGGCGCGCGATCGCCGACTTCGCCGACTACATCGCCGGTGAAACGTTGAGCGTTGCGCTGAGCGAGGGCCAACTGGCGGACGGCGTCAGCGCCAGCGATGCCTTCGACGGCGAGCAGCTCACGATCTCGATCAAAAAGGTATCCGATCGGTGAGAAAGCAGGACGTCAAAGATGCTTGGCTCCTTCAAGAAGGGGGATACATGATTCAAGACACGCTGCAGCAGCCACGAGGACAAACGCCGCCGGCCATCGCTGCGCTGCCGGGCATCGAACTGAGCGTCGGGCAAAACCAGGCGCTCGATGCCGTGCTGGCCGCGCTAGACCGGCCGGGGCTGCGCCGCGCAATTGGCCTCTTCGGCCCCCATGGCAGCGGCAAAACCACGCTGCTGAACGAACTTTGTAAGGGTGGCTTGCATGCCCGGCGCACCCCCCAGCATCGCAAGGTCGTCTGCGCGCCGATCAACGCAGCCAATCTGCCGACCGACCTGGCCCCCTGGCAACGCCTGATCTTCGGTGTGCTCGACAAGCTGGCGCAACAGCCCGGCGCGCCGGCGACCGTCTATGAACTGCGCGCCGAACTGGAAGAGGTGGTGCAACTTGAGGTGAACGACGACGCGAGCGCCACGCTCGCCGCCGCCGCGTTTGCCCACCATATGCGCGCCGCATTTGCCGGAATGATCCACAGCACCATCACGCTCTCGAATGCGGTGTTCGTGGTAGCCATTGACCACCTCGATAAAGCGTCGTCGGAAAGCATCGCCCAACTCCTAGAAGCCTCAAAATACTTCCTCGATGCGCAGCATTGCGCCACGTTGATCTGCGCCGACGAATCTGAGCTTATCCAGAAGCTCGGCGATGCGGAGGTGCTGCGCGCTTGGCTCACCGACCGGGTCGAGTTGCGCATGAGCGAGCGTCCGACGCACCGCGGGGTTGCCGTCGTCGCTCCCCCTCGGCTGCCGCAAGCGTCGCCGCGCCCCGTCGCTGCGGACATCCCGCCGCTCTGTGCGCAACTCTTCACCGAAATCTTGGGGAGCGACCGCTATGCGATCGAGCGCGCCGGGGAACACTGGCGCGCAGCCATGCGCGCGCTGGCTAGGCGCAACGCCGAGGGCTACCACACCGATGTATCTGGCGTGATGCTCGCCAAGTTGTGCGCGTTGCGCGTGCTTGCGCCGGGCCTGTTCGACGCCGTCCGCCTGGATGCGCCGGCGCTGACTGCGCTCGAACGGCGCGCGCGCCTGCAGAATCCAGCCCATGACCACTATGACGAATGGGCCGAGGCGCTGGCGCGCGACCCGCGCCTGACCCGGCTGTTCACTGCTGCGCCGAGCTTCATCGGCGTTGACACACGCCTCTTGGCGACCGCACTGCGCCTGGTGCATACCGGCGATGAAGCGACAGTTCGGCAAACAAAACCGCTCGCAGCCAAACCGGCGGAAAGCGGCGTTAAGCTCGTCAATCTGAACCGGCTTCGCCTGCATAGGCAGCCCTCATCCGCGGCGTCCCCTGCGCCGATGTGGACGCCGGTCGCGGTTGCGGCCGGCGTGTTCATCGCAGATCGCTTGATCAAGATGGCCATCCAATCCGTCGAGGGCCTCCGCACCGGCGCGCCGGCGCTCGGTGGGCTGATCGGGCTGCAGCCCCCCCCAGCAGCCAACCTGCTGGACATCGGATTGACCATTGGCATCACGCTGGTCGGCCTGGCGCTGTGCGTCCTCATTGCAATCTTTGCAGGCCGGCGCGTTGACGACAGGCGCACCACAGCATACGGGCTGCTCGCCGGCGGGCTGCTCGCCAACCTGTTTGACCACCTCACGTACGGCGCAGCAATGAACTACCTGCACGTTGCCAACTTGCCGGTGTTTAACCTGGCCCATCTCGCGCTGTTGGCCGGTGCAGCGCTGCTGGCCGTCGCCGTCCTGACCGACTCATCACATGCCGCGCATAGGCGCGACACAGGCGATCTTGCCCATGAGTGAGGAAGCGCGCGTCGCAGAATCGCACTCGCCGGTGGAAGGAGCGGATCAACCGGCTGCTGCTTTGTTCTTCCAGCGCTACGGGGTGTTGTTACTGGTGGCGAGCATCGCCCTGGCTGCGGACATCATCACCAAGCGCATCGTCGAGGCGCAGATTCCGCTCTACACGTCCATCCCGGTCATCGGCTTCTATCTGAGCTGGACGCACACCCAGAACACGGGCGCGGCGTTCAGCCTGTTCCAAAATGGCGGCGTGTTCTTCATCGTCGTCGCGCTGGTCGTGTCAGCGGTAATCCTGTATTACGCGCCTCGGCTTCCAGCCGGCGATTGGTTGGCGCGGGTCGCTTTGGGGCTACAGCTCGGCGGCGCCATAGGCAACTTGCTCGATCGCCTGCGCCAGGGTTACGTCACCGACTTCATCCACTTCCAGATCCCCGAAATCGGCTTTGACTGGCCGGTGTTCAACATCGCCGACAGCGCCATCGTCGTGGGCGTGATTTTGTTGATCGCAGCCAGCCTCCTGCGAGACAACAAAGCGTAATCCGCCATGTCGCGCGATCGCTCTGCACATGATGCAACATCCATCCCGCCGGCAGACGCATGCCGAGCCGTGCTGTGGGACATGGACGGCGTGCTGGTGGACTCGGCCGACTACCACTACGCGGCCTGGCGCGAAGCGCTGGCGCGCGAGCGCTATGACATCAGTTACGAAGCCTTCCGCGCCACCTTCGGCCAGCGCAACGACACCATCCTGCGCGGCATCTTCGGGCCGGACCTGCCCGATGCCGAAGTAGACCGCATCGCGAGCTTGAAGGAGGCGCTCTACCGCCAATTTGTGCGCGAGCGCGGCATCGCGCCGTTGCCCGGCGTCCTGCGCTGGTTGCAGGCGCTGCGCGCCGCAGGCTGGCGGCAGGCGGTCGCTTCGGCTGCGCCGCGCGCCAACATAGATGCCATCCTCGCCACCGTGGGCATCGGGCATTACTTCGACGCGATCACTTCGGGCGAAGACGTGACCCGCGGCAAACCCGATCCGCAGGTCTACCTCATCTCGGCGCAACGCGTCGGCGCACCGCCGGCGCGTTGCGTGGTGGTGGAGGATGCGCCGGCGGGGTTAGAAGGCGCGCGCCGCGCCGGCATGCGCTGCATCGGCGTCACATCCACCCACGGCCGCCTGGACGCCGACGTAGTCGTCGCTTCGTTGGACGAGCTGGACGACGATGCGTTTGACCGGCTGATCCGGCGCTAAACGGCGGTCATCCATCGAACTCAACTGCTTCGTCGGTCGTGGGACGCTCCTCGGCGGGCGGCCGCTCTTCCTCGGGGAAGTGCTCGATGATGATCTCGCCGAACAACGTTTCCTGGTAACACCGCACGACGTAGCGCTTGAGCAGCTCCAGCAGCGCCAGCAACGTCACCACGATCTCAACCCGCGTGTGCACGCCCTCCAGCACGTCGGTGAAGGTCACCCGCCGGCGGGCGCTGACGGCGGACTGTATGCGCTCCATGCAGTCGTTCACAGTGAACGGCAGCCGAGCGATCACCTCGTCGGCGACCGGCGGCGGCAGCCAACGATTCACGACGCGCTGCATTGCGCTGGCCAGCGCCTCCAGTGTGACGTTATCCAGGGGCAGCTTCTTCGATGGTGGGCGGGGGATGGTCGGCGGCTGCACCGGATAGGCACGCCACTGCCGTTGCTCGCGCGCCTTCAGCATCATCGCGGCGTGCTTGTAGAGCTGGTAGGCCCGCAGTTGGTTCACCAGGTCATCGGTCTCCTCCTGCGCTTCGGGCGCGACGACGACCTGCGGCAGCAGTGCGCGACTCTTGATCAAGACGAGGCGGGCGGCCACCGAGAGGAAGTGCGCAATCGCGCGCGGGTCGCGCCGAGGCATGCCGGCCATGTAGGCGATGAACTGATCGGCCACCATAGCCAGCGAGACCTCGGTGATCTCCAGCCGGCGTTCCTCGATCAGCCGCAGGAGCACGTCGAGCGGGCCCTCATAGACCGGCAGGTGAATCGAAAATTGCGAATCGCCTGATGGCCCTGCTGCGCCCCGAAAGGCGTCACCACCGGTTAAGCTTGTATGCGGCATGTCGGTCATCGCTCACGTCCTATGCCTCACTGCGCATCTTCGTCGGCGCGTTGTTCCGCGGGCAGCAGCACCCAGTAATCGAAGCCGTTCATCCTGAAGTGACGCGCCCAATAGTAGTTGCGGAAGATCGCCTCCTTGACATCGTCGGGATAGAACAGGGCGCGGAAGATCACCGCGCCGAACGCGCGCTGCTCGATCATGGCAATCATGCGCGAGGTGTCGAGCATTCCGCTTTTAGAGAGGTTGAGCAACTGCGTCGGATTGGTCACCACGTCCTTGCCGGCCAGCAGCGTGAGCATCGCCTCCTCGCTCCACACCGGCCCTGGCACGTTGCGGATCATCTCCACCATCGCCCAGCCGTTGGCGGCATCGGCAGGGTCGAGCAGATGGCCGAGCTGTGTGAAGCCGGCAGAATCGTAGTAGGGATAGGGCGGATACGACGAGACATCGGCGACGCCGATCGCCCGCGCGACCGCGCCGAAGATGCGCCCGCTCGTCGGCAAATGCAGGTTGAGCGCGGCCTGGAGGAAGAAGACCAGCGCGGCGAGCGCCGGCAGATAAGGCGCGCGGCGCGCGAGCTGCGCCTGGCCCTCCCCCATGCGCGCTATGCAATGCGCGATGCGCGCCAGCAAGCCGGCCGCGCACACACACGAGGCCGCGATGGCGGCGATGAGATAGGCCGGCCCGGCGCCCCACTTGCCGGTCAACATGCCCATCGCGCCGCCGGCGACGAAGTAAAGCGACCAAACGGTGATCGGCCTGAGCGAACGGGCGCGCGCGGCTCGCGCGACATCCCACGCGACGTAGAGCGCGCCGCAAATGATCAAGATGCCTTGGAGCCGAAACCACTGGCCGTAGGTCTGCCAGGTGACGGCAATGTCGTACTCGTTCACGTTGGCCAGCACCACGTTCAACCAGAACTGGCCGTTCGTCGCCGCGTTCATCCCCAGCACCAGCGCGCCGGTCACCAGCGCGCTGACGGCGAGCGCAAGCGCAAACCACTTGGGCCGGCGAATCAGCAGATACGCAAAACCGGCGACCAGCGCATCCACCGCCTGCAGCTTGGTAAAGCCGGCGATCAGGAGCAGGACGACGCCCAGCGCGCTGTATCTTGCCTGCGCCGCCGGAGGCGGCGCCCGGCGCGGGTCAAGGCCGATGTCCAGGCAACTGATCCCGGCGAAGGCAAACATCACCATCGGCAGATGCGCGCGCGCCAGCGGCCCGACCTGGTAGACGTAGTTCGCTGCAAAGAACGCCAGCGCGGCCAATAGCGGCACGCAGAGGCGCAGCAGGGAGGCGCGCGGCGCGCGGCGCGACTTTTGCGCGCCGTCTGCCAATTCCTCCGGCTGCCACAGCCGGCGCGCCGCGAGGAAGATCAGCGCCCCGATCGCCAGCGATGTGGCGAAGGCGAGGGCGCGCCCCACCCACAGGTGCGGCCCGAACAACGCCACCAGCGGCGCGAGCAAGAGCCGATAGACCGGCGGGTAATTCGAGGCGTAAAAGGGGAATTCCGCGTTGTCCAGGTAGATGCCTTCCCCGCGCGCCAAGCGGATGGCGTCGTAGAGTTCAAAGCCCTCACCCTGGTCGTAATCGAACGGGAAGGTGAACAGCGCGCGGGCATAGACCAGATAAATGACGAAATAGCCGGCGAAGATGGCTATCGTCAGCCCCAGCGCAACGACGGATAGCGATGAAAGCGCAGCGCCGAAGCGCGAGTGCGGCGGCATGCGCGGGGGAGTAGCCGGCGGCATGAGTTCTTCGACCACGATGCCGGCCCAATTTACCACGCGCGCATCGTCGCTTCAACGCGCGCGCCGCGCGCCCTGACACGGCGGTCCTTCAAGTCGCCCAGATGAAACGCGGCACTTGCCGGCCGAAACTAAATAGCGCATGAGCAAGCGTCCCGTCATCGAGTTCTACGTTCTGGCGTTTGGCATCGCATGGCTTGGCTGGGTTCCGGCGGCGCTGGGGTCGCGCAGCGTTGCTCCGTTCGATGCACCCTACTTCCAACTGCTCCTCATACACCTGGCTTTACAACAGCGCGGCGGGGAGTCTGTTGCCGGTGACGCTGTTCCACGTCGCCTTGAACGCCCTGGCGTTGTGGTCACCGGCGTGTCCGTCACCGCGCTGGCGATTGCGTATGCGCTCGTCGCGCTCATTCTGATTGCGCTGTTCGGCGGCGTGAATCTATCGCGCAGGGAACGGGTTGTGCCTTACTCATAGGCCAGCACCTCACGCACGGTAAGCCGCGAGGCGCGCCATGCCGGCAGAAAGCTAGACGCTGCGGCTACGGCCAGCACCGCGATAAACCAGATGCCCACGCCTTCCAGAGAATAGGCGAAATCCAGCGTCCGGCGCAGGAAGGCCATGCCTACCGCGTCGCACAGCAGCTTGCTGATCGGCAGCGCCAGCAGGGCGCCAAACGCCCAGCTCAGCGCGCCAATGACCATACCTTCGCCGATGATAATGCGCCGGATGGCGCCGTCGCTCGCGCCGATGGCGCGCATCACGCCAATCTCCCGGGTGCGCTCCAACACGTTGATGCTCATCGTGCCGGCCAGCCCCAGCCCACCCACGACGGCCAGCAGCGCCGCCATGATCAGCAGGAAGATAATGAGGATGTTGAACTGAAAGGTAATCTGCTCGCGTCGTTCGCTTAGCGTCTCGGTGGTGTCCACCGGCATATTGACGGCGCGGAAGTGCGCCTCGATCGCCCTGGCGACCGCCGACTGAAAGGCCGCGTCGTGCTCGGTAGTGACCACGACCGCGTTGCGCACTTGTCGGCCAATGGTGAGCGCGTTGCGATATCCGGTCAGGTTCATGTACAAGACGCGCGGGTTGCGAATCTGGCCGGTGAGGGTGCTCTGCGTCACGCCGACCACCTGCGCCGGCACGCGGCGCGTACCGAACTTGAGGGTGATCGTGTCGCCGATGCGAATGTCCGGCTCGTCGGCCAGCGCGTCGGCGTTGAGCACGACGGCGTTGGCATCGTCGGGCAACAGCCAGCGCCCTTGGATCATCACCGGCTGAATCAGCCGGCTGTCGGCGGGTGGCGCGATCACGCTGATGCTGCGGCTTTCGCTGCCGTCCTCGCGTATGCGGCGCGCGACCCCGGTGCTCCACGCTTCGGCGTAGGCTACGCCGGGCACCTGGCGCATTTGGCTCAACACCTTGTCCTCGCCGTGGAAGCTGCGCAGGTTCACCTCGATGTCGTATTGCCAGTAGCGCAGCGAGGTGGCCAGCGTACGGTTGAGCGAGTCGCGCACGGTGAACACCGAGACGAAGATGGCGCTGGCCAGGGTGAGCGTGCCCAGCGTCAACGCCAGCCGGCTCTTGCGCCGGAAGGTGTTGCGGATCGAGATCAGGAACGGGCGCGACAGCCAGCGCTCGATGAAGACGAAGCTGGCCAGCCACTGCTTCAGCGCATCTATGCGCGGGTTATGGTGGCCGGGCGAGTCGTCGCTGATGCCGGTGGAGGTGATCGCTTCGCGCACGGTCATCCGTGCGCCGGAGAGGATGGGCGCCAGCGAGGCCAGCAGCGGCAGCGCCAAGCCGACCGCGATTTGGATGAGCACCACAGGCGGCGGCGGAATGACCGTCAGCACGTCGAAGTTCAGCAGGTTGGCGACGAAACTCACCAGCCCGACCGCGCCCAAGATGCCGAGCGGCACGGCGACGACGAGGGAGATCAACCCAACCGCCGCGACGTTGGTGAGATACATGCCGACGAGCTGCGGCGTGCGCGCGCCGATGGACTTCATGATGCCGATCTGCTTGATCTGCTGCGCGAGGATGGCAGTGGTCGTGTTGATGACCAGGAAGGCGCTGAGGAAGAGCGACAGCGCGCCGAGCGCGACCAGGATGAGAGAGAGGGATTGAATCTGGTCGTGCGCGTAGTGTTGGCCGGGCGTTTGCGGGATGCTCGCGCTGAAGAAAACGCGCCCGCTGTCTTCCACGCGCTTCTTGATCGCGTCGGCGACGCGCTGGATGTGCACGCGGTCGGTCGGGTTCTCGGCCACGCGCACGCGCATCTCGGTGTAGGCGCGCGGGAAGCCCAGCCACTCCAGCGTGTCGGGCGTGATATAGGCGCTGCCGAAGTTGGCGAACGTCACCGGCGGCGCGTTCACGTCGAACACTGTGCCGGCGATGCGGATCTCGCGGGTCTTGCCGTCCGGCAGCTCCACGGTCAGCGTGTCGCCGATCTGCTTGTTGAACAACCGCAGCGCGCTGCGTTCCAGCAGCATTTCGCGGCGCGGCGGCGTGCGAGGGCCTCGCTCGTGCTGGAAGCGGTCCAGCCGGATATCGTCGAAGTCCCAGTGCGTATACAGAATCAGGTTGCTGCGCGACTCGCCTAGCCGCACGCGCAAGACGTAGATCGCGCGGCCCTGCGCGTCGGCTACCTCCGGCATGCGCGCGATGGAGCGCACGAATTGTTCGTCCAGGGCCGAAGCCGCGATGCTCATGCTGGCTTCGTTCGTGGCGGCGTATTGCGCCTGCAAGTCGCGGGCCAGGATCGTCCGCGCGCCGGCGACCGCGCCGACCGCAAACACGCCGACGGCGATGGACAAGACGACCAGCAGCGTGCGCGTCTTATTCAGCCATAGGTCGCGCATCACCTTGCGCCAGCGAGGGGCGAACATCGGCGCAGATTATCCTGGCGTTGCTGAAAAGCGGATGAGCATTCGCCGGCCGCTGCGACGGCGCGCTGCCGACTCAACCGAAGAGCGCGCGCACCACGGCCAACGCCTCGGCCTCGCTCGTCGAGGGGTAAAACTCTAGACCGATCTTGCCATCGAAGCCGAGCCGGCGCAGCTCGCGCGCGATGCCGGCGAAGTTGATCTCGCCGGTGCCCGGCTCCTGGCGCGTGGGCACGTCGCCGATGTGCACGCTGTCGTATAGCCCCCAGCAATCGCGCAGCCCTTGAATCAAGTTGCCGGCGCTGCGTTGCTGGTGATAGCAATCGAACGCCAGCCGGAGTTGCGGATGGGCGATGCGCCGCACTACGTCGGCGGCCAGCTCGTGCGTGCTCACCGTGATGCCGCCGTGCAGGTGATACGTGTTCAGCGCCTCGAACCACACCACGATCGGCGTCTTCTCGACCAGCTCCATCACGCGCGCCGCGCCGTCCAGCAGGTTGGCGTATTTCTGCTGAGGGGTGTAGTCGCGCGAGGGTGGTTTGACCCAGCCTTGAATGATTCCCTCGCCGACCATCCCCCGCCTGGCCGAGGAGGCAGCCGGGTAGGGATCAATTTGCTCGCTGAACATGAACAGGTGCCGGACGCCCCAGCGCTGCGCGCGCTCCAGCGACTCGGCCCAGGCGTCGAGGCACAACGGCAGGTCGTGCGCATCGGTGAGCGAGCCGCCGGCTTCGTCGAAGGTGGAGTTGATCACGCAGCCGCAGGCGCGGCAGGCGTCGGCCAGCTCGTCCATCAACGCGCCTTTGCTGCGCCACGCCCACACGTCGAGGTGATGGATGCCCAGCGTGGCGAACCGGGCCGCGCGTTCGGGCAGCGGCGAATCGAGGAACCAGAAATCCGCGTAACCGGTGTAGAGCATGTGGCGCGTGTCAGTCGCAGGGCACGAAGCGCACATCGCCGATTAATACGCCGCCGTCCGCCGTGCGCCAGGGCGATTGATCCACCGGCAGGCGTGCGCCCGTGTGCAGGTCATACAGGCCGACGACGACGGCGTATGCGCCCGGCGCAGCTTCGGCGGGGATGGCCAGCGCGTGGCCGTCGGGGATAACCTCGCCGGGCGACCAGACCGATGTCGGGTAGCTGCCGTTGCGCGGTTGGCCGTCGTGTTGCGCGACTACTCGGCCGGCGGCATCGCGCAGGTGGACGAAGGCGCTGTAGTCGGTTGCGACCGGATCGCCCCCGCGCCAGTTGACCGTGATGGTCGTCGTCGCGCCGATGCAGGCGGTCAACGGTTGCGCCAATAACTCGACGCCGACGCCGCCGCTCAGCGGCGCGACGCGCGCGTTGGCGTCCGGCATTTCGCCCAGCGGCACTTTGATCCGGCCGGCGATGACCTCGTGGTCGCTGTCCAGCCAGCGCACGCTGATGTCATAGGCGCCCTTGCACGCGTCCGAGTAGGGCATGATCGGGAAGTCATACCAGGCTTCTTCGCCTGGGTGGAACAGGTCGGTATGAATGATGCGCGAGCGCACCGGCAGGCCGTCGCCGCGCTGCACCACGATGGGCTGAATGCGCAGCTCGCGGTTGCCCAGCGGTTCGCCGGCCTTCAAGCGCACGCTCACGATCAGCGGCACAGTCGTCACCACCTCGCGCGCGCTGACGGCGATGCCGGTCACTTGCCAGCCCTGGCCCAGGTCGTACGCGCCTTCGGCGATCACAAGCGCCGGCGTGATCGGCGGCGTGACGCGCTGCCATACCGTCATCGGCGAACCCCAAAAGCGCGCGTCGCTGAACGTGGCTACCGGGGTGTAGATGGCTTGGAACCAGTCATCCTTCTGCGGATTAGCCTCGTAGAGCGCGTTGAAGTGGGTCAGCGCCACGTAGTCGGGCTGAGTGCGGAGCAAGCCGCCGACGAAGTCGCCGCGACGGATGGCGCTCGCTCGCGATGGCCGCGCCAATCCCAGGAAATCGTCGGTGCGCCGATCGGCGTAGTAGCTCATCACGCCCAGCTCGGTCACGCCGAGCGTCGCATCAGGCGGCGTATGGCTGTTCAGCCAGCGCCCGACGCGCTCGTAGATCGCCACCTTCGTCTCCGGCAGCGCCTTGGAGACAACTTCGGCCGGATCGGGCGGCGTCATCCCCTGCAACACGCGGATGATGTTGACATCGCCGATGAGCAGCGGGATGACGGTCAGCGTCGTCAGCAGTTGCGCGGTGCGATGCGGATGCGTTGTGGTCGCAGCCACCCAGTCTATCCCAATGGCAATCAACCCGGCCAAGCCGGGGATGATCGGCGCGTAGTACCACACGTAAGGCGCGACGCCCAGCGCGGAGTAGCCAATGAAGTGTAGCGCCGCCCAGGCGATGGGCATGATGAACGGCGTCTGCTGCGGCCAACGCGCATCGCGCCTGCGCACTGCTGCGATGCTCAGCCACATCGCGCGATATGCGCCGAGTCCGGCAATGATCGGGATGAAGATGAACAGCGCCGACTGTTGGAGATACGCCTGGATCAGCAGCAGCGCACCCTCGGGGAAGGTGGTGCCGGGATAGAAGCCCGTCAGCCCCGAGGCGGCCTGAGCTGCCTTCACCTGCAACGTGGCGGGGATGGGCGAGCCGAATTGCGCAATTAGGAAGACGGCCAGCGGCGCACAGGCCAGGCCGGCGGCGGCAAGCAGCGCGCCGGGCGGTCGGATGACTGCCAGCCGATTGCGCCGGTTGCGTGCCTGGAGCGCGTCGAGATCTAGGGCGAACAGCGCGCACAGGCCGATGACGATCGCGCCGTCGCCGCGCAGCCCCATGCCGAGGCCGGCTAGTGCGCCTGCCAGCGCCGGCTTGCGTGCATCCACGCACACGAACGCCCACAGGGCAGCCGCCATGAACAGCGGCGTCTCGAACCCCATCGTCAACCAGAGCAACGGCGAGATCAAGCACACTAAGCCGGCGATGAAGCCGAGCGCGTCCTGGCTTCGCTGCCAGCCCATCACGCACAGCGCGCAAGCTGCGGCGATCAACCCGCCGACGCCGAGCGCGTAGCTGACCGAGGGAACATCCAGCCCCAGCGCGGCCGGCGCGGCCAGCAGCAACGCATACAGCGGCGCGGTGGTGATCAGCGCGTTTTCGGCGGCGCCGGGGTTGAACGTGAACCCCAGGCCGCGCGCCAGGTTGTTGGCAAAGCGGTAGGTGATGAACGGATCGTCGAAGCGGATGCTGCGGGCGAACAGGCCCAGCAGCAGCCCAACGGCGATCAACGCCAGCAACGCCAAGGGGAAGTTGCGGCTGCGCGGCTTGAGGGTCTTCGTTGCGGTCACGGCGTTTCAAACGACGATCTCGCCACCGTCCACCTCGATAGATTGGCCAGTGACGTAGCTAGCTTCGGGCGAGGCGAGGAAGGCCACCACGCTGGCCACTTCGTCGGGCGTGCCCAGCCGGCCCATGGGGATTTGCTCGGCCTTGCGGGCGATGTGTGTGCCGACCGGCCAGCCCTCATTGCGGCAGATTTCGGCGTCCACCTTGCGCAGCATGTCGGTGAGGATGGAGCCCGGGCACACCGCGTTCACCGTCACGCCGAACGGGGCTAAGTCCATCGCCGCTGCGCGGGTCAGGCCGATCACGGCGGCTTTGTTGCTGCAATAGGCGACGCTGTTCTTGAAGCCGGTGCGGCCGGCGATGCTGCTCATGTTGATGATGCGGCCGTAGCGCTGCTGCTTCATCACCGGCGCGATGGCCTTCGTGCATACGAAGACGCCGGTGTAGTTCACCTCGATCATCAGGTGCCATTCTGCCATGTCGAGTTGTTCGAGCGGCGTGCTGCGGTAGATGCCGGCGTTGTTCACCCAGACGTCCACGCGCCCGAATGTGCGGCAGATGTCGGACACCGCTTGCTGCATCGCGTCATGGTCGGCGACGTTCGCGCTGATCGCCAGCGTCTCCACCCCGTACGCGCGCCCAAGCTGCGCCGCGAGTTGTTCGCACTTGTCACATTGTAGGTCAATGATCACCACCCGCGCGCCTTCGCAGGCGAAGCGCCGCGCGAACGCCTCGCCCAGCCCTTGCGCGCCGCCGGTGATCACCGCGACTTGGTTCTTGAATCGTGCTAGGGGCGTATCCGTCATCATGAGATTCGATGTTCGATGTCGCACGTTCGTCAACGCCGTATGCGACTCGCGCGGCCGCTACGCGCCTTCCAACGCGGCGATGGCGCGGATCAGCGCCGGCTCATCACGCATGGGCGTTTCGATGGCCAGCACGAGCACGAGATCGCCGGCGATGCGGGCGCGCCAACCGACAAACCGATTATCCGCGATTTGAGCGAAGCCGCTAAACGGGCGAAGCGCGCTGCGCTCGACCGTCGGCGCGCCGGCCGGCGCTGCCGATGCGCCCGAAAGCAGCGTCGGCGTCACCGGACGGCCTGCGGCCAGCTCGGCCAGGGTAGCCGCGACCCGCAGGGGGGTGACGCGCAGTTGCCCCTGTCCGATGGTTTCGCTGTAGGTCGCCGTCGCCGGCAGCGGCCTGGCTTCGTTCGGCAGCTCGAACGGCACAGGCCGATGCAGGTTCAGCGGCTCAAGGCGCGCCATGAATTCATCCGGCCGATTGAGGACGGCGCGATCGGTCATCGGCGCGCGCGCTTCGATCAGCCAGCGCAGCAACAAGCCGGGCTGGTATAAGCCTTGGGTAGCGCGGTTGACCAGCGGGGCATCTGGGGTGGCGCGCAGGCGTTCCCAGTCCTGCTCCAGCCGGTTGGGGTCGAACGTCGGCGCGCTGGTCAGCGCCAACACCTCGCCAGTGCGCCAGTTCATCACGATGGCCGCGCCATGTGCAACGCTCAGCGTTGAGCCGGCGCGCAGCGCGGCAGCCGCGCGGCGTTGCCAGCCCGCATCAAGCGTGGTGGTGATGGCTTGGCCGATGCGCGGGCGGTGCAAAAAGTCGTCCAGCCACGTCCGGCTGCCGCGCAGGGCGGCATCGGCGAACGCCTCTAGCCCGCCCACGCCGTAGCGCTGGCTGTAGTAGCCGACGGCCGGCGCGGCTTCCGGCAGCGGATATCGTCGTTCGTATCGCAGCGCCGACGGGCTGCCACGGCGCGCATCGCACCGGGCGAGCGGCTGCAGCGCGCCGACGCACGACGAATAGGCCAGCAGGACGCCATCGCGGGCGTAGATCGCGCCCCGGAAGGTCGCCAGCTCCGCTTCCACCCGGCGCGGGTTATCGGCGCGGGCGACTAGCTCAGGCCCACGCACAATGCTCCAGTAGCCCGTCCCCAACGCCAGCGCAGCCAGCAAGGCTGCGCTAAGGCGCATCGCCCGACCGGCGGCTAGCCGTGTCCGTCGCGCCGGGGGGTCAACGGCGCGCGCGGCGCTCGTCGGCCCGGCCTCGGCAGCGTCCGCCGACAGGCGGATGAGCAGGCCGATCATGAAATAGCTCACCACCAGCGATGTGCCGCCATAGCTGATGAACGGGAGCGTCACGCCGGTAAGTGGCAACAGCCCGATGTTGCCGCCGACGATGACGAATACCTGCGCGGCCAGCGCCGCAGCAATGCCGCCGGCCAGCAGCAACCTGTAGCGGTCGCCGGAGCGCAGGCCGATGCGCCAGGCGCGCAGGATCAGCGCCGCGAAGCCGGCCAGCACAGCCAACGCGCCGGCCAGCCCCAGCTCCTCGCCGAGCATCACGAACGGGAAGTCGGTGTGGACGGCCGGCACATACCCCGGCCGTCCCTGGTTGATGCCCTGACCCAGCAGTCCGCCGCTGGCCAGGGCGATCAGCGACTGGACGATTTGAAATGCGCTGCCTTGCGGGTCGGCCCATGGGTTCAGCCAGATGCTCAGCCGCTGCGCCACGCGCGCAGATAGGAAGTAGCCGGCTACGGCTGCTACGCCCAACCCGACGGCCAGCCCCAGCGGCAAGCGCGCGTCGCCCGTCGCCAGGTAGAGCATGAAGGCGAACGTGATCACCAGCAGCGACGCTGCGCCGAGGTCTTGCTGGATGGCGAGCATCGCCAGCGCGATGAAGCCCATCGCAAGCGTGGGGGCGAGGGACCGGCGATTGAAGGGAGAAGCCGGCTGTGCTTCTGGCGGCAGCTCCCCGCCGCGCGTCGCACGTTCGGCAAAGTAGGCGGCCAGGAAGGCGATCATCAGCAGCCGCAGCAGCTCCGAGGGCTGCACGAAGAAGCTGCCGAGGTTCAGCCAAAGTCGCGCGCCCGCGCCGGATGGGTTCACGCCGAAGGCCAGCGAGACGAGCAGCAACGCCAGCGCCGCGATCAACCAAGTGTATTTGAAACGGCGCAGCCAGCGCAGCCGGTCGCGTCGGCCGGCGATAGCGAGCATGGCCACGAACGCCATGACCAGCGCTAGGGTTTGCCGTTGCAGGAAGTTGGGCGCCGTGCGCGCGATGGATAGTAAGCCCAGGCCGGTGAGCATCACGACGACGGGCAGGATGAGGGGGTCGCGCGTCGGCGCAACGCGCGCCAGCCACCCATGCGCGACGATGGCGAGCGCGCTCAGCGCGGCCGGTCCCAGCAGCAGCAGCGGGTCGCTGCGTTGCAACGCCAGCGACGCTGCGCCCAGCCAGACGGGCAGCAATCCCAGGCTCAGCAGCGCAAACGGCACAGTGGACGATCCGCGCACGCGCGCATTCTATGTGACCTGATGAACGAGGCGCCGCTGCGCAGCTCGGAAGACGGCCGCGCGATCGAGGAAGACGCCATCACGCTGGATTCGACCGGCTTTCGCGCGGCAAAGACGAGTGCGCACGTTCAGGCTTGCCGTGGTAAGCCGTTCGTTAATGCTCATCGCCAACCGCGCCTCCGCTTCGCAAGGTTTTCAACGGGGCATGTCGCGCCCGATAATCAGCACAAAGGACGCCATGCTCATCGCACCGCTCCGCTGGTTGCTTTTCGGCCTGCTCCTGGTCGTAGTTGTGGTGGCGCTTTGGGCGATTTGATTGGACCGCCGCCGCGCCGGGCGGCGCGGGTCCAAGACCCACGCGGCACACCGTCAGTCAACCCGTCGCGCTCGTCCGCGGCTGCTGAGTTGCGCTCGGCGAGGCATGCTCCTCATTGTGGCGGCGATGATCGCCGGACGCTCGCTCCCCTGGGTTGTTTTGTCCCTCAACCTTGGCCGACCTTCCGCAGCGCATCCGGCACGTAAAAACCTACACTTGTAAGGGGCGGGAGTGGGAAATTAAGGGGTGGGCAAAGGCGCTGCCTTCGCCCACCCTCGGCCAATAACATTGATGCACCCGGTGGCGCAAAGTCAGCGTCACTTGCGCCGGCGCTTGCTCAGGCGTGCAGCAGCGTAGTCAACGCCGATCACCGCGCCGCCGACCGCGCCCACCAGCAACACATCGCCGCCCAGACCGGCCAGCCCTTCCAGCGGCTCGAAGTGCTCATCGAGGGGACTAGGGCCTTCCACGCGCTGCCTTCTCCTTCCCTCGCCGGTGCCGCGGCGGGGTCTAGCGTGCTCCTCTTCTCTATGCTCATCGTCTTCATGTTCACCGCGCGCTTCGGTGGCCTCCCCGCGCCGCTCGCCGTTGTCGAGCAGGACCAGGAGCTGAGGCCGCAGGGCTTGCTCAACGGCATACACCGCGCCAGCCACCAGGCCGATCACGACCAGGACCACCAACAACCGACGTAGCGTCGTCATGGCGACACCTCCTTGTCATGCCACTCGCCGCGCGCCAGGGCGGGCGCGGAAGACGTAGCGCCGCAGCGCATCCACGATCCAGCGCCAGTGCAGGGCCACATGCACGGCGACAATGACCAGCGTCGCATCCGCCGAAAGCGCGTGCACGCGACGCCACACGAAGTCGCGCATCACCGGCCAGCCAAGCACCGGCAGCACGCTGCGCGAGATGGCGTAGCCGCTCACGAACACCGTCGTCATGGCCAACAGCAGTCCGACATCGAGGACGAAGTTCATCCGCGAGCGCTCCCAGCGCGCCAGGAAGCGCCGCCCCACAGCGATGATCCAGTCCCACTGGCCGAACACATGCACGACAAATCCTGCGATGGCGGCGGTGGCCAGCCATTCGTGGATGGGAATGCCGGTCAGGGCCGGCTGCATCAGCACCAGGAAGGCGACAAAGATCGTCGCGTCAATCCACAGCTTGTATCGCGTCGCAATGCGCATCAGTAACCTCCACTTGCTCTGATTTTCACAATCAGCTTAGCAGCGGGGTGTGGAGATTCGATGGAGATGCCTTGCACCTGACTTTGCATGTTGTGCCTTGCCTATGGCATACCCTCGCTCGCGCCTCAAGCGGCGAACGTGCCATCACCGCTACCCAGCCGCCGCGCGGCCCGGCCGCTGGACAAACCGGCTGAGCGCACGGTAGATCGTCAGGAAGAGCACGCTGCCGCCGGCGAACCAATACAGCGCCTGGATCGTCGCGTCGCCGCTGTCGCTGCCGGCGCTGATGCCATGCGCCAGCGCCATCACAAACACGGCGAAGCTCAGGTAATGGATCAACCGCCACACGCGCTGCGTGATTATCCGACGGACGTAGAAGGAGAAGGTGACCAGCGCAAAGAGATAAAACGCTACCTGGCCTAGCGCCACCTCCACCACGCGATAGTTCACACTGCCCATCGGCACGAGCAACTGCTCCAGCGTGTAGTTGATGTAGCGGTCGCCGAGCAGCACCAGCGCATGGAAGAGCGCAAACGCCAAGCCCAGCACGCTGGTGTACTGATGCAGCTCAAAGGCAACCACGTGCCCCGGCCAACTGGTGGACAGCTTGCCGGTCATTAACAAGCCAAACACCACCGAAAGCCACAACAGGCCGAACGCGACGAACGCCGTGCTGCGCGAGAAATACCAATACGCCTTCGGCGACTCGCCTTGTAACGATTGGGCCAGCGCCGGCACATACGTCGGCGCGACCAGCAGGGCCAACACCGCGCCGGCCGCCGCCGCCAGCAGCGCGCCGATCAGCGCGGCAAACGACGCCTCTGGCAGCTCATCCAGTGATTGAGGCTGATTCATCTCTCACTCCTAAAACCATCCCATAGCGCGCGAATTGGCTGGTGATTTGCACCTGCCCATCCTCACGCACGATCAAACCGGCCAACTCCGGTTGGGCTTCAAGCCGGTCCAGAGCGGCCACGCTGCCCCACAACACGGCCGCCTTGGCGCCGGCCTCGGCGCGCAGCGCATCCGGCGCGATGACCGTGGCGGCCAGCACATCCGTCTCCGCCGGCGCGCCCGTCTGGGGCGCGATGAGGTGATGCGCCACTTGGCCGCCGACCTCCCAGCGGCGATAGTCGCGCCCGGAGGTCGCCACGCAGCCGGCGGCCAGCGCGACCTGGGCGATGTCTCTGTCCTCGTCGAACGGATTGGCAATGCCGATGGGGAAGGCAGTCTGGCGCTCGGCGGAGGGCATCACCGCGATGTCGCCGCCGGCGTCCACCAGTGCCGGCGCGATCTGCGCAAGCCGCCGGGCAGCTTGCTCGGCGCACCAGCCCTTGGCCACACCGCCCAGGTCAACCCGCACGCCGCGCGGCAAGCGCACGGCCCGCCGATCTGGGTCGAGGGCGATCTCGCGCCAGTCCACCGCCGCTTGTGGCGGCGGCAACTCCACGAGCTGAACCAACGTGCTGCGCAGCCGCTCAAACGGTCGGTCGTAACCCACGCGCAGCAGCGCATCGTGCACGGTGGGCGTCACGGCGCCATCGGTGAAGCGAGCTGCCTCCAACGCCGCGTTCAGCACGGCCCACAGCGTGTCGCTCACCTCCACCCACTCGCCGGCGCGCGCGTTAAGCCGGCTCAGCTCACTGGACGGCCGGAAGCGGCTTAGGCACTGCTCCCACACCTCGAACCAGACTGGCACGTTGCGCAGCGCCTCGGCGGCCTCCGGCGCGTCCGAGTCCACCACAGCAGCCATATGGCAACCCATGGCGCGAAAGCGGATGCGCTGCATCGGTCAACGCGAAGAGCGCGAGCGCGCAACCGGCGGTGGCGGCGGGGGCGGCGGCGCCTGGACGCGGCGCAGCGCGGGCTGCGGGGCCGGCGCAACCGCCGGCTGGGCCTGCGGCAGAGGCGCCTGCTGCACCATGGCCGGCGCAGGGTTAACCGCCGGCCGGCGTGGCGCAGCCGCCGATGGCTTTGGCTGGGCCGGAGGCGTCGGCGCTTGCGCTTGGCGCAGCGGCACAACCGTCGGCAGCGGCTCGAGCACCAGCAACACAGGCGCCGGCGCGGGAGGCTGAACGGTGGGCAGCGGCTCTGCCGCCACAGCAGTCAGCGGAACCGCCGGCAGAGGCTCCACCTTCCACGTTTGCACGGCTGACGCGCTGCCGGTGGTCTCGTCTAACGAGATGTCCTCTGCCGGTTGCGTGAACTCATCAAACTTCGCTGGTTGCGCGGCCAACCACGCGCCGCCCCCTACGGTGGCGGTCAGCGATGCCGCGCCGATCAGTAACTTTGCGGCCGAGGCGGCTACTTGCTGCGCAACGCGCCCCTGACCCGGCGATGTCACTCTAGCAGCCATCGTCGCTCATCTCCTTACCGCGTCAATCCTTGTGCTTCTTCTTCTCTTCCTTCTCGCGCTTCTCTTTCTTCTCAAGCTTCTTGTGGTCATCGTCGTCATCGTCGTGGTGGTAATAGGCCTGCGGTGGAGGCTGAACTGCGACGCCGTTATAGAGGATCGCGCCGCTGTTGGCATCCACGTACATCGTGCCGGCGTTGAGCAGCACCTCATAAGCGACCACGCCCTGGAAGTCCACCAGCTCCGGTATGCGCTGGGCCACTGTGCCGGGTGCGGTGATGAGCGCGATCTCCAGCGCGCGCTGCGGCGTGAGGGCCGCCTGAATTACTGGCTGTGGCTGCGCCGGCGCAGGTTGGACGCGCGGGCGTTGTGTGGCCTGCGACCATGACGCATTGGCAACGGGCGCAGGCGCGGATTTGGTCGCTTGGACAGCTTCGAGTTGCTGCTCCAGCTTAGCCAGTTGCTGATTCGCCTCCTCCAAACGCCGATTTGCCTCCTCCAGCAAGGCGCGATATTGCGCCTCGCGCTCGGTCAGCACGGCAATGGCGTCAGCCGTCGGTGCTGAGGGCAAGGCATCCGTTGTCGCAGGCGCCTGCGTCCCCATAGCCTGGACTGCCGGCTCCGTCGCTGTCGAAGGCAGGGGAGGCAAGCCCGCCGTAGATGTAGTCGGTAGATACAGCGTCGTCGCCGGCTGGGCCAGTCCGGGCGCGACCGGCGTCTGCTCCGCCGCTTGCGACAGATCGGGCTGCGCCGGCAGCGCCTCTGCCGCCGACTCAACGGTCTCTGTTGGGGATGCGGCTTCATTGTTCGAGAGGTCAAGCCGGCCGGCGAGCATACCCACGCCGACCAACAGAAAGGCGGTCAGGCCACTCGCAATTAGAAAGGCAGTTCTCTGCTTCATACGTTATTGCACCTCTTTGGAAAACTCTGCCTGGCATTATGAGGCGGCAGGGTTGTACAGCGGTAGGCGCCGGCTGAGAATCTCCTCCGGCAATTCCTACCGTGTTCCAACGGTCGCCGTTGCAGAATGTGGGCATATGCGCGTCTTGCTCGTGGAGGACGACGAACAGTTGGCCGAGCTGATCGCGCGGGTGTTGAAGCGCGAAGGCATCCAAGCCGACGTCGCCCACGACGGCGACCTGGGCCTGGAGATGGCGCTCACCAACACCTACGACGTGGCCATTGTGGATTGGATGCTGCCGAAGCGCGATGGCCGCTCGATCTGCTTGGCCGTGCGCCGGGCGCGCACACGGCTGCCGATCCTCATGCTCACCGCGCGCAGCCAGGTGGAGGATCGCGTGTTGGGCCTGGACAGCGGCGCCGATGATTACCTTGCCAAGCCTTTCGCCATGGAGGAGCTGTTGGCGCGCGTGCGGGCACTCAGCCGCCGTTACGACATCACCAGCCCAGATGGCGCCGTATTGGAGTGCGGCGAGCTGCGCATGAACCTGGCCGAGCACACCTGCTATCGCGGCGAACACCTCATAGAGCTGACGCCCACCGAATGGGAGCTGATGGAGTATCTTCTGCGCAACTGCAACCAAGTGCTCAGTCGCGAGCAAATCCTCAACCGCATTTGGGCGCACGATCGCGATGTGCAAATCAAGATGGTGGACATCTACATCTCTTACCTGCGCCGCAAGCTGCAAACCCAGCCGACGAGCCGCGACCTCATCGAAACCGTGCGCGGCTTCGGCTATCGGCTCAAGCCATGACCA
>CALHLE010000012.1 GCA_938034415.1 uncultured Anaerolineae bacterium
CGTCATCGTTAATCTCACCACTTTCTAGCAGCGTCGAGATGCCGCGCGGCAGTCAGGCCCGGAAGTGCGTTTGGCTGCCGCGCGGTGTTGCACAGAAGCGCGATGCGCGTTAAAATGAAAGCGTGAGAAACATAAAGGTCATCCTATCGTCATTATTGGTCGTTCTTTCTACATCATTCTCTGTGCAGTGGCGAGGGTGTTAATAATTCAGATCCAAGGGCGAGCCTTTGTGCTTCGCCGCTAAAATGCCTAACCACACCCCCAACGGCAAGCTAATTGCAATCGTAATGCCGCCCAAGATAAGCGTAGGCCCCCACACCCGCGCAATCAAATCCCGCACTCGCTCGGTTGGGCTAAAGAAGGAATAGCCAAAGTCGCCCTGAAGTGCATTGCTGACGTAGGCAATATAGCGCTCGAATATTGAGCCGGTCATGCCGTATTTGCGCAAAATGTTCTCACGCTGGGCACCTTGCAGGGGCATCTGGTGTTCCTCAAATGGTCCGCCAGGCACGCTATACATAATCACAAACGTTATGGCCGAGATGACACAGATCACGAAGATCAGCGACAGACACCGACGGATAACATACGCAACCATGTAAGCAAGTTTTCTACCAGCCAGTGTGGGATTGGGTAGACAATCTAGAAAAGGCGCGGCAAAAGTCAAATGCTTCTCATCAGGTCATTGAGGAGTCGGAAGGTGGGAAGGTAGGAAGGTTAGGAAAGTAGCAAAGTTGGTCAGCAATGCATCAGGGCATCTCTCGCGCTGCCTGGCAGCATCTGGCTGCTGCCGGCTACAATCCCGACTATGCGCGTCCTTGGTCTGATGTCCGGCACATCGGCGGATGGCGTGGACGCGGCGCTGGTCGAGCTGCGCGGCGCGCCGCCACACCTGTGTTGGAAGTTGCTTCATCTAACCTCAATGCCCTACCCTGCCGATCTGCGCGCCGAGCTGTTTGCCTGCTTCCGCCCGGAAACCGGCACAGTGGATCGGTTATGCGCGCTCGATGTTGCGCTGGGCCGAGCGTTTGCCGATGCTGCGCAGGCGTGCATCCACGCCGCCGGCCTGCAACCGAGCGATGTTGATCTCATCGGTAGCCACGGTCAGACACTTTGGCATATCCCCGCCGGCCCGCGCGCTTCAACATTGCAGCTGGGCGAAGCCGCCGTCATCGCTGAAGCCACCGGCATCCCTGTGGTCAGCAACTTTCGCGCGCGCGACATGGCCGCCGGGGGACAGGGCGCCCCGCTCGTTGCCTACGTGGATGCGCTGCTGTTGAGCGACGCGGCGCTCACCCGCACGGCGCTCAACATCGGCGGCATCGCCAACTTCACCTACCTACCGCCTTATGGCGCATCGAGCGCAAACACGACGGACACGGGCGGCGCAGCGAGGGCGTTCGCCTTCGACACCGGCCCCGGCAACATGCTGATTGACGATGCCGTGCGGCGCCTGACCGACGGCGCGCAAAGCTACGACCGCGATGGAGCCATTGCCGCGCGCGGCCAAGTCCACGAAGGCCTCTTGTCCGAATTGATGGCGCACCCCTACCTGGCGCAGCGCCCGCCGAAGACTACCGGCCGCGAGATGTTCGGCGCCCAATTCGGCGCGCAGGTCTGGGCGCGCGGCATGGCGCTCGGCCTGAGTGGAGAAGACATCGTCGCCACACTCACGATGTTCACTGCGGCATCAATTGCCCAAGCGCACCGCGCCTTTCTGCCACGGCTCCCCGATGAAGTGATCGTCTCCGGCGGCGGCGCACGTAACGCAACCTTGATGCGCTTCCTAGCACAGGTGCTCACGCCGGCCCGCGTGCGCCTGTCGGATGAACTCGGTATGCCGGCTGAGGCCAAGGAGGCGATAGCCTTTGCCGTGCTGGCCTACGAAACGTGGCACGGACGACCCGGCAACCTGCCCGCCGCGACCGGCGCGCGCCATCCGGTGGTGTTAGGCGATATCACGCCAGGGCGACGCGATTCTGCGATGCAGATAGCGCCCGTCCAGCAGGTCACCGAAGCCATCAACCCCAAGTCGCGCGAGATTGATCGCTTCAGCGCTTTAGAGATTGTTGATGTGATCAACGAGGAAGATCAGCGCGTCGCCGAGGCCGTTGCGACGCAGCGCGAGGCGCTCGCCCGGGCGATTGACGCCGTCGCCGAGCGCATGCGGCAGGGCGGCCGGCTGATCTACGTCGGCGCCGGCACGTCTGGTCGGCTAGGCGTTCTGGATGCCAGCGAGATGCCACCGACATACAACGCCCCACCGGGGCAGGTGATCGGCCTGATCGCCGGCGGGCCGGCGGCGCTGACGCGCGCTATCGAAGGCGCAGAGGACGACGCCGAACAGGGACGCGCCGACATCGCCGCTGTAGGCGTTGGCGCGCACGATTGCGTGATGGGCATCGCCGCCAGCGGCCACACGCCCTATGTGCTGGGCGCGCTGGCCGAAGCCAGGGCGCGCGGGGCGCTGACGCTGGGCCTGACATGCAACGCGGACACGCCGCTGCACCGCGCCGCCGACATCACCATCGCGCCGGTCGTCGGGCCGGAGGTCATCAGCGGCTCCACGCGGATGAAAGCCGGCACCGCCACCAAGCTCGTGCTGAACACACTCAGCACCGGCGTGATGGTCAAACTCGGCAAAACCTTCGGCAACTTGATGGTGGACCTACAAGCGACGAACAACAAACTGCGCGCGCGCGCGCAGCGTATCGTCGCTCAAGCATGTGGCATCGCGCCTGAGGCAGCCGCCCGTCTCCTTGCGCAGTGCAACGGCGAGGTGAAAACCGCTATCGTGTCTCACCTAGCACAAGTCACACCGGAACAAGCCCGCGCGCGATTGAGGAAGACAGACGGCGTCGTGCGAAAGGCGATCGAGAGGGGTGAGGGCAACTTATAGTTGCCCTTGCAGCGGGGAGACAGGGATTCGAACCCTGGGTCCAGTTTTACCCGGACAACCGCTTAGCAGGCGGCTCCGTTCGTCCACTCCGGCACCTCCCCAGAGGTCAGATTATCAGCGCTTTAGCCATGTCAAAGGGTCAGCTCTTCCGATTACGGGGCGCGTGACCTTTTGGCAGCCTGAGCCTCCGACGGAAAGGGTGAGATTCGAACTCACGGTGACGCTAAGCGCCACAGCGGTTTTCAAGACCGCCGCCTTAAACCACTCGGCCACCTTTCCTCTTGGTCGCTGACTGAACGCCAGCGGGAGCTTATCTTAGCACAAAATGCTAGAATTCTCATTGCTGATGCGCGTGGCGAGCGATAAGTCGCCGGTTCATCTGTGGGGCGGTGGCGAAATGGCAGACGCCGAAGACTTAAAATCTTCTGCTGCGAGAGCAGCGTGTGGGTTCGAGTCCCACCCGCCCTATTGACCCAGAGCAGACGGCCAGCCGACGGCGTCAATCGCAGCCGGCGTCCAGCAGCTTGAGCTGGCTGTTGATTTCTCGCTCGCCCTGCCCCCGGCTGACGAAGATATACGAGCCGTCCGGCTGCATCACCCGCGCCTTGACGTTGTCGCGCAGGCCCAGATCGAGAATCTCGACCTTGATCCGCTGCTTGATGGATGGATCGAGGATGGGATAGACCGTTTCGACGCGCCGGTCGAGGTTGCGCTCCATCAGATCGGCACTGCCGGAGTAGATCTCCTCGTCGCCGTTGTTGCGGAAGTAATACACCCGGCTGTGCTCCAGGAAGCGGCCGACGATGCTGACCACGCGGATGTTTTCGCTCAGGTTCGGCACACCCGGCCGCAGCGAGCACATGCCGCGCACGAGCAAATCCACCTTTACGCCTGCCTGCGACGCGCGGTATAGCAAGCCGATCATCTCCGGATCCACGAGCTGGTTCACTTTGAAGATCAGGTGGCCGCCGCCATGCCGCAAATGATGCTCTATCTCGCGCTCGATCAGCTCGGTCATTCGCCTGCGCAATGTCACTGGCGCGACCAGCAGCCGGCGATACGACTTTTGCTTGAAGTAGCCGGTGAGGTTGTTGAACAGTTCGGCCGCGTCCTGACCGATCTCCGGGTCACAAGTGAACAGGCCAAGATCAGTATAGACGCGCGCGGTGCTGGCATTGTAATTGCCGGTGCTCAAGTGGACGTAGCGGCGGATTTCGTCATCGGGATCGCGCCGCACAACCATGCAGACCTTGGCATGCACTTTGTAACCGGGCAATCCATAGACCACATGCACGCCCACCTCTTCCAGCGCGCGCGTCCACTGAATGTTGTTCTCTTCGTCAAAGCGCGCCTTCAGTTCCACCAGCACAGCGACCTGCTTGCCATTCATGACCGCCTCCATGAGCGCCTCGACGATCGGCGAGTTCGAGCCGACGCGATACAACGTCTGCTTAATGGCAAGCACATGGGGATCGCGCGCGGCGGCGCGCACGAACTCCACCACCGGCGCAAACGAATCGTAGGGGTGATGCAACAGCACATCGCCGCGCCGGATGTGCGCGAAGATGTCGTCGCAATTGTCCAGGCCGTGAGGGATGCGCGGCACCAGCGGCGGGTCTTTCAGCTCCGGCAACGGCAAGCGATGCAGCTCCCACAAACTGCTCAAGTCCAACGGGCCGTTTAGCGGAAACACCTCGTCGTCAGAGAGATTGAGGTTCTCGGTGAGGATGTCGCACACCGCCGCCGGCATATCGTGCACGACTTCCAATCGCACCACGCGGCCAAAGCGACGATCCTTTATCGAGCGCTCAACGGTTGAGCGCAGATCGGCGGCTTCATCCTCCTGAATCTCGATGTCGGCGTCGCGCGTCACGCGAAAGGCATAGGTGCCGACGATGTCCATATCCGGAAAGAGTGCGCTGATGTTCGCCGCGATGATCTGATCCAGCCACACAAAGCAGCGCTCACACGGCGCGTCCCCAGCGCAATCGTTCAGCGGGAAGAAGCGGGGCAGCGAAGGCGGCACCTTGACCCGCGCGAAATGCAAACGACCGCGCAAGCCTCGAATGACGACGGCCAGGCTGAGGCTGAGGTTGCTGATGTGGGGGAAGGGATGCGCCGGATCCACGGCCAGCGGCGTGAGGATGGGAAAGACGGTGCGGTGAAAATACGCCGTCGCCGTAGCGCGCTGCTCGTCGGTCAGCTCGTTCCAATCCAGCACACAGACGCCATGATTCGCCAACTCCGGCCGGATCACGTCGCACCAAGTGCGCAGATGCTCCGCTTGCAACGCGCGCACGCGCTCGTTCACCAGCGCCAACGTCTGCGCCGGCGGAATCCCTTCCGGCCCTGGCCGAGTGATCCCCGCCATCACCTGCTCGCGCAGCCCTGCAACGCGAATCATGAAAAACTCGTCCAGGTTGGTTGCGAAGATGGCCAGGAACTTGGCGCGTTCAAGCAGCGGGTGGGTGGGATCTTGCGCTTCCTGCAGCACACGCCGGTTGAACTCCAGCCAGCTCAATTCGCGGTTGATCAACTGCCCCGAAAGATTCGCCGCTGTCATGGCGCCAGATTGTAGCGGAGCGCGCCTTGAGGGCATGCGCAGCGCTGCCTTCTTGTTACACTCATGGCAATGGTCAATCGCTGGCTGGAACTCAGCCTTGAAACCGATGCCGAATTAGCTGAGGCAATTAGCGAGGCGATCTTCCCCTACGTCGAGGGCGGCGTGGCTCTTGAGCAGACTCACCGGCAACAACCGGGCGGTGAAATCGCCGACCGTTGGGAGGACGAGCGCGTCGAAGGGCCGATCATCGTGCGTGCCTACTTGCCCGACGATGAAACGCTGGCCGAGCGCAAGCGCAAAGTTGAAGAAGCGCTCGCCTACCTGAACATGGTGCGGCCCACGCCACAGCCGGCCTATCGCATCGTCGCCCAGTCGGACTGGGCCGACGCATGGAAGGCATCGTTCAAACCGCTGCGCATCGGCCGGCGCATCCTGATCCGCCCATCGTGGATGGAAGACGCGTCGCCCGGCGACGCCGCGGATCGCGACGTCGTCATCGCGCTCGATCCCGGCATGGCGTTCGGCACCGGCCTGCATCCCACCACACAACTGTGCGCCGCCGCGATGGAAGACTATGTCCAACCCGGCATGCGCGTCCTCGACGTAGGCAGCGGTTCCGGCATCCTCTCGATTCTGGCCGCTAAACTAGGCGCGCGCGAGGTCGTGGGCGTGGATACCGATGATGAAGCCGTGCGCGTCGGCCGCGAGAACGTCCTGGCCAACGGCGTAGCAGACCGCGTGACGATCGCGCATGGCTCTCACGAGGTCGCCCATGGCGTCTATGATCTAGTTGTGGCGAACATCCTGGCCGGCGTGATCATTCGCATGTTGGCCGAAGGGCTGGCCTCGCGCGCGCCGCGGTTCATCTTCTCCGGCATCTTGGACGCGCAAGCCACAGACGTGGCGCGCGCAGCCGAGGCAGCGGGGTTATCCATCGTAGAGCAGCGAGCGATAGATGACTGGATATGTCTGGTGTGCGCCAGGCGTGGTGAGCAGAAAAGGTAGCGCGCGACGCGCCCTCCTCAACAGGCTGCGTTGCCGCGAAGGAAGCGGGCTTCAGGCGGGCATATTCTCGCGGCCGGTGCGCAAGCGGTAGGAGATGCGCCCGCGCGTCAGGTCGTACGGCGAAAGTTCTACGCGCACGCGGTCACCGAGCAAAATACGAATGTAGTTCTTGCGCATCTTGCCGGACAGCGTAGTCAACACCTGGTGGCCGTTGTCCAGTTGCACCTTGAACATGGTGCCCGGCAACGCCTCGATGACTTCGCCCTCGACTTGAATCACGTCTTCCTTTTGCTTCTGCTCTCGATCTTTCTTAGCCATTCGCCCTCCTCTCACCAAGAAAGGCGAAGCATTTGCACTGCGCTCCCGCCGGCCAAGACTACGCCGCAAACGCTCCGCCTCTGCTATCTAAAAAACCCTAAAGCGAGCTAGCCGGAATTATAGGCTCTTGTAAAATCACCGTCAATCAACGCCTTTCGCTCAATTGCCACCAACATCGCATGAATAGCACCCCTCCCCCACCCCGAATGCGCGTCGCGCTGTATTTGCAAGACGCCCATCCCATTCGTGAAGGGATGCAATATGCCCAATACGCTGAACAACGCGGGTTCGAGGCCGTGTGGCAAGCCGAATCGCGCCTGGTGCGCGACGCGATTGTGCCGATGGCCGCCTTCGCCGCCGTCACCGAGCGCATCAAGATCGGCAGCGGCGTGATTAACAATTGGACGCGCAACATCGGCCTGTTGGCTGCGACGTTGCTAACCCTAGACGACTTGGCGCCGAATCGGATCATCTGCGGCATCGGCGCGTGGTGGGATCCGCTGGCCAAGAACGTCGGCATCGAACGGCGCAAGCCGCTCACTGCCATGCGCGAGACGGTCGAGGTGCTGCGCCGCCTGCTGCGCATGGAGCGGGTCACCTTTCACGGCGAATTCCATCACGTGGAAGGCATCGAGCTGGACGTGGTGCACGGCCGGCGCGAGCCGCGCAACGTGCCCATCTACATCGGCGCTACCGGCGACCAGATGATGGAGCTGACCGGCGAGATCGCCGACGGCGTCGTGCTCAACTATTGCGTGCCGCCGGAATACAACGACCGAGCGATGGAGCTGCTCGACAAGGGCGCCAAGAAAGTTGGGCGACGGGTCGAGGATCTCGACCGGCCGCAATTGGTGGTGTGCGCCGTCAACCACGACCGAAAGAAGGCCATTGAGGACGCTAAGGAACTCCTCACGCAGTATCTCGCCCAACAGCCGCACATCGCCAAAGCCAGCGGCGTCAGCGACGACATCGTAAAGCGCGTGCAATCCATCCTCGGCTGGCCGGCCACCAAGGAACAGGTGCATGAGGCGATGCAGTTCGTGCCGGATGAGTTCGTGCTGCGCATTTCGGCCACCGGCACGCCGGAAGAAGCGCGCGCCAAGGTGCAGGAATACATCCGGCGCGGATGCACCTGCCCGATCCTGTATCCGATGAGCGACGCCCGGCTGATGATTGACACGTTCGCGCAGGCATAAGCGCCCTACGCGCCACGACGCTGCTTAAGGCTGCGAGTGAATTCAGTCAGGCGAAGGTGTGAGTAGGCGAAGGCAATGCCTTCGCCTACCTCGAAATGGGTTCTTAGCGGTGGTTAAAGTAGTGACCGATTCCACCTGCGACGTTCCGGCGGACATTGTGAAGCGCTTGGGCATCACCGTCCTGCCGATGATCGTCGAGGTAGACGGCGTGACCCATCAAGACGGCGTGACCCTCACCCGCGAGCAGTTCTACGCCAATCTGCCAAGCTACGCCAGTTTCCCCAAGACGGCTGCTGCCTCGCCTGAGCTGTTCGCAGATGCCTACCGCGCCGCGCGTGCCGCCGGCGCAGATGGGGTAGTCTCGGTGCACATCGCCCGCACCGTCAGCGGCGTGTGCAACGCAGCCGAGCTGGCCGCGTCCGAAGCCGCCAACGCCGGCATCCCTGTGCGCGTGGTGGATTCCGGCTCGATGACCATGGGGCTGGGCTGGTTAGTCATCACAGCCGCTGAGATGGCGCAACAAGGGGCGACGTTGGGCGAGATCGTCTCGGCGCTGGAAGCGATGAAGCAGCGCATCCGCATCCTGGCGATGGCCGACACGCTGAAATACCTCCGCAAGAGCGGGCGGGTGTCGTCGCTCACCGCCGGCATCGGCGAACTGCTCCAGATCAAGCTGCTGATCGAACTCAAGCAGGGCGCCATCACTCAATTGGATCGCGTGCGCACGCGCGGGCGCGGCGTGGAGCGCCTGATGGAAGAGGTGCGCAGGACGCCGGGCGCTCCCCGTTGTTTCTCCATCGTCTACACCGGCGGCGACCAGGCGAGCGACATCGCCCGCATTCGGCGTGAGTTGGAGCCAATCGCCCCAATTGAGCCGCCGATCCCTGTGCTCGTCACGCCGGTCATCGGCGCGCACTTCGGGCCGATGGGCCTTGGCGTGGTCATCGTAAACGAGTAGCCGCGCGTATAATCTCGGCAAATTACGCATCCAAGTTGCGTGTTAGGCATTGCGCATCGCACATCACGTGATGCGCGCGCCGCGCGATGGGCTACACGCTTTGCGCGCCATGCCAAATCCAGCGACCGAAAAGCTCCTCAAAATCCTCAGGCTCGAAGCGCAGACCGGCTATCATGACAAGGCGGTTACGCGCGGCCTGCAATCGTTCGCCGCCGCCTGGCTGGCCGACGCCGCGCGCAACGACATTGATCCCGACTGGGCCGAGACGATCGCGCAGGAAATGCGCGACTACAGCGCCTGCGCCGATGAAGCACACCGCCGCGCGGCGCTGGACGCGTTGATGATCCGACTGCGCTCGCCTGTCCTGCGCAGCTCGACGCAGGCGCGCGCCAAGGACACCCCAAGCCATCTCCCGGAAGGGGCGATTCAGTTTGCAACGGAGAACCGGGGTTCCGCAAGCCTCGAAGCGCCGCCTGTGGAGATCGCGCCAGTCGTCACGCCTACGGCGCCTGCCCGGCGCGCTGAGCCGGCGCATCCGACGGAGCAGCAAGCGCGGCGTCCGCGCTCAGAGGCCCGCCCCCCCAGCCCGCGCGAAGCCGGCCTGGGCTTAGATGCGCCGGTGACCAAGGTCGTCGGCATCGGCGACTTCAACGCGCAGAAGCTGGCCCGCCTCGGCGTGCATACCATCCGCGACCTGCTGTATTACTTCCCGACGCGCTACGATGACTACAGCGCGCTGAAGACGATCAACCAGCTCTTTTACGGCGAGCAAGTCACCATCATTGGACGCATCGCGTCGGTGCGCAAACACCGCACCAAAAGCAACTTGATCATCGTGCGCGCGGTGATCGAGGACATGTCGGGCGCCATCGAATGCAGTTGGTTCACCAGCGAGCGCTATGCGGACAACCTGATGAAGCAGTTGGCGGTCGGGCGAGAGATCGTCATCAGCGGCAAGGTGACCGAGTATCTGGGCCGGTTGACCTTCCAGAACCCCACCTACGAGCCGGCCGAACGCGAGTGGATCACCGGCGGCAGCATCGTGCCGGTATATCGCCTGACCGAGGGACTGCAACCGCTGCTGTTGCGCCGGGTGATGAAGCGCATGGTCGAATACTGGCCCGCGCGCGTGCCCGAGCATCTGCCGGAGGAGGTGCGCAACGAACTCGGCCTTATGCCGATCGCCGAGGCGCTGCGCGAGATCCACTTCCCGCGCTCCATGAAGTCGCAGGAGCGCGCGCGACGTCGGCTGGCCTTCGACGAACTGTTCACGCTTCAGTTAGCCGTGCTGCGGCAACGCCAGATCTGGCGCAAAGAGCCGGCGCAGCCGCTGCGCGCCGATCCGGACGCCCGCGACCGGCTGATCGCCGCCCTACCCTATCAGCTCACCGGCGCGCAACAACGCGCCCTGAATGCCATCATCAAAGACCTAAGCCAACCTAACGCCATGCACCGGCTGCTACAAGGCGATGTCGGCTCCGGCAAGACCGTGGTCGCCGCGCTGAGCATGGCGCTGGCTGCCGGCGCGGGCGCGCAATCGGCCATGATGGCGCCGACCGAAATCCTGGCCGAGCAACACTACAAAACCGTCAAGCGCCTATTTGACGGCTTCGCCGAGCGCGGAGCTACGGCTCCGATCGCGCTGGCGTTGCTGACGGGCAGCACGAAGCCCAGCGAAAAGCGCGCCATCTACGACGGACTAGCCGACGGCAGCATCCATGTCGTGATCGGCACGCACGCCTTGATCCAGGAAGCCGTATCGTTCCAGAACCTGGGGTTGGTGGTGGTGGACGAGCAACATCGCTTCGGCGTGTTGCAACGCACGGCGCTGCGGCAAAAAGGCGGCGCGTTGAATCCCCACACGCTGGTGATGACGGCAACGCCCATCCCGCGCACCCTGGCGCTCACGCTCTACGGCGACCTGGACAACACCGTGCTCGACGAGATGCCACCCGGCCGTCAACCGATCGAAACGCACTGGTTCACCCCCGCCGAGCGCGAACGCGCATATCGCTTCGTGCAATACCAGGTCGAGCAAGGCCGACAAGCCTTCATCATCTGCCCGCTCGTCGAAGAGTCGGACAAGATCGAGGCCAAGGCAGCGGTAGAAGAGCATGCGCGCCTGCAACGCGAGGTGTTCCCCACGCTCAGGCTGGGCTTGCTGCACGGCAAGATGAAGCCGGCAGAAAAAGAGCAGGCCATGCGCGCCTTCGCCAACGGGGAGACGCATATCCTCGTCTCCACCTCGGTCGTCGAGGTAGGCATTGACGTGCCAAACGCGACGGTCATGTTGATCGAGGGCGCGAACCGCTTCGGCCTAGCGCAACTGCACCAATTCCGCGGGCGCGTTGGCCGCGGCGAACACAAGTCTTACTGCCTGCTGATCGCCGACACCAGCTCGGCCATCAGCGACCAACGCCTCCAGGCGATCGTGAACACCCAGGATGGCTTCAAACTGGCCGAGATTGACCTGGAGATTCGGGGGCCGGGCGAGTTCTTCGGCACCCGCCAAAGCGGCGACCCTGAGCTGAAGCTGGTTAGCGTGAGCGACCGCGACCTGTTGGACGCGGCGCGCGCGCAAGCCGAGAAGCTGCTCGAGCGCGATCCAGAGTTAGCGCAACATCCCCTGCTGGCCGAGAAGGTGTCCGAATTCTGGAGGCATCGCGAGGCGGTCGGCGACGCGAGCTGAGGCTTTCCGTCGGCCAAACACCTCGCACTCAACCCGATGCGCAGCCGACATCACCGACCTAAGCGACCGGACTAACGCCTCGATCATGACCATCGCGCTTTATCCCGGCACGTTTGATCCCTTTCACAACGGCCATCTCGACATCGCCCAGCGCGCGCTGGCGTTGTTCGACGAGCTGATCATCGGCGTCTATGACCAGCCAGACAAGCAGCTACTCTTCTCGCATGCGGAGCGCATCGCGCTGGTGGATGAGGTGCTACGCGAGATGGGCGTGGACGGTCGGGCGCGCGTCATCGGCTACAGCGGCTTGACGGTGAACTTCGCGCGGCAAATGGGCGCGTCGGTGCTCATCCGCGGCCTGCGCAACAGCGTGGATTTCAACTTCGAGCTTCAACAGGCGCAGACCAATCACTGGCTGGCCGCAGACATCGAGGTAATCTGCCTATTCGCCAACGCGCCGAACCACTTCTTGAGCGCGACGCTAATCCGACAGATTGCCACCTTGGGCGGCGACGTAACAGCGCTGGTGCCGAGCTGCGTCGCGCGCGCGCTGAGGCGAATTAAATAAAAACGCTGCTTTCCAATATACTTGCTGCTATGGACATTCAACACCTGCTTGGAAGACTGGAAGCCATTCTTTTGGAGGCGCGCCGCGTGCCCGGCACCAAGATGAAGCTGGTGGACGCAGACCGGTGCTTTCAGTTGATAGACCAGATGGTGTTGGCCATTCCCGAGGAGATCAAGAAAGCGCAGCGCATCCAGCAAGAGCACGACCGCATTATCGCGCAGGCCAAAGAGGAAGCCGAGCGCATCAAGGAGATAGCGCGCGAGGAAGCCAGCCGGCTAGCCGACGACACCACCATCATCGCCATCGCGCAAGATCGCGCTCAGGCAATCGAGGAGCGCGCCCGCCGCGAGGTGGATCGCATGCGCTCAGAGGCAGACGCCTACGCCCTCGAAACGCTGATGCGCCTGCGCGAAGAACTCGAACACACCATAGCGGTTGTCTCCAACGGCATTGCTAAGCTAGAACGGGATCGGGCCGAACGGTTGAAGGCGCTAGAGGGCAGCGCAGAGTCGCCACCAACCATCACACCACCTGCGCAAGAGTCACAAGCCCAGGCCGGCAGCTAGACCGCGCACATGGAGCGATATGTCACGCCTCGCTATGCCGCTGACTGAGCCGGTGCTCCTCTCGCTGACCTCGTGAGCGCGCGCGCCGAGAAGATCGCCGCAGCGCTGATCGTCGCTGCGTCATTCGTCCTCTTTAGCCTATATAGCGTCCTCACGCCGCTCTTCGAAGCCTCGGATGAGCTATGGCACTATCCGATGGTGCAGCACCTGGCGACAGGCGGCGGCCTGCCTGTGCAGCGCGCCGGCCAGACCGACGCAGAGGCCCCCTGGCGACAAGAGGGCAGCCAACCGCCGCTTTACTATTGGATCGCGGCTGCGTTCAGCGCGCCGTTTGATTCATCAAATTGGCGTGAGATTCGACGCATCAACCCACACAGCGACATGGGAGTGCCCACGCGCGACGGCAACGCCAACGTCGTGTTACACACGCCGGCCGAGGCCTGGCCCTGGGAGCGCGCCGCGCTGGCCGTCCGCGCCGCGCGGCTCGCCTCGATTCTGATGAGCACCGCGACGGTGTTCTTCGCCTACCTCGCCGCCCGCGAACTCTTCCCCAGCGGCGCAGGGCGCGGGGCGCTAGACGCCGGCCTGCTGCGTCTCGCGGCTTGCGTCATCGTCGCCTGCACACCGATGTTCGCCTTCATCAGCGGCGCGATTAACAACGACAACGCTGCGGTCTTATTCAGCACGGTCGGCCTGTGGTGGGCGCTGCGGCTGATGCGCCTCGGCGACCTCTCGCGCAAGAGCGCCGCGGTCGCCGGCGCGATCGCCGGCCTCGGCGCGCTGAGCAAGAGCAGCGCGCTGGGGCTAGTCGGCCTGTTTGGGCTTGCCGCTTTGCTCACACAACCCAGCAGTGGCCCATCAAGAGATGCAACGCCGGGCCCTCGGCTCTTGATTCGCGGCGCGTTCGTCTTTGTCACGCTCGCTGTCACACTGCTCATTAGCGGATGGTGGTTCATCCGCAATCAGCAGCTCTATGGCGACTTGCTGGGCTGGAACGCCTTCCTCGATGTGGTCGGCCGGCGCGACCAGCCGGCCACGCTGGCGCAACTGTGGAGCGAACGCGAAGGCTTTGTGTGGGCCTACTGGGGCGTATTCGGCGCGATGAACGTGATCATGCCGCCATGGATCTATGACGCGCTGAACGGCCTCGCGGCGCTGGCCGGCCTTGGACTCGTCGCGCGCATGGCATCCGCTGCGTTGGGGAAAGCCCCGCTAAGACCGGACGCGGGGCGCAGAATGCTGCTCTGCGTCTTCTGGGTCGCGCTCGTCTTCATGGCGCTGCTGCGATGGACATCGCTCACGCCGGCCTCGCAGGGGCGGCTGATGTTCCCGTGCATCGCGGTGATCGCAGCGGCGCTGGCCTACGGCTGGCGCACGATCCACCGCTACGTGTTGATCGGCGCGTGCGCCGGCCTCGCTGCGCTGGCGATCGTCGCGCCGTTCGCGTTTATCGCGCCGGCCTACGCGCAACCGCCCGACCGCTGGACGCAGCGCCTGCCGCTGACGGTGAACGCCGAATTCGGCGGCGCTGTGCGCTTGGAAGAAGCAGGTTTCGACGCGCGCGATAGCCTGCAACCCGGCGACGAAGTCACGCTGCGTCTGAACTGGGCGCTGACGCAGCCGGTGACGCGCAACTACAGCGTCTTCGTCCATCTGATTGACGCGCACGATGTGATCGTCGCCCAACGCGACATGTATCCGGGCCAGGGCAGCCTGGCGCTGAGCGAGCAGCCCGCCGGCCGGCTGTGGAGCGATCGCTACACCGTGCGCCTCTCGCCGCTCACACCGGCGCCGAAGCAACTGCGCTGGGCTGTCGGCCTTTACGACCACGCGACCGGCGAGCGGCTGCCGCTGGCTGACGGCGACGATCGGGTCATCTTCGGCGCGCTCGAACTTGGCAGCCGCGCGGATGAGACGCCGCTGCTGCGCTACGTGAACGGCATAGAGCTACTCGGCTATACGTTCGAGCCGTCCATCCTCTCCCCTGGCGCAACCCTCACCATCGCAACGCGCTGGCGCGCAACGCACGCGCTGCCGCGCGACTTGAACGTCTCGATGCAGTTGCTGGACGACGGCGCCAACAAGATCGCGCAACAAGACCTTGGCCAGCCGCTCACGCATTGGCCGGTAGGCGAAACGATTACGCTGACCCACACGCTGGCGGTGAGCGACGCGGCGACGCCGGGGGTATATCGCCTGCTCCTGGTGTGGTATGCGCCGGATGATTTTGCGCGGCTGCCGGCTTACGACACGCAGGGCCAATTCGCCGGCGATCAGATCACCCTGACGCGCCTGCGCCTGCGATAGCAGCAGCCGGTAGTCAGCCGATCTAGGGCTGCGCGGGCCGGCTGGTGTTGGTGTATAAACCCACTGCGCGCATCCAAACATACGATGTTGAGCAACGTGCTCACGAAAGAAGGGCATGACTATGAACACCTACGAGACAAACGAACCGATAGGGATGCCTACCGTCGTCGCAGATCCTGCTATCGAGCGCGCCTTCATCGCCCGCGTGTACGGATGGATGGCGATCGCGCTGGCCATCACCGGCCTGGTCGCCACGGCAACTGCAACAGACCCGGCGCTGATAGCATGGATTCTGGATGTGCCGTTCGGGTTACTCGGCATCATCGCTCTTCAATTGATCCTCGTCGTCGTGTTGACCGCTGCAATCGATGGGTTGAACGCCGGCGTCGCCACCGGCCTATTCATCGCCTACGCGGCGCTCACCGGCTTCACGTTCTCGACGCTGTTTTACGTCTTTACCGCCGAATCCATCGGCGCGGTGTTCTTCATCACCGCCGGCACGTTCGCACTGGTCAGCCTATATGGCTTTATCACCAAGACCGACCTGACGCGCGTGGGCAACTTGGCGTTCATGGGGCTGATCGGGATCCTGCTCGCCTCGCTGATCAACCTCTTCCTGCGCAGCGAGGCGATCTATTGGATCGTCACCTACGTCGGCGTCCTGGTGTTCGTCGGGCTGATCGCCGCCAAAACGCAGCAGCTCAGACGCATGGCGCATGGCCTGAGCGACAACGGCGAGCTGCGCAGCAAAGCCTCGGTGGTGGGTGCGCTATCGCTCTACCTGAGCTTTATTAACCTCTTCCTATACCTGCTGCGCATCTTCGGCAGGCGAAAGTAGCGACAGGGGAGCGAGGCTTGCCACAGACGCGCAAGACGCGCAGGCGTCAAGTGGGGCAAGGGTAGGCGAAGACGGCGACTTCGCCTACCCTTGGACGTTTCCGAATAGGCTCTAACTCGCCTTCTAACCGCCGCTGGCGCTGCGAACCATGGCTGCAAAATGCTCAAGCGAGGCGCGTCCGTGCACGCGGATGCGTCGCCACGTCATCGCGTTAGCCAGCGTGTGAACTGAGCCATGCTCAGTAGTCACCGCTGCCCATGTTTGCACCGAGTGCAACATGCGGATCACAGCGTCGTCGTAGCGGCCGGAGGGATAGCAGAAGAAACGCGGCCGCTTGCCGGTGTGCGCTGTGATTTGCTCAATCGGCCCTAGGATCTCCCATACCAAAAACTGAAAGTCGCGGTTGCGCAGGTCGCGATGGGTGCGGGCATGCGATTCGATATCCATCCCCGCTGCCGACATTTCTTTCACCATCTCCCACGTCAGGTGATGGGGATTGCCGAAGTTGATGAAATCGGTCGTGATAAAGAAGGTGGCGCGCATGCCGTACTTCTGCAACAGCGGGAAGGCATGCTCGTAGTGGTCGCGGTAGCCGTCGTCGAAGGTGAGCACGATGGGCTTGGGCGGCAGCGCTCGGCCCAGCGACAGGTGCGCATACAGGTCGTACAGGCTAATAGTGGTATACCCATTCGTTGCCAAATACCGGAGCTGCTGCTCGAAGTCCTGCGGCGTCACCGAGAGGTCAATGCGGTATCGGTCGGCGCCGGGCGGTGGCTCGGAGATGTAGTGATACATCAGGATCGGCACTCGCGCCGAAGCCGGCAGGCGCACCGGCTTGGGCGTCGCAGTGGGCATGGGCATAGCCGTTGGGCGAGGGCGCGCGGTCGCCGGGGGTTGATCCTCCGGCGGCAGTTTGGCGTCGCCGAAGGCCAAACGCCGCGAAGACCACTCGACTGAAATGAGTACAAGCGATAGGACAACGACAAGCGCGACGCGAGCCGGACGTGACATGATGCGATTGATCTCACCCAATTGTAGCGGGGGCACCGGCTCGCAGACGCTATCATTCTCACCATGAGATCGGCAACTAGGACTGCCTCGGCTGCGTTCGCCTTTATCGCCGTAGCTGCGCTGACCGGATGCGCGCCGGTGTCCGGCCCAGAAGCGCCGGCGTTTACGCCGCTGCCCTATGCCGACGACTTCAGCAATCCAAACAGCGGCTGGCAAACCCTCTCCGACCTCAACGCCGACGTGAAGTACGATGGCGGCGGCCTGCGCATCATCGTCAAGCTGGAGAACCTGACGCAGTGGAGCGCCGCCGGCAAACGCTTCAAAGACGCTATCTTTGAGGTGGATGCACGGCCCAACGGTGGCCCAACCGATAACGGCTTCGGCGTGCTCTTCCGCATGCAAGACCGCAAGAACTTCTATCACTTCGAGATTTCCTCGGATGGCTACTGGCGCGCCGGCTACGTGAAGGACGGCGAGTGGGTGAACTGGGACGACTGGCAGCCGCATCCGGCCATCAAGCTGGGGAGCGAAACCAACCACATCAAGGTGGTGATGCGCGGCAGCGAACTCTTGTTCTTCGTCAACGATCAATTGATTTCATCCAGGCAGGACGACACCTTCGCTAGCGGCGACATCGGCGTATTCGCGCTGACGCTGATTGACAAGCCCGGCACCGACGTATCGTTCTACAACGTGCGCGTCACCCAGGTAGAGTGAGCGCAGGTCGCCTCGCTCGACCGCTGCACGCCATACGATTCCTTCGAGGATTGACGCAAAACTGCAACGATCACTTCCTTCTCCGGGGTTTTCAACTTGCTCAGCACTGTGGACAATAAGGGTTCATGAGAAGATTCTTTGCCGCTGTTGTTGCGACCGTTCTGCTTGTCGCTGCGTCCGGGCTGCTACCGGCCGAGGCGTCTAGCTTTGAGCACAACGCTGCGCGCTACACCCATCGCGGCAAGTGGATCGAGGTCGTGATCGCCAAACAGCAGTTAACCGCTTGGGAGAACGGACGTGCGGTGATGTCTACGCCGGTCTCCACCGGCACCCGCCACACACCCACCCCGCGCGGCACGTTCCGCATCTTCAGAAAGTATGTCAGGCAGCGCATGCGCGGGCCGGGCTATGACCTCCCCGATGTGCCATACGTGATGTACTTTCGACAGGGCGGCTATGCGCTGCACGGCGCGTACTGGCACACCGACTTCGGCCAACCTAGGAGCCACGGTTGCATTAACCTGCCGGTGAGCGCCGCCGCCTGGCTCTATCGTTGGGCGCCGCGCGGCACAGTCGTGGTGATCCGATGACCCTTGCAGCGGACTTATACTTAAACTCCAGCGCCTGAGATGACAAACGGAGCGATGAGAACGACGAGACGACGCTTTCTGACGATGAGCAGCGGCCTGGCACTGGCCATTCCGTTCATCCGCTTACGCTCAACGCATGCGCAAGCGCTCGATCCCAGCGTCGGCGAACCGCCGGAATCGGCCGAACCTAAACTCAAAACCATCCCTTACGCCTTTGGGCGAGCCTTTCGCGACAATCTCATCGTCCGCGAGCGCCCCACAGTCAAATCGCCTGAGGTGCGCCGGCTGCGCGCCAACGAAGTCATCCCACTGCTAGGCGAAGTCATCGGCGTGGGGCCGACGACATACAACCCGTTCTGGTACCTCACCAGCGACGGCTACGTGCATTCAGCTAACGTTCAGCCATGCAACAACGTGTTGAACAAACCGCTGAGTGAAGTGGATGAGGAGGGCCTATGGGCCGAGATCAGCGTGCCGTTCACCGAGCTTCGCGCCGCGGCCAACCCGCAGTCCGGCAAACGCGCGCTGCTGTACTACGGCTGCGTCTTTCGCATTCTGCGGCTGGCTGAGGGGACAGACGGCAAAACCTGGTATGCGATTGCCGACGGCAACAACGGCAGATCCGTACTCGGCTTCGCGCGCGCCGAGCATCTGCGCCCACTTGGGCCAGAAGATTTCGCGCCGCTCTCCCCAGATGTGCCGCTGGATAAGAAGCGTATCGAGGTCAACTTGAAGACCCAGACGGCAACTGCTTACGAATATGACGAACCGGTGTTCACGGCGCGCGTCGCCACCGGCGGGAAGTTCCGCACACCGGAAGGCATAGTGGACTTCTTCACCATCCCCGGCAAGCACCGCATCTTCTGCAAGATCGCCGGCATGCGCATGACCGGCGGCACAGAAGGTTATGACTATTACAACTTGCCCGGCGTAAGCTGGGTGTCATTCTTCACCGGCAGCGGCATCGCCTTCCACGGGGTGTATTGGCACAACGACTACGGCAAGCCGCGCAGTCACGGCTGCGTGAACATGCTGCCGGATCAAGCGCACTGGGTCTTCCGCTGGACAATGCCAACATACCCACATAGCGAACGAGCAGAGTTGCGGGTCAAGCGCCAAGAGGGTTCACTAGTGGAAGTATTCTAGGCCGCAACGCCCAGCCCATGTTGACAGAAAGCGGTCAGCGCATATCCAGGACAGCCAAGCCGTGCGCCAAGCAATAATTACCTGTCCCTACTGTGGCTTCCAGAAGGAGGAAGCGATGCCGGTGGACGCATGCCAGCGGTTTTACCGGTGCGCCAACTGCGACGCCATGCTGAAACCCAAACCGGGCGACTGCTGCGTGTTCTGTTCTTACGGCAGCGCGCCCTGTCCACCGAGGCAAAACGATGGCCGAGCCGACTGAGACCGAGCGCGTCTATCGCATCGCCGGCATGGACTGCGCTGAGTGCGCCCGGACGATCGAGTCGGGCGTGGCGAAGCTGGACGGCGTGCAATCGTGCGCGGTCAACTTCGGCGCAGCCACGCTGCGCGTGCGGGGCAATGCTTCACGCGAAGCCATCATCGCCCGCGTGCGCGAGCTGGGCTACGACGTGCGCGATGGGCATCCTGCGCCGACGCCTGCCGACGCACCCGCCGGCCGCGCGCCCGATTCATTTGTGGGCTTTTTGTTGGCACGCCGCGACACCACGCTGGCCCTCATCGGCGCCGTCCTCATCCTCCCCGGCCTCGTGTTCAACGAGTTACTGCCGTTCCTAGGCATCGAGAGCGTCCTCTTCGATCTCACATCTGTTGCGGCGCTCTTCGTCGCCGGCTATCCAGTCGCCCGCAGCGCCTGGCGCGCGCTCACCGTCAACCGACAGATCAGCATCAATGTCTTGATGACCATTGCCGCCCTCGGCGCGGTCGCCATCGGCGTCTACACCGAAGCCGGTCTGGTGATCGTGCTGTTCGCCCTCGGCGAAGCGCTGGAAGGATACACCGCCGAACGCGCGCGCAACGCCATCCGCAGCCTCAAGGCAATCGCCCCGGACGAAGCAACCGTCTTGCGCCCGTGCATGGATTGCCCGGAGCACTTGGGGCAAGCCGGATATACCGGCGGCCCTTGCCCGTGGTGCGGCCAGCGCGAACAGCGGCTGCCCGTGAGCGAGCTACGAATCGGCGACGTGATCGTCGTCAAGCCTGGCGAGCGCATCGCAATGGACGGCCGGGTGCGCGCCGGCGCCTCGTCGGTAAACCAGGCGCCCATCACCGGCGAGAGCCTCCCCGTGCCCAAGCAGCCCGGCGATGAAGTCTTCGCCGGCGCGATCAACGGCGAAGCGGTGCTGGAAGTGGAAGTCACGCGCCGCGTCGAGGACAACCTCATCGCGCGCGTCATTCGCTTGGTCGAAGAAGCTCAAGAGCGCAAAGCGCCGGCCGAGCGTTTCGTAGACCGCTTCGCCCGCGTCTACACGCCGGCGGTGGTCGGGTTGGCCGTTGCGCTGGCCGTCGCGCCGCCGCTGCTGTTCGGCGCGCCGTTCATGCCAACAGCCGACGACCAGGGTTGGCTCTACCGCGCGCTAGAGTTGCTCGTGGTGGCCTGCCCCTGCGCGCTGGTCATCAGCACGCCTGTCACCATCATCAGCGCCCTGGGCAACGCCGCGCGACACGGCGTGCTGATCAAGGGCGGCGCATACCTGGAGGCGCTGGCCAGTGTGCGCGCCGTCGCGTTCGACAAAACCGGCACGTTGACCGAGGGCAAACCCAAGGTGATCAAGGTGAAATCCGTCCATTGCACCGACCCGCTCACCGGCGTGTGCGACAACTGCGCCGATTTGCTCGCCCTGGCCAGCGCCGTGGAACGACGCAGCGAGCACCCACTGGCGCAGGCGGTGGTGGCCGCCGCCGAGGATCAGCGCCTGAGCGGGCGCTATCCCGCTGCGCAGTCGGTCAAGGCCATCGCCGGCAAAGGCATATCCGGCCGCGTCGCAGAGCGCGAGGTGATCATCGGCAGCCATGCGTTCTTCGATCAAACCCTGCCCCATGATCGCGCACTGTGCGAAGAGATTGAGTCGCTCTCGGCGCGCAGCCTTACGCCGGTGCTCGTCGCTGCGGATGGGGCATTTGCCGGCTATATCGGCATCGCCGATGCCGCGCGCGACACCAGCCGGCAGGTCATAGACGCGCTCCATCGCAGCGGCATCCAGGCGACGGTGATGCTCACCGGCGACAACGCGCGCGCCGCGCAGGCGGTCGCCCAGCAGGTGGGCATAAGCAAGGTGCAAGCCGGGCTGTTGCCGGAGCAGAAAGTCGAAGCGGTGCGCGCGCTGCGCGATCAGTACGGCGCAGTAGCGATGGTGGGCGACGGCGTGAACGATGCGCCGGCGCTCGCCGCGTCCAATGTGGGCATCGCCGTCGGCGGCGGCACGGCGCAAGCGATCGAAACCGCCGACGTGGTGCTGATGGGGAAAGACCTGCGCCAATTGCCCTTCGCGTTGCAACTGAGCCGCGCCGCCATGCGCACGATTCGCATCAACATCGCCCTGGCCATCGGCATCAAGCTAGCCGTGCTCCTGTTCGTGTTGCTCGGCCTGGGCACGATGTGGCTGGCCGTGCTGGCCGACATGGGCGCGTCGCTGCTGGTGACGCTGCGCGGCATGCGGCTGCTGCGCTATCGTCCCGCGGACTCGGCCGCGCCGGCGTAGCACGCTACGCTTCCCCATCTCGGTGCGCGGAGGCTTGCCGAGCGAACTCCCTGCCGGCGCCGGTCAACGCCAGATGGCCGTTCACTTGCCGCACAAGCTGCGCGCGCCGAGCCATGCGGATGATCCGGCGGGCGAACCGGGGTTGCCAGCGCAGCTCGCTGCTGAGATGCGCCACTTCAGCCTCGTGCTCTTCGTAGGCCTGATGCTCGTGGTTGAACAGGTGGACGACTAAGTTCTCCATCGCTAGGCGCAGCCGCTGGCGTCGCAGGCGCCGGGCTTTGGCCACCAGGCCATGCGCCGGCGAGAACAGCAGCGCCAGCAAGAAGCAGGCGCCGGCCATCGCGGCCATCGCGCCGGCCACCGACGCATCCAGCGCGAACGCGATGAAGCAGCCCACGACCGCCGACAGCGCGCCGATGAGGACTGCGAGGATGATCATCCTGCCCAAATCGTCGGTGAGCAAATACGCCGCGGCCGCCGGCACAATCATGAACGCGACCACCAGGATCGCTCCCACAGCCGTGAAGGCCCCCACTGTTGTGACGGAGACCATCGCCATCAGCCCGTAGTGGATCAGCGCCGGCGAGAATCCCAGCGCCGCCGCCAGGCCCGGATCGAACGTCGCCAGCTTCAGCTCCTTGAATAACAGCCTAACGAACAGCAGATTGACGACGCACAGCGCGCCCATTACCCAGAGCGACTGTGGGCCGAGGTTGAGGCCGTTGAGGATCAGGACATCAAACGCGACGAACTCGATGTTGCCGTAGAGCACCGCATCGGTATCCAGGTGCACGTTGGCAAAATACTTGGACACCAGAAAGGCGCCCAGCGCGAACATCGCCGGGAAGACGACGCCAATCGCCGACTCGCCGCCGACTCGATGTGTGTTTTGTAGCGCTTCGACCAACGCAACGGTGGCGACGGCGGCCAGCGATGCCCCGACGAAGCCGGCCAGCAAGTTCGGTCCTTGCGCCAGGAAGTAGCCGGCGACGAGGCCCGGCAAGATGGCGTGGCTGATCGCGTCGGCCATCATCGCCATGCGCCGCAGCACCAGGAAGACGCCCAGCAACGCGCAGGCCGTCGCGACCAGCAGGCCGGTGAGGATGATCGCCAGGACCGCCCCCATCTCGTCGTTTACTCCACCCACGCCGCACGTTGCGTACGCCGCCGCACGGCGTCCCAAACCAGGCCACGTTCCGGCGCAAAGAAGACCGAGCACAGCACGATCCCCGTCAGGCTGAGGATGACCATCGGGCCGGTGGGGATACCCTCGTCGCTCACACTCATCAATGCGCCGACCAGGCCCGATAGCGCGCCGAACAGCGCCGCCAGGATAACCATCACCCCCAGCCGGTTCGTCCACTGGCGCGCCGCAACCGCCGGACCGACCAGCAAGGCCGCCATCAGCACCACGCCGACTGTTTGCAGGCCGATGACCACGGCAACCACGATCAGCGACGTGAGCAGCACGCTAAGCCAGTCCGTGTTGAACCCCAGGCTGGCCGCAAAGGGCGCATCAAAGGCGAGCAACTTGAACTCTTTGTAGAGCAACGCCACGATGGCGAGGGCGACGCCGCCGAGGACCGCCATGGTCATCACATCTTCCGCAACCAGCGCCGCCGCCTGACCGAACAGGAACTTATCCAGCCCGGACTGATTCGCGCTGCCGCGCTTGGCGATGAAGGTGAGCAGCACGATGCCGAAGGCGAAGAACGTGCTGAGCACGATGCCGAGCGCGCTGTCCTCGCTGATCCGGGTGTGTCGGACGATCTGCAGCAGCAAGATAGCTGCGATCCATCCGGCCGCCGCCGCGCCCAACAGCAGAACGATGGGTGCTTTGGTCTGCGTGAGCAAGTAGGCGATGCAAATGCCGGGCAGCGCAGCATGGGCCAACGCATCCCCCAGCAGCCCCTGCCGCCGCAACACGGCGAAACACCCAAGCGCGCCGCTCACCATGCCGAGCAGCGCGCTGCCCAGCGCTACGTTGCGCAGGGTGTAATCGGCAAACAGCTCAACAAGTATGCCCATTGCGCCTCAAGATCCACAGTTCGCTATTCGCTATTCGCTATTCTCGCTTCATTATTCCCAATCCTCTGCGGTCTTCCTCGAAGTGCTGGAAGTGTGCGATGGCCGCTTTCATCGCGCCGCCGTAGGTCTTGCGCAAGTTGTCGGCGGTAAAGGTAGATGCGAAGGGACCGCTGGCAACCAGCCGGACGTTGAGCAACGCCACCCAGTCGAAATAATCCGGCGCCGAGTCCAGGTCGTGGTGCACACAGATCACCGTCTTGCCTTGCTGTTGCAAGGCCTGCAAAAGCGCCACGATCGCCCGCTCGGTCACCGCGTCCACGCCGACGAACGGCTCGTCCATGAAGTAGATTTGAGCATCTTGCGCCAGGGCGCGCGCCAGGAAGACGCGCTGTTGTTGGCCTCCGCTGAGCTGGCTGATCTGCCGGTCGGCGTAGGGCGCCATGCCCACCTGTTCCAAACAGTGCATCGCAAAGTCGCGCTCGGCCGCCCCAGGCCGGCGAAGCCAACCCAGCCGGCCATACGTGCCCATCATCACCACATCCAGCGCAGTAGTGGGGAAGTCCCAGTCCACGCTGCTACGCTGCGGCACATAGCCGACAAGTCGGCGCTGCTCGGCATAAGGCTTGCCGTAAATCCGCACGCTGCCCGCTGTTGTAGGCACCAGGCCGAGCACAGCTTTGATCAACGTGGACTTGCCGGCGCCATTCGGCCCGATGATGGCCGCCAACTTGCCTTCGGGAATCGTCAGGTCAATATCCTGCAACACCAGCTTGTCGCGATAGGCCACCGTTAAATCGTTGATCTCGACCGGAGCGACGGCGATGCCCGTTTGCATCGCAGCGGCAGGCACTGGATCTTTCGCGGCAGGTGGGGAGAACATGGTTAAGGATTCGGCTCAGCGCAGCGCGCCGACGATAGTATCCACGTTGTGCTTGACCATGCCGATGTAAGTGCCTTCCGGCGTGCCGTCGGCGCCCAGCGCATCGGAGAACAACTCGCCGCCGATCGCCACATCCCAGCCCCGCGCGCGCACCGCGGCCTGCACCGCTTCGATCGCGTCGGGCGGCACCGACGACTCGACGAAGATCGCCTTGATCTTGCGGCCGGCGATCAGCGCCGCCAGCTCCTGGACGTTGCGCGCGCCGGCCTCGGCCGCCGTGTTCACCCCTTGCAAGCCGTGCACCTCGAATCCGTAGCGCCGGCCAAAGTATCCGAAGGCGTCGTGCGCCGTGATCAGCACGCGCGACTCCGGGGGAATAAGCGCGATCTGCTGTTCAACATACGCCTGCAATTCGTCAAGCTGCTCAAGATACAGCTCCGCATTGCGCTCATATAGCTCGCGCGACGCCGGGTCGAGGTCGCTCAACGCTTGCGCCACAAACCGCGCGGCGTCCTGCCACAGCCTCACGTCAAACCACACGTGTGGGTCGTAGTGTCCCGGCGCCTCCGCCAGCTCGATCAATTGAGCGGGATCGATCCTGCTCGTCACAGCAAAGGCCGGCTTACCGGAGCGCGCCATCTTCTCGAACAACTCGGCCATGCGCCCTTCAAGATGCAAGCCGTTGTAGAAAATGACGTCAGCGCGATCGAGCTTCACCACGTCGCCGCTGCTGGGCTTGTACAGGTGCGGATCAACGCCGGGACCCATCAGGCTCACCACCTCAACGCGGCCGGCGCCGACGTTCCTGACGATGTCGGCCACCATACCGGTCGTCGTCACCACACGCACCGCGCGAGAAGCCAAATCAGACAAAGAGGCTGCAGGCGAAGGCGCGCAGGCGGTCAGCCCAACCATCAGCATCAGTGCAATCACCGCATTTAGCGTCGTTCGCGCCATCATCCACCTCTTTTTTTTAGGTTCAACTAAATCAGCCCCAAATTGTATTTAGGCAAACCTAAAAGTCAAGCAGAATATCCCACAAGATATCCCACACGCGGTGTGGGATAACCATCCGCAACGCATCGGCGCGTCCGAGCGAAGGGCGAGCGCATCTCGCGCAAAATTGGCCGCCAAGCCGGAGCGGCAACACGCGCTCATCCAGCGGAGCACAATCGCGCCAACGGCTCATCACCGCGCCAAGTTCCCTCGGCCGAGAGCGGTTTGAAGCGCACGAAGAGGTCTTCAGCGTACCAGGATTCGTTGCGCGTGCGCCGGATCACTTCGGCATGAGCCGGATGGCGATAGGCAAACGCGCGCATGTCGGCATCTGAGCGCCACAGGCTGAAGGTCGCCTGGCGCACCACCGGTGCCTCGCCGATGCCGACGGACAACACCAGGCCGGGCGCCTCGACAAGCGCTTGGTTCGTATCGGGCACGTGCGACCAGAACGCGGCCAAACGACGCCAGCGGATGGTGGCGCGCGTCAGCACACAGAGCGGCCCGCCATCGGATGAAGCAACCGGCCGGAAGGGGTTGACGCCAGACCAGGCGCCGCGCGACTGAATCGCGACCATGCGCACAGTCCACACCTCGTCCGCGTGGCTGCGAAAGCGACGCATCACGGGCGCGCCGTCGAAGAATGCATCGGCGTACTCGGGCGAGGCCCACACGGCCAGCAAGCCGTAGGCGCCGAGGTCAGGGCGCAGGCTGAAGCCATCGCCCATGCCGAGCAGCTTCCAAAAGCGCAAGCCGGGAATGCGGCGCAACGCCGGGCGCGCAAACGCCATTTGGGTCATCATCCAAACGCGCGACGCGCCGCTGAAACGCATCAGGGTGAGCGAAGTGAGCGAGCGCATCGTGTAAAATTATCACCCACGGAGAGGTAGCATAGCCCGGTCTAATGCGCGCGCCTGGAGAGCGCGTGGGCCGAAAGGCCTCGCAGGTTCAAATCCTGTCCTCTCCGCTGGAAAAGCGAAACCAGGCTTCGAACGAAGCCTGGTTCTTGTTTTTGTATGGGAAAGACAACCGGTTTTTTTCCAGAAACCGGTCCTTCGCGCTTAGAAGTCGCCGCCCATGCCGCCCGAAGGCGTGGCCGGGGTCTTCTCCTTCTCCGGGATATCCGTCACCAACGCCTCGGTGGTCAGGATCATGCTGGCGATCGAGGCTGCATTCTGCAGGGCGCCCTTGGTCACCTTGGCCGGGTCGATGATGCCCGCCTTGAGCATGTCCACATAGTCGCCAGCGATGACGTCGTAGCCGAAGAACTTCTTCTCCTTGCTCATCGCGCGCACCTGTTGCACGACGACGCTGCCGTCCATGCCGGCGTTGGCCACGATGCGGCGGATCGGCTCTTCCAGCGCGCGGCGCAGGATGTTCACGCCGACCTGCTCATCCTCGTGCTGCATCTTGACATTGTCCAGGGCGCTCACAGCGCGCAGCAGCGCCACGCCACCGCCAGGCACGATGCCCTCTTCAACCGCCGCGCGGGTGGCCGAGAGCGCGTCCTCGACGCGATGCTTCTTCTCCTTCAGTTCGGTCTCAGTAGCCGCGCCGACGCGGATGACCGCCACGCCGCCGGCCAGCTTGGCCAGGCGCTCGTTCAGCTTCTCCTTGTCGTAGTCGCTGGTGCTCTTCTCGATCTCAACGCGGATCTCCTCGATGCGGGCCTTGATGCGCTTCTCATCGCCCTTGCCGCCGATGATGGTGGTGTCATCCTTGGTGCTCACCACGCGATCCGCGCGGCCGAGGTCCTCGATCTGCACGCCTTCCAGCTTGCGGCCCATCTCCTCGGTGATGACTTGGCCGCCGGTGAGGATGGCGATGTCTTGCAGCATCGCCTTGCGGCGATCACCGAAGCCAGGCGCCTTGACGGCCAGCACGTTCAACATGCCGCGCAGCTTGTTCAGCACCAGCGTCGCCAACGCCTCGCCGTCCACGTCTTCCGCGATGATCACCAGGTCGCGCTTGCCGCGCTGCACCAGTCGCTCCAGCAACGGGATGATGTCGGCGGCGGCGCTGATCTTCTTGTCGTGGATCAGGATGTACGGATCCTTGATCTCCGCCTCCATGCGCTCCGGGTTGGTGATGAAGTACGGGGAGATGTAGCCACGGTCGAACTCCATGCCCTCGACATACTCGGTCTCGAAGTTGAGCGACTTGCTCTCCTCGACCGTGATCACGCCATCCTTGCCGACCTTGTCCATCACTTCAGCGATCAGGTTGCCGATCTCGGGGTCCTGAGCGCTGATGGTGGCCACCTGGGCGATCTGGTCCTTCTTGTTCACCTCGACGGCCATTTCCTTGATGTACTCAACCACCGCCTCGACGCCTTTCTCGATGCCATGCTTGATGAGCATGGGGTTCGCGCCGGCGGCGACGTTCTTCAAGCCCTCATGCACGATGATCTGGGCGAGCACGGTCGCCGTAGTGGTGCCGTCGCCGGCGATGTCGTTGGTCTTGGTCGCTGCTTCCTTTAGGAGCTGCGCGCCCATGTTCTCATACGGGTCGGCCAGCTCGATCTCCTTGGCCACGGTCACGCCGTCATGGGTGATGGTCGGCGCGCCATACTTCTTGTCGAGCGCCACGTTGCGGCCCTTAGGGCCAAGGGTGGTAGCCACGGCTGCCGCCAGGGTATCCACGCCGCGCTTGAGGCTGCGGCGAGCCTCTTCGTTGAAAACCAGTTGCTTTGCCATATCTCGATTCTCCCTAAATCAGCTGGTGATTCGGTAATCGGTAACAGGTAATCGGTGCATCGCGGACGATGGCCGATTACAGCTTACGAATTACTCCACAACTGCGAGGATGTCACTCTCCTTGAGGATGAGGTATTTCTTGCCTTCGATCTTGATCTCGGTGCCGGCATATTTCGCGTAGAGCACCTGATCGCCTTCCTTAACGTCCATGGGGATCAGCTTGCCGTCATCGTCCTTGCGGCCGGGGCCGGCAGCCAGGACTGTGCCTTTCTGGGGCTTCTCCTTGGCCGTCTCCGGCAGCACCAGCTTGCCGCCGGCAAACGTCACCTCTTCTTCCTCTATCGGCTCAACCACAACGCGGTCGGCCAAAGGGCGAATGTTAAGTTTCGTCATAACTGAGTCTTTCTTCGCCATTGCTTTTCCTCCGGTAATTTGACTGGCTAGCAGTCTGCTGTGAGAGTGTTAGACTAGTGTTGGTTTTTAGCACTCAAGCCTTAGTAGTGCTAATCCTCAGAGCCAATGTTAGCACACTCACCCTGAGAGTGTCAAGGGGCGCGCAACGGCGTGAGCGTGTCTGCCAAGCGGTGATGGCCAGCCGGTGGCCAAGCGGTGGTGTCAAGGGGCACACAACGGCGTGAGCGTGTCTGCAGCGTAAACGGCACAATTCGGCATCATGAGCATCGCTTCAGTTGCTAGGTTGGAGAGCGCCGATTCATTGCCCTCGTTGTAGTCGGCTTGCCGCGTCGTTTAATTATTGGGGTGATAGCTGCGGAATCCCTGCACAAAGCGATAATAGCGATGTGTCTATCGCACGCAGGCGAATCCTTATCCTAACCGCCGATGCGGGCTTCGGCCATCGCAGCGCGGCTAATGCGATTGCCGATGCGCTGCGCGAACTTGCCGGCGACCAAGTGCAAGCCGACGTGGTCAACGCGCTCGAACACCCGCGCGTGCCCCGTCTGCTGCGCGACAGCCAGACCGACTACGACCGGCTGGTCAAGCAAGCGCCGGAGCTTTACCAGCTCGGCTATCTCGCCACCGACCAGCCGATTACCAGCCTGATCTTCGAAAGCGCAGTCATCCTGATGCTTTATGAGGCGCTGCGCGACACGCTCAACACCTACGACCCAGAAGCCATCGTCAACACCTGGCCGCTCTACCAGGCGCCGTTGAACGCGCTGTTCCGGCTGAACGGCCGCAGCGCCGCGTTGATCACCGTCGTCACCGATTTGGTGAGCGTGCATCGCGTGTGGTTCAACAACGTGAGCGACCAGATCGTGGTGCCGACGCAGGAAGCGCACGACTTGGCCGTGAAGTCCGGCGTGCGCGAAGACAAAATCCGCTTGATCGGCATCCCGGTCAGCCCGGCGCTGAGCAAGGATGAAGGCCCGAAGGATGCGCTGCGCGCCCGACTCGGCTGGCAGCCCGACCTCACCACGATCCTGGCCATCGGCAGCGCGCGCACGCCGGGCCTAGGCGAGATGTTGCGCGGCCTCAACCATTCCGGTCTGCCGATCCAACTCGTCGTCAGCGCCGGCGGCGATGACGAGCTGGATCGCGCGCTACGCGCGATCGAGTGGCACGCGCCGGCGCACCTCTACCGCTTCGTGGACCAGATGCCCACCTTCATGCATGCCGCCGATGCGATCATCTGCAAGGCCGGCGGATTGATCACGACCGAGTCGCTCGCCTGCGGCCTGCCCATCATCTTCATCGAGGTGCTGCCCGGCCAGGAGGAGGGCAATGCGCGCTACGTGATCGAAGGCGGAGCCGGCGTGATGGCAGAATCGCCGCTGGACGTCCTCGAACACGTCTGCCACTGGTTGCAGGCAGAGGGCAAGGAGCTGGCCACGTTCGCGGCGCGCGCGCGTCGGCTCGGCAATCCCAGGGCGGCCTATGAGGTCGCGCAGATGGCGCTCACGGCTGCCGAGCGTATCGCGCGCCGGCGGGAGGAGAGGCCGCCCGACTCGGACGCGATGTCGCTACAGGAGTTGCGCGCGATGCTGAAGCGGTTTGGCATCGTTTCGCGCGGCGAAACCGGCGCCGGCGGCCACTATGAGTAAATGCAAGCCGACCTCGCCGCGCGAACCGCCGGACTGTTGTCCGACCGAAACGCGCGCTATTCATCTTCTTATCCTGCGCCCCTATCATCTACCCGTCCGCCTATCTATCCGCTCATGACCGAAGCATCCCATCACATCCTCGTCGTCGAGGACGACCGCGCCATCTCGCGCGGCCTGGAATTCGCCCTGAAGCAGGAAGGCTTCGCCGTCACCGTGGTCGAGACCGGCGAGGCGGCGCTGGAAGCCGTGCGCAAGCAAATCATTCACCTGATCCTGCTGGACGCGCGGCTGCCGGGCATGAGCGGCTTCGACGTGTGCCGGCAACTGCGCGCCGAGGGCAAACGCCAACCCATCCTGATGGTCACCGCGCGCGACGAGGAGGTGGACAAGGTGCTCGGCTTGGAATTGGGCGCCGACGATTACATCGTTAAGCCGTTCAGCCTGCGTGAGCTGATCTCGCGCGTGCGCGCCGCCCTGCGTCGCACGTACGGCGAGCTGGCTGCCAACGATGCAGACGCCGCGGAAATCATCTTCGGCAACGTCAAAGTGGACTTGGCGCGCCTGGTCGTCGAACGCGACGGCAAGACCATCCCCCTCACGCCGACCGAATTCAAGCTGCTGCGCCATCTGATCACGCACCCGCGTCGGCCGTTCAGCCGCAGCGCGCTGATCGAAGCGGTGTGGGGTTACAGCGGCGACATCGGCGACGAGCGCACCGTGGACGTGCACATCCGCCACCTGCGCGAGAAGCTGGAGGACGACCCCGCCCAGCCGCGCTGGCTGGTGACGATGCGCGGCATCGGCTATAAGTTCGAGCCGTAAACAGCCGCCCGCCATCCGGCGCGTGTTGCCAAACCTTAACCAAATGCGCCGACGTGCCACAAACATTCATCCCTAGAATCTCACCTGGAAATCAACCAAAAAGAAACAGGAGATGAGCAACATGGCAAAACGCACAATGCGATTTGTAAGCCTGATCGCCGCTCTGGCCGTCGCCCTGGCGGGCGCCGCGACGACGTCGAACATCGCAGCGGCCAAAACGCCGGCCGCTGCCGTGACGCAGGCCGAGGGTGAGAAAGGGGTGTTGATCGTCGCCGTGCAACGCGGCGGCCCAGCGGCAAAGGCCGGCATTCGCCGCGGCGACATCATCCTCAAGGTGGACGACGTCGAAGTAAACGATGCGCAGGCGCTGCGCGACGCGCTGGCCGGCCGCAAGCCAGGCGACACAGTGCAAATCCGCGTCGCCCGCAGCGACCGCGAGTTGGCCTTTCAGGTCACCCTGGGCGAGGCGGACGGCCGCCCCATCCTGGGCGTGACGCCTTTCCAAGAGCCCCCGCCGTGGGCCGAAGCTATGCCAGCCCCACCCGACCAAGCGCCCAGACCGCTGCCGCTCAAACCGGAGGAGTGGCGCAAGCGCCTGGAGGAGCAGCTATCGCGCTTCTCGTCACAGGTGCGCGTCACCGAGGTGATCACCGACAGCCCGGCAGCCAAGGCCGGCCTGCGGCGCGGCGACATCATCATCGCCGTGAACGAGACCCGGTTGGACGCGCAGAACTCGCTGGCCGACGTGATCGCCCGCTTCAAGCCCGGCGACACCGTGACGCTCACCCTCCGGCGCAACGACGCCGAGAAGAAGTTGAAGGTCACTTTGGGCGAAAATCCGCAGAAGAAAGGCGCAGCCTTCCTCGGCGTTCGCTATGCGCCGGCCTTCGACGCGATGGGACGCTTCCTACCTATCCCGCCACGCGACGGCGCACCGACGCCTGAAAGCTGGGCCGCCGTGACGATCAACAACGTCGTGGCCGGCAGCCCGGCGGACAAGGCCGGCCTGAAGCAGGGCGACATGATCCTTGCGGCCAACGACAAGCCGATCAAGTCACCGCAAGACCTGGTCGAGCTGGTGCGCAACAGCAAACCCGGCGACCGCGTCACGCTCAGCGTGCAGCGCCAGGGGGAAGATAAGCCGGTCGAGATCGCTGTAACGCTGGGCGAGAACCCGGACAAGGCCGGCGCCGCCTACATGGGCGTGTCGCTTGGGCAATTCATCCGCTTCGAGCGCATCTTGCCCGACCGCGAAGGGAACGGCGCGCAAGGGTTCGAGAGCATCCCCGGCTTCCGCCTGCCGTTCAACTTTGACGATCTGCCCTTGCCGCCATTGCCGCCGCCGCAGGCCCCGGGGGCGACCGGGCGCGGCGCATAGCGCAGGCGTCTCCCCTCGCTCGGCCCATGATTCACGCCAAGGGTTGCGGCGACATGCGACAGCCCGTGGAGCTTGTTCATTTGCGCGGTGGAGGGATAGCCAGATGTGGGCGCTTTCGATTCGCCAGCGGTTGGTGTTGAGCTACGCGCTGCTGGCCGTGCTCACGGTGAGCGTGGTGGGCGCGCTGGCGCTCGGGCTGATCCGCAGCAACCTAGCGCAGCGCGAGACCGAGTTGCTGACGATGAACGCGCAAGCCGTCGCGCGCCAGGCAGCGCGTTCGATCCAGCCCGTGTCCGACCTGTATCGCCTACAACAACTGGCCGACATGGCGGCCTTCCTCGGCAATGTGCAAGTGCGCATCCTAGACGCCGGCGGCAACCTGCTGGTGGATTCTGGCCCGCGCGGCGCAGCGGATCGCTTAATGTGGATTGCCCCACCCAATCGGCCCGACTTCATCGGCGCCGGTGGGCCGCCGCCCTGGATCATCGCCGGGTTGTTCTCGCGCCGGATGACTTATCCCGAATTCGAGGCGCGCCTGCTCCAGGCGCTGGGCGTGAGCGAAGCGTCGCCGAACGCGCCGATCATGGTCGTCGAGCGACTGCCCGGCCCCTACGGCGATCAATTCGTCTTCTCCGAGCTGCGCAAACAGGCCGATGCGCCGCCGACGCAACCGGCAGCGCCGACGCTCGGCGACGCAATGCGCGCGCAGGTGCGTGTGCCGGTCGAGCTGGGCGGGGCAATCATCGGCTACGTCGAGCTGAGCAGCGCTTCGACGCTCAACGCAGCAACGCTGCAAACGGCGCAACGCGCTTTCATGCTCGCCGCGCTGGGCGCGACGCTGCTGGCCGTGCTGGCCGGCCTGTGGGTCAGTCGCGGCTTATCGGCGCCGCTGCTCGACCTGACCGCGGCCGCCGCGCGCATGGCGCAAGGCGACCTATCGGCCCGCGCGCCGACGCGCGCCAAGGGTCGGCCGCGCGACGAGATCGAACAACTGGCCGGCCGCTTCAACGACATGGCGGCCAAACTGGAATCCAGCTTCCAGGCGCTCTCGGCGGAACGCGACGCCCTGCGTCGCTTCATCGCCGATGCGTCGCATGAGCTGCGCACGCCGATCACCGCGCTGAAGATGGCCAACGAGCTGCTACAAGGCCCGGCCGGCGACGACCCGGCCATCCGCGCGGAGTTTCTAACGCAAAATGCGACGCAGCTCGCCCGCCTGGAGTGGATCACGCGCAACCTGCTCGACCTATCTCGCTTGGACGCCGGCATCGCCCAGCTTGAGCTTGCCGAGCACGCCGTCGCGGAGTTGCTCGCGTCGGCTGCCCGGCCGTTCGCGCAGGCGGCTGAGCAGAAAGGGATCCGCCTCGTCGTGCATCCCACGCCGCTCGTCGTCCGCTGCGATCGCGCGCGCATCGAGATCGCCCTGTCGAATTTGATCGAGAACGCGCTCAAGTTCACGCCGGCCGGCGGGCGCGTGGAGGTATGCGCGGAGGCCGAGGGCGGCCACACGCGCTTGCTGGTGCGCGACACCGGCATCGGTGTCGCGCCAGAGGACCGGCCGCACGTCTTCGAGCGCTTCTATCGCGGCAAGAACCATCGCGCTGAGGGCAGCGGCCTCGGCTTGGCCATCGTCAAGAGCATCGCCCAGGCGCACGGCGGCGCGGCATTCGTCGAGAGCGCGCCCGGCGCGGGCAGCACGTTCGGCATCGCCCTGCCGATGGCTGCCAGGTAGGACGATGCCTGTGGCGTCTATCCCGCCCGCGCAGGCGTCTCCGAGTTCCTCAGGGCAAGTCGAATCGGCCCCTTGGCCGAACGGCCGTCCACCACTCTGCCGCGCTGCAAGATGACGATTTGGCCGGCGTCGGCCAGCTCGAGCGCGGCCTGACGCGCGGCCGGCATGTGCCTGCGCCAGTCGTCCGGCGAGTAGGCGCGCGCCGCCTCGGAGGGACAGATCGTCTTGCCTGGCCCGCGCGCCCGGAGCAGTCGCAGGATGATGGCGGTCAGCTCAGGGTGGGCGAAGGCAATACCCTCGCCAGTGGTTGCAGGCCTCCGCTCAACATGTTCAACCTTCACTCGCGTCGTGATCGGCTTAGCCATCGCTGACGTTATTAAACCCACTGGTGAAAATCGCGATCCACTGGCCGGGGTCCGGCTCGGTTAGCACAACGACCTCGCGCACCCACTTTACCCACACGAAACCGCGCCGGCCGGGCGCCACCAGCCGCAGCGGGGCGCCGTGCCAGTGCTCTAGCGGCGCGTCTTCGTAATGCGTGGCCAGCAGCGCCTCGCGCGCCTCGGCCAGGGGCAAGCTCCAGCGGTAGCCGGTGACCGACACGAAACTGACGAAGCGCGCTTCTGGGCGTAGGCCGGCGCAGTCGAGCAAGTCCCCTACGCGGACGCCGCGCCAATCTTGCGTGCTGTGCCAGCCGCCAGTGCAGTCGAGCGTCGTGCGCAGGGTTGCAGCCTGGTGATCCTGGAGCAGGTCGCTCAGCCGCAGGGCGAGCGGACGCTCCACGGCGCCGCGCACCCGCAAGCGCCACGTTGTCACATCAACCGGCGCCGGACGGTCGAACATCCAATTGGTGACCGGCATAGCCGGGCCGGTGTCATCGCCTGCGCCGCGCGAGCCGGTGAAGCGGCGATGCGCGCCGGGCAGCTTGAGCGCGTCGTTGATGGCGCGCTGCGCCGGCAGCGCCAGCGCGCCTAGGCCGAGCATGCTCAGCCAGCGCAGCGCATCGCGTCGGCCCGGCAAGTCGCGCCGCGTTGGTCGCCTGAAGCGTAGGACGACGTGACAGCCGAGCGACAGCATCAGCGCGATGCCGAAGACGATGTGCAGGTGCATGCCATTCGGGTAGCCGACCGGCGCTTGCGCGTGCGTCCAGAAGACCCCGCTGAAGGCCGAGCCGACGGCAGCCATCGCGGTCAGGATGGAGAGCGGCGTCTTCCAATCCCAGGCGCCGGCGCGCACCACGCGCGGCTGCACGCGGCGGAACTTCCACGCCAACGGGACAAGGAGCGCAAGCCCGGCAACGGCATGGACGACGATGACCGGCGCCGCCTGCGCGTCGAGCAACACCCATGCGCCGAAGCCGCTGCCGGCAGCAAACGTCGCCAGCGCGAACAACGTCCAATCCACCAGGCGTGGGCGCACGGCGCCATGCTAGCGAGCCGCGATGAGAGGGAACTGAAACGGCGGACATCGCGCGCAGCTTGGCCGATTATGCCGTAGAATCTGCGCATCATGTTCACCCGTTCGGCCTGGCGCGGGCCGGCCGCCGCGCTCTGCCTGCTCGTGTGGCTCGCCGGCTGCGCAGTAGCGCCGCCGCCGCGCCCCTCCCGCACCCCCGCTGCGATGCCTCCGGTTGCTACCGGCGCGTCTGCCGAGTCCAAAGTCGAAATCGCCTTCGAGATCAGCGGCGGCATCGGCGGCATGACGCAATCGTGGATCATCCGCGGCGACGGCAGCGTGGTGGATCACAACGGCAAAGCATATGCCCTGCCGCCGACGCAGGTGGCGCAGTTGCTAGGCGAGATCACGGCCGCCGGATTCTTCGACCTGAATGAAACCTACGAGGACATCGCATGCGCGGACTGCTTCGCTTACTCGATCTCGGTCAACGACGGCCAACGGGCGAAGCGCGTCAAGATGCTGGACGGCGGTCAACTGCCGGAGCGGGCGCAGCGCGTCGTCGGCGCGCTCCGCGAGTTTGTCTTGGCGCTCGAACCTTGAATCCGAATCAGTATTGCACGACCGCGAATGTCGCCGCGATGACCCAAGCAAACACTACCGCGTTGAGGAAGGCCGCGATCCACGGCCGACCCGCCATGCCGAATAGCCAGTGCGAATAGAGGCCATGCCATAGGAACAGCACGGCGATCACCGGCACGAGCAAAAGCAAGAAACCCGGCGCGCCAAACAGGCCGACCGAGGCAATCAGGCTGACGATGACGATCAGCTTGGTCAGCGCATAGAGGCCGGCGCGGGCGCGGCGCGATGCGCGGGCGACCATCCACTCGTCGGCCAAAAAGAAGACGAAACAACAGGCGAATAACACGCCGGCGACCCAGGCGCGATCCCCCACCAGCGCGAAGTTGTTCCACGTGAGATGCGCGGTTAGCCCAAACGTGACGAGCGCATAAGCCGTCAGCGCGAGGGTCGCCAAGGCGGGCTTGAGCGCGAAGTCGGACGCCGCCGCGCCGACGATGCCGAGCGGCGCCGGCGCGGCGCGTTCGCCCGGCTCGGCTGCCGCGCGCTGAGCCACCGGCGCCCCGCGCTGCCGGAGCGCAAGATACGCGCCGCCGACGATCAGCCCGTAGATCAGAAAGTAGATGCCCACGTAGTTGCCAACCGTGAGGGGCATCCAGCGATAGAGCGCGCCGCCGAATTGCAACAGGACCGGCGCGACGACTGCCGCAGCAAGGGCGCCGAGGATGACAAACCGGCCGGATACTGCGTTGCGCGCCGCGCTTGCGTTCGCCGCATGACCGCGCAGCAGCGTCGCTGCGAGCGGTTGAAAACCGATGACCGCGGCCAGGTAGAGCAACAGCACCCAGCCGATGCGCGAATCGGCCTCGACCGGGCGATCCGGCGCGCCGACGGCGAACGCCTGATCGAGCCAGCGCACCATCTCACGATAGACATCGTGGCTGAAGAGGATGCTGATGTGCTCCACGCCAGGGGCATAGATTAGCCGACGCGCCGTGCCGTCGGCGAAGTCGCCGTAAGTGACGCCGGGCGCGCCGTCCGGATAGGCAGCGGTCAGGGCGGCCGTGCTGCCCTGGATGAAGCCGGCGAACTCGTTGGCGCCGACCAGGATCAGGAAGTTGCGCGGACGGCTGGGGTCGTTGGGCAATTGACGACCGAAGTTGCCCAGCGACAGCGCAATCGTGACCGGCACATCGCCGTGCGCGCTGCCGTAACGTGAGACGGCGCTCGCGCCCATCGAGTGGCCCAGGATCGCCACGCGCTCAGGGTCAACGAACGGCTGCGCGCGCAGGTGCGCCAGCGCCGTCGCGATGTTCGCGGCGAGCTTCTGATATTGCGCATCGCCGGCGAACGAATCCGGCAAACGGTCTAGGCTGGCGCCATGGCCGGCGAAGTCAATCAGCGCCGCGACGTAGCCGTTCTTCGCCAGCGTGTAGCCGAAACCGTACATCAACTGGCGGTTGCCGCTGAAGCCGTGCACAACCAGGACGGCGGGGAGTCTTGAGTTTTGAGCGCCCGTCAGCAAATCGGCAGGCAGGAAGAGCGTCATCGGCACGCCGTCTATGTCATACGCCTGACGCACTAGGCCGCGGTCGGCCTGGGCCAGGTTAAAAATCGCAAGGGCAGCCAACACGACGGCGAATGCCGCCGGGATGAGCGGTCGAACGGCGCGAGACATGCGCGGCAGTATATGCGCGCGCATGAGCGGGGGATGAGCACATGCTCATGGATAATCGGCGCTCATGAAAGGCTGGATAAAGCTGCTGCTCGACATCGCGATGGGGGCCGTCATCCCCATCCTCATCCTGAACAACCTCACCAGGCTGCTCGGCGCGCCGATAGCCTATGTGATCGCCGCGCTGGTGCCGGTCGCCTATGTGCTGGCCGACACCTTCCTCATCAGCCGGCGCTTCAACGCCATCACGACCTACGTCGCGCTCACGGCGATCATGAACGGCGTGTTGGCGTTTTGGTTCGTGGATGGCTGGCGCTACGCGCTGAAGGACACCGCAGGCCTGATCGTCGCCGTGGCTCTATTCTTCGGTTCGCTCGCCATCGGCAGGCCGATGTTCCAGTTCTTCATCGCGCAGGTCTTGCAGCCCGACACGCCGAAGAAAAACAGCGCATGGCGCGCGCTGATCGCCAAACCCGAAGTGAGACGCGGGCTGATCGCCGCGACGGCGCTGGTCGGCGCGATGAACGCAGCGCTCGGCGTCGCCAACTTCTTGCTCAACCTGAACATCGTGACCGCGCCGTTCGGCACGGACACGTTCAACGGTCAGGTGGCGGAGGTGAACGCGATCACGCGCGTCGCCTTCGCGCTGGCGTCGTTTGTCACATTCGCCGTGGCGTTCTATCTGGCCTACCGCGCGCTGTTCCAGGTGCTGCCCAGCGAGGAAGGCAAAAGCCAGTTCGAGAGCGAGTTTTGGGACCTGGTGCGCATCTGGGAGCAACAAGCCGACGCGCAAACTGCCGGCGCGGCTGCGGAATAAAGAGCGCCTTCGCCCACGCCCGGCGCGCGTCAGTCCGAATCGCCCCGGTGCTTCCACGCTTCCAGCAGCGCATACACGTCGGCGGAGTTGTTAATGTGATTGCCATCGCTTTGCTCGATGCACGGGTGCAGGATAAAAGCGTGGGTCTGTTGGCCGCCCAACCCGCCGTGCGAACCGATCAACTCCTCGAAGGCGGCGACGCTGCCGTCGGCGTAGAGCGCGCTGTTCAAGATCAGGTCGCCGGAGCTTTCAAACTGAGCCAGCCGCAGCAACTGCTCGGCGCGACGGCGCAGGTCGCCGTCGGCGAAAGGCGCTAACGGATCCTCGCCGGTCACGACGCCGGTGCTGAGGTCGCGCGCGCCGCGCTTGCCCAGCACCAACACGTGCCCATCATCGTTGGCCGCGACGACGAAGCCGATGCCCTCATGCTGAATCAGCGCATCCACCAAGCCGGGATGCTCAGCCTCGATGGCCTGCAGCGAGACGCGATGCTCGCCGACCGAGTTGAAGTAGATATGAGCGAGGTTGCCCGACGCGCAGACGATGATGTCGTCCCCGCCCTGAATGCCCGGCTGCTGTTGGCGCTTCTCCACGCCTTCGAGCGTGCGGGCCGTCGCGCGCATCACCGCCCGGCGAATGCGCCGCCCTTCCTGAGACTTGAGATGTTGGCTGGCCGCGTTTAGCTCGGCGACCAGGGCTTGCACGAAGGAGTGGCCGGCTTCGGTCGCCTGCTCTTCGCCCACGCGCACGTCGGCGCGCGTCAGGTCATCAATCAGCCGGCGCAGCGTCTTGCCGTAGCGTTGCCGGAAAGTCGCGCCGGCCGATTGGCCATGATCCGACAGGATGATCAAGTCGTAGTCGAAAGGCGCGAAATAGCGAATGGTCTGCTGGATGTGACGAATATGCCGATCAAACCCCCGGAGGGTGTTCATCGCGTCCGGCGAGTCGGGGCCGGCGTGATGCGCCACTTCGTCGTAGCCGATGAACGACATGTAGATCACCGGCGCGCCGCGGATGATCTCGTGCATGGTCGCATAGACGGCCAAATCGCGCAGGAACACATTGGTAATGACGCGCAGGCCGGTGTAGGGGCTGGGGAAGCGACGGTCAAGCCGCGGCCGACTGCCGCGAATCTGCTGGCGGAGCGCCTGATAAATCTCGATGCACAAGTCCGCTACGCACAACGCCAACGTGCGGCCAAAGGTGTATGGGTTGAGCCAGAATGAGGCGAGCGCATCCAACGCGCGTTCGGTCTGCAGCTTGCTGTTGCGCGGGATGGTGCTGAGCGTGAGCAGCGAGCGCGCCGCGTCGCCGTTGACCAGGTTGTTGATGGATGCGCCCTGGCGCAACAACCCGCGCCCGTTGCTGTGTCGCGCGTTGATGAAGTGGGCGTCGTCCGGGTTGTTCGACACCCGCATCTTGCGCCGGCGCTTGTCGTACCAACGAAACGCCGGAATGTCCTCGTTGTCGCCGTACATGATGCCGACCTGCGACGACGAGGTTTGCGAAGGCAACCCGCAGTCGAAGCGCATCAAGCAGTAGCCGGCCCTGAGCAAGTCGCGCGCGGCCGGCATCAACCCATGGGCAACGGCCGCTCGCATGCGCTCATAAGAGAGGCCATCAATCTCCAGCAGCACCATGCCGCGACGGCTGGCATCTTTGGGCTGATCGAGGCGAGCGCCGGTGCCGCGCACGGTATGAATGACGAACCGCAGATAGGTGTAATCATCGTCTAGGGCGATCAGCCCGCCGGCGACGGCATTCGCGAGCGAAAGGAAGAGCGCGCTGGGGACGACGTTCAGCAGCGCCGCGCCGAGCAAGAGATCGGCCATCAACACGAGCAGCAACGTGTTGACGATCAGCGTAGCAGCCCCAACGGTAAAGACGATCAACGGCGCGCGCAACCACAGCAACACCGGCAAAATGGCGAAGTTGGCCGCCGCGACGACGAAGGCTACGCCCAAGCCGCGCACGATTAGGCCAGCGGAAGGCGGCGCAAACGAGGTGGGCGACGCAACAAGGACGAGCGCGGCCAAGATGACGACCTCGGCGACGAGGAACCATCCAAAGCTAGTGGCCAACCTTCGGAAGTCTCGAACAAGGCTCTTTGGCTCAACGGAGGACTTGCGCATATCGGCGCGGGGCGAAGCGCCCGCCGCACGGCGAGAGAATATCATGTCTGCGGGAGCGCGCTGCCTCGGCGCATCCCGGTTGAGTTGACATTCCGGCCCATCGCGTCCACGATTCAGCGCTAAACGTCGAGGCCGCGCGAGGGACATGCCATGTCGAAACCGATCACCGTCTTGTGCTTGAGCAGCGCCGTCAAGGGCCAGCGCCTGATCCAAGAGCTGAAGCGGCTGGGCTGCCGCGTGTTTCTGCTGACCGAGGAGCGCTGGCGCGGCGACGAGTGGCCCTACGAATCGCTCGAGGGCATTCATTACATGCACAGCTTGGCGAACCGCCAACACGTCATCAACGCAGCCAGTTACATGGCGCGCGGCCTGCAATTCGACCTGATCATCCCGCTGGACGAATACGAGGTGCAGACGGCCGGCGCGTTGCGCGAGCACTTCGTCATGCCCGGCATGACCGCCTCGGAAGCCCAGCCGTTCAACGACAAACTGGCGATGCGAGTGCGGGCGCGGGCGGCCGGCATCCCGGTGCCCGAGTTCACGCCGGTGTTCAACTACGACATCCTGCGAGAATGGATGTCGCGCGTGCCGCCGCCATGGTTGCTCAAGCCGCGCCACGAGGCCGGCGCGATGGGCATCAAGCGCTGCGAGGACGCCGAACAGGTCTGGCGTTGGCTCGATCAGCTCGGCGACGAGCAGTCCCGCCGCTTGTTGGAGCAGTTCGTGCCGAGCGACGTGTTCCATGTGGACGCGCTCGTGTGGCAAGGCCAGGTCGTGTTCACCATCGCCGGCGCTTACGGCAAGCCGCCGCTCAGCGTGTCGCACAGCGGCGGCGTGTTCATCACGCACACGCTGCCGGCGGAGAGCGAGGAAGCGCAAAGGCTGGCGGCGCTCAACGCGCAGGTGATCGGCGCGCTGGCGCCGCAGGGATTCAGCGGCGCTGTGCACGCCGAATACCTCCGCGCGCTCGACACCGGTCGGTGGCTATTCCTAGAGGCCGGCGCGCGCGTGGGCGGCGCCAACATCGCCGACATGATCGAGCGCGCAACCGGCGTCAACCCCTGGGCTGAGTGGGCGCGCATAGAGGTCGCTCGCTTCCTCGGCGAAGACTACGCGCCGCCCGCCGCGCGCCGCGATCACGCCGGCATCCTGATCTGCCTGGCCCGCCAGGAGCATCCCGACCTGTCCGGCTATAACGACCCCGAAGTGGCCTGGCGGCTGAAGAAACGGCATCATGCCGGGTTGATCGTCGTTTCACCCGACGCCGCGCGCGTGCAATCCCTCCTCAGCAGCTACAGCCAGCGCTTCGCCGAAGACTTCCTCGCCCGCGCCGAACCGTGGGAGACGGGAAGGATGGTGTAGGCCGACTCGACTTCGGCGCCGGACAAACGCGCGTAGCGGGCATATCTTCACGTCAGCCGCCCGATCGCACTCACACTCGGCGTTCACGCCGACGCCGCGCCGGGCGAGGGTAGCATAGCGCCCATATGAACATCGCCATCATCGGTGCGGGGGCGACCGGCCTGGCGGCCGCGCACGACCTGCTGAAAGCCGGCTGCCGCGTCACGCTCTTGGAAGCCGGCGACCGACCCGGCGGCCTGGCCGCCGGCTTCAAAATGCCGCACTGGGACTGGTCGCTGGAGAAGTTCTATCACCATTGGTTCGAGTCCGACGGCGACGTGCTGAAGTTGGCCGACGCGATCGGCGTTCGCGATCGCGTCATCTTCAAGCGGCCCATCACGGTTTCGTATTGGAATGGCCGCTTTTATCCGCTCGACTCGCCGGCGGCTGCGCTGAAGTTCCCCGGCCTGTCGTTGCCCGCCAAGCTCCCCTTCGGCCTGGCCACGATCTACTTGAAATATCTCACTGCGAACTGGCGCGCGTTGGAGCGCTACACCGCGCATGCGTGGGCGTCGCGGTGGATGGGGCGGCAGGCGTATGAGGTCATCTGGCAGCCGCTGCTCGAAGGCAAGTTCGGCGACCTCTATCAACAGGTGAACATGGCCTGGCTGTGGGCGCGCATCAAGGCGCGCAGCCCTCGGCTGGGCACCTTTATCGGCGGCTTCCAGGCTTTCTTCGACGCCCTCGCCGCGCGCGCGCAAGCCCTGGGCGGCGTCATTCGCTATTCAACTCGCGTTGAGGCGCTGCGCCTTGAGGACGCGCTGAGTCGCCGGTGGCGAGTCCGGGCCTGTTCCCAAGGCTCGACGTTCGAGGACCTATTTGACGTTGTGCTCAGCACAACGTCGCCGCGCGTCATGGCCAAGCTCGCGCCGCAGTTGCCGCCCGATTACCTGGGCGCGCTCAGCGCGCTGCAATCGCTGGGCGCGGTGGTCGTGATCTTCGCGCTCGACCGGCCGCTCGACCGCCAGGGCTACTACTGGCACAACCTGCCCAAGAGCGCCGGCTTCCCCTACCTCGCCATGTGCGAGCACACCAACTTCGTCGCGGCCGAGCACTTCGGCGGGCAACACCTCATCTATTGCGGCGACTACCTCCCCCCCGCGCATCCGTACTTCTCCATGACGGAAGACGAATTGCGCAGCGCCTTCCTGCCCTCGCTGGCGCGCTTCAACCCGCAATTCGACCCCTCTTGGGTGCAAGATGCGTGGGTGTTTCGCGAAGCCTACGCGCAGCCGGTGCCATTCGTCAACCACAGCCGACACATCCCGCCGGTGAAGACTCCCCTGCCCGGCTTGTTCTTCGCCAGCATGAGCCAGGTGTATCCGTGGGATCGCGGCACCAACTACGCCATCCGGCTCGGCCGCCAGACGGCGGCGGCTATACTCGCATCAGCGAGCGATGGGTGAAAACAACGCACACATACCCCGTGTGCGCGTGCAAGACGAACTCGGCCGCGTGGTGAACGTCTTTCTGCTTTCGCCGGATGGCGAAGGGCTGACCGTGGGCCGCGCCCTGAACGCCGGCGCGTCGTTGCCGTCGAAAGACGTCTCCCCCCTCCACTTGCGCATCCGCTGGGACAGCACGTTTGGCCGCGTCGTCGTCACCGACCTCGGTTCGGCGACCGGCACTTATCTGGACGGGCGCAGGCTAACGCCGGAGATGCCCTATGCCTGGCATGGCGGACAGCACCTCCGCATTGGCCGCTACACGCTCAAACTCATCATGCCTGGGTCGGCCTCCGGCGCGCCGGACGGCTCTGCGCAACCCGCCGACGCAGCCGATACCCCTCGGACGCCGGCACCGCGCCTGCGACGCTTTGGCGTCGCTTTCTTGATCGGCACGCTTGCAGCGCTGGCGCTGGCGGCGCATATCGTCCTGTCGCGCGCGGTCGAAATCCTGAGCTTCGCGCTGATCGCCGACGGGGGCGAAACCCTTGTGCGCTTCCAGGTCGTCAACGCGCAACGCGTCGAGCTGCTGGTGGATGGCCAGCCGATCGATCCTCAGCGGTTGAGCTTCGATCCACACACCGGCGCGGGCGCATACCGCGCTCGGCCGGGCGAGAGGAATTTCATGCTCATCGCCTACGACCACCTAGGCCAGCCGGCGACGAGCCGCCTGATCTCCCCAGCGCCCATCGAGACGCCTCGCCCGACCCTCACGCCGTTGCCCGACGAGATCGGCCTGGCCGTGTTTGCGTTCAACGGCGTGAACAAGGTCAATGACCTGAGCGACATCATCTTGAGCAGGGGCGAATCGTTGTTGATCGAGTGGGACGTGGTCAACGCAGACGCCGTGGAGCTGCAACCGGCCGGCACCTTTAAGCCGCAGGACGCCGTGCGCGTCGCGCCAAACGAGACGACGGTATACACGCTCATCGCCCGCAGCCTGCTCGAAGAGGTGCGCCGCTCGGTCAAGGTCATCGTGGTGGACGCGCAGGCGACGGCTGCCGCAAACGCGACCGCCGGCGCCGTCGTCCAGGCCACGCGCGACGCCGAGGCCGCCGCGCAAGCCCACATGGCGGCCACGGCGACGGCCGCCTCACAGGCCACTGCTGCCGCCATCGCCGATGCATTCGCCCGCGCGCAGGAGGCAGCCGCGGCCAAAGCGACGCAGGACGCCCTGGCCATACTCAACGCGACGCGCGCAGCCGCCATGCGCGAGACGGCTCAGGCATACAGCGCCGCCATAGCCCAGGCGACGGCGGACGCGCAACAAGCGGCAGCGACAACCGCCACTGCGGTCGTGCGGACGACCGCGCAAGCGATGGAAGCGCGCTACGGCCAATACAGCGGCGTCTGGACGAACGACGACCCGACGACCGATGGGATCACCCGCCTGATCATCAGCAACATCGGCCCCACCATCACCGTGCAGGCGTTCGCCCGTTGCCAGACGCGCGATTGCGATTGGGGCGCGCGCAGGCAGACGTTCATCGGCGAGCCGTTCAGCATCGCTTTCACCTTCGGCGACGGCGTGACGCGCCGGCTCACCTTCGCGCGCGTCGGCGACAAGCTGCGCGTCACCGACGCCGATTCGCGTGGGCCAATCCGCACCTACACCTTCTCGCCGGCGAGGCTGCCGCTCGCGCCATGACGTTCGCTTGCCCGGCCAGGGCCGGCGCTCCTGCAGAAACGCCAACGCTAACGCCGCCGTGAACGTCTCGCTGCGGGTGGCGGACAGCCTGCCGCATCGCCGCTTCGCGCCCTCGTTGCGGCGCCAGCGCGACGGCGCGTTTTCTTTGTCTTTGCTAGGTGCCAGCCACATGGAGACGCGCCCCAATCACCCAGTGGCCACAGGTGCGCCGTATGTGTTACGTCTTTCAATGCACGGCGTATACATTAGCACCCTGAGAAGCAGGGTATAATCCAGGGCAAGATGCAGGCTAGATGCCCAAACAGCTGCGCCACAGCGGCCCCATTGAAGATCAGGGTGCTACTGTCCATCTGTGAAGAAGCACTCGAACCTCCGCGCACTCTTCGTGTGCGCGGCCCCATTTAGCCGATTGCGCTTTTGATGCTGAGGTGTCGGTATGAACCTACAAGATGCTGAGGATTTCTTCGTAGAAGCGTTCGAGGCACTCATGGGCTTTCCACCGCTGCGGTGGCAAAAGCGGCTCTTTCTTCGCTTCGTCAAAAACCGCATCCCGAATGCCTGTAGCCTGCCGACGGGCCTGGGCAAGACAACAGTGATCGTGATTTGGCTCATCGCCCTTGCCTACCAAGCTGAGTCAGGCGCGCCAGCATTGCCCCGGCGACTTTTCTACGTGGTGAATCGCCGCACGGTGGTTGATCAGGCAACAGAAATTTGCGACCAAATTCGCCAGAAGCTAGAGTCGAGCGATAGCCCTATTTTTGTGCAGCGCATCA
>CALHLE010000013.1 GCA_938034415.1 uncultured Anaerolineae bacterium
GCTTCTCAGGAAGATTAGCGCGCTACAGACGCCGCGCTACGGTCGCGGCGCAGCCAGCGCCGCTTCAATAGCCTGCACCAGCTCCTCGGCGTCGGGGCCGGTGCGCGGCTTAAAGCGCGCCAGCACCCGGCCGTCTCGCCCCACCAGGAACTTCTCAAAGTTCCAGGAGATGTCCTCCGGCGGAATAGCCCGCGTGAGCTTCTCGTATAGCGGCGCGCGATTCGGCCCGTTGACCTCGATCTTGTTGAAGACGGGAAAGCTCACGTTGTAGCGCGCGCTGCAAAAGTCCAAGATCTCTTCGATCGTCCCCGGCTCCTGGCCGCCGAATTGGTTGCACGGGAAGGCCAGCACGGTGAAGCCGCGGTCGCGGTATTTCTCGTATAGCGCTTGCAAGCCGGCGTATTGGGGGGTGTAGCCGCACCGGCTGGCCACGTTCACGATCAGCAACACGTCGCCGGCAAAATCGCGCAGCGACTTGGCCGCGTTCTCCGGCGTGACGACGGTTTCATCTAGGATGTTGGCTGCTTGGGTGCTCATCGGGCAGAATTATCGCTCTATGCTGCGCGGCGGGGTCATCGCTCGCGCTTCATGCGTTCGATCTCCTCATGGCTGAGCGCCAGCGCCTCACGCCCTTCGACGCCCAACGCCCGGCGCTGCGCTTCGCGCCAGCGCGCCAACCGCTCGGCGACGATGCGTTCGTAGCCCTGGTCGCTTGGCGTATAAAACGTCAAGCCGGCGATCTCGCGCGGCAGGTAGTTCTGCGGCGTCCAATGCCCCTCGAACTCATGCGGGTAGAGATAGCCCCGGCCATGCCCCAGCCCGCGCGCGTCGCGGTTGGCATCCTTCAGGTGATCGGGCACCTCGCCGGCGCCTTCGGCTTCGATCTGCGCGCGGGCGCGGAAGTAGTGCGTGGCCGTGTTGCTCTTCGGCGCGGTGGCCAAGTACAACGTCGCCTCGACCAGCGGATACATGCCCTCCGGCATGCCCACGTAGTCCAGCGACTGCGCCGCCGCAGCCGCCACAACCAGCCCCATCGGGTCCGCCAGGCCGACGTCCTCGCTGGCCAGGATGAGCAGCCGGCGCATGATGAAGCGCGGGTCTTCGCCGGCGTAGAGCATCTTGGCCAGCCAGTACAGCGCGGCGTCGGGGTCGCTGCCGCGCACGCTCTTGATGAACGCGCTGATGGTGTCGTAGTGCGCGTCGCCTTCCTTGTCGTAGAGCACGGCGCGCCGCTGGATGCTCTCCTGCGCCACGGACAGGTCAATGTGAATCACGCCGTCGGCGTTGGGCGGCGTGGACTCGACGGCCAGCTCCAGCGCGTTCAGCGCATTGCGCGCGTCGCCGCCGGCTACGTGAGCGAGATGGCGCAGCGCGTCCTCGTCCACTTGCACCTGCGGGCGGCCGTCCGGCGTTCGGCGGCTGCCGTAGCCGCGCTCAGGGTCGCTCAGCGCCGTCCGCAGGATGGTGATGATCTGCGCCTCGGTCAGCGGGCGAAGCATGAACAGGCGCGACCGCGAGATCAACGCGCTATTCACCTCGAAGTAGGGATTCTCAGTCGTCGCGCCGATCAGCACAATGGTGCCGTCCTCGACATGCGGGAGCAGCGCATCTTGCTGGCTCTTGTTGAAGCGATGGATCTCGTCCACCAGCAGGATGGTGCGCTGGCGGTGTAGCTTGCGGCGCTCCTTGGCATCTTGCACCACGCGGCGAATGTCGGCCACCCCGGCCATGACCGCGTTCAACGTCTCAAAATGCGAGCGCGTGCGGTTGGCGATGATGCGCGCGAGCGTGGTCTTGCCGGTGCCGGGCGGCCCCCACAAGATGATCGAGCTGAACAAACGGTCGGCCTCGATCGCGCGGCGCAGCAGCTTGCCCGGCCCGACGATGTCCTCCTGACCGACGAACTCATCGAGCGTGCGCGGCCGCATGCGCGCCGCCAGCGGCGCTTCCACCTTGTCGAACTCGGCTTGAGCGTAGTCGAAGAGGTCGGGCGTCACGTCGAGCATCATAACAGCCCGGTTGATTTTGCGCCGTCGGCCAATCGGCGCTATCTTCCCCGCATGCCAAACTTCCCAATCGTTGACGCGCATGTGCACTTGTGGAACCCGCGCCGCTTTCGCATGGACTGGCTCGCGGGGACTGACCTGCTCGCCCGAACTTACGAGCTGGAGGAATACGCCGAGCATACCCGAGGCATCGCCATCGAAGCGATGGTCTATCTCGAAGTGGACGTCGCGCCGAGCTACAGACTGCTCGAAGCGCAGTGGGTGAGCACGCTGGCCGAACGCGAGCCACGGCTGCGCGGAATCGTGGCCAGCGCGCCGGTGGAAGACGGCGACTGCGTCCGCAGCTACCTCGACGCGCTGAAGGCGCTCGGCCCGCGCGTCAAAGGCGTGCGCCGGCTGTTGCAGGCCGAACGCGATGACGCCTTCGCGCTGCGCCCCGACTTCGTGCGCGGCGTGCAGGCGCTGGCCGATTACGGCTTCTCATTCGACATCTGCATCGTGCACCGGCAGTTGCCATCGGCCATTGAGCTGGTGCAACGTTGCCCGAACGTCAGTTTCATCCTCGACCACATCGCCAAGCCGGACATCAAGGCCGGCCTGCGCGATCCCTGGCAGGCGCACATCCGCGCGCTGGCGACGCTGCCCAACGTGGTGTGCAAGATCAGCGGGATGGCGACCGAAGCCGACCATGCGCGCTGGACGAGCGACGACTTGCGGCCGTACTTCGAGACGGTCTTCGACGCCTTTGGCGAAGACCGGGTGATGTTCGGCGGCGACTGGCCGGTGGTGTTGCTGGCGTCGAGCTACGCGCGGTGGGTGCAGACGGTGGACGAGCTGACATCCGGCCTGAGCGACGCGGCTAAACGCAAGCTGTGGGCCGAAAATGCTAAGCGCATCTACCGACTGTAAGGCCTTGATTGGCCCAACTTGACCAGGCGGGCGAAGGCAGCGCAACCCAGCCTTCGCCTGCCGGGAGGATTTCACTTCACATACAGATACAGCTCGCCGGGCTGCAAGATGTGCATCTTTTGGCGCGGGGCGAACTGCCGGATGGCGTCGGGCAGATCGCCCGGATTGATGCAATTGCGGATGAACAAGTCGTTGTGACCGGGGATGAGCACATCCCAGCCCAGCTCGCGCGCCAGCCAGGCGGCTTCCAGCGGCAGCAGGTTGCCGATGATGCCCAACGATTCGCGATAGGCGTCGCGCCCGTTCACCGGCACGATGGCCACATCGGCGCGCGGCTGCGCCTTGAGCATCTCTACATAGCCGGGGTAGATCACCGTGTCGCCGCTGTGATAGAGCGTCACGCCGTTCCACTCGATCAGGAAGCCGAGCCAGCGATGCCCTTTGACCGGATCTTCCTGGAGCTGGTAATGGGCAGAAGGCAGCGCGGTCACGCGCGCGTCGCCGATGGAGAACGGCCGGCCGACGGCGGGCACGACGCGGCGATCGGGCGGGATGCCGGCGGCATCGGCGATGGCGTGCGACCATCCGGTGATGACGAAGGTCGCCTGCGGAGACGCTTGAGCGATCGGGCCGATCGTGTCGGCGTCGGTGTGATCCAAGTGCTCGTGCGAACACAACACGGCGCGCGCGTTGGTCACTTCATGCGGCGCAATCGGCGGCGGGAACTCGCGGTAGAAGACCTCGTCGGGCGCCGCTTCTGATTTTGACTTGCCGGCGAGGTAGGGGTCAATGTAGATCAAACCGTCGCCGCTGCCCTTGAGCGCGAAGCCCATCTGGCCCAGCGCCCAGATCGCCAATGCGCCCGGCGGCACGCGCAGCGCATCCATCTGCGCGATCAGGTCTTTGCCGTAATGGGTTGCCATAGTCGTCCTCAGTCTGTGAGTGGTGCAAGTTTCACTGGATCGGACTCGCCAAAGGCTAAGCGCTCGGCGGGCGATTCGGCGGCACCGGTTGCAGAATCTTGCGCCGCTCAGGGGTGAGCCGGTCGAGCAAAGCCTGCGAATACTGATAGCCGTAGCGCGTCGCGCCCCAGCTCACGCCGTAGCGGTAGATCACCACGCGCCGCTCGCCTTCCGGATTCGTTCGGCTGCTGCCGCCGTGCATCAGCCCGTCCACGAACAACAGCGCATCACCTTTCTTGAGATAGACGGGGATGGCGCCGACGAGATCGTCCATGCGGTCGCCGCGCGCATAGTCGCCGGCCAACGGGTGCGGGAAGTTGGACTTGTGGCTGCCTTCCACGCAGTTGTGCAGCTCAAAGCCGGTGTCGTCGGTATAGTCGCAGCGCTGGGCGTTGCCCCACCACTCGCCGCGCTTCAACGGCGGGAAGGCGTCGAAGGCTTGGTTCAGCGCATCGAGCAGCTCCGGTTCGACGGCGTTCTCTAAGACGAGATAGCCGCGCAAGTCAAATAGATAGTCGTCAAGCGGGGTGGGCTGTCGGGGTCGCATGTACGGGATTGTACGATGTGTTGGAGTTTGCGCACACTATCCCCTGCATGCTCCACGGCCCGGCCCATGTGACCGTCACATGAGCCAGTTTGCCGCGCCAATCCTGCGACGCATCCTCGAAGAACACCAGCTTGTTCTGCGGCGTGCGCCCGCGCCACTTGCCCTTGTGCTGGTCTTCCACCAGCACCTCTACTGTCTGACCGAGGTAGCGCTGGTTGATCTCACCGCTGATGCGCTCGTGCTGCGCCTCCAGGAGGCGGAAGCGGCGCTCCTTCTCCTCTTCCGGCACGTCATCGGCCAACTCGCGCGCGGCGAGCGTGTGCGGGCGAGGCGAGTACTTCGCCAAATGCACCACGTCGAGCCGCAGCGCTTCGAGCAATTCGTAAGTGCGCATGAACTGGGCCTCGGTCTCGCCGCAAAAACCGACGATGATGTCGGTGGCGATGGCGACGTTCGGCACCTTTGCGCGGATGCGCTCGACCAGCCGGCGGTAGTCGTCGCTGGTATAGCCGCGCCGCATGCGCTTCAGCACGTCGTCGTCGCCTGCTTGCACCGGCACCTCGATGTGCGGCATCACCTTGGGCAATTCGCGCACGGCGTCGAGCAGCTCATCGGTCATCCAGTTCGGATGCGAGGTCAAGAATCGCACGCGCTGCAGGCCGGCGATGTCGTTGACGGCGCGCAGCAGGTCCACCAGCGGCGTGTGCAGCGGGATGTTCTGAGAGGGGATGCCCGAGGCTGCGCCGGGGTTGTAGCGCTTGATGGCGTAATCGTCGCCCAGCAGATCGTAGCCGTAGCGGTCTACGATCTGGCCGAGCAACGTCACCTCCTTCACCCCTTGCGCGACGAGCGATTCGACCTCCCGCACGATCTCGGCGACCGGCCGGCTGCGCTCCGCGCCGCGCCGGAACGGGATGATGCAGAAGGTGCAGGCGTGCGAGCAACCGTACACGATCGGCACGTTAGCCGTCACGCGCTTGCCGACTTCGTGGGCCGGCAGCCGCAGCGCCAGGTCGAGCTGCGCCGCCGAAAAGTCGCCGTCCTGCAAGGCGAAGCGGGCCTGGGTTTCGGCCTCGGCCAGGCGCTTGCCTTCGCGCTGTAGCAAAAAGTCCACCATCGGCCCCGGCTCGCTCGGCGCCATGAACACGTCCACCCAGGGGAAGGCCTTCTTCAGCGGCGTGTTGCCGCGCACCCCTACCAAACAGCCCATCACGCCGACCACCACGTTCGGGTTGCGCTGCTTGATCGGTTTGATCATGTGCAGGTAGCTCAGCGCCTTGTCCTCTGCGCCTTGGCGCACCACGCACGTGTTCAGCACCAGGACGTCCGCGGCGAAGCGGTCGTCGGTGGCGCGCAGGCCGAGCTTCTCCAACTCGGACGCCAACCGTTGCGAGTCGGCCTCGTTCATCTGGCAGCCGAAGGTGGCGATGTGATACTTCATGGACGGTGAATTGTACTCAGCGCGCCGGCGATAGGCCCCATATCGTCATGGCGTTCGTCCGCGCGTGAGTTGCAACGAATGCGCCGTCATCGCTGATCGCGCCGGCGTAAGGCAGGTCTTGGGTCTGGATGCGCCGCAGCAGCTCGCCGGTCTGCGCGTCCCACAGGCGCAGCTCGCCCGAGGCAAAGACGCGCCGATCCAACGGCTGCTCGGCCGTTTCCGAAGTGGGGATCATCAGGGCTGTGATCACCAGTCGCGAATCGCGCGGGAAGAGCACGGTCGCGCTGCTGCCCTGCGGCAAATCCAGCGAGACGCGCTTGCCGGAGGCGACATCCAACACGTCCACGTCATCACCGAAGTTGACCGCAAACCGGTCGCCGCGCGAGCTGAACGAGCCGGCCAGCGGGCTGCGCCGCAACTGCATGGTCTGGAGGGTTTGCTGCGCCTGCACATCCCAGACGGCCAACTGTGTCGCGGAGAGCGCGGCCAGCCTGCGCCCGTCATCGCTCAGATAGAGCGCGCCGGCATCCTCAAAGCCGCTCGGGGCGTCCATCGTCGCGACAACGCGGCCCGCTAGGTCGAACACGCGGATCTCCTGCTCGTCTGCGGCGGCAAAGACTCCCGCCTCGTTATCGCAGCCGCTGATGAAGCGCGGCGCAAACGACAGCTCGAAGCCGCCCACCGCGCGGTCGGCGGCGATGTCGTGCGCGACGATGCGCCGGTCGTCCAGATAGATCAGGCTACGACCGTCAGGGGCAAAGCACAGCAGCGCGCGCGCAGTTTCGGTGACCGGCGCGGCGACGCTCGCCAACAGTCGGCCATCGCGCACACGCCACACCGATAGGCCGAGGTCGAGCGTGACCGTGGCAATGTAGGCGTTCGCCCGATCCGGCTCAACCCGAACAACGGGCGTGTCGTGCAGCAGGCGGTTGCGCACTTTCCACGTCTGCGCGTCAAAGATGGCGACATCGCCGGACGGGTAGGCCGCGCTCCACGTGAACAGTGCCTTGCCGTCGGCGGAGAAGACGCTGCGCGTGATGGGCGGGCGCGCGGACGACCGCAACGCTCGGTTCGCCGCGATGTCAAAGCTGGCCAGTTCACCCGACCCGGCCACGAACAGGCGCTTACCCGTCGGGTCAAAGTTCACCGACCACACCGGCAGGTTGCCGGCCAAGCGGAACTGCGCCCTCGGCTCGTCGTCCTGTAGGTCATAGACCAGCACGCTAGGGCTGATCAAAACGGCCATGAGGCGGCCGGTGCGGTCGAAGAACGGCTCAACCGCGCCGCCGAGTTCGGTGAAGGCTTTTTTCAGCACCGGCTGGTCGCCCGACAAGTCCCAGACGGCGAGCGACTCGCCTCCCGAAGCGCCGAACGTTGCGCCGTTTGGGCTAAAGTTCAGATGCTCGATGGCGGTATTGGTGAATACGCCGGTCAGCGTTACCGGCGGCGCGCCGCTGATGGCGTTAACGATGACGATGTCGCCGCTCGGTTGCGCTGCCGCCACGCGGGAGGCATCCTCGGAGAAGCGGATCATCTGTGTCGTCGGCGGCAGGGTCTGGCTTTCGCCGACCACCTCGGCATCGTCCAAGCGGATGCGCCGCAACTCGCCCTGGGCGACTACGACCAGCTCGCTGCCGTCTTCGTTCAGGGCGATGTCGGATGCGATCTCCGCTGAAGGTTGCGGCACGGTGATGGTCTTCACAATCTGCGAGGTTTCGAGGTTATAGATGTCCACCGTGCCGTCGAGTTGCATGATGGCCCCCACCTTGCCGTTCGGCGAGGCGGCGTACCAGAAGATCGGCGCAACCTCATTGTTGAGCCGCACCAGTGTGCGGGTTTGCACGTCGAGCGTGTCCGCGGCGATAACCTCGAAGCCGCGTGAGGTGTAGACCACCAGCCGGTCGCTTGCCGCCGAGTAGATGTGTCGCGGCGGCGGCTCGTCCAGCCGGAAGACGGGCGCGAGCCGGTCGGCGTTCTCCAGCGTCAGGCCGGTGAGCGGCGCCGGCGTTGCGCGCGGCAGCTCGCCGAGTGGCGTGGCTGTCACCCTGGAGCGCGGGGCGAGCGTGCGCGTGGGCGCCAGTTGCGGCTCCGGCGCGCCGGACTGTTGGCTGCACGCCGCAAGCGCCAACGCGACGATGGCCAGGCGAAGGACGCTTGATGATGAAGAAGTGGATCGCATCATCGTCACTTCCAGCGCTGCCGGACGCTCGGACTTGCGCCCACAATCCGGCAGCTCAACTGGCCGAACTATAACCCGGCCGACTTGCAGCACGGCCTTCGGAGTGATTGCGGCGACGATGCCGGCCGCTCGTGTATGATGCCATCAATTACATGAGCCGAGTGAATAACAAGGTGCAAGCGCGGATCGGAGGCCGGCGATGAAGATGATCATGGCCATCGTCCAGGCGGACGATGCGCACAAGGTGACGCAGGCGTTGAACGAAGCGGGCTATCGCGTCACGCGCATGGCGACGCAGGGCGGATGGCTGCGCCGAGAGAACGCGACGTTGCTGGTCGGCGTGGAAGATACCCGCGTCGACGATGTGCTGCGCATCCTGCGCAAAGCGGCCCAGCGGCGCATGGCCTATGTCAATGTTCCCGGCGAGGTGATGGGCGCGTATCACCCCCAGCCCCTCGAAGTCGAAGTAGGCGGCGCGACTGTGTTCGTGCTAAATGTCGAGCGATTCGAGCGACCGGCCGGCGAAGCCAAAGGATAGCCTGCGTTCGCCGCAGTCGGATCATCCCTGCTCAGCGCACGCCGGGCTTAGCCTGGCCCGCGCTACCTTCACCGCCTCTTCGCTAGCGTCAATGCCGATCCAGCGCCGGCCGAGCTTTTGTGCGGCGACCAGCGTCGTGCCGCTGCCGCAGTACGGGTCGAGCACCACATCGCCGACGTTCGACGACGCGGCCACGATGCGCTCCAACAACGCCAGGGGCTTTTGCGTTGGGTAGCCGGTGCGCTCTGCTGAGACGTTGATCACCGCCGGTATCTCCCACACATCGCGCAGCAACACATCGGCGTAGTAGCCGTGCGCGTCGCGCTGCGCGCCGAAGAAGCGTTTGCGGTAGCGCACGCGCTCGCGCTGCGGGTGAAAGGTGTAATCGTCCGACGCGGTGTAGAACAAGATGACGTCGTGTTTGCGGGCGAAGTGGCGCTTGCCGGCGCCGCCGGTGCGGTAGGCCCACACGATCTCGTTGCGGCAGCGCTCGCGACCCAGCAGCGCATCGAGCATCAAGCGCAAGTAGTGGCTCATGCGCGCGTCGCAGTGCAGATACAAGCTGCCGGTATCCTTCAAGACGCGGCGCAGCTCGCCCAGGCACGGCGCGAGCGCGGCGCAATAGGCCAGGGTGCTGCTTTCACCCAGGACGAGGCGCAGCGCCTTTAACGCGCTGCCCAGCGACGCCGGCGATTCGGCCAGCGCGCGCCGATAGACCGCATCATCCCAGCGCCAGCTATCGCGGAAGCGCGGCCCTTCGCACCGCTTGCCGGTGGCGTAGTAAGCATGGCCGGAGTTGAACGGTGGGTCGGCATAGATCAGGTTGACCGAACAATCGGGGATATGCCGCCGGAGGACGGCGACGTTATCGCCGCAGTAGATCGTCCCCGATGGGGTCTCGAAGGCGGGAACGCACATCCCCCAACTTAATTGCCGCTTCCCACGATCTTCTCGAAGATCGCCCCTAGCTCTTCGTCGGAGTAGAACTCGATGACGATGCGCCCCCCCTTGCGCCCACGCACCAACGACACCTTCGTGCCCAGCACATCGCGCAGGCGAGATTCATATTCCTTCGCCCCTTGCCATTCCCGATCGCGCGCGGCTTTCTTCGACGTGGTCTTTGGGCTGTTCATCCGGCGGATCAACTCCTCGGTTTGCCGGACGTTCAGGCCGCGCTTCTTGATCTCTTCGAGCGCGACCAGTTGATCCACCGCCGAGCTTAGCCCCAGCAGGGCGCGCGCATGGCCTTCGGTGATGTCGCCTTGCATCAATGCGGCCTGCACCTGGCCAGGCAGCTTGAGCAGTCGCAAGGTGTTGTAAATGGCGACGCGGCTCTTGCCGACGCGCTCGGCCACCATGTCGGGCGTCAGGCCGAATTCATTGATGAGCTGCTGGAAAGCGGCTGCCTCTTCGAGCGGGCTGAGGTCGTTGCGCTGGATGTTCTCGATCAGCGCGATTTCCAGCATCTCCTGGGGCGTGGCGTCTTTGAGGATGACCGGGACGTGAGTGAGTCCGGCGAGCTGCGCCGCGCGCCAGCGCCGCTCGCCGGCGATGAGCGTGTAGGGCGCGCCGGGGCCTTGCGTGCGCGTGACGATGAGCGGCTGGATCACCCCATGCTCGCGAATGCTGGCCGCTAGCTCCTCAAGCTGTAGCGCCTCTTGTCCGCGCACCATGCGCGGCTGACGCGGGTTGGCGCGAATTTCGGTGACGGCGATTTCGATGACGCCGCCGCGACCCGCTTCGGCTTCACTCGCGCCGGGGATCAGTGCATCAAGCCCTCGTCCAAGTCCGGTTTTAGGTGCCATGAGTTAGAGAATCTAGGGAGTGTCGGCCGTCTGGCGCGCGGTTGCGCCGTCCGGCAACGATTGCGGCGCCGGCGCATCGGCTGCGTTGGGCGGCGCCGCATACGCCGTCGCGGCTTCGTCCTGCGCCATTAACTCTTCGGCCAGGCTCTTGTAGGCCTGACCGCCCGGCGACGACGGCGCATAAGTCATGATCGGCTGGCCGTGGCTGGGCGCTTCGCTCAGGCGCACGTTGCGCGGGATGCGTGCGCGAAACACCTTGTCGCCGAAGAATTTCTCCACCTCATCCACTACCTGCTGCGAAAGCGCCGTGCGCGCGTCATACATCGTCATGATCAGCCCGCGAATTTCGAGTTGCGGGTTCAGCCGCTGACGCACCAGTTGCACGGTGCGCATCAGTTGCGATAGCCCCTCCAGGGCGAGGTATTCACACTGCACCGGGATCAGCACGCCGCTTGCGGCGGTGAGCGCATTCACGGTGAGCAGGCCGAGCGAGGGCGGGCAGTCAATCAACACGTAGTCGTACCTGCCGGCTTCGGCGGCGAGCGCCTGCCGCAGCCGATATTCGCGCGCCAGTTCACCCACCAGCTCGATCTCCGCCGCCGCCAGCGCCGGCGAGGCCGGGATGACCGACAGATTCAGCCGCGCATTCTTCAGCGTGGCCTTCGCCGGCGTGACGTTGCCCAGCAACACCTCGTAAGAAGAGGCGGCCACCTTGTTCTTGTCCAGGCCCAGGCTGCTGCCGGCGTTACATTGTGGGTCCATATCCACCAGCAAGACGCGCCGGCCGGCTAGCGCGAGATAGGCGCTGAGGTTAACTGCCGTCGTGGTCTTGCCCACGCCGCCTTTCTGGTTGGCGATCGCATAAATGCGAGTCATGATGAAACGCGGATGTTACGCCTTACGCAAGGCGATTGTACTGCAGCGTTCGAGGTCCTCCTGGGTGGGCAAGCCGGCCAGCCGTTTGCGCGTGACGGATTGAGCGGCAACGCAGTTGGCAAACGCAGCCGCTTCGAGCGGGTCTTGCCCGCGCTGCAGCGAGATGAACAGCGTCGCTGCGAAGATATCCCCCGCACCGGTGGGGTCCACTTCCTCAACTTGGGGAGCCGGGATGTGATGCGGCCGGCCTTCGAGGAACACCACGCACCCCTCTGCGCTTAGGGTGACGACGAAAATCCGGGCTTGGGCGGCCCAGGTGAGCGCCAGCCGCCAATCCCCGGCCACGTCGTCAATGCTGATCACCGCGGCGTCGGCGCGCGCCAGGACTTGCGGCGCAGCCTCCCAGGGTTTTGCGTAGACGCGGCCGGTCTCGTCCCAGCGGCGCAGCCAGCCCTGCGGCGTCACGCCGACGAAAGCATCGGCGGGCGCCTCCGTTGCCAATGCCGGACTGACTTCGTCGCACACCGGCGCAAGATGCATGATCTTTGCGTGCCGCAGCGCGTCGGTCAGGTGAGCCGGCTCCAGCCGCACCGGGCTAGGACGCACATATTGGATTCGCCCGCGCGGGGTGTAGATGTTCTCGAACTGCGTCGTGGTCGGCGACGGGATGCGATGCACGTGGATGCCCGGCAGGCGCTTTTCGGCGTCGTAGTGCTCCGCCGCTGCGGTCAGCACGCTCACGCGCTCCACAATGCGCCGGGCAGCCAGTGACGCGAACCAAGCCGTGCCGCCGGGGGTGATGCTGCCATCGCGCCAGACATCTTCGGTGACGTGTCCGATGGCGAGATAGTCGGGCGGCATGAGGCAACCCGCGAATGTATGGCGCAATGCTCGGCGCGTCGCGCCTTACCGCTTCGGTTTGATCTGCACCTTGCGCGAAGATCCTTCGCCAAAGCTCTCGGTAAATACGCCGGGGCGGTCGCGCAGCGCCATGTGCACGATGCGCCGCTCGTTGGCCGGCATCGGCTCGAGCGTGATGGGCTTGCCGTGAGCCACGACCTTATCGGCCAAGCGCCTGGCCATGTTGATCAAATGCTGTTCACGTCGCCGGCGGTATCCGTTGACGTCCACATTCACGCGCAGACTGCTTCGGGTGCGGTGCGACCACATCGTCTGCACGACGGTCTGCAAGGCGTTCAAGCCTTCGCGCTGGTGGCTGAGCATCATCTCTTCGTCGTGGGCGTTGCCTAGCGTGACATCCACCCAGATGAAAGGTTCTTCATCGCCATTGGCCGGGACGACGCTGTGCGCTTTCACCTCATAGCGCTTCATCCCCATGAGCCGCAGGATGTCGCGCACCAGCGTGAGCGCAAGTTCCTCGCCCTCGATTTTTGGCGCAGCGGCTTCCTCAGGCGCTTCGGGCGGAGCCGGCGCGATGGGCGACGGCTCAACCGCCTGTGGCGCAGCGGAAGGCGGCTCGGCCGCCGAGGGGGAAGGGGACGACGCTTCAGCAACAGACGGAGCCGCGGCTGCCGAAGCAGCCTCCTGCATTTCAAGTTCAGCAAACGGCGTCAAACGCACGCGGGCCGGCTTTGCGCCGATCCCCAACACGCCACGGTTGCCTTCGTCGAGCACTTCAATCTTGACTTCAGCGCGGATGAGGTTGAGCTGCTGCAAACCTTGTGCGATTGCGCTCTCGACGTCGGGGGCTGAAACCTCAATTGCAGGCATCTTTCGACTGGTTCGATGGAGCAAGATCAGGGTTGCCGCGGAGTAGTCGTCACTCTGCCGCCTTTGGCGCTGTTCTTCGCGGCCGATGCGGAGCGATTCACTCGGCCGGTGGATTTGGCCTTCACCTTGGACTTGGGGGGCTCGAAGAGCGGCTTCTCGGCGGCTTCCGCTTTAGCGGGCGAAGCTGCGCCGGCGGCGACGCCAACGGCCGGCGCGGCGTGCAGCGCGCGGGCGCGGTCGAGGGTCGGTTTGGTGACGTAGTATTGCACGATGCCGATCAGGTTCGAGACAATCCAATATACGCCCAGCCCAACCGGCGTGCTGAGCATGAAGAAGCCGAACATCAGCGGCATCATCAACTGCATCATCTGGTTGGTCTGCCGCATCGTCGGGTCGGTCGTCGGCGGCGTCATTACCTTGTTGGCGAAGTAGGTGCTCACCACGACGAGGATCGGGATGATGAAGAGCGGATCAGGCTGGCCGAGATCCCACAGCAGAAAGCGGGAGTCTATCGGCACCAACGTAGAGAGGCCGGGCAAGAAGCCGTAGAGGTGCTTGCCCAGTTCCAAAGTGCTGAGCGGGGTCACCGTCAGCGTGCGGATGATGGCTTGGTAAAGCGCAATCAGGATGGGGAACTGAATAAGCAGCGGCAGGCATCCGCTCAGCGGGTTGAAGCCCAACTTGCGCATCTCGGCCTGCAGCCGCTGCGGGTCGCTTTTGTACTTCTCCTGTAACGCCTTGATCTGCGGCTGCAGCGCTTGCATCTTAAAGGCTGAGATCTGCTGCTTGAGGGTGAGCGGCAGCGTGACCAGGCGGATGATCAACGTCAATGCGACGATGGCCAGCACGTATTGGTTGAAGAGCAACCCATACAGCAGCAGGAGCGCGTTCGTCATCGGGTTGACGAACAGGAAGTCAAAGAGATCACCCATGTGGATTCCAGGGCCTGAACTTTACCAGACCTGCGCGCCTTACTCGCTGCTGCTTTTGCCGGTGTCAGCTTGCGCCGGCTTGTCCGGCTCAGGAGCGGATGATCGGGCTGCGCCGGGCGCGGGGGCCGGCTTGGCCGCCGGCGCGGCACCGCCGGCGGGTTTGGCAGCGTCGGCTTTGGCCTTAGCTTCGGCAGCTGCTTTCTTCTTCGCCTCTTCGGCAGCGCGATCCTCTAGCTCTCGACGCCAATCGGTCGGGTGGATGGAAGCGTGATAGGTGTCCGGTTTGGTCAAGCGCGACTTGTCATGCACCAAACGCGCGTGCGGCTCCTGATCGGGATAGTAGCTCAGCTCGTAGTCATGGTCCATCTTGATCGCGTCGAACGGGCAGAACTCCGCGCAATAGCCGCAGTTCATGCAGATGGTGGTGTCAATGTAGAACTCTTTGGGCTGCGGCACGGGGCGCTTGGTGACCGGGTCTTCCGTCCGCACAATCCAGATGCATTGCGGCGGGCACACCTTGGCGCAGATGCCGCACGAGGTGCACTTATCGTCCTGCTTCTCGGTGTCGTAGACCAGAAAGGGCACATATCGGAAGTTCTCCGGCAGCGGCAGGCGCTCGCGCGGATATTCGACCGTGACCAGCCCTTTGTTCTTGGGGCTTTGCCGGCGCAGCGGACGCGGCTGTCGCGCGCCGCTCTTGTTCAAGACGTACTTCAGGTCTTCGGCGTAGGTATCAATGAAATGCCTGAGGGTCACGCCGAGACCCTTCAGGATGCCAGTTCCCATCAAACCCATTGCTCACCTCGGTTTCGAGTTTAGGTTCTTGGCTGCAAGGGCGGCCAAGAGCCTAAACTCGGAACGCAGCATTCACCGATCGACTTCTCCCAAAACGATATCCAACGAGCCGAGGATGACGACAGCATCGGCGACCTTGTGGCCAACGACCATCTCCTTCAACGAGTTCAGGTTGATGAACGAGCTTGAGCGCACGTGGTAGCGATAGGGGTTCTGCCCCCCGTCGCTCACCAGGTAGAAGCCCAGCTCTCCCTTCGGCGTCTCCACGCGGCCGTAAGCCTCGCCGGCCGGCACGCGGTGGTTGTAGGCTTTCTTGCCGGCCTGAATGTCGCCGGGCTTGGTCTGGTCGAGTTGGTTGAGCGCTTGCTGCACGATGCGCAGCGACTGGCGCATCTCAGCCACGCGCACGCGATAGCGGTCATACACATCCGCGCCGTAGAAGACCGGAATCTCGAAGTCGAAGCGGTCGTAGATGCTGTAGGGGTCCACACGGCGGATGTCGTAGGGCACGCCGGCGGCGCGCAGGCACGGCCCGGTCAAGCTGTAGTTGATGCTCCGCTCGGCCGGCAGATAGCCCACGCCGATCGTGCGCGCCTTGATGATCTCGTTGTCGGTGAGCAACTGCTCCAGCTCGTCTATCTTGCGCGGGATGCGGTCAAAGGCCAATTCGCGGGCATGCGCGATTTGTTCCTCGGTGAAATCGCGGCTGACGCCGCCGAAGCGCATGTAGTTGCACATCAGCCGGCTGCCGCTCACCGACTCGAACAGGTCGAGGATCAAGTCGCGCTCGGTGATGAAGTAGAGCGCCGGCGTGTAGAACGCGCCCAGGTCGTTGAGCAAGAAACCGATTGCCCAGAAGTGCGACTGGATGCGCGTCAACTCGGCCATGATCACGCGCAGGTATTCGGCGCGCTCGGTCGGCTTGATGCCCATCATCTTCTCGACCGTGATCACATAGCCCAGCTCGTTGGCGATGCCGCAGATGTAGTCCAGCCGGTCGGTATAGGGGATGTTATGCAGCCAGGTGTTGCGCTCGCCGATCTTCTCGTGATTGCGATGCAGATAGCCGAGCGCGAGCTTCAGATCGGTGACCGTCTCGCCGTCGAGCTTGACCACCATGCGCAACACGCCGTGCGTGGAGGGGTGCTGCGGCCCCATGTTGACGATGATCTGGTCGGTCTGCAGCTCTTCTTCGTCGGCCAGGTTGTTGTGGTTGCGGTCATACACCGGCACCGCTGCACCAACGCCTTTTGGCTGCGGCGCCTGCTGCGCATGGCCGTTCGGCTCAACCTGAGCGTGGGGCACACCGCTCAACATCGAGTCGTATAGTCCAGCGTCGGGATTGGCGTTGAAGTTCAAAGGGTCGAAGCCGGGTGGATAGTTGACGTTGTCGGCCCAAGGCACGCGCTCTTCGGCCAGCTGGTGGTGGCCGCCCGGCCAGCGCGAATCGAATGGCTTGGTGTCCCCTTCGTAATACGGCTCGTGCCAGTCCTTGCGCAGCGGCCATCCGTAGAAGCCCTCCCAGGTCAGGATGCGGCGCAGGTCGGGATGGCCTTCGAAGCGCACGCCATACATGTCGTAGATTTCGCGCTCCTGGAATTCCGCGCCGGCGTAGATCGGCGTAAGCGAGGGCACGGCGACTTCCGTAGGCGCGACCGGGTCGCTCCCGCGCGGCACGCGCACTTTGATAGTGATCGGCTGGCCGCCCTTCGACCGCTGGGGGTGATAGACCACCTGAATGTAGCCCTCTTTAATGTAGTCCACGGCGGTCACGTTGGCGAGCATGTCGAACCCCAACTGATCGCGCACGTAGGTCATCACTTCGCGCAGCTTGTTTAGGTCGTTCACCAGCACGCCCACATAGGGCGCGGGCGTGATGACGTTTTCGCCGAAGTGTTGCTGGAGTTGAACCAATTCCGGCGTCAGCGTGGCGAGCGGCGGGCCTTTGGGCGCGGCATGGCCGGCGGGCTTTGCGGCTGCCGGCTTAGTCGCCGCGGGAGACGCGGGCTTAGCCGCGGGCGCAGCCTTCGGCGCGGCAGCAGGTTCAGCCGGAGTGGGATGGGTCGTCTCTTCAGCCATGGTTCTCCTTATCAAGCGGCCGGCTGTTCCGGCGCGGGCGCGGCTTGCGCGGCTTTCTCTTTAATCTCTTGCGCGCGGCGCAGATCCACCAAATCAGGGCCGAGCGCCGGGACGGGCACGACGTCGTCTTCGCCCTTGCGGTACCAGGGCACGTTGCGCAACGACTGCTTCTCGATCTTCTCCTGCAGCTTGATGAAGCTGTGCAGCAGGGCTTCGGGGCGCGGCGGGCAGCCGGTAATATAGACGTCCACCGGGATGAACTTATCCACGCCGCTGACGACGTTGTAGCCTTCTTTGAAGGGGCCGCCGGCCGTGGCGCACGCGCCCATCGCGATCACGTAGCGCGGCTCCGGCATCTGGTTATACAGGCGCACGATCTGCGGGATCATCTTTTTGGTCACCGTGCCGGAGACGATCATCAAGTCGGCTTGGCGCGGGCTGGCGCGCATCAGCTCCCAGCCAAAGCGCGCGAGGTCGTGCCGGCTGGCAGCCGTGGCGATCATCTCGATGGCGCAGCAGGCCAGGCCGAACAACATCGGCCACATGCTGCGCTTGCGCCCCCAATTGTACAGCTTGTCCAGCGAGGTGATGAAGACGTTATTCTTCAGCTCGTCTGGCACCCGCGGGTCGTTCTGAAACTCTTCGGACACGTTCGCATTTGTCGGTTCAGCCATCTCCACACTCTCCATCGCGTCGGCGCGCCGCAGCTCAGTCGCACGACAATGCGGCAACCTGGCGAACGCGCAACCGGCTATAGCAGCTCCGCCCATTCCATTTGGATGCGCTCCAGCCATTCGACCGGCCATGCCTCGCAGTCGTCGCTGAACCCGTCGAGCCGAATGACCCATTCATGCAATACTCGCAAGTCGAGCGTCGCCGGGTCGGCCACATTCGGGTGCGCAGAGCGCAGCAGCAGCGCGATCGGGTAGGCGTCATCCCAGTAGAGCGGATCGGCCATCTCGTGAAACTCGGCGCGATTATACCCATCCGGCTTATTTTCTGATGAGTCTATGGGACGAGGGCGCGCTCGGGCGTCACCTTGCCCATGCTACAATCTCGCCCGCAAGACACACGAGAATCCGACGGTGGATGCCGGCTGAAGCTGAAAAGCGGACGCGCGTCCGATTCTGTCGGCGTCTTGAACGAGAAGGAGGGTAAGCAAAAGATGTCGACCGTTAATTTGGCCGAAACGAAGGCCCAACTTGAGACGGTAGAACCACCGGCGATGACGCTCAGCCCGGCCGCCGAGGCCAAGCTGCGCGAACTCTTGCACCAGCGCAACATTCCCGACTATGGCCTGCGCGTATTCGTCGCCGGCGGAGGCTGCTCCGGACTGCAGTACGGCATGGCCTTCGAGGCTCAGCCTCGCGAATTTGACACCGTCGTCAACCAGAACGGCGTCCGGCTCTTCATTGACCCAACCAGCCTGATGTATCTGAGCGGCGCCTCGATTGACTTCGTGGATAGCCTGATGGGCGGCGGCTTCAAGATTGACAACCCGAACGCCGTCTCTTCATGCGGCTGTGGCCACTCGTTCCGCACGAAAGACAGCGCCTCGACCGACGAGGGCGCGAGCTGCGGCTCGGGCTGCGGTTGCCACTGATAACACCGAAGACGAGTTCTGGACGCCGACGCCGCAGCGCTTCCACGCGCATGCGCGCGGCGTCTGGAACTCGGCGCTTTTCCCGCCGGGCAAACATCGGCGTTGCATTGTGTCAATTCCCGCGGTGCGGTCTTAGCGTTAGTATGCGTATCTGTTGAGTCGGCAAATTTGTAGAGCGTAGAGCAATGTTCAAGAACCTTTTCAATCCAAAGGTAAAGCCGTCGGGCAAAGAACCGAGACGCCTCTGGCTGGACCTGGGCGACCTGGGCGACCTGGTGAACCCTGCCGGACCGCATGAACAATGGCAGGACCATGGCATGGGCTTGCTGCGCACGATCCTGCATCAGAATGGCGTGATGACCGATATGTTCAGCACGCGCCAGTGCACAAGCTGGGAGGAAGTGGAGAAGCGCATGAAGGGCTACGACATGCTCATCATGAATGTGCGCAGCTACACCTTCCCAATCGCCTATCGCTCGGCGCAGATCTTCAAGAAGGTCAATCCCAACGGGATCGTGCTCACCGGCGGCATGCACGCCACCGTTGCGTTGGATGAGATGCTGGCCGTGCCCGAGTTCGACAAGATCTGTCAGGGGCCGGGTGAGAACATTATCGTCAACCTGGTGACCAATCCGGACGCCTTCCCGCGCGTGATTCTGGGCGTGGGCGCCAAGAGCATGGCGGAGTGGCCGATGATTGATCGCACGCTGTGGCCCGAGCCGGCCAGCAAGAAGCTGGCGGCCAAGTTCAATTGGCCGCTGGAGCCGGAATGCGGCTGGGGGCCGCCGCCCGTGGCGACCATCCTCACCAGCCGGGTGTGCCCCTGGCAGTGCTCCTTTTGCAACGAGAACAGCTACATCCCCAACATGGGCCGCCGGCCGGTGGACATGGTGATCGAAGAGCTGAACTACCTGGATGAGACCTACGGCCCAATCGGTTCAGTCGTCATCCACGACTCGATGTTCTTCCAGAACCCTTCCTGGCTGGAGGAGTGGTTGGACAAGTACCCGAAGTATGCCAACAAGACGTGGCCGTATTGGGCTGCCGCGCGCGCCGACACCGTCCGCCAATGGCCGGACCTGTTCGAGGCGCTCGTGCGCAAGACGAACTGGAGCACGGTATCCATCGGCTTCGAGAGCGGCAGCGACCGCGTGCTGAAGATCCTCAACAAGGAATGCACCGAGGAAGACAACTATTTCGCGATTGACCTGCTCACCCGCATCGGGGATGACATGGAAGCCAAGGGCCTGAAGCCGCCGGTGTTCTGGAGCAACATCATGCTCGGCATCCCTGGCGAAACGCGCGAAGACGCTTTTAAGACCATGCGCATGATCAAGTACACCAAGCGCATCATGCCGTCCATCTCGTTCTACGCGCCCTACCCCGGTTCGGCGCTCGGCCACCAGATCATCGCCGAAGGCAAGAGCCTGATGTCGAAGGAGAACTATCACCGCTACCCCGACGACGAGAAGGTGAAAGGGATTGACTACCAGTTCTATCGCGACCTGCTAAGCGGCAAGTACGACGACGAGATCAACCGCGGCCTGGCCACCATCCGGCAGCAGCGCGTGAATTACTGGGACGCGCTGGCGAAAGCCTAACGTTGGGCGTCGGCGGCATGGCACAATCGCGCCGCCGACGCCTCCGGATATGTCCGAAGACACTCGATCCGCTATGAGCAGCTTCTCCAATCCACACTACATGTATCTGTTCGACATGAAGAATGGCAAGAAGAAGCTGGCCTACGGCCAATCGCCCGAAGATGCGCTACAGATCCTGGCATTTCGCCTGACCGAAGAGGAGATGGCGCAGATCATCCCCGACCGGTATGTGAAGATCAACCAGCGTCAGCTTCAAGCCTACGTGGACGAACTCGGCTGACGGCCGGCGCGCCGAATGAGGCAGAGGCGCGCAGTTTCGACGTTGGGCCGGAGATGCAATTGACCGAATCGCAGCGACGCATTGTGCTTGCGATGGCGCGCGGCCTGCGGCTGAAAGACCACCGCGACATCGAAGGGCATAAGACCTACGCGCTGCATGACCCCAGCGATCGCAGCGAACCGGTGCACCCGGCCGACGTCGAGGCGCTAGTCGAACTGGGCCTGATCAGCAGCAACAAGAAATTCCCCTCCGCGACATACTGGTTAACCGAAGCAGGCCGCGCCGTCATCGCTGCCATGCAAGCTGAATCCTCGCAGGGGCGCGATTGAACACACCCAGCCTTCACATTCATATAATGTTCGCCGAACACGAAGGGAGGCAACATGCGAGGCATTACCGTTTTTAGCGGCAGCGCGCATCGTGAGTTGGCGGAAGAGATTTGCCAGCACCTCGGCCTGCCGCTCTCCCCTGTGGACATTCGGCGCTTTAGCAACGACTGCATCCAAGTTCAGCTCCTGACCAGTTGCCGAGAGGCGGACGTTTTCTTCATCCAGCCGATCTGTCCGCCGGTGCAGGAGAACCTGATGGAGCTGTTGCAGATGCTGGACGCCGCTAAGGGTTCGGCCGCGGCGCGCCTGACCGCCGTCATCCCCCACTACGCTTATGCGCGATCGGATAAGAAGGACGCGCCGCGCATCTCCATCGCCGGCCGGCTGGTGGCCGATCTACTCAAGACCGCCGGCGCCGATCGCGTGATCACCATGACGCTGCACTCGCCGCAGGTGCACGGATTCTTCAGCATCCCGGTCGATCACCTCAACGCGTTGACCACGCTGGCGCGCTACTACAAAGAGCGCGGCGATTTGGACAACGCCGTGGTAGTCTCGCCCGACCTGGGCAACGCCAAGTCGGCGGCGAAATTCGCGCGCCTGTTGCGGCTGCCGGTGGCCGCCGGCAGCAAACAGCGCATCTCAGACGACCACGTGGTGATCGAGGACATTGTGGGCGATGTGGACGGCAAAGACGCCATCGTGCTCGACGACGAGATCGCCAACGCCGGCACGATCGTCGAGACGCTCGAATGCCTGCGACGGCGGAACGCGCGCCGCTTGTCCGTTGCCTGTACGCATGGGCTGTTCACCGGCAAGGCCATCGAGCGCCTGCGCGCGCAGGCCGACGTGGACGAGATCGTCGCCACCAACACGGTGCCGATCCCGCCGGAGAAACGCCTGCCGAACATGCACGTGATTTCGATTGCGCCGCTGCTGGCCGAGGCCATCCGCCGCACGCACAACGGCGAATCCATCAGCAGCATGTTTGAAGAGGAGCTGTGAACGCGGGCGGCCGTCACCGCGCAAAGGCCAACTCCAGCCACTGCGCTTCGGGCACGTCTACATAGGCGAAGGCATATTCCCCCGAACGCGCGGCGACGGCGCGGTAGTTATCCACCCAAGCGACGAAGCCCAACGGGCCGCGCGGCGACGGCGCGCGCAGCACCTCCACCCCGTCCACGCGAAAGACCGCGACATCGGGCAGCCAGTCCAGCGCGTAGCAGTGCCACTCGGTCATGTCCAGGTCCAGAAGGGCTTCGCGCGCCTGCACCACCGAGCGCGCCGCCGCCATCGCCAACGCCGAGACACCGGGCAGTTTGAGCGCCAGGTTGCCAGCGGCTACTATCGCCCTAGTCAAGCCGCCCCATGCGCCTTGTTGCTCCGCGGACGGCAGCCGGGGGCGCAGCGACGCGGCCTTGAAGCCGTGGCCAGGCGCGCCGGGCGCGATCTGCATGTCCGACTCCGGCGAGCTGTAGAAGAACCAGACGTTACAGGGCGGTTCGAGCACGCCGCCATCGCGGGTGAAGGGATGGTTCCAAAAGCCGAAGCCGGCCGTGCCCTTCAACGCGCCGGTCGGGTGGGAGAAACGCGCGCGCAGGCGCAGCCGCTGCGGCGGCCGGTTGGCGAACCGGCGCGGCAGGGCATGCTCGTAGTCGTCGAGCTGCGCATCGGTATAGGCCGCGCGCGTGGTCGGCGGAATGACCAGGCGGACGACATCGCCCACGCGCTCCACACGTCCGCCGTTGACGAGATGCTCCTTCAGCGATGGGATGGGGGACGAGTGATTTAGGTTGTGCGCCGCGCGTCCAGCCATTGTTCCGCTTGCCGAATCTGCTCCCGCGCAGCGCGCGGAGACGTGCCGCCCGCCACGTCGCGCGACGCTGCCGACCGCGCGAAGTCGAACACCTGCGCAATGTCGTCGTCGAAGCGGGCCGAGATCGCCTGCCAGTCGCTCGTTTTGAGTTCGCTCAGGCTGACGCTTTTCGATTCAGCCAGCGCTACCGCGCGACCGGCGAGATGGTGCGCCTCACGGAAGGGCACGCCCTTGCGCACCAGATACTCGGCGACATCGGTCGCCAGCATGGCCGGGTCCAGCGCCGCGCGCATGCGCGCGACGTTGACCTTCAGCGAGCGGATCGCGCCGGCGGCCACCGGCAGCGCAAGCGCCAGCGTGTCGAGCGAGTCGAACAGCGGCTCCTTGTCCTCCTGCAAGTCCTTGTTGTAGCTCATCGGCAACCCTTTGAGCATCGTCAGGACAGCGGTCAGATTGCCGATTAGGCGGCCGGCCTTGCCGCGCGCCAGCTCCATCGCGTCGGGGTTCTTCTTCTGCGGCATCAGGCTGGAGCCGGTGGCGTAGGCATCGTCGAAGGTCACGAAGCCGAACTCGGCGGTGGAATAGATGATCAGGTCTTCGGCCAGGCGGCTGAGGTGGACACCGATCAAGGCGCAGCAAAACAGCAACTCGGCCACGAAGTCGCGATCGCTCACCGCATCTAGGCTGTTCTGGGTGATCCCGGCGGCGTCGCGCAGCGAAAAGCCGAGTTCCGCTGCCAGGGCTGCGCGATCGACCGCGAACGGGTTGCCGGCCAATGCGCCGGAGCCTAGCGGCAGCACCGCCGTGCGCTGCGCGCAATCGTCCAGCCGTTCCACATCGCGGGCGAATTGCCAGAAGTAGCTCAGGCACCAGTGCGCAAAGGTGATCGGCTGCGCCCGCTGCAGGTGGGTGTAACCCGGCATCAAGGTGCCGATGTGCGATTGCGCCTGCGCCAGCAGCGCGGACTGCGCGTCATGCAGGGCGCGCTGCGTGTCGCGTATCGCGTCCAAGCAGAACAGGCGCAGGTCGGTCGCCACCTGATCATTGCGGCTGCGGCCGGTGTGCAACTTGCCGGCCACCTCGCCGACGATCTCTGTGAGCCGGCGCTCGACCGCTGTGTGGATGTCTTCGTCGTCGGGCTTGACCTCAAAGCGCCCCTCGGCGAACTCGGCGTGCACTGCGCGCAAGCCGCGCGTCAACGTCGCCGCCTCATCTTCGGTGATCACGCCGGCGCGGGCCAGCGCGCCTGCATAGGCAATGCTGCCGCGAATATCGGCGTCCCACAGCCGGATGTCGAACCCGATTGAATCGTTGAAGCGCCTCATCAGGGCGTCGGTCTGGCCGGTGAATCGCCCGCCCCACAGCCGGCCGGCGGGGGTCGTGTTGTCGCGCTGACCTATCATCGTTTCTCGCTCAGCGGACGGCGGCGGTAATCCGGCGCCGCGTTTTCGATCACCATGCTCAGCTCGGTGTCCTGCATGCGCGACGCGATGCGATAGTCGAAGTCGTCCGGGTTGACGTTGGTCGCGATCATCGTGGCCAGCCGGTTGCGATAGCGGTAATCGAGGATCTCGAACAACACGCTATCCGACCACGGCGAGGATGGCTCGGCGCCCAGGTCGTCAATGATCAGCACCGTTGCCGTTTTGAAGATGTTCATCCGGCCGGTGAAGCTCTCCTGTTCGGTGTTCGATTGCAGGTCAATCGCTTCGCGCAGCGAGGCGAGCAAGTCGGGCATGGTGATGAACAGCGACGGGATGCCGGCCTGCGTCAGGTGATTGTCCACGGCGGCGCACAGGTGCGATTTGCCGCTGCCGCGTTCGCCCCAGATCACCAACCAGCGCCCGAATGGATTGTTGGCGAACGCCTCGGCGCTTTCCAGACAGTCCACCAGCGTTTCGTCCTCAACGCCGTTGAAGCGCGTCTTGAAGTTGAGGAAGGTCTGCCTGGACGACAGGGCGCTGCGCGATGAGAAGTGAGCCAGGGCGGCCAGCTTCCAGCGCTGCGCGGTATCGCACTTGGGGCAGGGTTTCAGTTGGCCCCGCGCGTCCAGCACAAAGCGCTTGTTGCCGCAGTATTCGCAGTCCACGTCGTCTTGCGCATCCACCGGCGCGTCGGGGTCGCTCCGGCACACTTCCGGCGCGGCGCGCGCGTCAAGGGAGGTCATCCTGCTTGCGGCGGCTGGCAATGCGCTGTCGAGCGCGTTCGCGAGCCGCTTCACGGTCGGCCTCGGTGTATTCGACTTGCGGCCGGCTGTAGGTGCGTCCCTTCCGTTGCGTGGTTTCTCCTCGTCTGCCATTGCTATCCGTCCCTTTCCGCTTCCCCTGCGGCGAAGCGGTCAGCACTTTGCGAATATAGTCCCAGCGCAGCGCGTTCGCCTCGGCCGCCTTGTCGAAGGCTGCCGCCCAACGCGTCGTGTCGGTGATCTGCGCCGCCAGCGCGTTGATGTCGGCGGCGACGTGCCCGTCGAGCGTCCGGTTGACGCGCTTCTTGTATTCGGCGAAGGCGAACTGCGCGGTCTCGTTGACCGGCGGCGGGGTGAACACGTCCGGCGATGGGTTTTGCAGCAGCCTTTTCACGTAAAACCAATCGCGCTTGTTCTGGCTGGCGGCATAGGCGAAGACGCTGCGCCACAGCGACAGGTCGCTCACCTCGTCCCAGAGCAGCCGCATCTCATCGGCCACGGTCGCTGTAGGGGGCAACCCGAAGGCCGACTCGTAGAGCGCAACCAGCTCGCGCAGGTGAGCCTCGGCGCGCGCGTCGGCGCGTTGCAAGGCCAAAAGGGCCTCTTCGCGCTCGGCCAGCAGCGGGATCAGCGCGTCCACGTTCACGTGGCCGTCGCGCGTCACGCGCTTCAGCCCATCGAGCACGGCGCGCAGGCCGAACATGCCGGTTGCCGCGCGCACCAGGTCGTACTCGCGGCCGGTCGGCTCACGTCCCAGGCGCTCACGCAGATTCACGATCTCCTCGGGCGGCGGCGCGGCCTTGGACACGATCACCCGGTAGTACTCAGACGGCGCGGCTGGCGGCTGCGCATCCAGGACGGCCAGGCACGCGCGCAGCGTCCGCGGCGGCGTGTGTCTCGGTCGCGGCGCGCGCAGCGCTGCGCGCAAGGCGGCGATGATTTCATCTTCGGTGTAGCCGCGCGCCAGGCGCTCTTCGAGCGCAGACAGGTCTTCCGGCTCAGGTGCGTATACCTCGAGCATCTCCAGGCGCTCAAGCTCAAAGGCGACGCGGGCGAGCAATTCGGCGCTCCGCGACGCGCCGGGCTTCGGCGGGGCTCCGGCGCTCTCAATCACTTCGACGGCGCGGCGGCCGGCCGCATCATTGGCGAAGTAGTAGCGCAATTCACCCTCGCCGATGCTCGCGCACAGCAGCGTCCCGCGCAACACAGCGCGCTGCAGCGCCAGGCGCAAGGTGGTCGTCGGGAAGCTCAGCCCGTTGCGGATGGCCGGATGGTTCAGCAGCTCGCCCTCGGTGACGAACGGCGTGGCCGCGGGCTTGGCTTCCAGCAGGCTTAGCGCCACCAGGCTGACCTTCAACTCGGCCAGGTCGTCCACCTGCGCCAGCGTGTTGGCGATGAAGGCATTCACCAGCATGACTTTCCGCGCTTAGCGCTCGGCCTATGGCTCACAGTTCAATCCGCTCCCTCGCCAGGTTCTTGAAGGAGGTGAGCCGCTTATCGAAGTACAGCATCGCCTTGCCGGTCGGGCCGTTGCGGTTCTTCGCCACATGGATCTCGGCTATGTTCTTGAACTCGGTATCCGGGTTATACAACTCATCGCGATAAATGAACAGGACGATGTCGGCGTCCTGCTCGATGCTGCCGCTCTCGCGCAGGTCGCTCAGCATCGGGCGTTTGTCGCTGCGCTGCTCGACCAGCCGCGAGAGCTGGCTGCCGGCGACCAGCGGCACCTTCAACTCGCGCGCGATGGCCTTCAGCGAGCGCGAGATGTAGGAAATCTCTTGCACGCGGTTGTCGCTGCGCATGCCGGTCTCGCCGGACATGAGCTGCAGGTAATCTACGATGATCAGGTCGAGGCCGTATTCCTGGTAGATGCGGCGCGCCTTCACTCGTAGGTCGAGCGGGCTGAGCGACGGCGTGTCGTCCAGGAAGATCATCTGATCGGCCATCTGCATCGAGATGCGCGTGAGGGCGCCCCATTCGTCGTCCTTCAGGTCGGCGATGCGCAGGCGCTGCGAGTCTATGCCGGTCTCGGCGGCGATGAAGCGCTGCACCAGTTGCTCGTTGCCCATCTCCAGGCTGAAGATGGCGACGCGTTGGCGATATTTGAGCGCCGCGTGATAGCCGATGTTGAGCATCAACGACGTTTTGCCCACGCCGGGCCGCGCGGCGACGATGATCAGGTCGCCCTTCTGCAAGCCGCCGGTCAGGCGGTCGAGGTCGTGGTAGCCGGTCGGGATGCCCAACGGTTCGTCGCGGTGCTCGTGCAGGTACTCCAGTCGCTCGAAGAAGTCGCTCACCGCTTTGCGGATGGGCACCATGTGTCCCTCGCCGTGGCCCTCGGTGACGCCGAACAAGGTCGCTTCGCTCTTCTCGATCACCTGTTGGATGGGCAGCGATTGGTCGTAGGCGATGCGCGCGATCTCGCTGGCGGCGTTGATCATGCGTCGGCGCACGGCTAATCCCTCCACCGCGCGAGCGTAAGCCTCTACGTTCAGCGCGGTGGGCACGGCATTAGTGAGCTGGGCGATGTATGGCTCGCCGCCGACCTCGTCGAGCCGGTTGTTGTGCGCCAGCTCCGACGACACCGTGAGCAGGTCTATCGGCTCGCGCCGGTCGTGCAGGCGCAGCATCGCTTCGTAGATCCACTGATGCTTCACCACGTAGAAGTGATCCGGCGTGAGGAAACTGGCGACGCGCACGACGGCCTCGGGGTCAATCAGCAACGACCCCAAAACGGCCTCTTCGGCCTCAACGCTGTGCGGGGGGACGATGAACGCATCCGCCATGGACGAGGGATTTTAGCCAGGTCGCCGGTCGCTTTCATCCCCAACTCAGCGTACTCTGTCAACATAGAGGGCGCAAAAATACGCCGTTTATCAACAGGACATTCACGATGACACTCATAGACGCCTGGGCGCTCCTCGCCGCCGGCGGGCTGGCCGTCGGCGGCGTCAATTTGCTTGTCAACTTGGCCTTCTCCCGATGGGTCGCGCGGCGGGCTAAGCCCGTCGGCGCAGATGCCCCGATGGTCTCGGTGCTGGTGCCGGCGCGCAACGAGGCGCACAACATCGAGGCGTGCATCCGCTCGCTGTTGGCGCAGGACTACCCGAACTACGAAGTGATTGCCCTGGACGACGACTCGACCGACGCGACCGGCGCAATTCTCGACCAACTGGCCGAGCGGGATGGGCGGCTGCGCGTCATCCACAACCGCCAGCCGCTGCCGCCGGGCGTGAACGGCAAGAGCCGCGCCTGCCAGTTGCTGGCCGAACAAGCGCGCGGCGAATGGCTGTTGTTCGTGGACGCCGACACCGTGCACCGCGCCGATTCGATTCGCGCCGGCGTCGCGCGCGCCCTGGGTCTGAACGTCGCGCTGTTCTCGGTTATCCCGCGACAAGTGATGCAGAGCTGGGGCGAACGGCTGTTCACGCCGGTTGGCTTCGCGCTGATCTACAACTTCATCTCGCCCTGGCGCATCTACCTGGAGCGCCGGCCGCGCCCCCTCAACGCTGCCGCCATCGGCCAGTATTTGCTGGCGCGCCGCGACGCCTACTTCGCAAGCGGCGGGCACGATGCCATCCGCAATCAAATCCTGGACGACGTAGCCATCGGCAGGCTGTTCAAGCAGCGCGGTCAGCGCATCGCGCTGAGCGACGGCGACTGGGTGAGCTGCCGCATGTATCGCGGCTTCTGCGAAATGGTGGACGGCTTCTCGAAGAACGCCTTTTCAATCTTGAACGGCTCGCTGGCGATGAGCGCCGTCTTCGTCGCGGCATGCGTCGCGCTCTTCCTGCTGCCGTTGGCTGCGCTGGTCGGCGGCGCGCTGGCCGGCGCGGTCAACTGGCCGGCTGCCGTCGCCGTCGCGCTGACTGCGGCTAACCTGGCGCTGGTCAACCGGCGCATCGGCCAGCCGCCGTGGGTCGCGCTGCTCTACCCGCTGCAGATCGCCATCGGCATCGGCGTGCTGCTCAACTCGATCCGCTGGCGCTACACCGGTCGCACGCGCTGGAAGGGGCGGCTGCTCGCCGACGCAGCGCTGCGCTAGGCCGTCGGCCGTCGGCGCTGACGGCGCGCTTCGCGCTGGCAGCGTTCGCTGCAATAGACCACGCCTTCCCAGTCGCGCGCCCACTTCTTGCGCCAGACGAACGGCCGGCCGCAGATCGGGCAGACCTTCGTCGGGAGCTGGGACTTCTTAGGGCGGGGAGGCCGGGCCATCGGGATCACTCAACCCAGTCGGCGGCGGCGACGTCGAAGCGAAGGACGCTCGCGCCATCGCTGAGGGTCAGCCGGCCGCCTTCGGCGCGCGTGATGCGCAGCGCGCCCGTCGGCGTCGGCGCGGCCAACAAGCGCGGCGGGAAGACGTATTCGCCCGCATCGGTCAGGCGGAACACGGCGACGCCGCCCGTGTCCTCGCCGCCGCCGCCCGCAGCCGGATCGCGCAGCCGGCCGGCGAACACGATGATCCCCGGCGCTTCCCAGGCGTTCTCGGCGAGGAAGGTCATCGCGCTGAGCGGCGGCAGCACGTCCGCCACGATGCGCCCTTCGCCGGCCAACGCCAGCGGGCCGACATCCAACGCGCCGGCGCCGACCACGTTTTGCCAGGTGATGTCGCTCGGCGGCGGCAGCGGCATGGCCGTGCGGGGGTCGGCGTTCAGCGCGTCCTGAAGTTGCTGCCAGCCCTGCTGGGGCGTGTTGTCGGTCAGCCCGCCGCACGAGCCGCGATCCTGGCAGGCTTGCCACTGGGTGAGCAGGCCGCCAAAGTTGAGCTTAGCTCCTTTGTTCAACGCGGCATAGAGGCTCATGCGATACCACTGGTCGGCGTTGATGCCGCTGCGCAGATAGATTTCGGGGAAGGGAATGGCGTAAGGTGGCCGGTTCACCTGCCACACGTCGTCCACCGTCCAGCCGTTGTTGGGCGATTGGGCAGGGTTGCCGCTGGTGGGGCAGCCATCGCAGGTGCCGAAGTTGACGAACGGGCGAGCCGTAGCCGAGGCGTAGCCGTTTACCCAGGCTTTGGTGAGCGCCGGCGTGTTCCAGCTCATCTCGATGTCGTTGCCGCCGAACACGGCGAGGCGCTCGGCGACGCCGGCCGGCGCGTTCTCCTGAAGCCAGGCGTGCACTTGGTTAATCATCTGCCCCCACGCCTGGCCGTGGGCGAAGCTGGTTTCGGGCTGCAAGGTGGCGCCGCGATAATTGTTCGTGCCGATGGCCAGGCCCAACTGGGCGAACGACGGCGCGCATTCCCAGTAACCGCGCAGGAACGCCCGGCCGGCCTCGGCCACCGCAGCGGTCGAAGCGAACGGATAGCCTGGCCGCCGGTAGTAGATCACCCCATACTGGCCGCTATCGCTGCGCCAGGGCTGCCCAAAGGCGAGGATGATCATCCCTTGCTCGCCGGCGCTGCCCGCGGCGCAGCCCATCGCGTGGTGCAGCGCCGGGTCCAGTGTGGAGATGTAACGGGAAGTCGTCGCCCGCACGCCCTGCACGGGGTTGCCGAGGATCAGCGGCAGATAGGCGCTGGCCACGGCGCTGATCGGCGGCGTCGCGCTCGCTTGCGGCACAAAGGCCATCGCGTCGAAGGCCACCTTGCGCGCGCCGGCAGGCTCGCCCGTCACGTCCGTCAACTGCACGTAGTTCGGCCCGGACGCGGTGAAGTAGCGCATCCCCAAGCTGACCCACTCGCCGTAGTAGCGGCTTTGGCTGATGGCCACGGTCGTGGTGACGCCGCCGGCGACGATCTCATAGCGCGCGTTGGCTGTGCTACTGTGGTAGCGCGGGATGAAGGCGAACACCTCATAAGTCAGCGGACGGGTCGCCGTGATCGGCAGCATCCAGCGCGCATAGTTCACGCGCGTCGTAGGCTCGCTGTAGGTGTAGTACATCGCCCCGCCATAGAAGTTGAACGTCGTGCCGGTCGCGGTGTACCACCACTGCGGCGGGCCGAACTTCTGGAAATCGGCGTCGGTCTCGTCCACGATGATTGCCGTCGGCGGCAACGGCGCCTGGCCGGCCGCGGGCGCGCGCGGCTGCACAAGGCCCATCAGGACTACCCCAAGGCCGGCCAGCAGCCGGCTCCATCGTCGGGTCGTCCGGCCACGCCAGGGCGTGCCGCGAGCGTTCAAGGTGGACATGTGCGCCAATTCTAGCCACGATCAAACAGTTCGGCGGGGGAAACGCGCGCAAGGCCAGGCAAGCAGGCCGGCCCCAGCGCCCCGTTGCGCTCCGAGAGGATGGCCGCTTTTTGCGTTCTGCGCGATAATTTAATCGTAACCGCCCGCAGATGCTTGAAGTTGCCCATGATTTCTGGGTACAGGAATTTCACACCAACAGAAATGGAGGATTGCATTGTCTGATTCGCCCAAGCGCTCATCTTTCCTTTCGTCTTTCCTGGCTACGCTGACGCTGGCCGGCGCGGGCGTAATTGGCGCTTACGTAGCCTTCATTCGGCCATGGCATTTGCGCTGGGGCGCCACCGAGGAAGAGGTCAAGCGGCCGCTGCTCGGCGACTCGCTCATTGAAAACGCGAAGTTGGAAGCCACGCACGCCATTTCGATCCATGCCCCGCCGGAGGCAATCTGGCCATGGCTGGTGCAGATGGGCCAAGGACGCGGCGGTTTCTACAGCTATGAGTGGATTGAACGTCTGCTCGGCCTGTATCCCAGCAACGCCAACCACATCATCCCATCGCTGCAGGAGTTACACGCTGCCGACGCTGTGCCGCTCACGCCGGATGGCGTCGGGCTGCCGGTGGACATCGTTGTGCCCAACCGCACGATCGTGATGCACGCCGACGCGCCCATCCAGGCGCGGATCGCCGTGATGCAGGCCGGCTACTATCGGCGCGTGACCTGGACGTTCCATCTAGAGCCGATTGACGCGACGAACACCCGGCTCATCGAGCGCTGGCGCGCCGACTGGGAGCCGACGTTTGCGAACACCCTCGTCATCCGCGCCCTGCTGGAGCCGGGTGCTTTCATTATGGAGCGGCGGATGCTGCTGGGCATCAAGGCGCGCGCCGAGCGCGCCTGGGCGATGCGCGAGCGAACTAACGGGCAGTAAGCCGCTCGTAGATCTGCTCCAACTCGGGCGCGATCGCCCGCCAGTCGTAGTTCGCCGAGACGAAGCGATAGGCGCCTTCGCCCAGCGCAATGCGGCGCGACGGGCTGCGCAGCAACTCGGCCACGGCGCCGGCGAATTCCTCCGGTCGGTCGGCCACGATCATCTCGCGCCCCGATGTCACCGGGAAGCCCTCGCAGCCGAGTGACGTGCTGACGATGGCGCGGCGCATGGCCATGGCTTCGAGCAGCTTGAAGCGCGTGCCGCCGCCGGCCAGCAACGGCGCGATGTAAACGTCGGCCTGCGCAATGTAGAAGCGCACATCATCCACCTGGCCGGTGAGCGCGATGTCGGGATCGGCGCGCAAGGGGGCGAGCCGCGGGCTGGGCTTCTGGCCGACGATCAACCAGCGCGCGCCGGGATGGGCTTGCTTGACCGCCGGCCACACGCGCCGGGCAAACCACAACACCGCATCCACATTAGGCCGAAAGTCCATCTTGCCGGTAAAGACGAGGGTCGGCGCGCGAGAGGCCGGCGCAGGGAAGTCGAAGTTCGCATAGTGGGCGACGTCAATGCCGTTGGAGATCACGGCGGGTCGAACGGATGGTTCGAGGCGCTGTAACGCCGTCGCATCCTCGGGCGAGACGCACAACACGGCGTCGGCGACGCGCAGCGCCCGGCGCTCAAACGCGCGCAACCGTTGCCATTGCACAAACGAATAGCCCGCGCCATGCCAGCGCCTGAGGTTGCGCGCGTCGGCCTGGAAGGTGCGCTGTTGCAACACATACTCCGCATTGTGCGCATCAAAGACGAAACGCGCACTGTGAGGGAGTCGCGCAGCGTCGATCATGTAGCGCGCCAGCTCGATCCCCTCGAATTGCACAACGTCGAAGTGATGACTGCACAGGTGCGCATGGAGCATCCGCTTGAACGTCGGCGACCACAGCCGCCAGGCCATGTCAGGCAGCGTCGAGGTAACCAGCGTGCGCAGGCGGGCGCCTGGCGCGCGCGCCGGCGCAGGCGCGATGGCAACACTCCGGCACGCTTGCCGCAACGGCGCGGGCAGCTCGCCGCGCGCATCCTCAGGCCTCTCGTCGAATGAGAGGAGCCAAATCTCATGTCGGGCTGCCAGATGCGAGATCAGCCCCCAATTGCGCAGCGCCGTCCCCTGGTGGGGGGGATACGGCAACTGAGGCGTGAGAAAGAGCACGCGCATGGGCGGTTTGAAGTTTACGAGCCGCGACCGACAAGCAGCAATCGGCCGAGCCGATCGGATCAGCCGAGCGCCGCGCGGTAGACGCCAAGCGTCTCTCGGGCAGCGCGCGCCCAGGAGAAGTCCCGCGCGCGGGCCAAGCCGCGACGCGCATACTCGGCATGCAAGGCGTCGTCGGCCCACAAGGCGAGTATATGCCGGGCTAATTCAGCATCGTCCGTCGGACTGTGGAGCAGCGCAGCGTCGGCGGCGATCTCGGGCAAAGCGCCGGCGCTGCTGCACACCACCGGCGTGCCGTATGACATCGCTTCGAGCACCGGCAAGCCGAAACCCTCCGAGAGCGACGGCATGACCAGGAGCCGTGCCCGGCGATACAAGGCATCCAATTTATCCTCGCTCACCCATCCCGCGAACTCGACGCGCTCGGCCACGCCCAGCGCGCGGGCCGCATCGCCCAGCGCCTCGTCGCGCCAGCCGGCTGCGCCCACGACGACGAGGCGCACCTCGCTTGGCAAGCGCGCCAGCGCGCGCAGCAGCGTGCTCAGGTTCTTGCGCGGCTCCAAAGTGCCCACAAACAGGATGTATCGAGCATCGAGACTCGGCAGCGCAGAATGAGCCACTGCGCTGGACTCGCTCTGCGGTTCCCGGTCGGCGGCTTCGTGCACCACGATCACTTTCTCGGGCGCGGCTTCCGGAATCAGGCGCAGGATGTCCTGGCGCGTGAAGCGCGACACGGCGATGATGCGATCGGCCGCCGACGCCGACCAGCGGATGCGGCTGTAATAGCGCATGCCGTCGGCGCTCATCACCTCCGGATGCTCCACGAAATACAGGTCGTGAATGGTGATCACCTTGCGGAATCGCCCTCGGCACGTGATGAAGTCTGGGGAGTGAAGCACGGCGCGCGGCGCGCGGCGCAGACCTAAGCCGGCCAGCTCGATGGGCAGGGTTAGGTGTTCGTAGCGGTGGTGCGCCGGCGTGACCGCGCGAACGATGCCGACGTTCGGGGGCACCCAGCCGGTATCGGCGTCGCGCCGGTCTAGCAAAATACGCAGCGTGAACCCCGGCGCTCGCAACTCGGCCAGGGCGCGCACCAGCCGCCGCGCATATTGCGACACGCCCGCCTTGCGGTAATACATCAGACGGCAGTCCACGAGGACTGAGCAGGGCTTGGGGGCGGCGATGCTCGACACTGCTGAATATCTTATCAGCCGCGTTCGTCCTCGGGCCATGCCGGCCGGCGTGTTGAGGCGCTAAACGCGGCTTGATACAGGCCGCAACTTTATAATCGGTTTGTGACCTTATCCACCGATCGTTTGCTTGAGCTGTATCGCCAGCTCGTGCTGATTCGCCAGTTCGAGCTGCGCGCGATTGACGAGCGACGCCAGGGATTGATTCCCGGCTTCATCCACCCCTACATCGGCGAAGAGGCGTGCGCTGTGGGCGCGTGCGCGGCGTTACGCCGCGACGATGTGATCACCAGCACACATCGCGGCCATGGCCACCTGATCGCTAAGGGAGGCGACGTGCGCTACATGATGGCCGAGCTGGCCGCGCGGGAGGCCGGCTATTGCCGTGGCAAAGGCGGCTCGTTGCACATGACCGACTTCGACCTCGGCATCCTGGGCGCGAACGGCATCGTCGCCGGCGGCATTCCCATGGCCGTCGGTGCGGCGCTGGCCTTCAAGATGCAAGGCGCGCCCAACGGCGCGGGGCTGCGCGTCGCCCTGGCATTCTTCGGCGACGGCGCGACCAATCAGGGCGCGTTCCACGAGGCGCTCAACCTGGCCGGCTTGTGGCGGCTGCCGGTGGTGTTTTTTTGCGAGAACAACCAATATGGCGAAGGCACGCCGCAGCACAAACAAGCCCCGATCACCCAGCTCAGCAAGCGCGCCGAGAGCTACGCCATGCCCGGCGTCACGGTGGACGGCAACGATGTGTTGGCCGTGTATGAGGCCACGCGACAAGCGGTCGAACGCGCGCGGCGCGGGGATGGCCCATCGTTCATCGAGGGCGTGACCTATCGCTATCGCGGCCATTACGAGGGCGACCCACAGGTCTATCGCTCGCGCGAGGAGGTCGAACGATGGCAAGCGCGCGACCCCATCCCCCGCTTTCGCCGCACGCTCGTCGAGCGGGGGATCGCCGAGGAACAGATCGAAGAAGTCGAAGGTCAGGTGCTGACGCTCATCGAGGAAGCCGTAGCCTTTGCGCGCTCTTCGCCGCCGGCGCGCCCAGAGGACGCGCTAAGTGGCGTATACGGCGATCACCATAACGGCGCGGCGTTCTAGGTGCTCTCAGAAAATGACAACAAATTTCAAAGTAAAATCTAAGCAACTTGCTGAGTATGACAAATTTGACTTATCCCCAAACACTTTCACTTATCCCCAGTGCGTCCGGAGTTTGTCCACATTTTGGCCCTCCTAGGACGCTCGCTGGCCTTTCTTAAAGCATAGATAACTTCGGCCGGCGCTAAGAGGACGCCGTTTTATAGGGGATGCCGCGCGTCTAAGCCCAACATATAGCCAACAGCCCATGCTCGCCGCTTGTGAACGCGTTGTGAAAGATTTGTGGATATCGCGCTGCGCAAACCGGCGCGCGATCCGCACGCAGCTACGACGCGCCGCAAGCCTGGCGCTGGCGGCCGGCTTGCTGCTCGCCCTGCTGCGGTCCGAAGCGCCGCCTTATGGTGACCGCGAGGCGCATCTCGACCGCATGCTGGCCGGCAAACACTTCGACCTGGCAGGTTGGTGGGTCGGGGCGATGGCAGCCAAGCTCGGCTATGAGTTGCTCCTGACGCATGAGAGCATGAGCGACGCAGAGCAAGTCGCTTTCGTGCAGGATTACATGCGCGATGTGGCCGAGTTCAAGCGTTTGGTTGGCCAGATCGAGGCGATCTACAGCGACCCGAATGTGGGGGACGCCGCCGCGGCCAGCGCAGGGCTGCGCGCCCAACGCGACGCCCTGCGCGCCAGTCTAAACGCCCGGCAAGACATTGTCGAGGCCATCCTGCAAGATCAGGTGCAGAGCGTGCTGCGCGAGGAGGGCTTCGCCGTCGCCGGCCAGGTGATGCCGCCGTTGCGCTTCCGCTTCACCGAGCTGCCCGATCTGCTGGTCGTTTCGCGCCGCGACAAGATCGAGCGCATCGCCTCGCGCGAACTGACCACCGGTTTAACGCTGGAAGAGAAGGCGCGCCTAGAAGAAGCAGTAGATCGTCGGTTCGACGTGTCGTCGCTGGTCACGCCTATCGGTGGGCTGGGCGCTTACCCGACCATGCTGCCGGAGACGTCCGCGCTCCACTGGGTGCTGGGCGTCATTGCCCACGAGTGGGTGCACAACTATCTGATCTTCACACTCAGCCCGGTCGGCCTGAACTTCCTCTCTAACTCAGAGGCGCGCACCATCAACGAAACCGCCGCCGTGATCGTGGAGCGCGAAATCCGCGAACGGGTAGCGCAGCGTTACTACCCGGAGCCGAGCGCGGCGCTGGTCAGCGACGCGCGAGCCACCTCGGCGACCCATGCCGACCGCAAGTTCGACTTTCGCGTCGAGATGCGCAAGACGCGCGAGCGCGTGGATGAGCTTCTGGCGCAGGGCAAAGTTGAGGAAGCCGAAGCCTATATGGAGCAGCGCCGCATCCTGTTTGTGCAAAACGGCTACATGATACGCAAACTGAATCAAGCCTATTTTGCCTTTCACGGCGCGTACAACGCCGATCCGGGCGGCTCGCCCGCCGCCGGGAAGGATCCCATCGGCCCGGCGGTACAAGAGCTGCGTCGGCGCAGCCCGTCGCTCGGCGCTTTTCTGCGCGAGATCGCCACCATCCGCGACTTTGCCGACCTACAGCGTCGGCTTCAATCGGCGCAATCCCCGCGCCAGGGGATGCGCGACGCGAAGCGCAAAACCTGACGCATGGGCCGCCGCGCTCCCGGACAAGCGATGCTATACGACGTCACCCGCATCCTTACGCCGCACACAGCCGTCTTCCCCGGCGATACGCCGGTGTCCATCGCGCCCACGCTGCAGATGCGCGCCGGCGACTCATGCAACGTCACGGCCATCACGATGAGCGCGCACGCCGGCACGCACGTGGACGCGCCGCGCCACTACAGCGATGACGGCGTCGGCATAGACGACGTGCCGCTCGATGTGCTGATCGGCCCGGCCCGCGTGGTCACCCTGGACGTCGCCGGCGCGATCACCACCGCTGACTTGCAAAACGCCTTTCGTGACCTGCCCTACGCGATACGCGCTGCGCCGCGTCTGCTCATCCGCACCCGCGCCAGCGACACCCCGGACGACGTCTGGGATGACTCCTTCGCCTACTTCGATCCGCAAGCAGCCGAGTGGCTCGGCGCGAACGGCCTGCGGCTGATCGGCACCGACGCGCCATCGGTGGATCCGGCGACAAGCCGGGCCTTGCCGGCGCACCGCGCTTTCTTGCGACACGACGTCGTCATCGTCGAGAACTTGCGCCTGCAGGGTGTGCCGGACGGCGAGTATGAGCTACTGGCGCTGCCGCTGAAGATCGCAGGCGGTGACGCCGGGCCGGCGCGCGTCGTGTTGCGCCGGTGAGCGCGCTGCAGCGGCCGTTCTGCTAGAATCCTCGTCATCATGACGCTTACTCCAGACGCGATCCCGACGGCGGAGATTCCTCTGGCGACCGATGCGCGCTCAGCGCCGATGCGTCGGCCGGAGTGGCTGAAAGTGCGCATGCCATCCGGCGAGACTTACCACAACCTGAAGCAGTTGATGCGCAGCAAATCGCTGCACACCATCTGCGAGGAGGCCAATTGCCCGAACATCGCCGAGTGCTGGGGGCGCGGCACAGCCACCTTCCTGATCATGGGCGATGTGTGCACCCGCTCGTGTGGCTTTTGCGATGTGAAGACCGGCATGCCCAGCCCGTTAGACTGGGCCGAGCCGTTGCGCGTGGCGCAAGCCGTCAAAGCGATGGACCTCAAGCACGTCGTGATCACGTCGGTGAACCGCGATGAACGCCGAGACGGCGGCGCGCCGATCTTCGCCCTGACGATCCGCAAGGTGCGCGAGTTGCAACCCGGTTGCACCGTCGAGGTGCTGATTCCGGATTTCAAGGGCAACCGCGCCGCGCTCGAAATCGTCATGCGCGAGGAGCCGGACATCCTCAACCACAACGTCGAGACGGTGCCGCGCCTGTTCAAGAAAGTGCAGCCGCAGGATCGTTACGAGTGGGCGCTGGAGACGCTGCGCAACGCCAAGGCGATCCAACCCGACGCGGTCACCAAGACCGGCATCATGCTCGGCCTGGGCGAGACGCCGGACGAAGTGCTGGATGTGATGCGCGACCTGCGCGCCGTTGATGTGGACATCCTGACGCTTGGCCAGTATCTGCAACCCAGCAAGCGGCACTTGCCGATCGAGCGCTACTACACGCCGCAGGAGTTCGCTGAATTCCGGCGCATCGGCTACGAAATGGGATTCAAGTGGGTCGAGAGCGGGCCGCTGGTGCGCAGCTCGTTCCGCGCCGAGTTCCAGGCCCGCGCGCTCTCCAAGCGCTGGCGCAGCGCCCAGACAACGCCGGCCGCCTGATCGGGCGCGCCGCTTGGCCAGCGTCGAACACGTTCATGCCTGTTGACCGACACGAATCATGTACACCTCGAGAAACTCGCATGGCATCATCATTAACGCGCCCGCACGCTCAAAGGGCAAGGCACCGCTAAGTGCTGTGCTGCTGGCAATTGTGCTGATCGCCGGCGTCGCATTCATTGCAATCTATGCCTTAGCCTCGCGCGAGGCATCCGCCGGCGACCCAGGCATCATCCAAGTCATCTACGTTCAACCTACCCCGATGCAGCTCCTGGTCGGCAACTCGTCGGCAGCCGTCGCATCGGCGCTCAAAGCTGACATAGGCGCGTCGTCTGTTATTCCTCAGCCCCGGCGCGAGTGGTTGGAGTCGGCAGCGCGCCCACTCATGCCCGCGCGCGCCCTGCCAACGACAACGCCTTCGCCCACAGCCACACCGGATACGCAGGCTGCGCCGCTGCGCGCCGAAGTTGCGCTGCCATCGGACGCATCCGCAGCACTCTCCTGCCCACAACCGACCGGGCAGCTCATCACCGAGACGCTGGACAGCAACGTCACCGTCGTGCCGATCACCGTGCACATCTACCTGCCGCCGTGCTATGACCCGGAGCGCTACGCCTATCCGACGCTCTACCTGATCCACGGCACGGCCTTTGAGCAAGGGGGCTGGCTCTACGACGGCGTGCCGCGCGTGGCCGACGTGCAGATGAGCCTGGGCGTGTTGCCACCGTTCATCATTGTGATGCCTGGCGCGGACATGCGCGCCGGCGAGGCCAGCAAATACTCGTGGACGAATACCGGTCCAGGGTCATACGACGACTTCGTAGTCAACGAGCTGCTCCCCTACATTGACCAGAACTACAGCACGTGGGCCGACCGCGAAGGGCGCGCCATCGGCGGCATCTCGCGCGGCGGTTATTGGTCCATCGAGATCGCCTTTGCCCACCCCGACCTGTTCAGCGCCGTCGGCGGCCACAGTCCATCGGTGTTCACCAAACTGGTGGGCGTGCCGCCCAACTTCAGCATGCTCAGCATGGCGCGCTCGATTGATGCGCTGCGCGACCTGCGCATCTGGCTGGACTCCGGCGATGCCGACTGGGCGAAGGTGGACATGCGCAAGCTGATGGGCGACCTGGACGCTGCTGGCGTGCCGTATTACGCCGAGATCGGCAAAGGCGGCCACGAGGACAGCTACTGGACCTCGCGCGTGCCGGACTATCTGGCGTTCTACTCGGCATCGTGGCCGCGCGTCCCGCGCGCCAGGTTGCTCGACCGGGCCGCCAACCCCTGACATGCGACGCTGGCTCACCTGGATCGGCGTCGCCATCAGCGTCGTCTTCCTATTTCTGGCGCTGCGCGGGATCCGCTTCGACGAATTCGCGCTGGCGATGCAACGGGCGAACCCGCTGTGGTTGTTGCCGGGCATCGCGTTCTACCTCCTCACCGTCATCGCGCGCGCGTGGCGCTGGGCGTATCTACTGCGGCCTTTGAAGGCGTTGAGCGTAGGCCGGGTCTTTCCCATCGTCGTGATCGGCTACATGGGCAACAACATCTATCCGGCGCGGATCGGCGAATTGCTGCGCGCCTATGTGCTGCGGCGCGATACGGGCGTGCCCATCGCCTTCAGCCTGGCCACGGTGCTGATCGAACGCATGACGGACGGCATCGTGATGATCGGCTTCACCCTGATCGGCCTGCAATCTGCGCCGAACGTGAGCGCGCGAGCCGGACAAGTGATCGCCATCGCCATCGCGCTCTTCGCCCTCGCCAGCGCGGCGTTCTTCTGGATGGCGCTGGTGCCGGCGCGCGCCGAGCGGCTGGCCGAGGCGGTCATCACCCGAATCATCCCGCAGCGCTTCCGGTCGCCGCTGCGGGGCGTGGCGCAGCGCTTCGTTCAAGGCGCGCAGAGCCTGCGCAGCCCGCGCGACGTGTTGGCGGTCTTCCTCAGCACGGTCGTGGTCTGGCTGCTGGAGACGATGAAATACGGCAGCGTGGCGCGGGCGTTTGACCTGGCGCTGCCGTTCAGCGGCCTGATGCTGATCAACGGCCTGTCGAACCTCTTCACGGTCATCCCCGGTGCGCCCGGCGCAGTGGGCACGTTCGACGCCGGCGGGATGCTGGGCATGCGCGCGCTGGGCGTGGACGACTCGCTGGCAGCAGCCTATGTGCTCACATTACACGTGGTGCTGTGGCTGCCGGTGACGTCGCTGGGCGTGTTCTTCGTGCTGCGCGAAGGCCTGCGCTGGTCGGACTTGCGGCGGGCCGAAGAGGCAGCGGCGTAACACGGCGATGAACCGCGGCGCTGTGAGCGCAGCGCCATGCTCATGCCCAATGCTCATCGCGCTCTACGCCCTAGGTGTGCTCGCCGTGAGTGTTTGGAGCGACTTCGCCTTTGCGGGTCACACCGACTTGTTGCGCAGTCCGCTCCCCACTGCCATCACGCTCGTCTTCGGCGCAATCGTCGGCGACACGGCGGTATCAGTCGAGGAGGCGATCTTCGCGCGGCGCGGCGTGTGGCCGGCGGCCAGGCTGCTATTCCTATTGCGCATCATGGCGATGAGCGCCGGGTGGGTGATGCTCGGCCATCTGCTGACGCCGGCGATCGCAATGCTGGTGCAGATCCCGCGCGCCGGCCTAGAGATCCTGCCGACGCTCGCGCTCGGGCTGGAGTTCGCGCTGCGGCGGGCGCTGCTGCCGTCGCTGGTCGTGGGATCGGTAGTCGGGTCAGTAGTCAGCCTGACGTTCATCCGCCGCGCTTCCGCCCAAGCGCGCGTTTGAAGCGCGGCCCGCCTCGCCCCGGACGATGCGGGCGAGCTTCGCCTCCATCTCCTTCCAGGCCAAGGGCGAAAGGCCGTATTTGTATTGGAGTTGCTCATCGTCCATCTTTCCGGCGCGGTAGTCGCGCAGCGCGCACGTCCAGCGCAGCATCTCAAAGGTGAGCGACTCCAGACCGGCCTGCGGCGCGATCTTGCGGTTGAAGATGTATTCCAGGTTGCGGCCGGTGCAGTCGAACAACCGGCCGCGCGGTTGTCGGCGGCGCAGATGCTCATCCAGCGCCTGTAGGCATTCGGCGGAGATGGGCAACTGCCGCTCTTTGAACTTCAAGTGCTTCTTGTCGTAGCGCACCCATATCTGGCGCGCGTCGCGGTCGAGATCATCCTGCGTCAGCCGCAAGCACTCGCTCTTCTTGATGCCGGTCTCCAACACCAAGCAAATAACGGCGAGGGGGCGTGTGTCAGGGCGCGCGCCAGCGGCGACCTGGCGGGCGACTTGCAGCACCGTCGCTGCTTGCGCTTCGGTCAGATACGCCGGCAGCGGATCCACCAGCGGCTTGTAGGGCACGCTGTCGGCAGGGTCTACGACGATATAACCACACTCGCGCAGCCAGCGGAAGAAGACTTTGACCGACGTCAGGCGGCGTTCGACGGACTTGGGGCTATTGGCGTTCTTGCGGCGCTCTTCATGGGCGATGAACGCGCGAATGTGGTTGCTGGTAATAGAGGTCAGCGATGGGACGAACTGGCTTTCAGCGATGAGAAAGCGGGCGAACCGATTCACATCGCCCCAGAAGGCTTTGCGCGTGTTGTCGCTGATCGGCCGGCGCTCAAGGTGTTGCGCGTAGGCCAGCAACGCCTCGTCCAGTCGGGTGACCGTCGCCATGCCGGCAGTGTAGCACAGGTGTTCTGTCCGCAGCGACCGACGCGCCGCGCGTGCTATATTCCGCTCATGCCGTCACCGTTTCGAGCTCGGAATTGGATCATCTTCTTGCTGATCAACGTGCTCGTCTCGGCGGTCACCGCGTTCCTCGTCGTGCAAGCGTTCACGCAGGCCGCGAGTCGCCCCCCAACGGGCGCCACAAACCGGCCGCTTGCCGCGACGGACATCCCCCCAGCCCTTGCGGCTGGCACAAACGTCACGCCGACCGGCGGGCCGCTCACGGCCGCTCAGGCGGACGCCGCCGAAGCCGCGACGCCGCTGCCGCAGCCCACCGCAACGACCGAGACGGTTGCGCAAGCCACCAGAGGCGCAATCCCCAACGTGCGCATCAGCGCCGTCATCTATCCCGGCCAGCGCACGCGCGAAGCCGTGGTGCTTGTGAACGAAGGGGACGCGGTAGACCTGACCGGCTGGACGCTCACTACCCCGCGCGGCAAAGCCTACACCTTCGGCAATGTGGTGCTGTTCAGGGAGAGCTTTATCAACTTGCACACGACCAGCGGCGTGGATGTGCCGACCGATCTATTCTGGAATCAGCCGGAGGCCATGTGGCGCGTAGGCGATGAAGTGGTGCTGCGCCGCGGGGATGAGGTGATTGCAACGTACATCGTGCGATGACGCAGGCGCCTTCGCGCAATCTTGACATTCAGCGCCTCTCGTCCGACACTTGCTCAACACGATGCTGACCAGCGCCGATCTGAAGAAGCTGCTCGCCGCCGGCCCCAGCGCGCGCATCGAAGTGCTCTCGCCCAACGCCGCTGCGCCGGAACGCATAGCGCGCTCGCTGGTCGCGCTGGCCAACGCGCGCGGCGGCGTGCTCGTCATCCCTTTCGGCGCAAAGGACAAGGTCTCGCCCGACGAGGCGCGCGACCGCGCGCTGCAGGCGATGCTCATGAGCGAGCCGCGCCTGATTGCGCCGCTGCCCTATTTCGTCGGCGGCGATCCGAATGCGCCGGAAGCCCTGATCGTCGAGGTGCCGGAGGGCCTGCCCAACGTGTATAGCCTGGACGGGCGCTACCTGACCCGCGAGAACGGGCGCAACGTCGTCCTGGGGGCGCGAGCGCTGCGCGAGCTGATGCTCGCGCGCGGCGAGGGCACGTGGGAGTCGGCCACGCCGAGCGGCGCAGGCCGTGACGACCTGGACTGGCCGAAGGTGGAGGCCTATGCGCAGCAGGCGACGGTCGGCGATGAGGACGCGGAGGACGTGCTGTTGCGGCGCGGATGCCTGGTCAAACGCGGTCAGCAGGTCAAGCCCACCTTCGCCGGGCTGTTGTTGTTCGGCCGGCAGCCCCAGCGCTGGGTGCGCGGCGCGGAGATCCTCTGCGCGCGCTTCGGCGGCGTTGAGATGGGCGATGTCTTCGCCCGGCAGACCATTGGCGGAACCTTGCCGGAACAGATCCGCCGCGCCGAAGCCTTCCTGGCCGAGAACTTGCCGCACCGCTCGCGGCTGCGCGACTGGCAGCGCCGCGACGAGCCGCTCTACCCGCCCGGCGTGTTGCGCGAAGCGGTGGTCAATGCCGTCGCGCACCGCGATTACCGCCTAACCGGCAACCAAATTCACGTGCTGGTGTTCAGCGACCGCGTGGAGGTGCGCAGCCCCGGCCGCTTGCCCGGCCACATCACCCTGAAAAACTTGCTGCGCGAACGCTATTCGCGCAACGAGGCGATCGTCCAAGTGTTGGCCGACATGGGCTTCATCGAGCGGCTGGGCTATGGCATAGACCGCATGGTGCGCGCCATGAAAGAAGCCGGCCAACCCCCGCCGGCGTTTGAGGAGACCGACGCCGGCTTCGCCGTGACGCTTTACGCCAAGTCCACCGAGCCGGACGCGCTCCCTACGCCGCAGACGGCACAGCAGCAGCGCTGGCAGAAGATGCTGGCCTATCTGAAGGCCAACGGCCGCATCACCAACCGCGATTACCAGGAGCTATGCCCCGAGGTGAACCCGGAGACGCTGCGGCGCGACTTCGTGGACATGGTGGAGCGCGGCCTCATCTTGCGCATCGGGGACAAACGCGGGACATACTACATCCTCAAGTAGCATCCTCAAGTAGCATCGCGCGCGCCGCGATTCAGCGCAACCAGGCTGTCGTCCACGGCCGCAGCCCCCTATTCCCGCATAAATCGGCGCATCTCTGCCTCGATGCGCTTGCTGAGCGCCATGGCGTTAATGGCGTGCTGTTGCAGGGCAACCTCCTCCGGCGTTCGCGGTTCCCACTGCGGCACCGCCATCGGCCGACCTTCTGCATCTATGGCCGCGTAGCCGATGATGCAGTGCGTGGTCTGGGTGTAGACGCCGTCGCGCGGGTCGCTGGCGCGCACGTCCACTGCGACGTGCATGCTGGTGCGGCCGGTGTGGATCAGCCGGGCATGCACCTCCACCAGGCTGCCGATGAGGATCGGCCTGACGAAGCGAATGCCGCCGACATAGACCGTGACGCAGGTCTGGCCGCTCCAAGCGATGGCGACAGCCGCGCCGCCCTCATCAATCCACTTCATCACCGCGCCGCCATGCACCTTGCCGAGCACGTTCTGCTCGGTGGGCCGGGCGAAGAAGCGCAGGGTAACTTCATGAGGACGCATAGCGATACCCGCATGCTATCATCATCGCGCCGATGTCCGAAGCAAGCGTGACGCCGATCCGCCGGCAGTACCTCGAACTCAAGCGCAAGTATCCCGATTGCATCTTGTTCTTCCGACTCGGCGATTTTTACGAGACCTTTGACGCCGACGCCGAGCTGGTGGCGCGCGAATTGGACGTGGTGCTGACCTCGCGTCCGGTGGCCAAAGACGTGCGCATCCCGATGGCCGGCGTGCCCCACCACGCTGCTGAGGGCTACATCGCCCGGCTGATCGCGCGCGGCTATCGCGTCGCCATCGCCGACCAGGTCGGCAACGAAGCGATCAACGGCCTGATGCCGCGCGAAGTGCGCCGCGTCATCACCCCCGGCACCGTCGTCGAGCCGGGCATGCTGGACGCAGCGCGCCCCAGCTACCTGGCCGCAGTCATCGGCGCAGCGGCAAACGATGGGCGACAAGCCGCGACGCAATCGCCCATCGGCCTGGCCTACTGCGACATTACCACCGGCGAGTTTTACGCCGCGCAACTGGAGAGCGCGATCGAGCTGGAGCGCGAGCTGGCGCGCATCCAGCCGCGTGAACTGCTTGCGCCGGACGGTGGAGGACGCCAGGCACAGGTCGGCCGGGACGACGAGTCGCGTCCCATCACCCCTCTCCCCGCCTATCGCTTCGAGTTGAGCCACGCGCGCCAGACATTGCTCGACCATTTCAAGGTCAGCACGCTGCAGGGGTTCGGGTTGGAGGAGAAGCCATACGCCCTGCGCGCCGCCGGCGCCATCGTCGCCTACCTGCGCGAGACGCAGCCGGCGGCGCTGAACCAACTGCGCGAGCTGCGCACCTATGCCGCGTCGCAGTTCATGGGGTTGGACGCCGTGACACGCCGCAACCTAGAGTTGCTAGAGCCGCTCCGGCCAACCGCCGGCGGGGGCAAGACGCCGCCGACGTTGCTGGGCGTGCTCGACAGGACGCTCTCGCCGATGGGCGCGCGCCTGCTGCGCGCGTGGATCGCCCAGCCGTTGCTCGACAAGGCGGCCATCGAAGCTCGCCTGTCCCTGGTGGACGCGCTGTTCGGCGATGCGCTGTTGCGGGCCAAGCTGCGCGACGCACTGAAGCACATGCCCGACCTGGAGCGGCTGACGACGCGCGCGCTCAGCGGCATCGCCACGCCGCGCGACCTGCTGAATTTGAAGGCGGCGTGCGCCTGCGCCGTGGGCATTGCCGAGGAGATCGCGGGCGCGAATCCCCCATCGCTCATCGCCGATCTCCACCCCTGGACGGCTAGCCTGCGCGCCGTCGCCGACCTGGTCGCTGCGGCGATCAAGGACGAGCCGGACGACGATGGTTTCATCCGGCCGGGCTTCAGCGCCGAGCTGGACGGCGTGCATCTGGCTGCGCGCGACGCTAAGCACTGGGTGGCCAACCTTGAGCGGGTTGAGCGGGAACGCACCGGCATCAAGTCGCTCAAGGTCGGCTACAACAAAGTGTTTGGCTACTACATCGAGGTGACGCATGCGCACCGCGACGCCGTGCCCGGCGACTACATCCGCAAACAAACGCTGACCAACGCCGAGCGCTACATCACGCCGCAGTTGAAGGAGTATGAGGCGCTCATCCTGAGCGCCGACGAGCGCATCGCCGAGATCGAACGGCGCTTGCTCATCGAGATCAACCAGGCCATCGCCGCGCACGCCGGGGCGCTGCTGGAGGCGGCGCGCGCCATCGCGCGCCTCGATGTCGCTGCGGCGTTGGCCGAGGTGGCCGCCCGCAACCATTACTGTCGCCCGCGCTTCAACGACGAAGGCCGCATCGCCATCAAAGACGGCCGGCATCCGGTGATCGAGCATTTGCTGCGCGAAGTCCCGTTCACGCCGAACGACGCCTATCTCGACCGTGACGCGCGCATTCTGATCATCACCGGCCCGAACATGAGCGGCAAGAGCAGCTACATGCGCCAGGTGGCGTTGATCGCGCTGATGGCGCAGATCGGCAGCTATGTGCCGGCGCGCGAGGCCGACCTGTGCATCGTGGATCGCATCTTCACCCGCATCGGCGCGCAGGACGAGCTGGCCGCCGGCCAGAGCACCTTCATGGTCGAAATGGTGGAGACGGCCCACATCCTGCACCATTGCACATCGCGCAGCCTGGTCCTCCTCGACGAGATCGGGCGCGGCACCAGCACCTACGATGGCCTGGCCATCGCCTGGGCCGTCGTCGAGTATCTGCACAACCACCCCGAGCATCGCCCACTGACGCTGTTCGCCACGCACTATCACGAGCTGATCCAACTGGCCGATGTGTTGCCGCACGTGCGCAACTACAACGTCGCGGTCAGCGAGGAAGGCGGACAGATCGTCTTTCTGCATAAGGTGATCGCCGGTGGCGCCGACCGGTCGTACGGCATCCACGTCGCACAGTTGGCCGGACTGCCGCCGGCCGTGGTGCACCGCGCGCAGGACGTGTTGAAGGAACTGGAGGACGGGCAATTGGTGCGTGAGCGCCAAACGCCGGCTGAGGGTCGCCCGGTGCAGATGTCGCTCTTCGCCGAGCCGTCGCCGGCGCTGGAGAAGCTCAAGCAACTCGATCCCAATACGCTCAGCCCGCTCGAGGCGCTGACGGCGCTTTATGAGTTGAAGAAGCTCCTGTGAACGGCGGCGCGCTTCGCGCTCGCCGGCAATCGGCGCGCAGCAAGAAGCCAAGCCTCAGGGAGACTTGGCCTCAGCGACTGGTGAGACTGACTGGGTTTGAGATTCGACGATCAGCGGTTTGATCAGCGGCGCGCCGTTGTCGTACTCGATGGCCGCCTCGATGAACGCCTTGAACAGCGGATGCGGGCGATTCGGCCGGCTCTTGAATTCCGGATGGAACTGGCTGCCCAACATGAACGGGTGATCCCGCAGTTCGCAGATCTCCACCAGCCGGCCGTCCGGCGAGAGGCCGCTAAACACGAGGCCGGCGGCGCCCAGCGATCTGCGGAACTCATTGTTGAACTCGAAGCGATGGCGATGACGTTCCTGAACGGTGACGGCGCCGACGGCCGAGCCGCCGCGCATGTCGTCGGCGGGGTTTGCGCCGGACGACTCGCTTTTGCCCAGCGCGCTCACGTAGGCGCGATGCGCGCGCGTGCCGGGCACGAGCTGGCACGGATACACGCCCAAGCGCATCGTCCCCCCCATGTCGCTGATGTCGCGCTGGTCGGGCATCAAGTCAATCACCGGATAGGGGGTGGTGTGGTTGAACTCGGTGCTGTTCGGCTCGCGGCTGTTCAGCACAAAGCGGGCGAACTCAATGCACATCACCTGCATGCCCAGGCACAGCCCGAGGTATGGCACCGCGTTTTCGCGCGCGTATTGGGCCGCGATGATCTTGCCCTCGATGCCGCGATAACCAAACCCGCCCGGCACCACGATGCCCGCCACGCGTTCCAGGCGATCCAGCCCCTCGCCGCGTTCGAGCGCCTCGCTGTTGAGCCAGGCCAACTGCACATCGCGTCCGCAGGCTATGCCGGCGTGATAGAGCGCTTCGCGCACGCTTATGTAGGCATCATGTAGCTCGACATACTTGCCCACGATGGCGATATGCAGCGGCGGTTTGGGCCGACGCATCTCCGCGCACATCGCCCGCCACGCGCTCAGATCAGCCGACGGGCAGCCCAATTGCAGCCGCTCACATAGGTAATCGCCGAAGCCCATATCCTCCAGCATCAGCGGCACTTCGTAGAGGTAGTTCGTGGTCACCATGGGCAAAACCGCGCGCGGCTCGACATCGCAAAACAGGGCGATCTTCTCGCGCAGCGCGTCGTCCACCGGCTCGTCGCTGCGCGCGATGATGGCGTCGGGTTGGATGCCGGCGCCGCGCAGATCGCGCACGCTGTGCTGCGTGGGCTTGGTCTTCAATTCGCCGGTGGCGCCCACCTTGGGCAGGAAGGTGACATGCACGTAAAACGTGCTGTCGCGTCCCACGTCGCGACGCATCTGGCGAATGGCCTCGATAAACGGCATGGCCTCGATGTCGCCGACCGTGCCACCCACCTCGACGATCACCACATCGGCGACGCTGCTCTTGGCCACCAGCGAGATCCGCCGCTTGATCTCGTTCGTCACGTGCGGCACCACTTGGATGGTCTTGCCGAGGTAGTCCCCCCGGCGCTCCTTGCTGATGACCTCGTTGTAGACCTGGCCGGTGGTCACGTTGCATGCGCGCGTCAGGTTCTCATCAATGAAGCGCTCATAGTGGCCTAGGTCGAGGTCGGTCTCCGCGCCATCTTCGGTCACGAAGACTTCGCCGTGCTGGTAGGGCGACATCGTGCCCGGATCGACGTTGAGGTATGGGTCGAGCTTCTGGATCGCGACGCGCAGCCCGCGCGCTTTTAGCACGCGGCCGATGGCAGCCGCCGTCACGCCTTTGCCCACCGAGCTGACGACGCCGCCTGTGCAAAAAATGAACTTAGGCATGATTGCTCCCTTGAATAAATCCTGAACTGACTGATTTGACCTTTCTATTGTTCTCTCCGTCCTCGCGCGCGCAAGCATGGAAAGCGCAGTAGGGAGCACGGGCATGCTCCCTACTGATGAATTCGGGGTAGGTGACGCGCAAAGGGATCGATTGAGATGTCTTGGCGCTGCAGCACGCCGAATTATATAGCGCCGGCGGCAAACTCAAACGCTCGTCTAATCGGGCCGCAGCTCCCATCGTAGTTGCCCCGTTGCCCTGCAGGGCTTGACAACGCAGCTTAAAGTCATTAGTATTGCGCCTCGACAATTTAAGTTCGTAAGCACACTCTTATCCAGAGCAGTGGAGGGACCGGCCCGATGAAGCTGCGGCAACCTGGAGCGAACAAGGTGCCAATTCCGGCAGCGAAAACTGGAAGATGAGAGCGCGCTAATGCACCAAGCCGTTATCGCCCTCTTGCACAGTTTCGCAAGAGGGCGATTCGCTTCTGACGAGAGTGTTCTTGCGGACCCGCCCTGGAGGTACGGCATGGACACGATCACGCACAGAATACCCCTCGCAACTATGCGGTGCTTGTGTATTTAGCGGGTCGGCCGCTCCGACGCGGCATGTGACCCGCTTTCCCCATCTGCGCCCTGTCGCCAAATTTCGCGCGTGGCCGGTCGGCGCTTGTGTAGGCCGGCTCGCCTTTGGCGCACCTCGCTGTCAGGCGCATGAACCTGATGCGAGATCAACTTGATCAATCTGACTGATTTCAATCCGATTTGAGGAGTAAAGTCACGCTATGAGCACATCTGCATATGCCCATCCCGAAGCATTGGTCAGCACCGACTGGCTGGCTGAACATCTCAACGATCCGAACGTGCGCATCGTGGAATCAAACGAAGATCCGCTGCTGTATGACACCGGTCACATCCCCGGCGCAATCAAGATTGACTGGACAACCGACCTGAACGATCCGGTGAAGCGCGATTACTTGGACTCGGCGCACTTCGCGGAGCTGCTGAGCAGCAAGGGCATCGCCAACGACTCGTTTGTGGTGTTCTACGGCGACAAGAACAATTGGTGGGCGACCTATGCCTTCTGGGTTTTCCAACTGTTCGGTCACACGAAAGCCGCCATCTTGAACGGCGGGCGCAAAAAGTGGATCGACGAGGGTCGTCCGCTGACGCGCGAAGTGCCCGCATATCCGCGCACCCAGTACAACGCGCCGCCGCGCGACGACAAGACCATCCGCGCCTTCCGCGACGAGGTGCTGAAGCACGTGCAGAGCAACGGCGTGCTGGTGGACGTGCGCAGCCCGGCCGAATACACCGGCGAACGGCTGCACATGCCCGAATATCCGAACGAAGGCGCGCTGCGCGGCGGCCATATTCCCGGCGCGAAGAACATCCCCTGGGCGCAGGCCGTGAGGGAAGACGGCACGTTCAAGCCCCGCGAGGAACTCGAAGCGCTCTACCGCAGCAAAGGCATCACGCCGGACAAGGAAATCATCGCCTATTGCCGCATCGGCGAGCGCAGCAGCCACACGTGGTTTGTGCTCACCTATCTGCTCGGCTACCCGCGCGTGAAGAACTATGACGGAAGCTGGACCGAGTGGGGCAACAGCGTCGGCTTGCCGATAGAGAAATAAGCATGGCGGGCTGATGATCGCAACGCGCAATCATCAGCCCGCCAGACTTCAGCAGTCCTAGGCTACTTGTGCTTGCCCTGCGCCGACGACATCTCATCGCCGGAACTGTGGGGCTTTCTTTCTCGCATGTGCAGTTACCGCTTTGACACTCGGCTGGTACACATCGGCGAGCGGCCGATCAGTCGGGCCGCCTGGCGCGACGCCACACCGACCAGCGCGCCTATTCACTGTAGCGCCACCTTCCTATATCCGACGGCGCAGGCGCTGGACGAAGCGTTCGCGGCGGGCGGCGACCAAGTGGTCTACACGCGCTGGGGCAACCCCACCGTTCAGGCGCTGGAGGCGCTGATGGCCGACCTGGAGGAGGGGCGCGGGGCCATCGCTTGCAGCTCCGGCATGGCGGCGTTGTATCTGGCGTTGCTGGCCGCCGGCACGCCGCGCGGCGCGACCGAGCCGCATCCGCGCCGCATCCTCGCCTCGCGCGATCTCTACGGCGCAACCGAGGCGCTGCTGCGCGACTTTTTCGCCGCGCAGTCCGTCGCGGTGCGCTACTGCGACATGAGCGACCTGGCCGAGGTCAAAGCGGCAATCGGCGCACACGCGCCGGATGTGGTGCTGCTCGAATCGCTATCCAACCCATTGCTCAAGTGGGCGGATGTGGAAGCCATCGCGCATTATGCGCATCAGGCCAATGCGCGCGTCGTTGTGGATGCCACCCTGGCGACGCCGGTGTTACACCGGCCGTTGACGCAAGGCGCGGACTTCGTCGTGCACAGCGCGACGAAGTACCTCGGCGGCCATGCAGACGCGACCGGCGGCATCCTCGTTGCGCGCACCGGCCTGTTGCTCGATACGGCGCGGCGCTACGCTATCCAGCTCGGCGTGAGCCTAGGCCCATTCGAGGCGCGGTTGATCGCGCGCGGCATCCACACGCTGGGGCTGCGGGTGCGCCGGCAATGTGAGAGCGCGCTGATCATCGCCCAGGCGTTGCAGAAACACCCGCGCGTCCGTCGCGTGATCTACCCGGGCTTGCCCGAGCATCCCCATCATCGCCTGATGTCGTTGCAGACGTGCGGCCTATTCGGCGGCCTGATCTCGTTCGAGCTGGCCGACGCCACGCGCACGGCTGCCTTCGCCTTCATAGACCGGCTGAAGCTGATCCTGCCTGCGACCAGCCTGGGCGACATCTACTCGCTGATCACGTATCCGGCGATCTCATCGCATCGCGAACTGAGCGAAGCGCAGCGCGCCGAGCGCGGCATCGGCGATGGCCTGCTCCGCTTATCGGTCGGCATCGAGGACCCGCAAGACATCTTGGCCGACCTTGAAAGCGCGCTGTAGCCCGGCAAAAAAAGCCAGGCTTCCGGATTAGAAGAAGCCTGGCTTCCCTTTGTGCAGCGGTTGACCGATTCTGAAGGGCTATCGGAACGGCGGCGAGTAGAGCAGTCCGCCCTGCGTGTACAGGTTGTTGATGCCGCGCGGGATGGCCGTCTTGGTGTTCGGGCCGAGGTTGCGATCGTAGATCTCGCCGTAGTTGCCGACGGCCTTAATCACGTTCACGGCCCAGTCCTTGCTCAGGCCCAGCTTGGCGCCCAAGTCCACCTTCTCGTCTGCGCCCAGCAAGCGTCGCACTTCAGGGCGCGTATCGCTCGCAGCGACGCTGTCCACGTTCTCGGCGGTGATGCCGAATTCCTCGGCGGCGAAGGTGGCGAACACCGTCCACTGCACGATGTCAAACCATTGATCGTCGCCGTGGCGCACCATCGGCCCCAGCGGCTCCTTGGACAGCGTCACATCGAGGATGACGTGGTCGTCGGGGTTGGGCAACACCGAACGGCGAGAGACGAGGCCGGATTTGTCGGTGGTCACCGCATCGCAGCGCCCTTCCGCATAGGCGCCAAACGTGCCGTTCGCGTCCTCGAACACGGCCGGCGTGTATTTCAAATTGCGCGCCGCCATCTGATCGGCCAGGTTCAACTCGGTGGTGGTGCCCTTCTGCACGCAGATCGTCGCGCCGTCCAGCTCTTCCAGCTTGGTGATGTTAGCATCCTTGGGCACCATGATGCCCTGGCCGTCGTAAAAGGTCGTAGCGACGAAGTTTGCGCCGTTGTCGGTGTCGCGGGTAAGCGTCCAGGTGGTGTTGCGGATGAGCACGTCAATTTCGCCGCTTTGCAGCGCGGCAAAGCGCTGCTCAGCCGTCAGCGGGCGATACTCCACCTTGTTCACGTCGTTGAAAATCGCCGCCGCCAGGGCTTTGCAATAGTCAATGTCGAAGCCGCTGAATGCGCCGGCGGAATCCACGAAGCCGAAGCCTGGGACTTGGCTGTTCACGCCGCAGATCAACTTGCCGCGCGCTTTGATAGCCTTGAGCGTCTCGCCAAAGCCCGAAGGCGCAGCAGGCGCAGCGGGCGCCGGCGCAGGAGTGGGAGCAGCCGCGCTAGTATCTGCAGGCGCGGCAGTCACCTCGACGACGCGGGTCACCTCGACGATGCGGGTGACCTCGACCGGCGCCGCCGGAGCGGCGGGGGCTGCCGCCGGAGGCGAGGCGCAAGCTGCGAGCGCCATCGGAACTGCCACGAGCAAGCTGAGCACCTTTCTTGAACGTATCATCTCGTCTCTCCTCCTTTGATTGTGACTAGCTTGATCGAATTGGTTGGGCGGCTACAGCTCTGCAAAAGCTGCGCCACGCGCGAATTATATGTAAGCCGAACAAATGCGCATCTGAAAGGGCGCGTTTCCGGCGAGGGGCCATGCTCGCGCCTACCCCTGTTCCAACCCGCCAACGCGCAACGATTTGAAACAGCGAAAGCCCGCGCGAGGACGCTGAAATAGAATTGCGCCATGCGCAAATTCGACCTGCTCACGCCGGCGGATGCCATGGCGAAGTTGAACGCTGCGCTCGACGCGGCCGGCTACGGGCCGGCGCGCGGCATCGCCGCGACCGAAACGGTGCCGACGACCCAAGCGCGCGACCGCGTGCTGGCGCGCGACATCGTCTCGCCCATCCCCATGCCGGAGTTCCGCCGCAGCACGGTGGACGGCTACGCCGTGCGCGCCGACGCTACGCCGGGCGTGCTGCGCGTGGTCGGCGAGGTGCGCATGGGCGAGCTGGCGCCGTTCGCCATCCGACACGGGGAGGCGGCGCTGGTGCACACCGGCGGCAACCTGCCCGAAGGCGCCGACGCCGTCGTGATGCTGGAGGATACCGTGCCGCTGACGCTGGACGACCGACGACAGGCAGAGCCGGCGGATGGCTCGCTGCCCTCCGTGCTTGTGAGGCAGTGGAAGATTCAGACTAACAAGAAGCTGACGCCGGGCGAGAACGCGATCCAGCCCGGCGAGGACGTCAAGGCCGGCGAGGTCGTCATCCGCGCCGGCATGCGCCTGCGCGAGCAGGAGATCGGCGGGCTGCTGGCGCTGGGCATCACGCGGGTCGAGGTCGTGCGCAAGCCGCGCGTCGCGCTGATCGCCAGCGGCGACGAGCTGGTGCCGGCGGAGGCCGAGGCGCGCCCCGGCCAGGTGCGCAACATCAACGCGCCGATGCTGGCGGCGCTGGTGGCGCGCCACGGCGGCGAGCCGCTCGACTTCGGCATCCTGCCCGACTCGCGCGTGGCGTTCGAGGCGGCAGCGCAGCGCGCGATGCGCGAAGCCGATATGGTCATCTTCATGGCCGGCAGCAGCGTGGGCGAGCGCGACTTCGCGCCCGATGTGGTGAACGCGATGGGCAAGCCGGGCATCCTCGCGCACGGCATCTTGTTCCGCCCCGGCAAGCCCACCCTGTTCGCCGTGTGCGACGGCAAGCCGGTCTTCGGGCTGCCGGGCAACCCGATCAGCGCGCTGGTGACCGGGACGCTGTTCGCCATGCCAGCGCTCTGGCGCATTCAAGGGGCGCTTAACCCGCCCGAGCCGCGATTCGTCCGCGCCACGCTCACCCGCGAGGTGAAGTCGCCGAAAGAACTGGAGCATTGGTTCCCGGTCAAGCTGGGCATGGGCAATCCGGAGCCCGACGCGCTGCCTGGCGCGGCATCCTCGGCCGCCCAACTGCCATCGTTCCCGTGGGCAGAGCCGATCTCGACCAAGTCCAACCTGATCTTCGGCCTGGCGCGCGCCGACGGCATCGCCTGCGCGCCGATCGGCGTGGATCGTCTAGCAGCCGGCGCAGAAATCGCAGTGCGGCTGTTCGACTGACCACAGCCGAGGCGGTCATGCTTGAGGCGGGAGCGCGCGCGCCGCTTCCTCCAGCAGGCGGCGGGTGGCATCGTAGGTGATGATGGCGCGCGCCTCGTCGTAGGTCGCCCAGCGGTAATCGCGCAACTCTGCGGCCTGCAAGCGCACGCGCGGGTCGCGCACAATGCCGAGGAAGTAGCGCACGGTCTTGGCCACCGTCTGGCGCGGGTTGTGCCATGCGGCCTTGGTGTAGTGCTCCTCGAAGGTCGGTTCGGGGTAGAGCGTGACGTCGCCGATGCCGGTCTCTTCGCGCAGCTCGCGCCGCGCGGCTTCCATCTCGCTCTCGCCCGGCTCGGCATGGCCCTTGGGGAAGGACCAATGCCCGCTGTTGTGTTGCACCAGCAGGAAGTAGGTCTGGCCGTCCTTGCGATAGACGGGGATGACGCCGAAGGATTGCTCGGTGGTCTGAAGCGACATTTGGAAGGGACATTCTAAACGCGCGCCGGCCGCGGCCTCTGTTAGCATTAAGCGCCTGGAGGATCGTCCCTGCGCGCCGTGACGCTGACCGCGCCAGTTGCGACACACTCGGCCGCCGACGCCCCGCTCCCTGCCGGGCTTCGCGGCTACGCTGCGCTGCTGCGCCGCAACCCCAACGCGCGCAAACTGTGGCTGGCGCAGGTCGTCTCGCAGCTCGGCGACTGGTTCAACACCATTGCGCTGCTTGGCCTGCTGGTGGAGCTGACCGGCAACCCTGCCGCCGGCAACCTGATCAGCCTGGCGCAGATCGTGCCGGTCGCCATCGCCGGCCTGTTCCTCGCCGGCGTCGTCGCCGACCGCTACGACCGCAGGGCGATCATGATGATCACCAGCTTGGCGCGCGGCGCAATTGCGCTGAGCTTCTTGCTCATCCGCACGCCGGATGCGGCGTGGATCGCCTACGCCGGCACGGTGGCCATCGCTATCGGCACGGCGTTCTATATGCCGGCGGCATCGGCGGCGCTGCCGAACATCGTCGCGCAGAACGAGTTGACAGTGGCCGCGATGCTCGGCCAAACCACGTTCGCCACCATGCTGTTCGTCGGCGCCTTCCTCGGCGGCGCCGTGACCGCCCTGCTGGGTCGAGAGGCCGCGTTCATCGCCAACGCGTCGTCGTTCTTGATCGCGACCTGGTTGATATGGCGCACGCGGGCGAACTTCAGCGCCCGGCGCGAACAGCAGACGCTCGGCGGGATGAGCGCGCTGCGCGTGCTGACCGAGGGCATGCGCTACCTCAAAGAGGACGCCTTCGTGCGCAACTACTTGTTGGCCAAGCCGGCCGTGGCGTGGGCCTTGGGCGGCTTTGGCCTGTTCGGCACCTACTCGCTGACGATCTACGGCGCGGGCGACTTTGGGACATCCCTGCTGTTCGCCGGGCGCGGGATCGGCGCGTTCATCTCGCCGCTGCTCGTGAGCGGCGCGGCCTCGTTGCAAGACGTGCGCCGGCTGCATCGCTTCATCGTCGTCGGCATGGGGCTGGTCATCCTGGGCTACTTCCTCTTCGCCTTCACGCGCTCGCCGCTGGCCGGCATGCTCTGCGCCGGGGTCGCGCATTGGGGCAACGCCTGGGCGATGACGCTGAGCGGCCTGATCGTCCAGGCGCACACGCCGGACTACGTGCGCGGGCGGGTGATGGCCCTGGACAACGTCGGCTGGGCGGTGGTCTCGGCGCTCTCGAACCTGATCGTCGCCTCGGTCGCCGTCCGGTTCACGCCGCAGGCCGGCGTGCTGGCCGCCGTGGCGCTCACGGTCGTCAGCGTGATCGGGTGGCTGATCGCCATGCGACGGATGCCTGCGCGATGAACGACGCGCTCTACATCGGCGACTGCCTGGACGTGCTGGGCGGCCTGCCCGACGGCTGCGCGCACCTCATTTACCTCGACCCGCCGTTCAACACCCACCGCCGGCGGGTCGGGCGCGCGCGTGGCAAGCCCGACCTGGCCTACAATGACGCGTTCGGCTCGCCGGCCGGCTACATCGCCTACATGCGCCCACGGGTCGAGGCGATGCGCCGCACGCTCGCCCCCAACGGCTCGCTGTTCTTCCATTGCGACTGGCGCATGAGCCATCACGTCCGGCTGATGTTGGACGACGTGTTCGGGGGGCACGCGAGAGGGGGGAAAAGCCGGGCGGTTTTCGTCAATGAGATCATCTGGCGCTACGGCCTGGGCGCCAGCAAGGCGCGCCGCCGGCTGCTCACCAAGCACGACGTGATCTTCTGGTACGCCAACGGCCCCGACTACACCTTCAACCTGATCCGCGAAGCGCCGACGCCGGCGATGTTGGCGAAGTATTGCCACACCGACGCGCAGGGCCGCCGCTACATGATCAGCTATGGCCGGCGCTACTATCTGCAAGGGGGCAAGCCGTTGGATGACGTGTGGGACATCCCGGCCATTGCGCCCACCTCGCGCGAGCGCGTGGGCTATCCAACGCAGAAGCCGCTGGCGCTGCTGAAGCGCATCATTGCGCTGGCCAGCAACGCCGGCGATTGGGTGCTCGACCCGTTCTGCGGCAGCGGCACGACGCTGGTCGCAGCGCAGGCACTGGGCCGCCGGTGGATCGGCATAGACGCGAATCCGGAGGCCATCGCGCTGGCGCGCGCGCGGCTGGCGGGCGGCGCATAGCCTGAGCGGGCCGGGCGTCAGGGCCGCACGTGCCCATCGCCCTCGCACACCCACTTGTAGCTGGTCAGCTCGCGCAGGCCCATCGGCCCGCGGGCGTGGATGCGCTGGGTGCTGATGGCGACTTCGGCGCCGAGGCCGAACTGGCCGCCGTCGTTGAAGCGCGTGCTGGCGTTCACGAAGACCGCCGAGGAGTCTATTTCACTCACGAACCGCTCGATCGCCTGCGGGTCGCGCGAGCAGATGCCGTCGCTGTGCTCCATGGTGTGCGCGCGGATGAAGGCGATCGCCTCGTCCAGCGAGTCCACCACCTTCACGCCGAGGATCAGCGCCAGCCACTCGGTGTCCCAGTCGGTCGCGTCATCGGCGCGGCGCGCAAGCGGGAACTGCGGCTGGAGGATGGCGAACGCGCGTTCGTCGCAGCGCAGCTCGACGCCCTTCTCGGCGAGGCGCGCCGCAACTTTCGGCAGGAACGCTGCCGCGATGGTCGCCTGCACCAGCAACGTGCCCAGCGCGTTGCACACCGTCGGCTTGCTGGTTTTGGCGTTGAAGACGATTTCGACCGCCTTGGCCTGGTCGGCCGTCTCGTCCACGTAGAGGTGGTTGATGCCCATGCCGCCGGTGATGACGGGGATGGTGCTGTGCTCGCGGCAGAAGCGATGCAGCCCTTCGCCCCCGCGCGGGATGATGAGGTCCACGTAGTCGTTTAGCCGCAGCAGCTCCAGGATGCGCGCGCGGTCGGCGTCGGCGATCAGCTGGACTGCGTCGGCCGGCAAGCCGGCGCGGTCGAGCGCAACGCGAATGACCGCCATCAGCGCCATGTTGCTGTGGATGTTGTCGCTGCCGCCGCGCAGGATGACCGCGTTGCCGCTCTTCAGCGCCAGCGCGGCCACGTCGGTGGTGACGTTGGGCCGCGCCTCGTAGATCACGCCCAGCACGCCCAGCGGCACGCGGCGCTTGTGCAAGCGCAGGCCGTTGGGCAGCACGCGGTGGTCGAACGGCTCGCCGATCGGGTCGGGCAGCGCGGCCACGGCGCGCACGTCGTCGGCCATGGCTCGCAAGCGCTGCGGGGTCAAAGTCAACCGGTCAATGAAGTAGGCCTCGACGTTGCGCGCCTTCGCGTTCTCCACATCTTGGGCGTTGGCGCGCAGGATGTCGTCCTGGCAGGCCACCAAGCCGTCGGCGATGGCGTGCAGCGCGGCGTCCTTCTGGGCGGTGCCGGCGCGGGCGAGTTGCCGGCTCGCCGCCTTGGCGCGCCGGCCGATCTCGATCATCTCCATAGCCGCGATTATCACCCGGCGCGGCAGGAGCGGGATTCGGCACCTTAGGCCGGCGCGCCCGACCGGCAACTGAACTGCGGCGTGAAGCCGAAGGCGGCCTCGGCGCGCTTGCCGCTGATTAGCGCGTCGTAGCCCTGGATGTCGGCGCGCAGCTCGGCATCGGGGTAATAGCGCGCGATCAGCTCGCGCGAGGGCAAATCCACGTGCGTGTCGCGCGCGGCGATGAACGCGACGGTGTGCGAGCCCGCCGGCAGCGGCGCAGTCGCGGCCAGGTAGCACGCCCGCGCGCAGTCGTGGATGTGCACATAGTGCGGCAGCGGATAGCGCCGGCCGGGCGGGATCGGCTCCGGCAGACGCGGCCAACGCTGGACGGTGACCACGTCGGTGAAGCGCAGGCTCACGGTGGTGAGGCCGAAATCGCGGGCGAAGTAATCGGCGATCACCTCGCCGACGTGCTTGGAGAGCGCGTAGTCGCTCTGCGGGTCCACGGGGTGATCTTCGTCCAGCGGGAAGTAGCGATAGCGCACCGGCCGGTGCGGCGGCACGGTGTGGTTCACCTGAATGGACGACGCCCAGACCACGCGCGGCACGCCCAGGTGCGCCGCCGCCAAGAAGACGTTGTAGGTGATGGCGATGTTGGTCATGAAAGTCTGCGCGTTCGGGAACAGCCGACTGTCGGGGATGGCGGCCAGGTTGATCACCGCGTCCGCGCCGCGCACGACATCGTAGCAACTGCCCAAGTCGGTCAGGTCGGCGGCGAGGTACGCGAGTCCATCGCCGCGCCCGACGTTGTCCACGCCGAGCACCTGTGCGCCCTGGCCGCGCGCGTATTCGACAACCACAGAGCCGATGTTGCCTTTGGCACCGGTGACGACGATCTTCATCACAAGCTATGCGAATGGTCCAATCTGCTGTTGGCTGTTGCGACCCCGGCCCGCCTCACGCCTCGCGCTTTTGGCGGTACACGGCCTCGCGCAGCCCTCGAATATAGCCGATGGCGTAGAGCCGGCCGAACGACGAGTAGCCGGCGTGCTCGTTGCTATCGCCCTCGACGGTGGGCACATGGTCGGGGCGCAGCACGCCCTCGAAGCCGATGTCGCGGTAGGCTTCCATACAAGCCAGCATGTCGGTCTTGCCGTCGTCGTGCCAGGCTTCCTCGAAATGGCGCACGTCGCCCTTCACATCGCGAAAGTGCACGAAGCTGATCTTGCCTTGCCGCCCGAAATGGCGGATCACCCCCGGCAGGTCGTCGGTCATCAGGGTGAAGTTGCCCTGGCACAAGGTGATGGTGTTGTAATCGCTGGGCACCAGGTTCACAAGGCGCTGGAAGTTTTCCACGCTGGTGAGGATGCGCCCCACGCCGCGCAGCGGGGAGAGCGGCGGGTCGTCGGGGTGGGCGCTGAGCTTGACGCCGGCCTTTTCGGCCACCGGCAGCATGATCTTGAGGAAGGCTTCGAGATTCTTCCACAAGTCCTCCTCCTTTACTTCGGGCAGCGGCGGCCCTTTCTCAAAGTCGCTCAGGTCAAACGCGGTCACCAGCGAGCCGCCTCGCGATGGCGCGCTGGTGCGGGTGCGCGTCCAGTTCATCACGGCCATCCAGGCGTAGCACCACACCGGGATCTCCAGGCGGCCCATGTTCTCGATCAGCGTGATGCACCATTCGATCTCCTGATCCTTGCCCGGCAGGCCGCGCATGATCTTGTCCATCGGCGGGCGCGCTTCGATCACGGCCAGCTTGAAGCCGCCGTCTTCGTAGCGCTTCTTCATGCGCAGCAAGGGCATGAAGTCGTAGGGCGTTTCGCCCGGGCCGCAGTCGCTCGGCAGGGGCAACCCGCCCACAGCGTAGTCCACGCCGGCCTGCTTGGCCAGCTTCCACAACGGCGAAGGGTTCGGGGGAAGGTATTCGGCGATCTTGATCATGCGGCATGGTCGCCGGCCGAGTTCAATCACGGCGGTCGGGCGGTCGTGGGCCGACGTCGGAGAGGTCAATCGGCCGGAAGCCCAGCCGCCACGCCGGCGAATCGGGCGACAGCGTGAAGTCGAAGCGGGCCGGATCGGTGAACCCCGGATCGGCGATGATGGAGTTGCGGTCGTTGCCGGTGGCGGCCTGCCATTGCGCCAGGCCGAACGCCGGCGCGGCGTGGATGCGTCCGTCGCGCTGCGTGGCCATCAACGTCGGCTCGCCGCCGGCCGCGTCCCAGAACAGGTTGAGGTCGCTGATGACGCTGCGCTTCGAGAAGTCGTTGGCATAGCCGCCGATGAAGATCGGCTGGCCATGGGCGAGGAGGATGTTGCGCTCAAACGTGTATGACACATGCTCCTCCGCCCGGCTGAGCGCGACCATCCCCTCGCGCCCGAACGCCCAGATGTTGTTGCGCAGGATGTTCTCGCGGCCGTAGTGCGTGTGGTGCGGCTGGCTGCTGGTGTTATAGCACACGTTGTCCTCCACCAGGATGTGCGCGCTGCCCTCGTCCAGGTAGATCGCCCAGCCGCCGTAGTTGGCCTTCTCCACGTCGTGGATCAGGTTGCCGCGGATGACTGTGCCGGGCTGCACGCCGAGCGTGTAGATGCCGCCCATGTCGCTCAGCCAGCCCTTGCCCAGGTCGTGGATGTGGTTCTTTTCCAGGCGGTTGTCGCGGCTGACGCTCTCCGCATAGCCCCACACCCAGCCGCACGAGATGCCGCTGTAGTAGAAGTCGTGGATGTGGTTGTGCGCGATGCGGTTGCCGAAGGTGTGCCGGGCCAGGATGCCCACGGCGCTGTGAAACACCTTGCCGCCGTCGTGGATGTGGTTGTCGGTGATGCAGTGGTCGCCGTTGCGGCGGCAGGGCGGGCCGCAAGCGTCGGCGCCGCCGAGCTTGACCCCGCCGCCGCCCAGGTCGCCGATGTCGTTGCCGACGATGCGAATGCCCCGGCAGCCGTCGCCCAGCTCGATGCCGTAGTAGCCGACGCGCCGCACGACGCAATCTTCAATGGCGCAATAGCGCGCGCCGGTCAGCGCAAGCGCGCCGGGCAGATGGCAGGCCGCTTGCGGCGAGAGGTCGAACGCGCGCCAGTCCGCATGCTCAAAGACGATCCCCCGGAAGCACAAGAACTCGACGTAGCGGCTGTGGTCGGGGTCGCCGTCCAGCCTCAGCAATTGCTCCACCGCCGGCGCGTAGGCCTCGATAGCTTCGATGCGCTCGCCGGGCAGCGGCACGTAGTACAGCCGGCCCGTCGTGCGGTCCAGATACCACTCACCCGGCTCGGTCAACGCCTCGAAGACGTTGTCCACGTAGTAGCGCGCATAGCGCGGCGTGAAGTCGTCGCGCAGGGCGAACACGGTGCGACGCGTGAAGACCACCTCGCGCGCCTCCGGGTCGTAGGACGCGACGGACATGCGCTCCTCGACCCAGTAGTGCAGCAACACCACTTCGACGTCGTCCAGGTTGCGCCAGGCGTCGAACTGGCCGGGCGCCGCGGTGAACCGCTCGCTGCCGTCGAATAGATCGGCTATCGAGGCGTTTTCGAGGCGGATGTTCGCTGCGTGCGCGATGCGATAGAAGTCGTCGCGCCCGTCGCTACCCGGCGCGATCTTGGGCAGGCGCGGGCGGTGGCGGCGTTCGCCGTTGACGAAGAGCTGCCGGAAGACCCACTTGCCGGCGGCGACGTCGGGCAGTTCGGCCATCCAGACTTCGCCCAGCGTGGGGTAGATGGGGTGAGGCGCAACGCGCCAGCCGGTAATCCGCCGCCCGCCGCTGAGAACGGGCTGTTCGCCCGGATAGGCGGCGTACGTCACCGGCGCGGAGTCGTCCGGCGTGAAGACGAGCGGCGCGGCCAGTTCGTAGCGTCCCCCGCGAATCCAGACCGTCGCCGGGCCGCGCCATCGGCCTTGCTGTTTGCGTTGGCGCAGCAGGTCGCGCGCGCGGGCGAGCGAGGCCAGCGGCCCATCGGTGCCTTCGGCGTTGGGGTCGGGCAGCCGGCCAGACCATTTGTCATCCCCAAGTGGCGAGACGAAGAGATCATCGGGTTGAAAGATGGGCATCGGTGACTCCTGAGCGTGATTGTGCGGATTCCTCGCAGCGCACCGTAGGATTATCGCCCCAGACGAGAAAAGCGGTAGCGAGACGTGAGAGACCCCACGACACGCCGGCAAAGAGACGCCCGACGCCCGATTGGAATCCTGCGTGCACCGCGACAAGACGCGCGTCATAGCCCGCCCGCCGGCCTGGTGACGCCCGAAACCGACCCCGACGCGGGCGAGAAGAAGAAGCGCCCTGAACTGGTCTGGGCTGGCGAGGCCGAGCGCGCAGAGCCGCTGCGCCGGGCGGTGGCGTCCTACAAGCGCGCCCACGGCTGGAGCAGCCGGCTCATCGCCGGCGATTCATTGCCGGTGATAAACTCGCCGCAGGTCCACAGGAGAGATTGCCAACATGAGCGAGAAACAGTTGCTACGCGAAGGCCAGATTCTCACCGGCTCGCTCTTCAACGAGCCGATGCGGGTGGAGACCGTGCGCGCGAACGGGCCCGACATGTGAGTGGCAGGCTTAGTCGGCACGCAATCGGAACAGTTCCGCAAACGCGGCGCGATCTCGAGGGCCTCACCATCTTGGACGCGCAGCACACCTACGACGCTGACGGTCGAGGCAAACAACCTAGAGTGGGGCATATTCGGTCATGATTGCATGAAGTAAAAGATGGCAAGGCGAAAGAAGGACGCTCCCACCACCAACGGTGCTACGGTCGGCTACGAGGCCGAGCTGTGGCGGATGGCCGACGCCCTGCGCGGCTCTATGGACGCCGCCGAGTACAAGCATGTCGTGCTGGGCCTCATCTTCCTCAAGTACATCTCGGACGCCTTCGAGGAGCAGCACGCCAGGCTCGAAGCCGAGCGCGCCCAGGGCGCCGACCCCGAAGACCCCGACGAGTACCGCGCCCAGAACATCTTCTGGGTGCCCCCCGAGGCGCGCTGGTCGTACCTCAGGGCGCAGGCCCGCCAGCCCGCCATCGGTCAGCTCATCGACGACGCGATGGCCGCCATCGAGCGCGACAACCCGGCGCTCAAGGGCGTGCTGCCGAAGGACTACGCCCGCCCGGCGCTCGACAAGCAGCGCCTCGGCCAGTTGATCGATCTCATCAGCAACATCCAGGTCGGCGACGAGGCGTCCCGCGCCAAGGACGTGCTCGGCCGCGTGTACGAGTATTTCCTTTCGCAGTTTGCGAGCGCGGAGGGTAAGAAGGGCGGCGAGTTCTACACCCCGCGCTGCGTGGTAAAG